>NZ_SJZJ01000003.1 GCF_004337475.1 Nocardioides jejuensis | reverse complement strand
GGTCATGGGCGGCTTCGGCCGTCCATGACCGCGTTCGTGGGGCTCAGTTCGAGCGGACGGACGTCGTGACGGGCATGTGGAGGGCGGCCTGCGATTCGGTGGCGACGTCGAGTCGCAGGGTGCGGAACGGCTTGAGTGCACGGATGTCGTCGGACATGCGGCCCTCGCCGAGTTCGAGGTTCACGCCGCGGGGGAAGCGGGCCGAGCCAGCAGCCAGCACGTTGGTCTGGTTGAAGGTCTCCTGCCAGCCGTTCGCTCCCTGGGTGTAGGAGGTGAGCGAGGAGACGCGGTCGCCGGAGCGGAAGGTCTTCTGGCGCGGGGTGGCGGCGGAGAAGCCGACGTCGAGGCCGCCGGTCTCGTTGGCCACTCGGGCAGTGCTGGTCTTGGCGTTGATGTCGACGTCGAGGTCGGTGACCCACTTGGGGAAGCCGTATCCGTCGTGGCCGCGGACCTGCGCGATCTCGGTGTTCACCGGCAGGGAGAACACGTAGGAGTGCAGGTGGTCGTTCTTGAGGTCGGTGATCAGGTCGAAGGCTCCGAGCCCACCGTGGCGGGCGGGGCGGACTGCAACGCCGACCGCTGCCTCGGTGTAGAAGTCGATGTCGGCAACGTCGTAGCGGAAGAAGATGACCGACACGAGACCAACGCCGGGGACGAGTTCGAGCGGGGACAGTTCCTTGGGCAGGCGGGCGCGGATGGCAGACGACGGGGCGAGCAGCGTCAGTCGCGCGGACGACATGGCGTAGTAGAAGTTCGGGGTGTAGGTCTCGCCGATGGGCGAGTCGACCTTGGTCTTGCTGAGGCCGCGGAAGAAGTCGACGTTGCGGACCCGGGGGTCGGCCTCGATCTCGTCGAGGTTCGGGTTCATCCGGTAGCGGTCGTACAGGCCGCCCTTCGGGACGCTGACCGTGCGGCTGCCGAGTTCGAACTTGACGGTGTCGGCCTTGGGGGACGATGCCATGAGAGGGGCTCCTTTGCCTGTTGATGTTTGCGGTGCTTACATCACGTTAGCGGCCGATGTGTGCACCGTCAACACCTTGGAAATGTGATCCACGACAGACCACGATGAACGCCAGGAAGATTCGCCGCCCGAAAGGGCGTCTCACCCGACCCGTCCAGGACTCCCAGACCGCAAGCACGTATGTAAGAGTTGCTTACATCACCCGAGGGCGCCACCCCTGAATCGCAATCAGCATTCATCACGGAGCAGAGATGACGAGCACGAACACCGCGGTACCCACCGCACGCAAGATCTCGACCCTTGGCCTCGCGATCGCGTTCGGAGGCGCAGTCGTCCAACTACTGCTCGGCATCTACTACCTCTCCATGGCGCATGCGCCGCAGCCGCACTCACTGCCGATCGGCATCGTCGCGTCCGCGGAGCAGCGGGCCCAGATCGAGCCGCGCCTTGAAGCCGGGGACCAGTTCAAGGTCGAGGCCTACAGGGACGCCAACTCCCTGATCGCCGCGATCAAGAAGCGCGACGCTTACGGCGGCGCCGTATTGGACGGCGACAATCACACGCTGTACGTCGCCAGTGCCGCATCGCCAGCAGTCGCGAACATCCTCAAGGCTGCCTACAACTCCGCGCACGGCGATCAGGTCGCCGCCACCGTTGAAGCCTTGGCCAAGCAAGGGCGAAGCGTCGACATTGCGACCGTTCAGCGCGTCGCCGCCCCCTCGACGATCGTCGACGTCGTGCCGCTTCCCAAGGACGACTCGAACGGTGGATCTCTTGGCTTCATCATCCAGGCGCTCACCCTGGGTGGCTCCATCGCCTCGGTGGCACTCGGACGTCTCGGCAAGTTGACCGAGCGGTCCATGGGCCGCGGAGTCCGTCATGCGGCGGTGCTCGTCCTGTATGCAGCCCTCAGCGCCGGCGTCGCCTTGGCGGCAATGTCGATCTTTGGGGTCGGCGACGGAGCCGCGACCTGGGCGTTGTTCGGAGGCCTGTCACTCGCGTCGCTCGCCATCACCGCATCCGTCGCCGGCGTGGTGGCACTCGTCGGCCCAGCAGGCACGCTTCTCGGCGGGCTCTACTTCTCGCTGGGCATCATCATTTCCGGGGCATCCATCGCGCCGGAGTTGCTACCCGACGGGGGCCGCCTTGCGGGGCAACTTCTGCCACCGGGCGCCGGTGCGACGGTGGTGCGCGACAGCCTGTATTTCCCGGACGCGACGACGGTCGGCGCCTTTGTGGTGCTCGGGTGCTTCGCTGGCGCGGGCCTTCTGGTGGTCCTGTTGACCAATGCGCTCGATTACCGGAGGCCCTTCGAACGCCGCCAGGAGTCCCGGCCTGCGTAGGTCGCCCGCGGGCCCCCGCCTCTCAGCGGCCGGTCGCCCGGATGGCGCCGGCAGACAAGACAGCGGCGAAGGTCGTGCGAACCCGACGGGCGGTTGCGTCCAGGTCGGAGGCATCGAGTTTGCCGTCGAGATGCAGAACTGCCAGGCCGTGCACGAGCGCCCAGCAGGCGGTCGCGAGTGCGTCCAGGTCGTCGCCTTCGAAGAGGTTGTGCAACGCCGTGGCGAGGAGGTCGCGGAGTTCCTGAGCGGCCTCGATGACCTGCGGCGCCGAGTCGGTGCATTCGTTGCCGAACATGAGGCGGAAGACGGCAGGGCGGCGGAGGGCGAAGTGGACGTACGCGACAGCGAACTCGATGAGCCCGTTGACCGTGGCGGGGATGCCGTCGCCGTCTCCGACGAGTGCGACCTTGAGGTCGACGAACCCGTCCGCGGCGAGCGCGGCTTCCAGGGCGTCACGGTCATCGAAGTGACGGTAGGGCGCGGTCTGCGAGACGCCCGCCCGCCGGGCAAGTGCCCGCAGGGAGAACGGCGTTCCCTCTTCGAGCATCTCCATGGCGGTGGCCAGCAGGGTCGCTCGAAGGTCTCCGTGGTGGTAGGTCACATTTGTTGATGTTGACACTGCTCACTCCTCCTCGTACGCTGATGTAAGCAACGTAAACATACATCACTGTTTGAGGAAGGCCCACATGCGCAGCCCCATCTACACCCCGATGACCCTGCCCAACGGCTCCGTTCTGCCGAACCGGCTGGCCAAGGCAGCCATGGAGGAGAACATGTCCGCACCCGGACAACTCCCCGGACAGGACCTCTTCGGCCTGTACCGCCGCTGGAGCGCCGGCGGCGTCGGGCTGATCATCACCGGCAACGTGATGGTCCACGCGGAGGCCCTGACAGGCCCCGCCGGCGTCGTCCTCGATGAGCACACCCCCATCGAGCCGTTCAAGAAGTGGGCCGAGGAAGCCAAGAGCGGCGGAGCAAGCGTCTGGATGCAGATCAACCACCCCGGCCGCCAGATCCTCGCCAACATGCCCGGCGTCGCCTGGGGCCCGTCCGACACCCGCGTCGACCTCGGCAAGAACAGCAAGCGCTTCGCCACCCCCGTCGCCATGACGGCCGAGCAGATCAACGAAACCGTTGGCCGTTTTGCCACCACGGCCCGCCGAGCCGAGGCCGCCGGATTCGACGGAGTCGAGATCCACGCCGCACACGGCTACCTCCTCTCCCAGTTCCTCTCGCCGCTCTCCAACCAGCGCACCGACAAGTGGGGTGGAAGCCTGGAGAACCGCGCCCGCCTCCTGCTCGACATCGTCCGTGAGGTCCGCGCCTCCGTCTCGCCGAAGTTCGCGGTCGCCGTGAAGTTGAACTCGGCCGACTTCCAGCGGGGCGGCTTCGACCTCGACGACGCCGCAAAGGTCATCGCCATGCTGGAGCCGCTCGGGGTCGACATCGTCGAACTGTCCGGCGGCAGTTACGAGGCACCTGCGATGACCGGCCAGGCGAGCGACGAGCGCACCCGGTCACGGGAGGCCTACTTCCTCACCCTCGCCGAGGAACTCTCGGCCAGCAGCCCCCTGCCCCTGATGCTCACCGGCGGCATCGTCCGTCGCGCCGTCGCCGAGGAGGCCCTCGCCAGCGGTGTCGACATCGTTGGCATGGGCACCGCACTCGCAGTCGACCCGTTCCTGCCGCGGAAGTGGCAGGACAACCCCCACGCGAAGGTGACGCTGAAGCCGATCAACATCAAGGACAAGGCCGTCGCCTCGGCCGCCGGCATGGCGCGCGTCCGCCAGCAGTTGCGTCGGCTGGGCGCCGGCCGCCGAACCCGGCCGGGCATCAACCCGAAGGTCGCTCTGGTCAAGGAGACCATCCTGCAGGGCCGCGCCCTCAAGCAGTACCGCACCTGGCTGGAGAGCCGCACGGCCTGAGCCGCACAGCCGCCCCGAACCGCTTCCACAACCTTCATTGGAGATCCAATGCCTGATCGTTCGACCCCGCGACAGTTCGACGTGGTGCTCTTCGGCGCCACCGGCTTCACCGGAGGGCTCACCGCCGACTACCTCGCGGCAAACCTCCCCTCAGGCGCCACCCTTGCCCTCGCGGGACGGAACCAGAGCAGGCTGGAAGCGGTTCGGGAACGCCTCGCCACCATCAACCCGGCGTTTCGCGACGTCGCGCTCCTTCATGCCGACTCCACTGACCGCGAATCCCTGGATGCGGTGGCCAGTGCAGCAAGGGTCATCATCACGACCGTCGGGCCGTACCTGGAGTACGGAGCACCCCTCGTCGCAGCCTGCGCTGCCGCTGGCACGGACTACGTCGACCTGACCGGCGAACCCGAATTCGTTGACCGCATGTACCTCGATCACCACCTGACCGCGGAAAGGACAGGCGCCCGCCTCGTCCATGCGTGTGGATTCGACTCGATCCCGCACGACCTCGGGACGCTGTTCACCGTCAAGCAGTTGCCGACCGGGGCACCCCTCAAGGTCCGGGGGATCGTGCGGACCAACGCCACCATCTCGGGCGGCACGCTTCACTCGGGCCTGGGACAGTTGGCGCGCCTGCGCACCATGCAGCGCACTGCAGCGGCCCGCAACCGCGTCGACACTCCCCCTCCCGGACGGACCTCGCGCGCAAGGTTCGGCGTGCCGCACCGGGACAAGGCCACCGCAACGTGGCTCATCCCGCTGCCGACCATCGACCCCGAGGTGGTCAAGCGGTCTGGGCGCGCACGCGACGACTACGGCCCCGACTTCACGTACTCGCACTATGCGGGCGCCAAGAACCTGTCAACGGTCTTCCTGTCAGTTCTGGGGTTCGCTGCAGCGCTGGTCGCCGTGCAGGTTCCGTTCATTCGACGGGCGATCGGTCGCCGAATTCCGCAGGGCGAGGGGCCGTCCCAGGAACGCCGCGACAAGACTCAGTTCACGGTCGACTTCGTCGGCCGCGGCGGGGGCAAGTCCGTCCAGACTCAGGTCTCCGGTGGCGACCCGGGCTACACCGAGACCGCCAAGATGCTCGCCGAATCAGCCATGTGCCTCGCGTTCGACACCAATCCACCCACGGCGGGCCAGGTGACCACCGCGACGGCGATGGGCGAAAACCTGCTGCGCCGACTCGCCAAGGCGGGCATCAACTTCTCCGTCGTCGAACCCGGCCAGCGCACGCGCCACTTGCGTTCCGTCTGACCACCCACGACTCCGTCCCCACGTCACCGCAGCCTTCCAAGGAACCCGCCATGACTGAGATCGACCCCGACTCCCCTGTCCTTGTCACCGGCGGCAGCGGTTATGTCGCCGGGTGGATCGTCCGGTATCTCCTGGAGGCTGGTCGGGCTGTGCGTGCGACCGTCCGCGATCCTCAGAAGGCCGCAGGGCTCGGTCATCTCCACGCGCTGGCTGCCGCTCACCCAGGTCGGCTTTCACTCCATCGCGCAGACCTCCTCGACGAGGGCAGTTTCACCGAGGCCATGGCGGGATGCGAACTGGTCATCCATACGGCGTCACCGTTCCTTGTCGGCAAACTCGACAACCCGCACGACCAACTGATCCGGCCAGCACTGGAAGGCACCCGCAACGTTCTCGCGAGCGTCGACGCCACGCCATCAGTGAAGCGGGTGGTGCTGACCAGCAGCGTGGCGGCCGTCTACGGCGACAACGCCGACATGGCCGGCAAGGCTGCGTTCACAGATGCGGACTGGAACACCACGAGCAGCGCCACGCACCAGGAATACAGCCATTCCAAGACCCTCGCCGAGCGCGAGGCGTGGAAAATATGCGCGGCGCAAGACCGGTGGGACCTCATCACGGTCAATCCCGGACTGGTGCTCGGGCCATCCATGACGACGAGCAGCGTCTCCGGGAGCATGACGACGATGGGCCACTTCGTCGACGGTTCCCTCACGCTTGGCGCACCGGCACTCTCATTCGCGGTCGTTGACGTTCGTGATGTCGCACTGACGCACCTGTCAGCCGGATTCACGCCCGATGCACGGGGTCGCTACATCGCAGCCTCGGGCGCCCTCAGCCTGCTGGACATCGGCAAGGTCCTGGGCAACGCCTTCGGCCGACGCCGAAGTTTTCCCCGGCGCGAACTACCCACGTCCGTCGTCCGGTTGGTAGCACCGGCAATCGGCCTCACTCGGTTCTATGTCGACCGCAACGTGGGTTGGCCGATTCGATTCGACAACTCTCGCTCCCGAATTGAACTTGGAATCGACTTCCGGCCACCGCAGGAGACGATTACCGACCACTTCGAGCAGATGATCACTGACGGAATCGCCAAGCGATAAACGATCACCGCCGACCCCTCGCTGCGGACCCCGGCCAACTCCCGCGGCCGGGCTCCACCCACGGCATGTGCGGTTCAGGCGACAACCAAGCCGATGTCTGCGCACGCCCTCGTGAGGACCTCCAGACCGAAGGCCTCGGTGGGACCCACGACGCCCGCGGACGATGCTCGTCCGTTGACCAGTTCGATACCTGCCCAGGCCATGAGTTCGGCAGTCAGGTCGTAAACGTTCGGGCCGACGACATGCACTTCGGACACTGCCTTGCCCGCCGCGTTCCTCGCGATCGCGACGGTATGAGCACCGGTCCGGGCACGCTCGGCAGCATCGGGCCCTCCCGTCGGGCCCACCGTCTTGGCCAGGACCTTGTCGACTGCCCTGGCTCCGCGATCCGTCCTTGCAACGGTGGTGGCAACGGCTGTGACGAGCGGAAGAACGCGGCTCATCTCGGGGAACCACCCGTTGTAGACAGTGACCGATGCCAACTGGGGGTACTCACGAGGCAGGAAGAGCACCTCTGTGCCGGTGGCGAGTACAGCCGCCTTGCGATGCCCGCTGATCGTGAAGGTCTTGACCTTCGAGGCGGCGCGCCGGTCGACGAGGGTCCGGTCGTGCCAGAGGGTGACGGGGAGTGTCATGCCCTCGGCGACGGTGGTGCGAGTTCCGTGGCTGAGGCCCTTTCCACCGCGAAGCGACCCGTCGATGAAGTAGCCGATGTCGAGCGAGGCGATCTGTGCACCAGCCCGTTCGATTGCAATTGCGCCCGCGAGGAATCCGGGCACGTAGTCGTTGCCGAAGGCTGGCAGCATGGTCGCGCCTGTCTCGCGCGCGCGAAGGTCGTGCCGTTCCCGAAGGTCGTGAACGAAGCCGACTTCGCCGGTCGAGTCGATGTAGTGGGCGCCCTCGTCCGCGGCGGCCTGCGCAGCGTTGTAGCCGACCTGGTCGAAGGGCCCGACGGTCGTCATGAGGACGTCGCCTGCCCCGACGAGCGCGCGCAGGCTGCCGACATCCGCGGCATCGGCGAGTCGGTACTCAAGGCCGCCGAACTTCTCCGCGGCAGCCTTGATCCGGGACTCGGTCTTGCCCGCGACGACGGGCTTCACTCCGCGGCGGAGGAGGCTCCGCACTGCGAGTTCACCGGCATAGCCAGTGGCTCCGAAGACAACGATCGTGCCAGTCATGGCTTCTCCTCTTGCGTTGGGCATGCCGGTCTGCACACTCGACAGTGTTGACACCGCATACATTGCCTCATATTCTCGATGTTAGCAACGCCAACATTGAGCGACGGGAACATCGGATGAATCGGAAGACAATGGCCCTGCTCGTCCTCAAGGTCGAGTTGTTCGCCTTCTTCGTCGCGGCCGCAGCGCCCTCACCTCTCCTCGTGCCGTTTCAACACGACTTCGGGTTCAGCGCTGCAATGCTCACGGTCATCTTCGCCACCTATGCAGTGGCACTGATGGTGGCGCTGCTCATCGCTGGCGGACTGTCAGACCACATCGGTCGGCGACCGGTCATCATCGGCACGCTCCTCCTGGAGTCGGCGGCGATGCTGGTCTTCCTCTCCGCCCAGAGCGTCGAATGGCTGCTGGCCGGTCGAGCCCTGCAAGGCGTGGCGACAGGCGTCGCGGTGGGAGCACTCAACGCCGCCATCCTCGAAGCCGCTCCCGAGGACTCGCGCCTGGGGGCCCTCATCAACGGCTTTGCACCCCTCGCCGGCCTGGCGGCTGGCGGCGTGGTTACCGGACTGCTGATCCAGAAGGTCTCCGACCCGGCAACGACCACCTTCATCGTCCTGGCTGCGTTCTTCGGTCTTGGCGCGATGGCATCCGTGCGGCTGCCCGAGACGAGTCGCATGCGTCCCGGAACTCTCCGGTCGCTCATCCCGAGGATGTCGTTGCCGCACACGGCACGAGCAACCTTCCTGTCCCTCGTTCCGGGGCTCATCGCACTCTGGGCCACCAGCGGCCTCTACCTTTCGCTCATCCCGGTGGCGATGCGCGAGGTGTTCGACGTGAAGTTTGCTCTTGCGGGCGGACTGGCCATCGGCCTGCTCAACGCCTCGGGCGCGGTCGCTCCCCTCTTGCTCCGCAGGTACCCGGCCTCGTTGAACACCGTCCTCGGCAGCACTGCTCTCCTTCTCGGAGCAGGACTGGCAGCAGCGTCCGTGCTGCTCGCATCTGCGCCAACGTTCCTCGTCGCGACCGTCATGTCGGGCGCGGGGTTCGGCCTCGCATTTTCAGCGAGCCCGCGACAGGTCATGGAGTTCGTTCCAGCCGACCAGCGGGCTTCGACGTTCGCCTCCATCTACGTCGTGAGTTACGTGGCCTTCAGCGTGCCCGCTGTTCTCGCGGGAGTCCTCGTCCACCCGTTCGGCCTTGATGACGTTCTCCTGGGATATGCCGCCGCTGTCATGGTCGCCGCCGGGCTCGGCGTCGTCACTTCTCTGCGGGAGCGTGCGCGTGAGCAGACCACCGATGTCGAAGTCCTGGCAGCCTGACCGCGGATCCGGAATACGAAATCGGTCGGCGTACGCTACGCAAGGCATCTAGCCATGTGGCCAGACATTTCCTGAAGGGACGGTGAGCAGGGTGGCAACACCAGAGACCAAGCAGAGTTACCACCACGGCGACTTGCGCGCTGCCCTCCTGACCAGCGCGATGGAAATGCTTGAAGAGGGCGAGCCGTTCTCACTGCGTGCCGTCGCACGCAAGGCTGGGGTCTCCCCGACCGCACCGTACCGACACTTCGAGGACCGCGAGGCTATCGAGTCGGCGCTGGCAGCACAGGGCCTCAAGGACCTGATGGCTGACCTCACGAACGCCGGCGCGATGCCGTCCAAGCCCGACGACCTCGCCGACTTCGGCATTACCTACGTTAACTTTGCGCTCCGTCGACCGGCCTTGTTCAAGTTGATGTTCGGTCAGGAATGCGACGTCGAGAACGACCAGCGTGTCGAAGCGGCAGCCAAACTGCATGACCTTCTCGCCTCAGTCATGGAGAACGTCTTCCCCGGCCAGGACGCCCACTCACTCGCATCCGGCGGCTGGGCCCTGGCTCACGGACTGGCGTTCCTGCACCTCGACGGCAAGATGAAGGCCGCGACCACGGACGAGGTTGCGGCGCGAGTGCGCGCAGCGTTCCACGCCCTGCTGTCGGCCCAGATCCAGCCGAAGGCCGACTGACCGGTCAGTCGCGGGACAGAGCCATCCCGGCGGCGCGGCCGCTGAAGATGCAGCCGCCGAGGAAGGTGCCCTCGAGCGCGTTGTAGCCGTGGACGCCGCCACCGCCGAAGCCGGCGACCTCGCCCGCGGCGTACAGGCCCGGGATGACCGCGCCGTCCGCCGCGATCGCCTGGGAGTCGAGGTTGGTCTCGATGCCGCCGAGGGTCTTGCGCGACAGGATGTTGCAGCGCACCGCGATGAGCGGGCCGTGCTCAGGGTCGAGGATCTTGTGCGGCTTCGCGACGCGCATGATCTTGCCCGTCCGGTCGCGCCGAGCGTTGTGGATCGCCATGATCTGCGCGTCCTTGGCGAAAGGGTTGTCGACCTGGCGGTCGCGCGCCACGATCTGCCGCTCGATGTCGGCCGGGTCAAGGGCAGGACCGCGTGAAATCTTGTTCATTCCGGCGACCAGGTCGGCGAGGTTATCGGCGACGACGAAGTCCTCACCGTGCTGCTTGAACCGCTCGACCGGGCCGGTCGCGCCCTTTCCCAGGATCCGGTCGGTGAGCATGAGCCGGACGTCCTTGTTGGTCCAGTCGGGGTTCTGCTCGGAGCCCGACAGTGCGAACTCCTTCTCGATGATCGTCTGGTCGAGGATGAACCACGAGTAGTCGTAGCCGGTGGACAGGATCTGGGTCATGGATCCGATCGAGTCGGCGCCGGGCACACCCGACATCCCCTGCAGCCGCTTGCCGTTGGCGTCGAACCACATCGACGACGGGCCGGGCAGGATCCGGATCGCGTGGTCGGGCCAGATCGGGTCCCAGTTGTGGACGCCCTCGACGTAGGCCCACATCCGGTCCTTGTTGACCAGTGTGGCCCCAGCCTCCTCGGAGATGGCGAGCATCCGGCCGTCCACGTGCGCCGGGACGCCGGCGATCATGTGCTCCGGCGCGGGGCCGACCCGGTCGGTCGGCCAGTTGCGGCGCATGAGGTCGAAGTTGTGGCCGATGCCGCCACTGGTGACGACAACTGCTGGGGCTTCAATGGAAAAGTCGCCGACGACGTCGCGGTTGGACCTCTCCCCGCGTGGTGCCTCGTCGGGCGCGAGCAGGGAGCCGCGTACGCCGACCACCGCGCCGCCCACGGTGAGGAGCGCATCAACCTGGTGTCGGAAGCCGAACTGCACGAGGCCAGCCTCCTCTGCTCCCAGGACGGGCTCCAGGAAGACCCGGACCACCTCGGGGCCCGTGCCCCAGGTGATGTGGAAGCGCGGCACAGAGTTGCCGTGGCCTTCGGCACGGCCGTCGCCCCGCTCGGCCCAGCCCACGAACGTCAGGGACTTCAGGCCCAGGTCGCGGACGTAGTCGCGCTTGCCCTCGTTGGTCCAGCGGACGTACGCCTCGGCCCACTGCTGCGGCCAGAAGTCCTCGCCGCGGCCCGGTCCGTCGGACCCGTCGCCGAACCGGTCGAACTGCGCGCTCCCTTGCCAGTCCTGCCAGGCAAGGTCGAAGGAGTCCTTGATGCCCATCCGTCGCTGCTCGGGACTGTCGACGAAGAAAAGCCCGCCGAGCGACCAGAACGCCTGGCCACCGAGGTTGTGGCGGTTCTCCTGGTCGAGGACCAGGACCCGCTTGCCGGCCTTGGCCAGCTCGTGGGTGGCGACGAGGCCGGCGAGGCCGGCGCCGACGACAACCACATCGGGACGAAAAGACACGGTCGCCTCCAGGCGAGGATCGGGGTTGTGGCGATCGTCGTCCCGATCCCCCGTGCGACACCATCTGAATCACCTATCGTGATAGCGGTATCTATCAGATCATCACAATGCCGGGATGTGGGTCCGTGAGCGTTCCTCGTACTGAGACTGCAGCGCGTGCGCAGGCTGACGCCGCTGAACTCGTCGATGCTGTGGTCGCAACGGTGTTCGGCACGATCCCGGCCTACGCGACACTTGATGCCACGCAGGTCGACGAGGTCAAGTCGATCGCAGGATGGACGCTGCGGCGGGTCCTGGACCTTTGGGCGACCGGAACTGAGCCGAACGCGGAGGATGTTCGGCGGTTTCGGAACGTCGGCGGGGTGCGGGCACGCGATGGGCGGCCACTTCCCGCGGTGCTGCGTGCGTATCGGACTGTCGGACCGCATCTTCTTGACATCGTGTCCGAGCGCTACGGAAATGCCCTGTCCGTGCCGGATGTGACCGCGCTCGGACGGACGTACCTTTCTCTGCTCGATGTCATATCGGAGGCGATCCAGGAGGGATACGACGCGAGCACGCGAGCGCTTCTCACGGACCGCGATACGTCGCTGCGCTTGCTGGCGTCCGACATCATGCGCGGACGGCAGACGCACGAAGGGAGCCTCGCTGCGCGTCTGCGCGAACTCGACACGCGGCTTCCGAAATCCTTCGATGTCCTCATTGTTCGGCCAGACGAGGGAGCCACTGGCGCCTCACAGCGGCTCGCAGATGGTCCCGTAGGGGGCGACGCGCTCCTCCAGGCATCAGTCGACGGGCTGAACGTTGCGATGTTTCATCAGGCCGACAGGAGCCTTGTGGGTTCAGGGCTTCGGACTACGGGCACCTGTGGCGTATTGCTGTCAGGGGTAACGACGAGGTCGGCGCCACGACTCTTCCGGATCTCGGCCAGCGCGCTTCACCACCCGGCGTCGCGTCCCGACGTCTTGTTCGGTCGAAGCGATGTGGAGGCGATTGCGGTGCTCACTGGCCATCCGGACGCTGATGGCGACGCTTTCGTCCAGGACACTCTTGGACCGCTGCTCAACGAGCCGGAACTGCTGCGAACGCTGGAGGCTGTTCTGTGGATGGGGTCTGACATCAAGGCCGCGGCAGAACTTGGGCTGCACCCACAGACAATTCGTTATCGCCTGCGGAGCATCGCGGCGTCGACTGGGCGCACCACACGCAGCCAATGGGACCGGTTCGTTCTACACGCCGCCCTGACCGCACGGGGATGATGCGCGCGGCCGACTCCGCTCAGGGTGACTTCGCCAGTCTCCGGTTCTCGATGTGTTGTACAAGATCGACGTGGTCGTCGCGCACTCTGCATGCGTTGTCTACGAACCGGGTGACAGCAGGCGACCGCTCCCCGGTGTGCCATGCGAGTGCGACGATCGACCCAGGCCAGTCCGTGACCTCGACGTAGCGCACGCCTTTCATGGGCGCGTAGGTGGGGACCGCTGCGCTCGTGATGGCTATCGCGGATCCGGCAGCGACAAGCGCCAACTCTTCGGTGACGGACGAGAACGGAACGAACTGTCCGGGAACGCCGGGCGGACGCGCGGCCACAAGCCCCCAGAACGCCCGATAGACGTCGTCGCTCGTGCCAGAGAGGGTCAATGGCCATTCCAGCAACTCAGCGACGGTGGCGGATGACTGTGCCGAAAGTGGGTGGGAGTCTGCGACGGCCGCGATCACGGGGTCCACGAAGAGTGGTTCTGTCTCGATCTTCGCCGTTCCCTGCGGCAGCCGGATGATGGCGATGTCGGTGACTCCGGAGGCGAGCCCGGCTGAAGGGTCGGTCTGCGGGAACTCACGCATGTCGACTGTCACCTCGGGATAGGTCTCGCGAAATGAACTGAGAATCGGCCCTGTGAGTTCGAGCGCTGCGCCTGCACAGAACCCGAGCCGGATCCGCCCGGTCAGGGCTCGATCAGCGCGACGGACATCGGCCACAGAAACGTCGAGGTCGTCGACGATCCGTCGCGCGACCTCGACGAACGCAGCGCCGGCCGCCGTCAGGGTGACGGTACGAGTGGTCCGTTCAAAGAGCCTGACGCCGAGTTCTTCCTCAAGTTCCTTGATCTGGCGGCTGAGGCCTTGCTGGGTCAGGAAGACGCGCGCGGCAGCACGGCTGAAGTGCAGTTCGTCTGCGGCGGCGAGGAAGTAGCGCAGTTTGCGTGTGTGAACGTCGATACCGCGGATGTTAGACCGCCGTACGCGATCCGACATCGGTGATCAGATCGAATCTGCGGTCACGACGGCAGCGGAGCGGGTTCGTGGGACTGCGGGCAGTGCTCCGATCGTGACGACAGCCAGGAGGAGGAATGCCCAGGTCGGTGCGTCCACAAGGACCCCCGTCACACCAGTGACGACGAGCGCACCTAGTTGCCCGGCAAGCCACACGAGACCCGCAGCCGCGCCGGCGGCATCGCCCGCTGCTCGCTCGCTGATCTCCAGGACTATCGGCAACGCCGGAAGGAGCAGGGCGCCGACGACGACAAAGCACGCGAGCGCAACGCTCATGGACGGGGCCACCGCGAGGAGGACGCACGCGATTGTGGTGGCGGCAATGCCCGCGATGAGGGTGCGGCCCTGGCGGTTGTTCTGGGCGGCCCAGACTGGCACTGCGGCACAACCGATGACGCCTGCAACGACGTTGATCAGCAGCAGGATCCCTGCCTGGTCGGCGGTAACTCCTGCGGGCTCCAAGAGGGGCTGGCCCCAGGTGGTGAGGGCCGTGAAGGTCCCGAACGGGACTGGCACCAGCAGGCACATGCGTCGGACGGCTGGATTGCGCCACGCCGCGAGAAAGTCGCTGAGGCCGCCCGAGGGACCGGACGACGCGAAGCGTGGAGCCTGACGAAGGGCGAGGAGCACAGCGCCGCCGGCGAGGACGCCGATGATGGCGTCCAGGTGGAGGACGGCGGTCAGGTCGGCCATGGTGGCGAGCAGGAACGCAACGATCATTCCGGCGAAGGTGGCAGCCGAGGCAAACGCGATTCCCTTGGCCCGGTCACGTTCGGCGAGGTAGCGCGCAGCCATGGGGGTCATGGCGGTGAGGACGAGCGGCTGCGCGATGGCGACGAGGGTCTGCCCCACGAGGGCGGCGGCGTAGTCGTCGGAGAGGACCCGGGCGATGCCGCCGAGTGCCGTGAGCGCCGCGCCGACGATGAGGGTGGGGCGCATCCAGCGATCGAGTGAGAGGCCCGCCGGGATGGCGAGGAGGACGTACCAGAGGGGGAAAACGTTCGCGAGCCAGCCGATGGCGGTCTCGGAGACGCCGTAGTGCTCCGCTGAGGCACTGGTGACTGGGGCATAGGTCAGCCAGAGGAGTTGCGTTACGGCGCCGAGTGCCGCGAACGCAACGATGGTCAGCCACGAGCGCCGGTCGGTGATGTGGTCCATGTGAGAAGGATGAACCTCGGAGGGCGAGTCGCTGAAACAACAAGGTTTCGACCGATTGACGGCATTCCTGATGTGAGTGAGGTTCGGGGATCCGCAACTGAACCCGCATCTTGTTTCGCGGCCGCCCGATTGGCTGGTTGACGTGTCGCCCGGAAGGCGCGTTCTCCGTCGAGTCGGGCCTACCTTGGAGGTGCGACGCGCCACACAGAGCGACAGGAGTGTTGACACTGTAAACACTCCTGTCTAATCTTCATGTAAGCATCGTCAACACCGAGCCCCGGAAACGGAAGAGCGAACCATGCCCAAGCGCATTCTCAACGTCGTCACGAACGTCGCCCACTACGACGACCCGGGCCACCCCACTGGCCTCTGGCTGTCGGAACTGACTCACGCCTGGCATGTCTTCGAGGAGGCTGGCTACGAGCAGACCCTCGTCAGCCCGGCCGGCGGCAAGGTCCCACTTGAGCCGCGAGCCCTCAAGTTCCCCAACTACGACAAGACCGCCAAGGCGTGGTTCAACGACCCCGCGAAGATGGCGCTCCTGGAGAACACCCTCAGCCCCGACGACATCAACTCCGCCGACTACGACGCCATCTACTTCACGGGTGGCCACGCAGTCATGTACGACTTCCTCGACAGCGCGGGCCTGCAGCGGATCACCCGCGAGATGTACGAGCGCGGCGCGATCGTGTCTTCGGTGTGTCACGGCTACTGCGGGCTTCTCAACACGACGCTGTCCGATGGCACCTACCTCATTGCCGGCAAGCACATGACCGGGTTTGCGTGGCGCGAGGAGGAACTCGCCAAGGTCGACAAGTTGGTCCCCTACAACGCTGAGAAGGTCGCCAAGGAGCGCGGCGGCCTTTACGAGAAGGCCCGCCTCCCCTTCGTGCCGTACGCCGTCGTAGACGGCAACCTGGTCACCGGCCAGAACCCTGCGTCCGCCAAGAAGACGGCGAAGGAGGTCGTCGCCCTCCTCAACAAGTAGGGCGATACACGAGCGGTTCCCGGGCCACTCTGTCCCTCCCGGAGATTCCCGGGTGGCCCGGGAACATCGTCCATCGAGCGGCCGCATTGAAGGCGTCGCCCTCGGCACAGGAAGGCGATCGGTTGATGGCTGCGACACTCGGACAAGCGGTCCAGACACCCGAGGACGTAGTGGCTCTGACTGAGTCCGAGCGTCGCACCTTGGCGCGGTGGATCAATCTCATCGACCACCCCGCCCAGGAGAAGCGTGCTCGTATGCGCCGCCTTGGCGTCCTCGTGGCGATCGGTGGCGCGGTATCGCTCGGCCCATGGATCGGTCTGCTGATCGCCACGCTCCCGTCTCAGCATCACACGAGTGCTTGGGCGGTGGCGTGGATCGGGTTTGACGTCGCGCTGACGGGTGCCATGGCCGTCACTGGCTGGCTCGGCTTCCGCAGGCGCCACATGTTTCCCGTGGCCTTGGCAGTGTTGGCGACGCTGTTCACTACCGACGCGTGGTTCGACGTGACCCTGTCGTGGGGTTCGGCTGAGCAGACCGGCAGCCTGCTCTCTGCCGCCTGCGTCGAACTCCCCCTTGCCGCTTTCGCCGCTGTCGGCGTGTACATGCTCATGAATGGACTGGCGAAGATGAGTTGGCGCGACCAAGGGCGCCTGGGGCGGGTACCGCGGCTGAGCCGCGTGCCGTCGATGCTGATCCGCCAAACGGTCGAGGCGGACCCCGACGCGCCAACCTCCTGACCTGTCCAGGGTTAGGCACGCACCGACGACTCTGATTGCCCGAGCGTCATGCGATGAGCACCCGACGAATGGCGTCTGCGACGGCACTCGGCGACTCCCACGGGGTCATGTGGCCGGCGTCCGGGATAGGCGTCGCAGTGATGTGGTCGTCGTTGCGAAGCGCCGCGAAGGATGCGGGGTCGACCCGCTGGTCGAGTTCGCCGAAGACGACATCGACGGGGCAGGTCAGGCCATCAAGGCGGTTCCGGAGAGGACCGTCGAAGAGGTAGGCGTCGATGTTGGCCGATGCCCTCACGAAGGCGCGGCGGCCCGTCGCGCGTAGGTCTCTGACCGCCCTGCTTGGCACGTCTGTTCCGGGGGCGAAACTCGTCTGGGCTCCCTTGGCGAGAGCCGAGTCGGGCAGCAGGTGCCACACGATCTCGCCGACCACGGGCAGGGCCAGGATTCGCTCGCCGCCGCTACGGGCGCTGAGCCGGCTTTCGATGGATGGGGGCGTGTTGACGAGGATGAGTCGGTCAACAAGTTCGGGATAGCGCTCAGCAACAGCGGTGGCAATGAGGCCGCCCATCGAGTGACCGACAAGTACGGCAGGCTCGTGACCGCGACCGATCCTGCGGGCGACCGCATCGGCTTCGGCCTCAATGCTCAGTTCACGACCGACCGAGGGCGCGATGATCCGATCCGCGTCGTGTCGGATCAGCGGCGTGACGCTGTCCCACGTGCCGGGCGAACCAGCGAGGCCGTGGATGAGAACGACGGTGTTCACGAGGCCGCGACCTTCGCCGCCTCGACGGTGCCGAGAGTGTGCTTGGAGGCGTCGAAACGCGAGGTGGCGTTGCGGAAACTGATGGTGGTGCCTGGCCAGAGGTTGCTGTTCCGGCCGGTCGAGTCGAGGTACCAGGAGTCGCAGCCGCCGGAGGTCCAGACGGAGCCGTCGGTGAGCCGGTCGACCTTGCTGACGAAGGCCGCCTGCGCGACGGCGGTCGGCTCGATGGTTGCGGCGTTGGCCTTGTCAGCGTGGCTGATGGCCTTGCGGACGTAGTTAACTTGCGCCTCGAACATCGGGATGACCGAGTTGTGCCCGAGTCCGATGTTCGGTCCGTGCATGAGGAAAAGGTTCGGGAACCCGGCAACCGAGGTGCCGAGGAAGGCCTGCTGGCTGTCGCCCCAGTGCTCGGAGAGTGTTGTGCCGGACGGGCCGTGGACGCGGTCGGTCAGGGGCAGGCGGGAGGTGTCGAAGCCGGTGCCGTAGATGATGACGTCGACGTCGTGCTGCACGCCGGCAGCGTCGATGACGCCGGTCTTCGTGACCTGCTTGACGCCTCCGTTGATGACGCTGACGTTCGGGTTGTCGAGGCTGGCCCAGTAGTCGTTGGACAGCAGGATGCGCTTACAGCCCAGCCGGTAGTCAGGGGTCAGGGTGGCGCGCAGGGCCGGGTCGGAGACCTGTGAGGCGAGGTGCTTCTTCGAAGCCCGCTCGGCCGCCTTCATGAGGACCGGGTAGCGGAACGCAGTGACGAGGAGTTCACGCTGCAGGTAGATGCGCGTCCGTGCGAACTTCTGCGTGAAGGGGCGCTTGGCGAATCGGTCCTGCTCACGCTCAGTGATGGGGTGGTCGTGCTTAGGCATCACCCAGGGGGCAGTGCGCTGGAAGACCGTGACGTGGCCAACCTGGGGCTGGATGGCAGGGACGAACTGGATGGCGGACGCGCCGGTGCCGATAACCGCGACTCGCTTGCCTGTCAGGTCGACATCGTGGTTCCAGCGGGCGGAATGGAACGCCTCGCCCGTGAACTTGTCGATGCCTGGCAGGTTCGGCATCTTCGGGTCGGCCAGGGCACCGGTGGCGAGGATGAGGTGCTCACCCTCGTAGGTGTCGGTGCCGGCCCGGACGGTCCACACGGCGCGGTCGTTGTCCCAGTCGGCGCGCTCGACGGTGGAGTTGAGGCGGATGTGCGGCATCAGGCCGGTGTCGCGGGCGACGTTGCGGAGATACTCGTGGATCTCGGCCTGCTTGGCGAACTGGGACGACCAGTTGGGGTTGGGCGCGAAGGAGAACGAGTAGATGGCGCTCTCCACGTCACAGGCAGCGCCCGGGTAGGTGTTGTCGCGCCAGACGCCGCCGACGTCGGAGGCCCGCTCCAGGACGGTGACCTCACATCCTGCTTCGCGGAGTTCGTAGGCCGCACCAAGGCCGGCGAACCCTGACCCGACGATGATGACCCGGGACTGCTTCGCACCCACTGCTGCTCCTTGTTGTGCCTTTGACGCCCGTGCGGCCTCTTCACGCTCTAGCGTCCGACCAAACTGGAGCATGGAATATGGGCGATGGACGGAATATGCATCGCTGAAACTGTGCAGACGCATAAAGTCGAACCGTGGAACCCGACGTGAACCCGACACCCGCCCCGGCTGTGGGCGGACCGGCGATGGCCCTGATGGCTGCCATCGCGAACGATCTGAGGGGGTACGCCACTGAACTGACCGAGCAGTACCGCGCCGCGGCAGCGGACTACGGCACCGTCGTCTCCGACGCGTTCGAGGAAAACACCGCAGCCGTGCTGCAGATGGCCTTCCACAGCCTCACGGACCCGACCTACACCACGAGCCTCGACGACCTGCGGTTGCTCGTGACGGAGTGGGGAGCCCAGGGCATCCCCCTGGAACTGGTCGCCCACAGACTCCAGGTGGGGGCACGCCGGCTCATGGAAGTGGCCCGTGACCGGGCGAACGAATTCGGCGTCTCGGCGGACGACATCGCGCAAGCGCAGGACTTCGCATGGCAGTGGGCGACGGAGCATGCAGCGGTCATCTACGAGGTCCATCAGGAGCGGGCGCTCGCTCAGGCATCCAGCACCGCTGACTTCATGCGCCGCTTGCTCGCTGGGACGATGCCGCAGTTGGAACTGCGGACCATGGCACCCCGACTTCGTCTCGACCTCGACACGCCCTACGTGGTTGCGTGTGTCCGCTGGGGTGACGCACGGACCCTTTCCGACCTCAGGTCGCGGCTGCGGGTTCAGGGTGGAACATCGAAACTCCCGGTCGTTGACGCTGTCGTTGACGGCACGCACGTTGCGCTGCTGCCGCAATCGCCACCATCGCCCACCGCGGAGGCCTCCGTGGGCATCAGCCAACCCCGGCCACTCAATGAGGTGGGGACGTCGTACGACGAAGCACTCCGCGCGCTCCAGATTGCCGAGACGTTCGACCTCAACGGCATCCACGGGCTCGGCGACCTCGGGGCCCTGCCCTTGTTGGCCACCGCCGCAGACGACGCAGCCGCGCTCCTCGACGACCGCCACCTCCAGCCGCTGCGCGCACAAGGCCGCGCGGCCGAGGAAATCCTGGCCACCGTCGGGGCCTACCTGCGGTACGACCGTCGTGTCGAGGAATGCGCTCGTGCCCTCATGGTGCACCGCAACACGGTTCGGTACCGCCTCACCCGATTCACGGAAGTGACTGGTCTCGACCCGGAACACACCTCGGACCTCGTGGTCATCTGGTGGCTCCTCAATCGGACCAAGCCCGCTCCCGAATGAAGACCACGCCGACCTGCACCAGCGACGAGGGCTTTGCTCAGGGCGGCGCTGGGTTCGTGCCGCGGAGTCGATGAATCCGCTACGCGTCCGTCGGGTTCAGCGCCTTGAACAAGCCACCAGCAACCGCCCCGCCAAGCAGACACGCAACGACATAGACCCAGAGGTTTCCCCAGGCCGACAGGTGCGCAATCGTCACACCCAAACCAACGGCAGGGTTGAAAACTCCACCAGAAACCGGACCGACCGCGACGGCGCCAGTGGCTACCGCGAAACCAATCGCAAGGCCGTAGAAACTGTTGCCGTCGTTCGCGCGAGCCGTGGCCACGTTCAGCACGACCCAGCAGAGCGCGAACGTGAAGATGGCCTCGGCCAGGAACGCAGCCCACAGATCGTGGCCTTCGAAGGCCGGCCCAGCCTTCGGGTAGCCGTAGAAGACATGTGCGACACCCGCAGCGAGGGCTGCGCCAGCGAACTGCGCAGCCCAGTACGGCACCAGGTCGCGTGCGGCGAGCCGTCCTCGTACGAACACTGCCAACGAAACGGCCGGGTTGTAATGCCCACCGGACACGTGGCCACCTGCGTACACGTTGACCATGAGCGCGGCACCAATCGCGAACGGCGCCAACGCCGACCCCGAACGCACCGCGGACACAATCACCAGAACGAACAGGAACGTCCCTATCAACTCGACGAAATACTTGGCGTTGCGAGCCATCAGAACCTCCGGCAGAGAGTGCGTACTGCGCCGACTATCGCACTGGCAACGACTCGATGTCGACACTGCTCACATCGAGGACTTCCGTCCACCCACCCGTCGCGACGCGGGGCCCGATTCGCACCAATCAGGCGTCGGCAGCCGATGTCGAGATGCAGAGAACATTGGCGAGCCTGTGGGGGGACAGGGGTTGACGAATGCGGCGCGGCCGCCGAACTTGTCAATCCTCGGAACAGGAACCCAAGCAGCACCCGCCCAACGACAGAAGGGGCCTAACCCAACAGGTTCGGCCCCTTCGTACTGTCAACTTTCACGGACGTCATACACAATCCGATGACGGCCCATGTCGTCGCAGTGACACAGCATGCGACAGATCAGCGCTGCATGTCGACGAACCGCGAGTAGTGGCCCTGGAAGGCCACGACGATGTCGCGGGTCGGACCGTTACGGTGCTTGGCGATGATGATGTCGGCCTCGCCGGGACGGGTCGACTCGCGCTCGTAGACGTCGTCGCGGTGGAGCAGGACGACCATGTCGGCGTCCTGCTCGAGCGAACCGGACTCACGCAGGTCGGAGACCGCGGGGCGCTTGTCGGCACGCTGCTCGGGACCACGGTTGAGCTGCGAGAGCGCGATGATCGGGACCTCGAGCTCCTTGGCGAGGAGCTTGATGTTTCGCGAGAACTCCGAGACCTCGAGCTGACGAGACTCGACCTTCTTGCCGGAGCTCATGAGCTGCATGTAGTCGATCACGATGAGCTTGAGGTCGTGCTTCTGCTTGAGGCGGCGCGCCTTGGCGCGGATCTCCATCATCGTCATGTTGGGCGAGTCGTCGATGAAGAACGGCGCGGAGGAGACCTCGCCCATCTTGCGGGCGATCTTGGCCCAGTCGTCGTCGGTCATCTGACCGGTGCGGATGTGGTTGAGCGGCACCTTCGCCTCGGCGCTCAGGAGACGCATGGTGATCTCCGAGCGGTTCATCTCGAGGCTGAAGAAGCAGCTGGTCAGGTTGTTGTGGATCGAGGCGGCGCGGCAGAAGTCGAGGGCGAGCGTCGACTTACCCATCGCTGGTCGGGCCGCGACGATGATCATCTGGCCCGCGTGCAGGCCGTTGGTCAGCTCGTCGAACTCGGCGAAGCCGGTCGGCACGCCGTAGACGCCGGCCTCACGGTTGCCGATCGCCTCGATCTCGTCGAGCACGCCCTCCATGACGTCGGAGAGCGGGACGTAGTCCTCCTTGCGGCTGCCGTCGGCCAGGCCGTAGACCTCGGCCTGGGCCTGGTCGACGAGGCCGGCGATCTCGCCCTCACCGGCGTAGCCGAGCTGGACGATCTTGGTGCCGGCGGTGACCATGCGCCGGAGGATCGCCTTCTCCTTGACGATCTCCGCGTAGTACATCGCGTTGGCCGCGATCGGCACGTTGGCCGACAGCGTGTGCAGGTACGGCGCGCCGCCGACCCGCTCCAGCTCGCCGCGACGACCGAGCTCGTTGGCGACGGTGATCGGGTCGGCGGGCTCGCCGCGGCTCAGCGACAGGTCGATGATCGCGTCGTAGATGACCTCGTGCGCCGGACGGTAGAAGTCGACGCCGCGCAGGATCTCGCCGACCTCGGCGACCGCGTCCTTGGAGAGCAGCATCGAGCCGAGCACGGACTGCTCGGCCGCGTTGTCCTGCGGCGGCGTGCGGTCGCCGACGCGACGCGGCGCCTCACCCGGCTCGTACGCCGCGGGGCCGTCGCCCCAGCCGTCGTCAGAGGGCTCGGGGGCCGGCGGGACGCTGTCGAACTCGGTCACGCTCATGGGCTGACGGTAGGCGCTACGCCCGATAGAACCCAACAATGTGACCCATGGTTATCCACAGGGCATGTGGACAACTGGGGTATTCCGTGGAGGACACGCCCGTGGAATGTGCATCAGCTGCGGAGAACCCTGTGGAAAAGCATTCACAGACCCTCGGTATGTGGCACCTGACCTGCGCAAACGTATTTCCACACCTGTGGAGAAAAAACAGTTCACGGCGCGTCGGATAGGTCATGACACCCGTCAAGCGCCTTGTTGGTTTGTCGACAATCGGTAAGTGACCCGCGGGTATGCACAGCTTGTCCACCGCCCTGGCACCGGGCTGCGGCCTGACCTGCACGGATAGCGTGCACCCGTGACCCGACGCCCCGAGGACCGCGCCATCCTGCGGCTGGCCTGGCCGGCGTTCCTCGCGTTGGTGGCGGAGCCGCTCTTCGTCCTCGCGGACGCCGCGATCGTCGGTCACCTCGGCACCACCCAGCTCGCCGCGGCCGGCGTCGCCGGTGCGCTGATGACCACCCTCGTCGGCCTCTGCATCTTCCTCGCGTACGGCACGACCTCCTCGGTGGCTCGTCAGCTCGGCGCCGGCGACACCCGGGGCGCCCTCGCCCACGGCGTCGACGGACTCTGGCTGGCGGTGGCGATCGGCATCCCCGTCTCGGCAGTCGCCGGGGTCCTGGCGCCCGACCTCGTGCACCTGCTCGGAGCCAGCCAGACCGTCGCGGCACCAGCCACCACCTACCTGCGGATCGCCCTGGCGGGCACCACGCCTCTCCTCCTGATGCTGGCCGCGACCGGCGTGCTCCGCGGGCTCCAGGACACCCGGACACCGCTCGTCGCGGCGGTCGGCGGCAACGTCCTCAACATCGTCCTGAACCTGCTGCTCGTCTACGGCCTCGGCCCCATGGACGGGCTCGGCCTCCCCGGCTCGGCCCTCGGCTCGGCGCTTGCCCAGCTCGCCACCGCGGGCCTGCTGGTCGCGGTGGTCGCGCGGGCGGCGCGACGTCACGGGGTGGCGCTCGCCCCGGACCTCGGCGGGGTGCTCGCGGCCGGCCGCGCCGGCGTACCGCTGGTGGTGCGGACGCTCACCCTGCGCGCGGCCATCCTCCTCACCGTGTACGCCGTCGCCGCACTGCCCGCCGCAGACGGCGGGGCCGATCGCGGGCTCGCCGCGCACCAGGTCGCGATGGCGGTCTGGGGCTTCCTGGCCTATGCGCTCGACGCGATCGCCATCGCCGCCCAGGCGATCACGGGCCGCGCACTCGGCAGCGGCGACATCGCAGCCACGCGACGCCTGACCACGCGAATGCTCCAGTGGGGCGTCGCCGCCGGCGTCGTCACCGGACTCCTGCTCGCGGCCTCTGCACCATGGCTCGGGCACCTCTTCACCAGTGACCGCGGCGTCGACGACCTGCTGCTTCCCGTCCTGCTCGTGGCGGCGCTGGCCCAGCCTCTCGCGGGGGTCGTCTTCGTGCTCGACGGTGTGCTGATCGGGGCTGGCGACGGCCGCTACCTCGCGTACGCCGGCACTCTCGTGCTGGTCGTCTACGCCCCGCTGGCCCTGCTCGCGCCAACCCTGACCTGGCTGTGGGTGGCGTTCGGCTTCGGCTTCATGGCCGCGCGCGCCGGCGTACTCCTGCATCGGGCACACGGCACCCGCTGGATGAGGACCGGCACTACGCTGACGCGGTGACCAGCACCCCCGCAGCCGATGCCGCCACCCCGACCGTCCGCCCGATGGTCCTGATCGGTCTCGGCCTGGTCATCTACCTGTTGAGCCCGGGCGTCACGTCGACGACGAAGTCCGGTGACGTCACGCTCCACGGCTGGGACTACCTGCCGGACTGGGCCGGCTGGCTGCTGATCGCCATCGGCACCTGGGCGTTCGCGCGCAAGCTGCCCAGCTTCCGGCTGATGCTCGGGTCGGCGCTCGTGGCGATGCTCGTGTCGGCCGCCCTCTGGGTGCCTGCGTGGCGCGACGAGATCCGCGGCCCGGGTGCCGACCCCGCCCTCCTGTGGGCGGTGTCGCTGCCCGCCCTGGCCTGGCTCGTCCTCTACTGCCTCGCGCTCGCCGGTCTCTCCCGACCCGAGCCGGGAGCCTCGTTCTGGTGGAAGTACCTCGCGGGCATGAACGCCGGCGCAGCCCTCCTGCCGGTCCTCGTCTACGGCGGCAAGATCACCCAGCTCGAGGGACTGCTCGCCGTCCTCGGGTTGATGGGGGCCGTCGGCACGATGGTGTTCAGCTTCTATCACTCCGGCCGCGCGTGGGCCGTCGTACGTCGGACGTCGTGACAGTTTCGCTTGAGGTGACAGTTCGGAACTGTCACGGCTAGCCAAAGTGTCAGTCTGACAGTTTGGCGCGCCCCCGAGCCCCCGCGCCCCCGCGCCCCGCGCTCCCGCGCATGCGAAAGGCCCCGGCCCGCCGAAGCGGACCGGGGCCTTCCTGTGTCAGACGTGTCAGGCAGCGACGACGTTGACGGTGGCGGTGGCCACGATCTCGTCGTGCAGCTTGACGGTCACGGTGTGCGCACCGAGCGACTTGACCGTGGTCTTGACCGCGATCGTGCGCTTGTCGATGGCCTCGCCCGCGACGGCCTCGAGGGCGGTCGCGATCTCGGCAACGGTGACAGCACCGAACAGGCGACCCTCGGCGCCAGCCTTGACCTTGACGGTCGCGGCCGAACCCTCGAGCTTGCCCTTGATCTCCGTGGCGTGACCGAGGTCGCGGGCGGCGCGCGCGAGGCGGGCAGCCTTGATCGACTCGACGGTCTTCTCCGCGCCGCGCGTCCACGCGATCGCGAAGCCCTGCGGGAGGAGGAAGTTGCGGGCGTAACCGCCACGCACCTCGACGACGTCGCCAGCGGAACCGAGACCGGTGACTTCCTGGGTCAGGATGATCTTCGCCATTTCAAAGTCCCCTTTCTCAGCGACCGGTGGACGTGTAGGGCAGGAGCGCCATCTCGCGCGCGTTCTTGATCGCGATCGCGATGTCACGCTGCTCCTGGACGGAGACGCCGGTGACACGACGAGCGCGGATCTTGCCGCGGTCGGAGATGAACTTGCGGAGAAGAGCGGTGTCCTTGTAGTCGACCTTGGTGACACCCGCTGCCTTGAGCGGGTTCGCCTTCTTCTTCGGCTTGCGAATAACAGGCTTCGCCATTGTGGTGCTTCCCTTCTAGAAGCCCGGCTCACGCCGGAATGGTGATGAGTTTCGTCAGGCCCCTACGGAGCCTGGGGGAATCAGAACGGGGGCTCGTCGCCGCCGACGCCGGGGGCGCCCCACGGGTCGTTCTGCTGCTGGGCGGGGGCCGCCGGAGCGCCCCAACCACCCTGGCCACCCTGAGCCGGCGCCGCGGGCGTGGCCCACGGGTCGTCGGCCGGAGCGCCACCAGCAGGAGCACCCTGGGGAGCACCGCCGCCGAAGCCACCGCCGCCGCCACCCTGACGGGTGGTGCGGGAGACCTTGGCGGTCGCGTACTTCAGGGACGGACCGACCTCTTCGACCTCGATCTCGAAGACGGTCCGCTTCTGGCCCTCACGGTCCTCGTAGGTCCGGGCCTTCAGGCGACCCTGAACGACGACACGCATGCCGCGCTGCAGGGACTCGGCAACGTTCTCCGCGGCCTGGCGCCACACCGAGCAGGAGAGGAACAGCGCATCGCCGTCCTTCCACTCGTTGGTCTGGCGGTCAAAGGTGCGCGGGGTCGACGCGATCCGGAAGTTCGCCACTGCAGCGCCAGAAGGCGTGAAGCGGAGCTCCGGGTCGTCGACCAGGTTGCCAACTACCGTGATGACGGTCTCGCCTGCCATGTCAGGTCCCTTTTCTGATTCGTGGATGTCCGGTGCGAAGCATCATCGTGGCGACCACCGACAGTGCGGTAGCCGATGTCCACGATCAGGCGTTGGCGCGGAGGACCTTCGTACGCAGAATCGACTCGTTCAGGCCGAGCTGACGCTCGAACTCCTTGACGGTCGCCGGCTCGGCGTTCAGCTGGAGGACGGCGTAGATGCCTTCCTCGTTCTTCTTGATCTCGTACGCCAGACGGCGACGACCCCAGACGTCCACGTTGTCGACGGTGCCACCGTCGTTGCGGATGACGTTCAGGTACTTGTCGAGGGACGGCTCAATGGTCCGCTCGTCAAGGCTCGGGTCGAGAATGACCATGACCTCATATGCACGCATAGCTGTCTCCACCTCCTCTGGACTCGGCGGCCACGGGATTTCCGTGGCAGGAGGGCTACTGCGATGTCCCTTGACGGATATGCCGACGAGGGACAGGGCAGGCTATCAAGCAGTCCCGGCGGCGACCCAATCGCGCAGGACCTTCCTAGACTCCTCCCCATGACTGCCCGACTCGGAGCCCACGTCGACCAGACCGACCCCATCGCGGAGGCTAAGGCCCGCGGCACCGACGTCGTCCAGTTCTTCCTCGGCGACCCGCAGAGCTACAAGGGCCCCGTCATCGCGTACGCCGGCGGCGCTGACGCCCTGCGCGCGGATGCCGAGAGCGCCGGTGTCGACCTCTACGTCCACGCGCCGTACCTGATCAACGTCGCCACCACGAACAACCGGCTCCGGATCCCCAGCCGCAAGCTGCTCCAGTCGCACATGGACGCCGCCGCGTCGATCGGCGCCAAGGGCCTGATCGTGCACGGCGGCCACCTCAAGGACGACGAGGACCCGGCGATCGGCTTCACCAATTGGCGCAAGGCGATCGAGGCGACCGACATCAAGGTCCCGCTCCTGATCGAGAACACGGCCGGCGGCGACAACGCGATGACCCGTCGCCTCGAGGCGATCAAGGGCGTCTGGGCCGCCATCGAGGGCACTGCGCAGGCCGACCAGGTCGGCTTCTGCCTCGACACCTGCCACGCCCACGCGGGTGGCAACCCGCTCGAGACGATCGTCGAGGACATCCGCGCCATCACCGGCCGCATCGACCTGGTGCACGCCAACGACAGCCGCGACGACTTCGACTCGGGCGCCGACCGCCACGCGAACCTCGGCGCCGGCCACATCGACCCCGCGCTGCTCGCCCAGGTGATCCGCGACGCCGGCGCGCCCGTCGTACTCGAGACTCCTGGTGGGGCGGCGGAGCACACGACGGACATGGCGTGGCTGCGGGAGCGCTGGTGACGGACCGAGTTCGTCACGCCCACGCCACCCGTACGCCGCCGGCCGGTCACCGTCCGCGGCTAGCGTCCGGCGCATGAGCCTCACGCTGTACGTCGACGGTGCGCGGCTGCGAGGCCACCTCACCGCAGTCAGCGATCGCCTTCCGGACCTCGTGCCCGTGGTCCGCGGCAACGGCTCGGGCCTCGGCAACAGCCGCCTCGCGCTCGAGGCCCAGCGGATCGGCGCGGACGTCCTCGCGGTCGGCACCGCCGACGAGTGCGGCCAGGTCGGCGGCCTCTTCGACGGCGACGTGCTGGTGCTGACGCCGTACCGTCCGTTCGGGCCGAAGGCCGACGTGGCGCGCGAGCGGCTGATCCACACCGTCAGCCGGCTGGAGGATCTCGACAGCCTGCTCGAGGCCGACCCGACGGCACGGATCGTGCTCGCCCGGATGACCTCGACCCGGCTCCACGGCCTCTCCGCCCGCGAGCTGCGCGCAGCCGCCCATCGCCTCGCCGAGGTCGGCGTCGGCACGCCCGGCGGACCCACGCTCGAAGGCGTGCTCCTCTCGTTCCCGCTCGCCGGCCCGGGCCGACTGACCGAGCTGCACCGCCTCGGCCAGGACGTCCACGCCAGCGGACTGCCCACCCGGACCCTCTGGGTCGCCAACCTCGGCGAGCCCGAGGTCCTGGCTGCCCGCGGGGCCTGGCCGGACCTCCACCTGCGTCCGCTGCTCGGCGACGAGCTGTGGCTCGGCGGCGCCGACGCGTTCTCCGTACGGGCGCACGTCCTCGACCTGCACCGGCTCGAGCGCGGGTCGACGTTCGGCGAGTTCGGGCGCACGGTGCCGCGGCGCGGCAACCTGATCGTGGTCTCCGGCGGCATGGCCCACGGCATCGGCCTCGAACCACCCACGGCCGACCTCAGCCTGAAGTCGCGAGCCACCTCGCTCGCCCGCGGCAGCCTCGACGCCGCCGGCCTGGTCCGCTCGCCGTACGTCGTCGACGGCAAGCAGCGCTACTTCGCCGAGCCGCCGCACCTGCAAGCCTCGCTCGTCTACCTCCCCGAGGACGCGCGGGTGCCGGAGATCGGTGCGGAGGTCGAGCTGCGGGTCCGCTTCGCGACCACGACGTTCGACCGCACGATCGTCAGCTGAGCGCCGGTTCCGGATCCCGCTCGCGCACTACGTCGTACGCCGGCTGGCGGATGTCGCGGAGCACGATCGCCACGAGGTACACCTCGGCGAGCACCCGGATCACGATGATCAGCCAGTAGAAGACCGGCTGGGCACCCGCGCCCGAGTCGAACTGCCCGTCGAGGTACCACCAGACGCCGGCGAAGTAGAGCAGCTCGCCGGCCTGCCAGATCAGCTGGTCGCGCCAGCGCGGCCGTGCCATGACGGCCAGGGGCAGCAGCCACAGGACGTACTGCGGCGAGTAGACCTTGTTGAGGATCAGGAACCCGGCCACGATCAGGAAGCCGAGCTGCGCGAGGCGCGGCGTCGACGGCGCGCGCAGGCCGATGACGAGGACCACCACGCACCAGACGGCGAAGCCGAGCAGGGACACGTCGTTGACCAGCTTCGTGCCGACCGGCACGCCTGCCTGGGAGAGCACGAGCCAGAGGCTGCCGAGGTCGGCGCCACGGTCGTTGTTGAACCGCCAGAAGTGCATCCACTCGTCCCAGCCGGTCAGCATCGCCGGGAGGTTCGTCACCAGCCACGCCACAGCAGTCGCCGCGAGGACCTTCGCGAACGTGCCCCACGCCCGCCAGCGGAAGCAGATCACCGCGATCCCACCCAGCAGGAAGAGCGGGTAGAGCTTGGTCGCACACCCGAGCCCGATCAGTACGCCGGTCAGCACCGGCCGCCGTCGGGCCCAGGCCAGCAGCGCCCCGGCCACGAGAGCGACCGCGAGCAGGTCCCAGTTGACCAGCGCGTTGGCGATCAGCACCGGCGAGGCGGCGAAGAGCGCGGCGTCGTACGGCCGGCGGCGGTGCACGCGGGCGAGCGCGGCTGCGGCCGCCAAGGTCGCGAGCGCCAGGCCGAAGGTCGTCGCGACGATGAAGCCGCGCTGCTCGTTGAGCACCCCGGGCTGGCGGAGCAGGTCACCCTGACCGACGTCCGCCCGGGCCTCGACGGACCCGCCGCCGACCAGCCAGTGCGAGACGTGCGCAGCAGCCCACGCGGCGTACGCGATGCCGACGGGGTACTCCATGACCTCGTACTTCGCACGCACCTCGGTGTCGTCGTCGTACGGCCAGAGCAGCTCGGCGAACCCTCGCCCCGTGTAGAGGTAGGGCACGTCGGAGTAGCACATCTTGACGTAGCGATCGTGCCCGTCGCCCCAGTCCTCCGACCAGCAGGGCTGCTTCTGCAGCATCCCCAGGGCGAACGCCAGCGTGGCCAGCGCGAGCACGACCCGCACCGGCGTCCACCAGCGCGCGGGGCGCGCGTGGCTGCCGACCGGGCCGCCGATGCCCTCGCTCAACGCGGTCAGGACCGGGTCATCGAGCGAGGGCGCGACGCGCTCGGTCACGGGGTCGACGTCGTGTGAACTGCCCGCGGGTTCGGCGGACAGGTGGTGTGGTCACTTCCGATCATGCCGCAGGGCACGCCGCCACCAGATGGGCCGCCCGTGGGCGGAGTAGACGCCGGGTCAGTCGGCTTCGTCGTCGGCTTGGTCGGCCCCGTCGTCGGCGTCGCCGACTGCGTTGCGGTGGCGGTCTTCGTCGGCTTGGCCGTCTTCGTCGGCGTCGCGGTCTTGCGCGGCGCGACGCAGTTGTCCTGCGACGGCGTCTGCTTGCCCGTGCAGGTGGGCTTCTTCGTCGGCTGCGGTGCGTGACCGGTCTCCGGCGCGTTGCCGTCGACATACGCCGGGGCGGGCAGGCTCTCGACCGGCTCGCCGTCGAGCGCCTCGCGCATGGCCGACGCCCAGGTCATGGCCGGGAAGTGACCACCGAACTCGCTGGAGATGTAGCCCGCGAGCGGCAGCGGCTGACCGCGGTCGCCGGTGCGGTTGTACATCACCGCGGTGGAGAGCTGCGGGGTGAAGCCGACGAACCACGCCGACGAGGTGAAGTCGTGACCACCGTTGGGGTCCTCGGAGGTCGCCGTGCCGGTCTTGCCGGCGGCCGGGCGGCCGAGGGCGCCGGCGGCCGTGCCGGTGCCCGACTTGATCACCTGCTGCATGGCATAGGTGACGTCGGCAGCAACGTCGGAGCTGATCGCCTCGTGCGTCTGCGTGCGGTGCTTGTAGAGGACCTTGCCGTCACGGTCGACGACCTTGTCGATGACGTAGAGCTTCGCGGCCTGGCCGCCGTTGGCGATCGAGGCGTACGCGTTGGCCATGTTGACCGGCGCGATCGTGGCCTGGCCGAGCGCGATGCCGGAGTTGTTCTCCAGGCCCGGGCTCTGGAACATGTTGTTGACGCTGCCGTGCTTGGCGTACTTCGGGATGCCCAGCGCGTACGCCGTGTTGCGGATCTTGTCGGGACCGTCCGGGATCGACATCGTGAGGTCGGCGAAGGCCGAGTTGATCGACTGCTCGGTCGCCTTGATCAGGTTGACCGGGCCCCAGTCGTGGCCGGCGTCCTCGTTGGAGACGTACACGCCGGTGCCCTGGCCGTTGTAGTAGTACGGCGAGTTGCCGTCGAAGCTGTCCTTCAGCGAGTAGCCGGCGGTGAGGCCAGCCGCGAGCGCGAACGGCTTGAACGACGAGCCGACCTTGTCGCCCGCGAGCGCCCAGTTGACCTGGGACTTGAGGTAGTCCTGGCCGCCGTAGAAGCCACGGAGCGCACCGGTGCCGGGCTCGACGTTCGCGATCGCGGTGTGCAGCTGGTCGAGGCCACTCGGGCGGTTCGCGTTGATCGCGTCCTCGTCGGCCTGCATGACCTTCTTGTCGAGGGTCGTGTAGACCTTCAGGCCGCCGCCGTCGATCTCGCTCTCGGTGGCGACGCCGAGGCGCAGGAGCTCGCTCTTGACCAGGGACATCGCGTGTCCGCGCTGGCCGGAGAAGACGCTGCCCGAGCGGTTGCTGGTGAAGTGCGGCAGCTGCTTGCCCGCGTCGGCGGCCTCGATCTGGGTGATCTTGCCCATCGTGACCATGCCGTTGAGCACGCGCTTCATGCGGTCGAGCAGCGCCGCGGCGTTCGCCTTGCCGTTGTCGGGGTTGTAGAGCGTCGGGTTGTTGAGGATCGAGGCGAGCATGACGCCCTGGCGGAGGTTGAGGTCCTTGGCGTCCTCGTGGAACCAGCTCGCCGCAGCGGCCTGGATGCCATAGGCACCGCGGCCGAAGTAGATGGTGTTGAGGTAGCCCTCGAGCACCTCCTCCTTCGACATCTCCTTGTTGATCTTCTTCGCGACGATCGCTTCCTTGATCTTCCGCTTGTAGGAGTGCTCGGAGGAGAGGTAGAGGATCTTCACGTACTGCTGGGTGATCGTCGAGGCACCCTGGCTGTCGTTGCCCTTCGCGTTGGAGAGCGCAGCGCGGATGATGCCCTTGATGTCGATGCCGCCGTTGGTCCAGAACGTGCGGTCCTCGGCAGCGACGACCGCGTCCTTGACGTTCTGCGGCATCTCGGCGAAGGGGATGCGGTCGCGCTTCTGCAGCGCGAACTGGCCGACCTCCTGGTGGCCCCCGCGGTAGTAGACGTGGGTCGTCTCGGTCTCGAAGTCCTTGTTGGGGTTCGGGATGTCGATCGACTTGTAGAGCACCGTGATCGCAAGGACACCGAGGAGCGCGAGCACCACCCCGATGATCAGCACCGGCTTGATGAGTCGACGCAGCTTCGCCGCTGCTCCGGTCGAACGCTTGCCCTGTGCTGCCACTGACGGCCTCCGCGAATCCTGCCGGCGCCCGCCGTACGCCGCGGCGTACGGGTGGCCGGTCCTGCTGGGGTGTGCGCTGGACAGGGTACGCGGCAGGAGCACGGCCGTCAGGCGGCCCGCGGGACGCGTCGTCAGGAGCGTCCGGCAAGTCCTTGCAGACCCCAAGGACACGCCCGGGGTTCACGTCACATTCACCCGGGAGCGATATATCGCTACGATAGGTTGCATGGCACGGCGTGGAGACACCATCGAGTTGGCAGTCCTGGGACTGCTGCACGAGTCACCCATGCACGGCTACGAGCTCCGCAAGCGTCTGAACCTCATGCTCGGATGGCGGAGCCTGCTCTCCTATGGCTCGCTCTACCCGGCGCTCAAGAAGATGTTGCGCGCCGGCTGGATCGAGGAGCACACGGTCCTCAGCGGGGCGACCAGCCGTCGTCCCCGGATCGTCTACGAGCCCACGGACGCGGGTCGCGCCGAGTTCGTGCGGCTGATGTCCGAGGCCGGGCCGAGTGCCTGGGAGGACGACAACTTCGACATCCGCTTCGCGTTCTTCTCGTCGACCGACATGGAGATCCGGCTGCGGGTGCTCGAGGGGCGCCGGATGCGCCTGCAGGAGCGCCTCGAGCGCGTGCAGGGTCAGCTGTCGCTCACCCAGAAGGAGATGGACCGCTACGCCGCGGAGCTCCAGCGCCACGGCGTCGAGCAGGTGGAGCGAGAGGTCCACTGGCTCTCCGAGCTGATCCAGGCCGAGCGTGCCGGCACGACTGCACCCCAGCAGCCGCCCGGCGCCAAGGCCTGACCCAGACCTGAATCAGACCAACAAACACTTCGCAGCAACGAGCAGGAAGAGGAAACGATGGGTTCCGTACGTGTAGGCATCGTGGGAGTCGGCAACTGCGCCACGTCCCTCGTCCAGGGCGTCGAGTACTACAAGGACGCCGACCCGCAGGGCACCGTCCCGGGTCTCATGCACGTCACGTTCGGCGACTACCACGTCTCCGACGTGAAGTTCGTTGCCGCGTTCGACGTCGACGCCAAGAAGGTCGGCTTCGACCTCGCTGAGGCCATCGGCGCCTCCGAGAACAACACGATCAAGATCACCGACGTGCCGCCGACCGGCGTTCTCGTCCAGCGTGGTCCGACGCTCGACGGTCTCGGCAAGTACTACCGCGAGACGATCGAGGAGTCCGACGCCGAGGCCGTGGACGTCGTCCAGGCGCTCAAGGACGCCGAGGTCGACGTCCTGGTCTCCTACCTCCCCGTGGGTTCGGAGCAGGCCGACAAGTTCTACGCCCAGTGCGCGATCGACGCCGGTGTTGCCTTCGTCAACGCCCTCCCCGTCTTCATCGCCTCCGACCCGGAGTGGGCTGCCAAGTTCGAGGCTGCCGGCGTCCCGATCGTCGGCGACGACATCAAGTCGCAGGTCGGCGCCACCATCACGCACCGCGTGATGGCGAAGCTCTTCGAAGACCGTGGCGTCACGCTGGACCGCACGTACCAGCTCAACGTCGGCGGCAACATGGACTTCAAGAACATGCTCGAGCGCGAGCGTCTCGAGTCCAAGAAGGTCTCCAAGACCCAGGCCGTCACGTCCAACCTGACCGGTCCGCTGTCCGGCAAGGTCTACGACAAGAACGTCCACATCGGTCCGTCGGACTACGTGGCGTGGCTCGACGACCGCAAGTGGGCCTACGTCCGCCTCGAGGGTCGCGCCTTCGGTGACGTTCCGCTCAACCTCGAGTACAAGCTCGAGGTCTGGGACTCCCCGAACTCCGCCGGCATCATCATCGACGCCGTCCGCGCCGCGAAGATCGCCAAGGACCGCGGCCACGGTGGCCCGGTCATCGCGGCCTCGGCGTACCTCATGAAGTCCCCGCCGCAGCAGATCGCCGACGACCTCGGTCGCGCGATGCTCGAGGCGTTCATCAAGGGCGAGTGAGCAACGCGAAGGCCGCCGATCCCCTCAGGGGGTCGGCGGCCTTCGTCATTTCGGTCCCGCCGCAACTGGACAGAAGTGGCAGATCCGGGGTGCCGGAACCTGCCACTTCTGTCCAGTTCCGCGCGGTGGCGGCTCAGAGCGTCTCGATGTCGGCCTTCAACGCAGCAAGCGTCTGCTCCATGCCGGCCTGGAGCTCGGCGCAGAAGTCCTTCGTGCCACCCATGAACACCGTGGTCAGGCCGACCGACAGCGTCTTGATCCCGTCGGGCGCCTCGCGCCGCTGCACGACACCGGTGCCGCGCGGGGTCGGCTCGAGGTCGAAGGACCACACCGTGCCGTTGTCGAGGATCCGGAAGGCCAGCTTCCGCTCGCGGTCGAAGTGGACGATCTCGCCGAAGGTCGGCCAGACCAGGAGGCCGCGGCGGTTGAGGTTGGCGAACTTCGTACCGACGGCGGGCTTGCCGAGGACGACGGTGCGCTGGTTCTGCGGGGACCAGCGCTGCATGTTGGCGAGGTTGGACAGGCGGTGCCAGACCTCCGCGGGCGGAGCGGCGATCTCGACGGAGGCTTCCAGGGGCGCGACATCGTGAAGGGCCATGCCCGAAACGCTACGCGCGCAGCCGTGCAACCTGCGGGAGCCGCGGCGTACGTCGTGTCCGTTGTCGAGGCGTTCACCGCGGGTCCAGCCACCGGTCCCCGGCTCCTCCCCCGGGGCTGCGAGAACTGGCCGCGTGGTGACGATGACCCGCCGTGCGGCGGTGCAGACAGGCCTCTACGGAGTCGGCGCGGCGGCGCTGATCGGTGCGACGGGCGGCTGGTCCAGGACAGCGGACGAGACCGAACGCCAACCGGTCTTCGCGCGCGGCACCACGCTCGACAGCACCATCGCCCCGAGCGGCCGCTCGGGTTATCGCCGGCTCGCCTCGCGCGACGGTGAGCCGGTCGTCGTACGCCACGACCTCGCGGCAGCGCGATCCGGCCGGACCGAACGCCGCACCGGACTCGCCGCGCTCGTCCAGATCACCGACCTGCACATCGTCGACACCCAGAACCCGATGCGGTGGGAGTACCTCGACGGCAAGGTGGGCACGGCGTACCGGCCGCAGGAGCTGCTCGGCGCGCAGGGTGCGAACGCTCTCGTCGGGGCGATCAACGCCCTGTCCGTCGGACCGCTGACCGGCCGCCCGCTCGACGCGGTGATCGCGACCGGTGACACCACCGACAACCACAGCGGCACCGAGCTCGACGTGCTGCTCGGCGTGCTCGCCGGCGGCCAGGTCACCCCCGACAGCGGTGGCGCCGACTACGAAGGGGTCGCGAACGCCGGCCTGTGGCGGCACTGGCAGCCGGGCTCGGAGGGCGAGGACCGCTACGCCCGGGCCGGCTTCCCCCACCTGCCCGACCTGCTGCACGCCGCGATGCGCCCGTTCTACGCGCCCGGCCTCGCCGTACCGTGGCTGATGACGATGGGCAACCACGACGACACCGTGATGGGCACCCTGATGACCCGCCCGTTCGCTGAGGAGTGGGCGACCGGCACGCGCAAGATCTACGACGCCCGGGGCGATGCCACGCTCTTCCTCGCCGAGCTGGCCGCGTGCACGGAGCTCGACCCCCGCCGCATCGACCAGGCCGCCGGCCTGCTGACCGACCTCGCGCGTCGCGGCGACACCCGCACGGTGACGGCCGACCCGCGCCGGGCCCCGTTCACGACGGACGAGTACCTCGCGGCGCTGCGTTCCCCGCGCTTCGCGGGCGCCGGTCCGGTCGGCCACGGCTACGAGGCAGACGCCGATGCCAGCCGCCTGCACTACGTCCATCGCCTCGGGGAGAAGGTCGTCGCGATCAGCCTCGACACGACCAACCAGGCCGGCGGCGCCGACGGGTCGATCGGCGCGGGCCAGCTGGCCTGGCTCGGGGAGAAGCTGGCGGAGCACGCCGACGACTACGTGCTGGTCTTCAGCCACCACCCGTCGTGGACCATGTCGAACCTGGTGCCCGACCCGCGCCTCCCCGGCGAGGCCCGCCACGGCGGCGACGCCGTGCTCGACCTGCTGCACGAGCACGCCAACGTGCTGGCCTGGGTCACTGGCCACTGCCACAGCAACACCATCAAGCCACGTCGCCACCGCGATCCGCAGCGTTCGTTCTGGGAGATCAACACGGTCTCCCACATCGACGCTCCGCAGCAGGCGCGGATCATCGAGGTCGCCGGCAACGGCGATGGCACCGTCTCGCTGCTCACCACGATGCTCGACGCCGACTCACCGCTGCGTCCGTCGTACGACGACCTGTCGACCGCCGCGCTCGGCGGCCTCTACCGGGAGATCGCCTTCAACGACCTCGGCCAGCGGGAGCGCGGCGGCGATCCGTCGGACCGCAACGCCGAGCTGGTGCTGACCGACCCCTTCGCCTGAAGAAGGATCCGGTCGGGTCAGCCCCGAGCGGCCCACCAGTCGCGCAGCGCCGCCTCGGCCTGCTCGGGCGTCTTCGGACCCTCGTCGAGGCGGAGGTCGAGGAGCCAGGTGTAGGCCTCGCCGACCGCGCGGCCGGGACCGATGCCCAGGATCTCCATGATCTGGTTGCCGTCGAGGTCGGGCCGGATCGAGGCCAGCTCCTCCTCCTCCGACAGCCGGGCGATCCGCGCCTCGAGGTCGTCATAGGTACGCCGGAGGCGGGCCGCCTTGCGCTGGTTGCGCGTGGTGCAGTCCGCGCGGGTGAGGATGTGCAGCCGCTCGAGCTGGTCGCCGGCGTCGCGCACGTAGCGGCGTACGGCGGCATCGGTCCACTCACCGGAGCCGTAGCCATGGAAGCGCAGGTGGAGCTCGACGAGCGAGGAGACCGCGTCGATCTGCTCGTTGGAGAAGCGCAGCGCCTGCATCCGCTTGCGGGTGATCTTCGCGCCGACCACGTCGTGGTGGTGGAACGTCACCGCGCCGTCGTCCTGGAACCGGCGGGTCCTCGGCTTGCCGACGTCGTGCATGAGCGCCGCGAAGCGCGAGACGAAGTCGGGTGCGTGGCCCCGCTCCTCCTCCAGGTCGATCGCCTGCTCCAGCACGGTCAGCGTGTGCTCGTAGACGTCCTTGTGGCGGTGGTGCTCGTCGCGCTCGAGCGCGAGGGCCGGCAGCTCCGGCAGGACGTACGACGCGAGCCCGGTGTCGACGAGGAGCCGCAGGCCCAGGCGCGGCTGGGGCGCGAGCACGAGCTTGATCAGCTCGTCGCGCACGCGCTCGGCCGAGATGATCTCGATCCGCTCCGCCATCTCGGTCATGGCCGTGACGACCGACGGATCGACCGCGAAGCCGAGCTGCGCCGCGAAGCGGGCGGCGCGCATCATCCGCAGCGGGTCGTCCGAGAACGACTCCTCCGGGGTGCCGGGTGTCCGCAGCACGCGCTGGGCCAGGTCGATGATGCCGCCGTAGGGGTCCTCGAGCTGGCGGCCGGGGATGGTGAGGGCCATCGCGTTGACGGTGAAGTCGCGGCGGCGCAGGTCGCCGTGGAGGCTGGTCCCGTAGGCCACGGACGGCTTGCGCGAGGAGGGGTCGTACGACTCCGAACGCCAGGTCGTGATCTCGATCTGCCAGTCGCCCTTGCGGGCGCCGATCGTGCCGAACTCCTTGCCGAGGTCCCAGACCGCGTCGGCCCAGCCCTTGAGGATCCGCTCGGTCACGTCCGGGTGGGCGGACGTCGTGAAGTCGAGGTCGTTCTGCAGCCGGCCGAGCATCGCGTCACGGACCGGACCGCCGACGAGAGCGAGCTCCTCGCCGGCCTGCTCGAAGCGTGCGCCGAGCTCGTCGATGACCGGAGCAAGCCGGTCGAGCTCCGCAGCCACCCGCTTCTGGACGTCGGCCAGGAGAAGCGGGGCAGGAGTGGGCGCAGACACGAGGGACAAGAGTAGTCGCCGCCGCCGTGGACCTGTGCGGGCTGCCCTAGGGTGAGGGCGTGATCCGACTGCTGGCTGCCCTCCTTGCGCCGCTGGTCGTGATCGCCGGACTGGTGCTTGGACTGCCCAGCCATCACGGCGAGGAGCTGCAGCGCGTCGTCGGCATCCAGGCGGATGCGCCCCAGGAGGCGCCCGCTGCCCTCAGGGAGGCCCTGGCCGACTCACGCAGCTCGACGCGCTCGGCGCTCCGGTCCACCGCGGCCCGGACGACGGCCACGACCGCGAGCTCGACGACGGACAGCGCAACGCCGACCACCCTCCCACTCGGCGTCACCATGACCGGCCTGTCGACGGCGGTCGTCCCGAAGGACAAGGCGGTCATCGTGCGTGGCCGGGTCGTCAACGACAGCGCCGAGACGTGGACCGACATCAACGTCTACGCCTGCACCTCCGGCGTACCGATCACGAGCAGCCACGAGCTGGACCACGCGGCACAGGCGACCACCGACGACGTGGTCTGCGGCCGCACGGCGGTCTTCACGACCATCGACTCGCTCGCCCCGGGCGCGTCCGCGGCGTACCGGCTGAAGGTGGATCGCGACCGGCTCGGCATCGGCGACCGGCCCGGCGTCTACTGGTTCGGCGTCCAGGCCCTCGGCTCATCGGCGGAGGGGCGCGACTCGGTCGCCGACGGCACCGTCCGGACGTTCCTCCCGCAGGTCGGAGACACCGCCGTCCGGCCCTTCGACCGGGCCGCCTTCTCCCTCGTCCTGCCGATCCGGGCCCGCACGCTGCACACCGCCGACGGACGCCTCGCCAACGCGGACACCTGGGCGCGCGACCTCGCCCCGCAGGGCCGGCTGAGCAACGTCCTGGCGCTCGCCGCGAGCGCCCCCGCAGGTGACGCGACCCTGCTGGTCGACCCCGCCGTGGTGGAGGCCGCCCGCCAGATCGCCGCCGGCAACCCCGCCCGCGACCTCGGCACCGCCACCCACGCCACGGATGACGCCTCGGCAGACGCGACCTCCGACGACGCCCCGCAGGATGACGCGGGCAAGGCCGCCGCAGCCGACGCCGAGAGCTGGCTCCGCACCTTCACCACCGTCGCGAAGCGGCTCCCCGTGCTGGCCCTGCCGTACGGCGACCTCGACGTCGCGGGCGCCTCGCACCACGACACCCGCGCCCTGACCCGGGCCCGGCAGGAGTCGGACGCGGTCTTCGCGGACCTCGACGTCGCGACCACGCCGGCGATCGTTCCGCCCAACGGCCTGCTGCCTGCCGAGGCGCGTACGCAGGCCGACGGCGCGACCGTCATCGTCTCCTCCACGGCACTTCCCGAGGACCTGGCCGAGGCGGACGCCGTGCCGTCCGCCGTCACCATCGGCGACCAGCGGGTGCTCGTCGCCAACAGCAGCCTCGCGCTCGGCGGGCCCGGCCCCACCGACGGCAGCCAGGCCCTCGCGCTGCGCCAGCGCCTGCTCGCCGAGGGCCTGCTGCGCTCCGGTGAGGGTGCGGTCGATCCGGCGCTCGTCGTCCTGCCGCACGACGCCGACCCCGGCCCGCGGATCACGCACTTCTTCGACCAGCTCGACCGCCCGTTCGTGCGCATGAGCGGATCGCTCACCGCCTCCGCGACCGCGCCGGCGATCGACGAGCTGGCCTACCCGGCCGGCCAGCTCGATCGCGAGATCCCCCGGAGCACCTTCGCCGAGTCAGACCACCTGACTGACCTGGGTCAGACGCTCGACCGGATCCTCCCGCGCAACGACGGCGTCGGCTCCGCCGCGGCCCGCGAGGCGCTGTCCGCCACGTCGTACTTCGCGCGCGACAGCTCGCTCGCCGCGGCCGGCCTCCAGGGCACCGCCACCGCGAACCTCGGAGGGGCGGTCTCGTGGTTCGCCGACCGGCTCGCGAGCGTCGACGTCGCCGTGCCCCGTTTCGTCATCCTCGGCTCGACCGAGGGGCCGTTCGCGATGACCGTCACCAACGACCTGACCCGGTCGATCCGTCTCGGCATCCGCGCAACGACGAGCGGCGGGCTCGACATCCGCGCCCCGCGCACGATCGACGTTCCCGCGTCGTCGAGCCGCACGGTCAACCTCGTCGCCAAGACCACCGAGCCCGGCGTCCACTCCCTCGTCCTCGTCGTCACCGACGAGGACGGCCACCCGATCCGCAAGTCGCAGGACATCTCGATCCGGTCGCGCGACGTCGGCTGGGTGATCTGGCTGATCATGGGCGGCGGCGCGACGCTGCTCTTCGCTGCGATCGTGATGCGCTGGCGCAAGCGGCTTCGCGCGCGTTCCGCCGTACCCAAGGAGACACCGTGAGCGAGACCCGAAGCGTGATCGGCAACAGCGCGGTCATGGCAGCGGGCACCGTGGTGTCGCGCATGAGCGGCTACCTGCGCTCGATCCTGCTGGCCGCTGCCCTCGGCACCGCCCTGCACGCCGACATCTTCAACATCGCCAACTCGGTGCCGAACATCCTCTACGTGCTGCTGCTCGGCGGCGTGGTCAACGCGGTGCTCGTGCCCCAGCTGGTGCGGGCTGGCCGGGAGGACCCGGACGGCGGCGAGGCGTTCACCAACCGGATCATCACGCTGGCGGGCCTGTTCCTGATCGCGGTGACGGTGATCCTCGTGGTCGCGGCGCCCGCGGTGATGAACCTCTACCTCGACAGCTCGTACAACTCCCCCGAGCTCGCGGCGCAGCGTCAGTCGGTCATCGACTTCGCCCGCTTCTGCCTGCCGCAGGTCTTCTTCTACGGCATGTTCGTGCTGATCGGGCAGGTGCTCAACGCCCGCGGCAGCTTCGCGCCGATGTTCTGGGCACCGATCGCCAACAACGTCATCTCGATCGGGATCCTGGTCGTCTACCTCGTCGGGTTCGGCCCGGCGCGCGATGCCTGTGCGGCGTACGACAGCGGGCCGGAGATGCTGCTGGGCCTCGGCTCGACGCTCGGCATCGCCGCCCAGTTCCTGATCCTGGTGCCGTACCTGCGCAAGGTCGGCTTCCACTACCGGCCGCGTTTCGACTTCCGCGGCTCGGGGCTCGGGCACACCGCCCGCCTCGGCGTGTGGACGGTCGCGCTGATCGTGGTCAGCCAGATCGCGAACCTCTTCGTCGTGCGCCTCGCCTCCAGCGGCACCGCGCACGGCGCGCTGAACGCGTGCGGTGCGGGCAGCGGCAGCCACGGCACCGGTTACACGATCTACTCCAGCGCCAGCCTGCTGACGCTCGTGCCCCACTCGATCGTCACGGTCTCGCTGGCAACCGCGATCCTGCCCCAGCTGACCCGGCTGGCCCACGACGGCGACCGCGCCGGCATGGCCCGGACGGTCAACAGCTCGCTGCGCTCCGCCCTCACCGTGGTGCTGCCGTTCGTGCTGCTGCTGCCGATCATCGCGATGAACCTCTCCAGCCTGGTCTGGGGCTACGGCGCGGCCGCCAAGTCCTTCCGCGACTTCGACCAGACGGTGATCGTGCTCGGCTTCTCGCTGATCTTCTTCACCTCGCACTACCTGATCGTCCGCGGCTTCTACGCCCTCGAGCGGACCCAGCTGGTCTTCTGGATCCAGTGCCTGATCGCGGCGGTCAACATCGCGCTCGCCTACTTCTTCGTGGACCGCGCGCTCGCGCACTCCGTCAGCCCCGCACTCGGCATCGCCTACACCGGTGCGTACGCCGTCGGCGCGCTGACGGCGTACATCCTGCTGGCGCGGGCACTCGGCGGCCTGGGCACGGCGCGGCTGGTGCGCTTCCTGGTCCGGATGGTGCTGGCACTTCTCCCGGCGCTGGTCGCCGCGTGGTTCGTCGGCGGGGAGATCGACAACGTCATCGGCGACAACGCGAACAAGTTCGCGATCCTGGTCTTCCTCGGCGCCGTCGGCGGTGTCTACGGCCTGGTCTTCCTGGTCTTTGCCCGGTTGTTCCGGATTGCCGAAGTGACCGAGGTGGTCCAGGGCTTCACCCGGCGCATTCCGGGCCTGCGCTGACCCTCCACGGCTACGTCCGAGCGACTAGGGTTTCCCCCAGCAGCTCCGAGATCGAGGCGAGGAGGTTCGGCGATGCGACCCGGTGACATCCTCGCGTCGCGCTACCGCCTGACCGTGCTGCTCCACGACCGCAACGGCGGTCGCTTCTGGCGGGCGCACGACCTCGTGCTCGCCCGCGACGTCGCGCTGCACCTGATCCCCGAGGACGACCCTCGCGGGCCGCTCCTCGAGGAGGCCGCGCGGCGTTCGGCCACGGTGCAGGACCCCCGCCTGCTCCGCGTCCTCGACAGCGCGAGCGTCGACGGCCTGCACTACGTGGTCAACGAGTGGGGCGAGGGCGCCTCGCTCAACAACCTCGTCGCCGAGGAGCCGCTCTCCCCGACCCGGGCTGCCTGGCTGGTCTCCGAGGTCGCCTCGATGATCGCCGCCGGTCACGAGGCCGGCGTGGCCCACGGCCGGCTCGTCCCGGAGAACGTCCTCATCGACACCACCGGTGCCGTGAAGGTCATCGGCTTCGCCGTCGACGCCGCGCTCCACGGGCTCCCGCCCGGCCGGGCCTCCGCAGACGTGACCGACCTCGGCGGCCTGCTGTACGCCGCACTCACCGGTCGCTGGAGCGGCGTCTCCGAGTCCGGCGTTCCGTCGGCACCGATCGAGCACGGCCGCCCGCTGCGGCCGCGCCAGGTGCGTGCCGGCGTACCCCGGGTGCTCGACGGGATCTGCGAGAGCCTGCTCGGATCCGGCACCCGCTTCGGCAGCGCCGACGAGGTAGCCGAAGCCCTCACCGACTACATCGGCGACCCGGCGACCGTGGCCGCCGCGGAGGCCGACCGGCTGCGCACCGGCACCACCCCCGTACGCCGCACCGGCACCGACGACACCGACGCGACAGGGGCCCTCGCCGCCGTTCCTGCGCCGGTGGTGCCGGCGCCCGACGTGGTCACCGCCGCAGACCCGGTCGCGCCCGATGACACCGTCCTGACCCCGGTCGTCGCGGCCGACGACGACGTCGAGCGCACCCAGATCGGCGCACCTCTCTTCGACGGCTCCGACCCGGAGTCGGCCGCGATGGCCGACCCCGACTGGCACACGCCGTCGGAGGACGCGCCGGCCCCGCCTCCGCCGTTCGAGAAGGTGCCCGAGCGTCCATTGTTCGCGCCGGACCCGCCCGAGGGGCGGCTGCGCCGTCTGCCTCCCCCGACGTCGGCCGACGCCGGGTTCTGGCCGTTTGGCAACACCGGCGAGCTGCCCGCCACCCCGGCGTACGAGGAGCAGGAGCCGGCCGAGCCGGTGCCCGGACGCAGCTGGCTGCGTGGCGCCCTCGTCCTGCTCGCGATCCTGGTCCTGCTGCCCGTCGCCTACGTCGTCGCCGGCCTGATCCAGGGCGACGGCGACCCGTCGGGGTCCGGCAGCAGCGGGCCCAGCGCGTCGTCGACGCCGATCGCCGGCGTGATGGCGACGGCGTTCGACCCGCTCGGCGACAACGAGGAGCACAACAGCGACGCCAAGCTGGCCGTCGACGGCAACGCGTCGTCCGCCTGGAGCACGTCCGGCTACGACCAGAACCTCGGCCCCGGCGGGCTCAAGGCCGGCGTCGGCCTCGTCCTCGACCTCGGCTCGAGCCAGACGGTGAGCTCGGTCGACGTGACGGTGCAGGGTGGCGCGACCTCGCTGCAACTCTTCGCGGCGGGCGACAGTGCCCCCGGCTCGGTCGATGGGCTCGACTCCGTCGCGACCGGTGACGGCAGCTCCACGATCACGCTCACGCCGAAGAAGTCGGTCACGTCGCGCTTCCTCGTGCTCTGGCTGACCAGCCTGCCGCAGGTGTCGGGCCAGTTCCGCGGCGCCGTCGCCCAGGTCGAGGTCCACGGGTGAGCGACCGCGGGTCGGAGGCGTCGGACGCCGACCTGCTCGCCGCCCACGTCGACGGCGACCACGAAGCGTTTGGCGTGCTCTTCGGCCGTCACCGCGACCGGCTCTGGGCGGTCGCGCTGCGCACGCTCGGCGACCCGGAGGACGCCGCCGACGCGTTGCAGGACGCCATGGTCTCGGCGTTCCGGCGCGCGTCGTCGTGGCGGGGCGAGGCGGCCGTGACCACCTGGCTGCACCGGATCGTCGTCAACGCCTGTCTCGACCGCGTGCGCCACGAACGGATCCGCACCGCCGACCCGCTGCCCGACGACCTCGAGACCCGGCTGCGTACGCCGGAGCGCGCGCCGGTGGATCCCGCCGCCGTGGCGGAGGCCCACGCACGCCGCGACCTCGTGCTCGACGCGCTCGCGTCGCTGCCCGCCGAGCAACGCGCCGCCCTGGTCCTCGTCGACATGGAGGGCTACTCCGTCGCCGACGCCGCCACGATCCTCGACTGCGCGGTCGGCACGGTGAAGTCCCGGTGCGCGCGTGGCCGGTCCCGCCTGGCGCCCCTGCTCGGCGTACTCCGTGAGACCGGGGACACGCCCGATCCGGGGAACCCGCCAGCCGACGTGGACGTCCCATCCACAGCACCCAGCCGCGCACCACCCGCTGACGGCACCGTCCAACCCGCCTGACCCCGCACGCCTGATCCCGCACCCGCTGCACCACCGAGGAGGTGACCATGTCCGACGACCTCACGCCGGCCCAGACCGAGGCCGTACGCCGCGCCCTGCGCGCCGCCCGCCACGAGGCACCGCTGCCGGACGCGGTCGCCGCACGCCTCGACGACCGGCTCGCCGAGCTCGTGAACGAGACCTTCGGCGGCGAGCCCGCCGCGTACTCCACGGTCGTGCCGATCGACCGCTTCCGCCGCCGCAACCGCCGGATGACGCTGCTCGTCGCCGCTGCGGCGGCGACGGTCATCGGCGTCGGAGGCACCCAGTGGCTCCAGCACACGAGCGACTCCCACTCGCTCCAGACGGCCGACCGCGCCGAGGCGACGGCGCCGTCCCCGTCGAGCCTGGCTGGTGCCGATGCCGGCGCCCACGACCTCGACAACACCTTCGACAACCTCAGCGGCACCACCTCCGGTCTGGTGCAGCTGCGGCTGACCCCGGAGCAGCGCGCTTACCTCGCGCACCACGACATCACGCAGGTCCGGCCGATCCGTCCCGTGCTGGCATCGGCGAAGTCGCTCAACAACGTGCGAACCGACTCGGTGCCCCACGCCCAGGTGGACACCGACGGCCCCACCGGGGAGCTGTACGCCGCTGCTGCCGCCGTGTGCCGCACGGACCTCCCGCCGGACCTCCCGGTCGACACCCGGCTCTTCCGCGGACTCCTCCGGTCGAAGCCGGTGATCCTCGTCCTGCGGCCCGAGGACGGCGCGACGTTGGTCGCGGCGTACCCGTGTGACGGCGGCGCACCGACGACGCTCCCTCTGGACTGAGCCCAGGAACGGAACAACGCGCGCCTAGGATCGGTTGAGCACGCCAGCAGCACACGTCACCCGATCCACCGGCCAGGAGGCCATCCGCTCATGAGCGAAGTCCGCAACGTCATCATCATCGGCTCCGGTCCGGCCGGCTACACCGCCGCGGTCTACGCCGCGCGCGCCAGCCTCAAGCCGCTGGTCTTCGAGGGTGCGGTCAGCGCCGGCGGTGCCCTCATGCAGACCACCGAGGTCGAGAACTACCCCGGCTTCCGCGACGGCATCATGGGCCCGGCCCTGATGGACGAGATGCGCGCCCAGGCCGAGCGCTTCGGCGCCGAGCTGGTCACCGACGACGTCACCGAGGTCGACCTCACCGGCGACATCAAGGTCGTCAAGACGTACGACGGCGAGTTCCGCGCCCGCTCCGTCATCCTCGCGATGGGCTCGGCCCACCGGAAGCTCGGTCTCCCCAACGAGGACGAGCTCTCGGGTCGCGGTGTCTCCTACTGCGCCACCTGCGACGGCTTCTTCTTCCGCGAGCAGGTCATCGCGGTCATCGGCGGCGGCGACTCCGCGGTCGAGGAGGCCACCTTCCTGTCGCGCTTCGCCTCGAAGGTCTACCTCGTGCACCGCCGCGGCGAGCTCCGCGCGTCGAAGGCGATGCAGGAGCGCGCCTTCGCCGACCCGAAGATCGAGATGGTCTGGAACGCCGAGGTCGCCTCCATCAACGGCACCGAGTCGCTCGAGTCGATCACGATCCGCGACACCGTGACCGGCGAGACCCGCGACCTGGAGACCACGGGTCTCTTCGTCGCGATCGGTCACGACCCGCGTTCGGAGCTGGTCAAGGGCCAGGTCGACCTCGACGACGAGGGCTACGTGCTGGTCAGCTCGCCCAACACGCACACCAACGTCACCGGTGTCTTCGGCGCGGGCGACCTGGTCGACACGCACTACATGCAGGCGATCACCGCGGCGGGCTCCGGCTGCGCGGCTGCCCTCGACACCGAGCGCTTCATCGCGGCGCTCGACCACGCGGCATCGACCGCCGGCAGCGCCGAGGCGACTGCCGTCGAGGCCGGCTGCAACTGATCACCTGCGTCGGGAATGCATCCTCCCGACGTACTGTTTGAACCCCCGTACCAAGCCTCTGAGCTGACTACCCCGCGCTCGCCAACACCGGTGAAGCAGGGCAACCGAAAGGGAAAACCGTGGGCAACATCCCCGCCGTGACCGACGCCGCGTTCGACGCCGACGTCCTCAAGTCCGACAAGCCGGTCCTCGTGGACTTCTGGGCCGAGTGGTGCGGCCCGTGCCGCCAGGTCGCCCCGATCCTCGACGAGATCAACACCGCCCACGGCGACAAGCTCACGTTCCTCAAGATGAACGTCGACGAGAACCCCGTGACGCCGTCCAACTACCGCGTCACCGGCATCCCGACGCTCGCGGTCTTCCAGAACGGCGAGATCGTCAAGACGATCGTCGGCGCCAAGCCGAAGGGCGCGCTCCTCAAGGAGCTCGAGGCCTTCATCGGCTGACACGCCCCACGCGAAACCCGGGTTTTGGTCCGCCGAAACCCGGGTTTTTGCATGCCCAGACCCGGGTTTCGGCCAGCGCACGCCGCCGCGGGGCACCTGCGACAATGACGACGTGCGCCAGATTCGACAGAGCAAGAAGCTGCAGGGTGTCCGGTACGACGTACGCGGACCGATCCTCGTCGAGGCGCAGCGGCTGGAGGCCGAGGGCCACCGGATCCTCAAGCTCAACATCGGCAACACCGGCCCGTTCGGCTTCGAGCCGCCCGAGCAGATCGTGGCCGACATGGTCCACCACCTGCACAAGGCCGCCGGCTACAGCGACTCCCAGGGCATCTGGTCGGCCCGCACGGCAGTCATGAACTACTACCAGGCGCACGGCCTCCGCGCGGTCGGCGTCGACGACATCTTCATCGGCAACGGCGTCTCCGAGCTGATCTCGATGGTGCTGCAGGCGTTCGTCGACGACGGCAACGAGATCCTCGTGCCGGCCCCGGACTACCCGTTGTGGACCGCCGCGGTCACGCTGTCGGGCGGCACCCCCGTGCACTACCTCTGCGACGAGGAGAACGGGTGGAACCCTGACCTCGCCGACATCGAGGCCAAGATCACCGAGAACACCCACGCGCTGGTGATCATCAACCCCAACAACCCGACCGGCGCCGTCTACTCCGAGGACGTCGTCAAGGGTCTCGTCGACATTGCGCGGCGGCACAACCTCGTCGTGATGGCCGACGAGATCTACGAGAAGATCCTCTTCGACGACGCCGTCCACCACCACGCCGCGACGTACGCCGGGGACGACGTGCTGTGCCTGACCTTCTCGGGCCTGTCGAAGGCGTACCGGGTCTGCGGCTATCGCGCGGGCTGGGTGATGGTGTCCGGGCCGAAGGAGATCGCCACCGATTTCCTCGAAGGCCTGACGCTGATCGCCAACATGCGGATGTGCTCCAACGTGCCGGCGCAGCACGCGATCCAGGCGGCGCTCGGCGGCTACCAGTCGATCGAGGAGCTGATCGTCCCGGGTGGTCGCTTCTACGAGCAGTCGATGCTGGCCGACCGGTTGCTCAACGAGATCCCGGGCGTCTCCAACGTCCGGCCGAAGGGCGCGCTCTACTGCTTCCCGCGCCTGCACCCGGAGATCTACCCGATCGAGGACGACCAGCAGTTCGTCATCGACCTGCTGCGCGCGAAGAAGCTGCTGATCACCCACGGCACCGGCTTCAACTGGCCGAAGACGGACCACTTCCGGCTGGTCACGCTGCCGGACGGAGGCGTGCTCGCTGAGGCGATCGAGCGGATCGCGGACTTCCTCGAGATCCGCCGGCAGGGCTAGGCGTGTCTGACAAACCGCCGCGTAGCAGGCGCAGGGTTTGTCAGACACGCCCTAGTCCCGCACGGCCGGCGGGGCCGGCTTCGGCTGCTTCACCGGGCGTACGGCGCCGAGCAGCGCGCCGATCGCCTGCTCCACCTCGTCCTTCCACGACAGCGTCGAGCGCAGGTCCATCCGCATCCGCGGGTACGCCGGGTGCGCGCGCTGGGTGCGGAACCCCACCGCCGTGAGGAACCCGACCGGCACCACGCACCCGCCACGATCCGGGAATGAAGGCGCCGAAACCCGGGACTCGACGCGCGAAAACCCGGGTCTCGACGCACCGAAGGCTTCGATCGCGACGACGCCCCGGTCGACCAGGTCCTTCGCGGCCGCACGCACGAGCAGCCGGCCCAGCCCGCCACCCCGGTACTCCTCGGCGACCTGCACCGTCAACAGCTGCACCGCATCCGGGGTGACCGGCGCCGTAGGCAGGCCCGCACTCCCGGGAGCGAACGCCGGCGGCGCATAGAACGCGTGCGCGGCGACCCGGCCGTCGTCGAGCAGCACATGGCCGCAGGCGCCCCACTCCAGGAGCACCGACGCGACCCAGTCGCGCTTCTGCTCGGCCGCTTCGTCGGGCGTGAGGCGCTCGCGGCGTACCGGATCGAGCTGCCAGAAGAGGCACTCGCGCGCATGTCCCTCGAACGCCGCGAGGTGGTCGACGGTCAGCCGGACCGGACGACGGGACAAACCCATGGACGCCACCTCCTAAACTTGTCTCCATCATGAGCGACATCTCCCGACGCAGCACGCGGCTCGACCAGTACGTCGACAGGTACGCCGCTCGCACCGAGGGGATGAAGGCCTCCGAGGTCCGCGCACTCTTCTCCGTCGCCAGCCGTCCCGAGGTCGTGAGCCTCGCCGGCGGCATGCCCAACATCAGCGACCTCCCGCTCGACGTGGTCGGCAAGGGCATCGCCGACCTGATCGCCCACGACGGCCCGGTCGCGATGCAGTACGGCTCCGGCCAGGGCACGCCCGAGCTGCGCGAGCAGATCTGCGACGTCATGCGCCTCGAGGGCATCGAGGCACACCCGGACGACATCGTCGTCACGGTCGGCTCGCAGCAGGCGGTCGACCTGGTGACGCGCATCTTCATCGACCCGGGCGACGTCGTGCTCGTCGAGGCTCCCAGCTATCTCGGGGCGCTCGGCGTCTTCCGCGCGTACGAGGCCGACATGGTCCACGTCGAGATGGACGAGCACGGACTGATCCCCGAGGCGCTCGAGCAGGCCATCGCGGCAACCAAGGCGGCCGGCCGGACGATCAAGTTCCTCTACACGATCCCGAACTATCACAACCCCGCCGGCATCTCCCTGAGCGAGGAGCGCCGCCCGGAGATCCTCCGGATCTGCCGCGAGGCCGACATCCTCATCCTCGAGGACAACCCCTACGGCCTGCTCGGCTTCGACGGCCGGATCCACCGCGCGCTCCGCGCCGACGAGGCCGAGGGCGTCATCTACCTCGGCTCGTTCTCCAAGACCTTCGCTCCCGGCTTCCGGGTCGGCTGGGCGCTCGCGCCGCACGCGGTCCGCGAGAAGCTCGTGCTCGCGCAGGAGTCGGCCACGCTGTGCCCCAGCGCGTTCTCCCAGATGGCGATCTCGCGCTACCTGGAGAACCACGACTGGCTCGGCCAGGTCGAGGCGTTCCGCACGATGTACAAGGAGCGCCGCGACGCGATGATCAGCGCGCTCGAGGACTTCATGCCGGCTGCCTGCCGCTGGAACGTCCCGACCGGCGGCTTCTACGTCTGGGTGACCCTCCCGCAGGGCATCGACGCCAAGGCGATGCTGCCGCGCGCCGTCACCGCCCGGGTGGCGTACGTGCCGGGCACCGCGTTCTTCGCCGACGGCTTCGGCTCCTCGTCCATGCGGTTGTCCTTCTGCTACCCGACGCCGGAGCGCATCCGCGAGGGAGTACGCCGACTGGCCGGCGTACTGGAGGCGGAGATGGAGCTGCGCGAGACGTTCGGCGCGACCGGCACCATCCCGGCGATCCGCGCGTCGGACTACGACGCGCCCAGCAACGACCTTTCCTGATCCACCAGACATGGAGACGACCGTGACCGAGAACCCCGTGCCCGCCGCACGCCTGTCAGGTCGGATCGTGGTGCTCGCGGGCGGTCTGTCCCACGAGCGCGACGTCTCGCTCCGTTCCGGACGCCGGGTCGCCGAGGCCCTGCGCTCGGTGGGCCTCGAGGTCGAGGAGCGCGACGTCGACTCCTCGCTGCTGCCCGCCCTGCTGGCCGACAAGCCGGCCTGCGTCGTCCCGATGCTGCACGGCGAGACCGGTGAGGACGGCACGATCCGCGAGGTCCTCGACCTGCTCGGCATCCCCTACGTGGGCGCCGTCGCCGAGGCCTGCCGCGTCGCCTTCGACAAGCCGGTCGCCAAGACCATTGCCGAGCGCGCCGGGCTCCACACGCCGGCGTCCATCGTGCTGCCCGCCGAGTCGTTCCGCGAGCTCGGTGCTGCGGCCGTCATGGACCTCCTGGTCGAGCGGCTGGGGTTGCCGCTGATGGTCAAGCCGGCCAAGAGCGGGTCGGCGCTCGGCTGCACCGTGGTGCGCGCCGCCGACGAGCTGCCGTCGGCCATGGTGAGCGCCTACGCCTACGGCACGGTCGCGCTGCTCGAGCAGTTCATCGACGGCGACGAGGTGGCCGTGCCGGTCGTCGACGACGGCTCCGGGCCGCGGGCCCTGCCGGTCGTGGGCATCAAGCCCGACGGCGGCATCTACGACTTCAGCGCCCGCTACACCGCCGGCAGCACGACGTTCCAGACCCCGGCTGCGCTGTCGGACGAGCTGACCGCCGAGTGCCAGCGCGTCGCCCTCACCGCGCACCAGGCACTCGGCCTGCGCGACCTGTCGCGCTCCGACCTGATCGTCGACGCCGACGGGAAGGTCTGGTTCCTCGAGGTCAACGTCGCCCCGGGCTTCACCGAGACCTCGATCGTGCCGCTCTCGGTGCAGGCGGCCGGGCTCGACATGGGCACGCTGATCGCCGACGTGATCCAGGCCGCCGCACAGCGCTGACCTGCCGGCGTACGTCGGGTAGTGGTTGTTCCTGCCGAACAAGGTTTCACGCCGGATTCACCCCGTGCCGTCAGGAATCTGTCCTCCGGGACCGCCACCATGGCAGTCTGGGGCCCCTCTCCGGCTCCGACGCACGGTCGACCGGTCAGCCACCCGAGGAGCACCCCCGCATGGACATCACCTACCCGATCATCATCGCCGTCGCGAAGTCGTGGTTCCGCGTCGGCCTGAAGGTCGACATGGCGGGTGCAGAGAACGTCCCCGCCACGGGTGGTGCGGTCATCGCGTGCAACCACAACTCCTACCTCGACTTCATCGCCAGCGGCTACCCGGGCGAGCGCAACAAGCGCTACACCCGCTTCATGGCGAAGAAGGAGGTCTTCGACCACAAGGTCGGCGGCCCGCTCATGCGCTCCTTCCACCACCTCGCCGTCGACCGCTCGAACGGCGCCGAGGCCTTCCAGGTCGCCGTCGACGCGCTGAAGAGCGGCGAGGTCGTGGGTGTGTATCCCGAGGCGACGATCTCGCGCAGCTTCGAGATCAAGGAGATCAAGACCGGTGCCGTCCGCATGGCTGCTGCCGCGGGCGTGCCCGTCGTTCCGGTCGTGCACTTCGGCTTCCACCGGGTGCAGACCAAGGGCCACAAGCGCGACCTCAGCCGCGGCACGGCGGTCGTGATCCGCGTGGGCGAGCCGTACTTCCCGACCGGTGAGGACGCCGTGGCGGAGACCGCCGAGCTGCACCGGCGGATGGCTGCCCTGCTCGACGAGTGCATCGCGGCGTACCCGGCCGACCAGAAGCCGGCCGGCGCCTGGTGGCTGCCCGCCCGCCTCGGCGGTTCTGCGCCCACCCTCGAGGAGGCCGAGCGCCTCGACGTCGAGGAGAAGAAGGCGCGCGCCGAGCGCAAGGCCGCCAAGGCTGCCGAGAAGGCTGCGGCCAAGGGCTGACGCCTCAGGGCAGGGGCGGCAACCGCGTAGGAGCCGGTGCCGTCCAGCCACGCCAGATCGTGAGCAGCCGGAAGCCCGTCGTGGCGGTGACACCGATCAGGATCACCGCGACGGTGGGCGCATCGAGGCGCATCGCCGCCACGGTCAACGCCGCGCCGGCGAGCGCCGTGGTGCCGTAGAGCTGCGTTCCCGCGCGGAGGAGCTCCGGGACCTGTCGGGTGAGGACGTCGCGGAGCACGCCGCCCCCGACGCCGGTCATCACGCCCAGCATCGTGGCCGGGACCGGACCCAGTCCGTGCTCGGTCGCCTTGACCGCGCCGGCGACGGTGAAGAGCCCCAGTCCGAACGCGTCGACGATGTTGATCGCCCGCTGGAGCCGGCCGATGGCCGGGTGGAACCAGAAGGTGAGCAGGCCGCCCACCAGCGGAGCGCACAGATAGCGCCAGTCGGAGAGCAGCGGGGACGGCAGTGCCCCGATCAGCACGTCGCGCATCATGCCGCCGCCGATGCCGGACACCGTGCCGAGCACGGCGACGCCCACGATGTCCATGCGCATGCGCACTGCGGTCAGTCCGCCCGCGACACCGAAGACGAAGATCGCGAGCAGGTCGAGCGCCATCATCATGACCGCGAGTGAACCACGTCCGTGCCCGCACGAACGTGCTCCCCCGAATGGACGAGAGAAATGACTAATCGGGGGGTCGCCGCAGAGCCTCGACCGGCCTTCACTGGAAAGTGCATCCCTCGGAGCAGACACAGTGAGCAGACACAGAAAGGCGAGGCCATGAAGACCACCCCCATCGACAGCCGTACGGCGATCCATGTGCGCTCGCTGCTGCTCCAGCTGGCCCGTGACGAGGACGAGATCGCCGCCGACGAGGCCGCGACCACGCCGTACTGGGAGCCGGTCCCGGCGTCCGTCGCGGGCCACCGCGAGGCAGCACTCGCGCTGCGCGCCCAGGCAGACGAGCTGCTGACGGCGATCTGACGCGTCCGGCCCGGGTGAGCGGGTCGGCGCGCAGGTCTTCACCCGGGCGAAGACCTGCACCGCCCGAAGAAACGACAGGCGACGAGACCTTTCACCCAGGTGAAGATCTCGTCGCCTTGTGGTCGTTTCAGTCCTCGAGCACCAGCGGCGCGATCTCGTCGAACACGTCGCCGGGGCCGGGGTTCTCCGGCGCAGTGCTGCCGCCGAGGTGGTGCATGACGCCCCAGACCGCGTTGAGCGCGGTGGTCACCGCACCCTCGGCCCAGCCGGCCGTCCACGACACGTCGTCGCCGGCGAGGAAGAGGCCGCGGCACTCTGCCGGCAGCCGGTCCTGCATGAAGTGCGTGTAGAGCCGCTCCTGGTAGCGGTAGTGACCCGGCAGGTTCGCCTTGAACGCGCCCATGAACGCCTTCTCCGCCTCCCACGAGATCGTCACCGGGGATGCGATGACGTGCGAGCGGATGTCGACGCCGGGGTAGATCGCCCCGAGCGACTTCAGCATCAGGTCCATCCGCGCCTCGGCGTCGAGCGGGAGCAGCTTCAGGGAGTCGTCGGACCACGTGTAGCTGAGGCAGATCAGGCCCGGCTGCCCCTCACCCTGGTCCAGCAGGTACGTGCCGCGGCTCATCCGGTCAGTCAAAGTCATGCTCATCACCTCGCGGCCGGTCGCGGGGTCGAGGTCCTTCCAGAACGGGCGGTCGACGAGCACGAAGACCTTGCTCGAGCCCATGTAGTGCGTGCGCTCGATCGCGGTCCAGTGGTCGATCGGCAGCAGCCCCTCGTCCGTGCGGATCGTGTTGAGCAGCATCCAGGACTGGGCCGTGTAGACGACCAGGTCGAAGGTGTCGATCCGGCCGTCGGCGTCGTGGAGCGTGAACCGGTCCCCCGCCGTACGCCGGATCTCGGTGACGGCGGGCCGCGGCCGACCGTCGTCGTGGAGACCCTGCACCGACGTGCCCTCGGGCCAGTGCGCGGCACCGGAGACCGGTCGCGACCAGAGCCGCTCCGGCAGCTGCTGGGAGCCGCCCACGATGCCGCGATGGTGGTCGTCGGCCGCGGTGAGGACGACACGGAGGATCTCGAGGATGGAGTTCGGGTAGTCGGTGTCCCAGCCGCCGGTGCCGAAGCCGACCTGGCCGAAGATCTCGCGCAGCCGGAAGCTCTTGAAGGCGTCGCTGCGGGCGAGGAAGCCGTAGAAGGTCTCGTCGTCGTAGCGGCGGACCAGCTCGTTCCAGATCTCCTTGAGCCTCGCGGTGTCGCGGGCGCGGATCGCCTCCGTGAGGGCGCCGAGCTCGGCGTGCTCCTCGAGAGCGCGGGTCCAGGCCTCGGCGACCTCGGTGTAGACCTCGGGGAGGTCGGCCAGCGTGCGCGCGAAGTGGGTCTCGCCCTTGAGGTCGACGACGGTGCTGGGGGTGGCCTCGGACAGCGGGTTCGGGAACGCCTCGGTGTGCAGGCCCATCTCGTCGAGGTAGTGGAACAGCGTGGTCGACGACGGGGGAAACCGCATCGAGCCCATCTCGGCGACGATGCCCGGGTGCCCCTCGAAGGGGACCGAGCGCATCCGGCCGCCGATCCGGTCGGCCTCGTAGACCACCGGCCGCAGACCCATCCGGAGCAGCTCGCGAGCGGCGAGCATGCCGGACAGTCCGCCGCCGACGATGGCGACGCGGGTGCCGTGCGCGGCGGTCGGCACGGAGCCGATGCCGGCGGGGTGGGCGACGTAGTCGTCGTACGCGAAGGGGAAGTCCGGGCCGAACATCGTGATCGGCTTGGCGGGCCCGTCAGGGGTGGTGGCGTTGGTGGGGACGGCCGAGGTCATCGGTCGTGCTCCTCTCCGGTGGCTGGGGCGTCACCGGTGCGCGGCTGGATCAGGGATCCGTAGAGCTCCGGCCGGCGATCGCCGAGGTGAGTGTTGTCGGCGCGCGATGCCGCGAGCCGGGCCGTATCGATCTCGGCCAGCAACAGCTCGTCACCGGAGCCTGCACGGGCGAGGTCGGACCCGTCGGGGCCGACCACGCAGCTCTCGCCGCAGTACGTGAGCGGACCCTCGGACCCGCTCCGGTTCGCGTAGGCGAGAAAGACCTGGTTCTCGTAGGCGCGCGCGGGCACGAGCGTGCGCGCGACCACCTCGTAGGGGCGCATGAGCGCGGTGGGGACGGCGACGAGATCCGCGCCAGCCAGCGCGAGTGCACGCACCGACTCGGGGAACTCGACGTCGTAGCAGATCAGGATGCCGAGCCGGACGCCGTCGAGCTCGACGAGAGCATCGAGCGACGACCCCGGCGTGTACGTCGACCAGTCGACGTCGCCGTACAGGTGCGCCTTGCGGTGCTGAGCGAGGACGGTGCCGTCGCGGTGGATCAGGGTCGCGCTGTTGAAGATCTCCTCGCCGTCCCGCTCGGGGTGGCCGTAGAGGATCGCGATGCCCGCCTCGGCGGCGATCTCCGCGATCGCGTCGTGCCAGGCGCCGTCGGCGGGCTGGGCGACCTCGGCGATGCCGGGCACGGCGTACCCGCTGGTGAAGGCTTCGGGCGTGACCAGCAGACGGGCGCCGGCTGCCGACGCTTCGAGCGCGCGCACCCGGAGCCGGCCGAGGTCGGCCGAGCCGGTCTGCCAGACGGCGATCTTCATGGGGCGGCCTTCCTCAACGACCCTGGAGCGCCATCAGGGAGACCAGCTCGTAGGCCACGTGCGACGCCGCGACCGCGGTGATGTCCGCGTGGTCGTACGCCGGGGCCACCTCGACGACGTCGGCGCCGACGATGTTGGTGCCGGCCAGGCCACGGAGGATGCCGAGCAGCTCGCGGCTGGTCAGGCCGCCCGCCTCCGGCGTACCGGTGCCGGGGGCGTGGGCCGGGTCGAGGCAGTCGATGTCGATGGAGATGTAGAGCGGGCGGTCACCGATGCGCTCGCGGAGCGCCTGCACGACAGCGGGGACGCCCTGGTTCATGACGTCCATCGCGGAGGTGATGCCGAAGCCCATGCGGGCGTCGTCGGTCAGGTCCTCCTTGGAGTAGAGCGGCCCGCGGATACCCGCGTGCGTGAGCGCCTCGGTGTCGAGGAGGTCCTCCTCGAACGCCCGGCGGAACGGCGTGCCGTGGGTGTAGTCCGCGCCGAAGTAGGTGTCCCAGGTGTCGAGGTGGGCGTCGAAGTGCAGCAGCGCCACAGGACCGTGACGACGCTTCATCTCACGCAGCAGCGGCAGCGCGATGGTGTGGTCGCCACCGATCGTGACGATCTTCGAGCCGGCGTCGAGGAGGTTCGAGGCACCTTCCTGCACGGCGTCGAGGGCCTCGGGGATGTTGTACGGGTTGCAGGCGATGTCACCCGCGTCGGCCACCTGGACGGCGGCGAACGGGGAGACGTCGAGCCCCGGGTGGTACGGCCGCAGCAGCCGGCTCGCCTCGCGGATCTGGGCCGGCGCGAAGCGCGCACCCGGGCGGTAGGAGACACCGCTGTCGAACGGCACACCCATCACGGCGATGTCGGCACGACCGACGTCCTCGAGGCGGGGCAGCCGCGCGAAGGTCGCGATGCCGGCGAAGCGGGGCGTCTTCGAGGAGTCGACGGGACCGACCGGGGTGGTGGTCGGGGTGGACGTCTCTGACATGTCGGGGTCTCCGATCTGGGTGGGGTGGAACGGGGTCGCCGGCTCAGTCGCGCGACGGCAGGGCCGGCGAGAAGACCCAGAGGACCTGGGTCGTGCCGGACTCGAGGGCACTGCGGAACGTGTGCTGTGCGTGCGGCGCGAAGGTGAGCGTGTCGCCCTGCTCGAGGACGATCTCCTCGTCCTTGAGGGTCACGGCCAGGCGACCGGACACGACGAAGACGAACTCGACGTCGGCCGGCAGGCTGTACGGCTCGTCGCCACTGCCGCCACCGGGCTCGATCTCGCTGAGGATCGCCTGCAGCCGCTGCTCACCGCGGGGGGTGAGCAGGAACTCGGTCATCCCGACGCCGCCGAAGTTGATCACCGGGTACGCCGCGCGGCGTACGACGTCACCGGAGGGCGCATCGAAGAGCTCGCCGACGGAGATCTGCAGCGACTCGCAGATCCGCATGAGCGTCGCGACCGAGGCCGTGGCCTGGTCGCGCTCGATCTTGGAGAGGAAGCCCTTGGTGATGCCGGCGGCCTCGGCGACGTCGGCGAGGGTCATGCGTCGGGCCATGCGCACCGCCTTGAGCTGGGCGCCGAGCTGGGCGCTCTCGGGCTGCCGGGCCTCCGTTGCCGTCATGCCTCGCTCCTCCTCATGGATCCGGTGCCTGACGTGACGGGGGCCACGTCGGTTAACAGCATGAAACACCATCACCCCGTCATGAAACAAGGGTTGACAGTTGAGAAACCATCGATGCATGCTCGGGTGACCCAGGACACATGCACTCCGTCCGGTCCCCGCTCTCTGCCCCGTTTCGCCCCTCACGCTTCGTCCCCCGACACCCCGAGGTGAACCCGCATGAACCCGCTCCTCCGCCGCCGTCCCGTCGCCCTGCTGACCGCCGCCGCGGCCACCTGCGCGCTCGCCACCGCCTGTGGCAGCAGCGACTCCGGCACGCCGAAGTCCGACTCCACGATCGCCACCCAGAAGCAGGACGCTGCTCTCAACGCGAAGCTGCCTGCCGACATCCGCAAGGCCGGTGTCATCAAGGTCGGCACCGAGGCGCAGTACCCGCCGTTCGAGTCGCTGGCCGACGACAACAAGACGATCGTCGGTCTCGACCCCGACCTCGCTGCCGCGGTTGGCCAGGTCCTCGGCGTGAAGCTCGAGTACACCAACATCGCCTTCGACGGCCTGCTGCCGGCGCTCGACTCGGGTCGCTTCGACATGATCCAGGCGGCCGTGACCGACACCAAGGTGCGCGAGAAGCAGTACGACTTCGTCGACTACTTCATGACCGGCCAGGCGATCGTCGTGAAGAAGGGCAACCCCGACAAGATCGCCGGCGTCTCCGACCTCTGCGGTCGCCCAGTCGCGGTCCTCAAGGGCTCGACGCAGCTGAAGATGCTCGAGGGCTTCAACGACAAGGAGTGCGCCTCAGATGCCATCAAGGTGACCGCGCTCCCCACGGACAAGGACGCCCTGCTCCAGCTGCAGACCGGCCGCGCCGACGCGACGTTCACCCAGGACGCGGTGGGCGCCTACAACGTCAAGAACATCGGCGGCGGCAACCAGTTCGAGATCGCCAACTCCGAGGCGCTGCTCCCGACCCCCGTCGGCATCGCGTTCACCAAGGCGGACACGCAGCTCCGTGACGCGATCAGCGCCGCGATCACCGAGGTCATCAAGAGCGGTGCGTACGACGAGATCCTCGCGAAGTACTCGCTGAGCGGCGGCGCCGTCGAGGCGCCGTCCGTCAACGGCGCGGTCGACTGATGTCCGTCGCTGCACCCGAGGCGATCAAGGCGGTCCCGATCCGCCACTACGGCCAGTGGGCCACCGCTGCTGTCGTCATCGTCGCCGTCGGGGCCCTGGTCTGGTCGGTCGGCACCAACGACGCGATCCAGTGGAACGTCGTGGGCGACTACCTGTTCCGCCCGGAGATCTTCCACGGCATCGGCATCACGCTCGCCCTCACGGCGTTCTCGATGGTGGCCGGCATCATCGGCGGCATCCTGCTCGCGGTCATGCGGCTCTCGGGCAACCCGGTGCTGCGCACCGTCAGCACCGGCTACCTGTGGATCTTCCGCGGCACCCCCGTACTGGTGCAGCTGGTCATCTGGTTCAACCTGGGCCTCGTCTTCCCGGCGATCGGCATCGGGTCGCTCAGCACGAGCACCAATGACCTGATCAGCCCCTTCGGCGCAGCACTGTTGGCGCTGGCGCTCAACGAGGCGGCGTACATGACCGAGATCGTGCGCGGCGGCATCCTCTCGGTCGACCCCGGTCAGACCGAGGCGGCTCACGCGCTGGGCTACAGCGGCGCGAAGACGATGCGGCTGATCGTGCTCCCGCAGGCGATGCGGGTCATCGTCCCGCCGACCGGCAACGAGGTGATCACGATGCTGAAGACCACCTCGCTGGTCTACGCGATCGGCGCCCAGGACCTCTTCACCGAGGCCTACAACTTCGGCAGCAAGAACTTCACGCTCTTCGAGATGTACCTCGTCGCCTGCTTCTGGTACCTCGCCATGACCACGATCCTGACCACCCTGCAGTCGCGCCTCGAGAAGAAGTACGCCAAGGGCAGTCACGCCGTTCCGGCAGGTCCCGGCTTCGGCCGGGTCATCGGCAAGGTCCGCATGCTCCGTTCCCCCGAAGGAGGCGCGCGATGAGCGACGTCATGGTGAAGGCAGCGAACGTCCACAAGTCGTTCGGCCACGTCGAGGTGCTCAAGGGCATCGACCTCGAGGTGAAGAACGGCGAGGTCTTCTGCCTGCTGGGGCCCTCGGGCTCGGGCAAGTCGACGTTCCTGCGCTGCATCAACCACCTCGAGCGGGTCACCGCCGGCCGGCTCTCGGTCGAGGGCGAGCTGATCGGCTACCGCGAGGTCGGCGACAAGCTGCACGAGATGAAGCCGAAGGAGATCGCCGCCCAGCGCCGCGACATCGGCATGGTCTTCCAGCGGTTCAACCTCTTCCCGCACCTGACCGCCCTCGAGAACGTCATGCAGGCACCGATGAAGATCCGGGGTGTCTCCAAGGCGGAGGCGCGCACCCAGGCGCTCGCCCTGCTCGACCGGGTCGGCCTCAGCTCCCGCGTCGACAACTACCCGGGGCAGCTCTCCGGCGGCCAGCAGCAGCGCGTCGCGATCGCCCGCGCGCTCGCGATGAAGCCGAAGCTGATGCTCTTCGACGAGCCGACGTCCGCGCTCGACCCCGAGCTGGTCGGCGAGGTCCTCGACGTCATGAAGGACCTGGCGCGCGAGGGCATGACGATGATCGTGGTCACCCACGAGATCGGCTTCGCCCGCGAGGTCGCCGACACGGTCGTCTTCATGGACGGCGGCGTGGTGGTCGAGGCCGGTTCGCCGTCGCAGGTGATCGACAACCCGCAGCACGACCGGACCAAGTCCTTCCTCTCCAAGGTGCTCTGAGCATGGACGAGCGGCCGGTCGCCCTCTACGCAGCGCTCGACGACGACCTGCGCCCGGGCATCGCCGCGCTCGAGGAAGCCGGCTTCCGCGTGGTGGTCGCCGGGTCCGACGATCCGTCGGACCTGGCGGCTGCCGCGCCTGACGCCGTGGCACTGCTCGTCGGCTACGGCCGTGTCGACGACGCGGTGCTCGCAGCCCTCCCCCGGCTGCGGGTCGTCTCGCTGATGTCCCAGGGCCACGACAACGTCGACGTGGAGGCGTGCACCCGCGCCGGCGTCCAGGTCGCGCACCTCCCCCCGGTCGCCACCGAGGAGGTCGCCGTCCACGCCTGGGCACTGACCCTGGCGCTGGTCCGGCAGCTCCCGTTCTACGGCCAGGCGACGACGGCGACCTGGCTCGACCGGCCGGCGTTCCTGCCGCGCCGGCTCTCGGACCTGTCCATCGGGATCGTGGGCACCGGCCGGATCGCCGAGCGGTACGCCGCCCTCGCGCACGGCCACGTCGGGGCACTGCAGAGCTGGTCCCGCAGCGGGCGCTCGCTGCCCGGCGCGACCTCCGTCTCCGACCTGCACGCGCTGGCGGCGAGCTCCGACGTCATCTCGCTCCACCTTCCGCTCTCCGACGAGACGCACTACCTCGTCGACGACGCCTTCCTCGCCGCGATGCGGCCCGGGTCCTGGCTGGTCAACGTCGGCCGGGGCGGGCTCATCGACTCCGCCGCGCTCGCCCGCGCTCTCGACCGGGGCCGCCTCGCCGGTGCTGCCCTGGACGTGCTCGACGAGGAGCCGCCGCCACCCCGCCACCCGCTCACCGAACGGTCCGACGTACTGATCACTCCGCACGTCGGCTGGTTCTCCGCCGAGTCCGAGCGCGGCTACGCCGTCGAGCAGGCGGCCAACGTGGTCGCCTGGCTCCGCACCGGCGCCGTCACCCACCCCGTTTCCTGATCCCTCCCGAGGAGCACTCCATGGACGCCACCGAGTACGACCTGCGCTGTCAGCTCGCAGCGGTCTACCGCCTCGTCGCGCACTACCGGATGACCGACCTGATCTTCACGCACATCTCGCTGCGGCTGCCGGGTCCGGACCACCACTTCCTGATCAACCCGTACGGCCTGCTCTTCGAGGAGATCACCGCCTCCAACCTGGTGAAGATCGACCTCTCCGGCGAGAAGGTCGAGGAGTCGCCGTACCCGGTCAACCCGGCCGGCTTCGTCATCCACTCGGCAATCCACGCCGCGCGCGAGGACGCCCAGTGCATCCTCCACACGCACACCCGTGCCGGGTGCGCGGTCGCCGGGCAGAAGCACGGCCTGCTGCCGATCAGCCAGATCAGCATGGAGTTCTTCGGCCGCACGGCGTACCACGACTACGAGGGCGTCGCCCTCTCGCTCGACGAGCAGGAGCGGCTCGTCGCCGACATGGGCGACAACGACGTGATGATCCTGCGCAACCACGGCCTCCTCACCGTCGGGCGTACGCCGGGCGAGGCGCTGCTGCGGATGATCAACCTCGACAAGGCCTGCCAGATCCAGGTCGACGCCCTCGCGGGCGGCGCCGAGCTGGCGCTGCCCTCGGACGAGCTCGCCACCCGCACCGCGGCCCAGCTCGTCGGCCAGGACACCGAGGGTGACGACTTCGTCGACACGATGGCGCTCGACCTCGCCTGGGAGGCGCTCTACCGGCAGGCCGAGCGGATCGGCCCGGACTTCCGCAACTGATCGGACCCTCGCTCCGGCGCCACGACGTCGCACGTGCGAGGTGGTGCCGGGCCTGACCGCCCTCACCGCCGTCACGACATCGCACGTGCGCGATGGTGCCCGGCGCAGAGCGCCCGGCCCCGGGTGGCGACACCTCCCGGCGCGGTCAGACCGGCTGGACCTCGGCGAGCGCTGTCTCGGACGGGGCCCGCCGGCCGCCGCGCTGTGCGGCCGCACCCGCGAACACCACGACGGTGATGCCCACCAGCTGGCCCACCGACGGCGTCTGGTCGAGCAGGACCGCACCCCAGACGAGACCGATCGCGGGCTCGAGCGCCATCAGGGTGCCGAACGCCGTGTGCGTCATCCGGCGCAGGGCCAGCAGCTCGAGCACGAACGGCAGCACCGGCATCAGCAGCGCGAGGACCGCCGCCTCGGCGAGCAGGGCCGGCGTGAGGTGCGAGGCTGCCTGTGGAACGCCGACCACGGCGACCGTCAGGGCCGCGATCGGGACGGTCATTGACAAGGACCCGATGCCGCTGAACCGGTCGCCGATGCGCTGCGTGAGCAGGATGTAGCCGCCCCACCCGGCACCGGCGAGCGCCGCGAACGCGAGGCCGGCCACCTCGACGTTCCCCCGCCAGGGCTCGGTCATCAGCACGACTCCGACCAGCGCCAGCGCCGGCCAGACAAGCGCGCGACGATGCGGGCTGCGGGCCGCAGCGACCGTGAGCGGTCCGAGGAACTCCACCGCGACCGCCATGCCGAGCGGGATCCGGTCCAGCGCCTCCATGAACGCCACGGTCATCACGCCGGTGGCGATGCCGAGCGCGATCACGACGGGTACGTCGACCCGGCGCAGCGCACGCAGGGGCGGGCGCTGCACGAGCACGAAGACCAGCGCGCCGATGGTGAGGCGGAGCCACGCGGTGCCGGGCGCGCCGATGTCGCCGATCATCGGGACGGCCAGCGCGGACGCGAGCTGCACCGAGAACATCGCGGCGACCGCGAGCGTCCACGGCGGGACGAGGTCGGCGCGTGACTCAGCCACGACTGCCCCGCCGCGTCTCCCAGTCGCCGGCCTCGGAGAGGCGGCGGCGCTGCTGGCGGGCGGCAGCGCGGTCGAGTCCGGTGCCGCGCTGCTCCAGCCGCCCCGCGACGTCCTCGCGGAAGGACGCCGGCTTGTGGTCGTCGTACTTGAACTTCGCCTCGACACGGACCGGGGTCAGCCGGAGGCCGCGGATCCCCGGCAGCATCCGCGCATACGGCGCCTGCTCGGTGTCGACCGCGGCGTGCCGGCCCTCCGGCTGGAGGTCCTGCAGCTGCGCGACGAGGATCTCGGCCTTCGCGTCCGGGTCGTCGACGACCGTCGGCGTGCAGACGAACTGCACCGAGGCGTAGTAGCTCGTCGCGACGCCCTCGTCCTCCGGAGTGCCTTCCGCGGCGCGCCAGTACGACGGCACGAAGGCATAGTCGCCGATGACCGTGAGCCGGACCTCGGTGCTCGCCGCGAGGTGGCTCCAGACAGGATTGGGCCGCGCGAGGTGGAGGACGAGATCCTCACCCATGACGGTGAAGTGCGTGGGCACGGTGATCGGTGCCTGGCCGGGGTCGGTGTTGTTGACGGCGAGCAGGCCGAAGCGCTCGCGACCGGCCAGCCAGGCCTGCCACTCGGCAGCGCCGAGCGAGGCGTCCCAGGGGTGGATCAGCACGTCAGTCCTCCTCTCCGGTGGCTGCGTGGGTGGTCGGGTCGGCGTGGGTCGCCGGCTCGGCCGGGCGGGTCACGCCGACACCCGGCTCGAAGACCGCGAGCGAGAACCGCGCCGGGCCGCCGGCGTCGTGCGCGTAGGAGTGGGACAGGTCGCCGGCGAAGGTGAGCGCATCTCCCGCGCCCAGGCTGACGACCTCCTCGCCGACGGTGACGACGATGCGGCCGGTGTGGACCTGGAGCAGCTCCCGGGTGCCGGCCGTGTGGGCATCGCTCTCGTGGCGCTCGCCCGGCTGCAGCTCCCAGTCCCACAGCTCCACCACGTCGGGCGGCTGCGTCCCGGCGACGAGCACACCGCGACCCCCGTGGGCACCGCTCCACAGCGCAGCCCCCTCGCCCGCGCGGACCACCTTGACCGGACGCTGCTGAGGCGGCTCGACGAGCGCGGGCAGGCCGACACCCAGCGCGTCACTGAGGCGCAGGAGCGTGCCGACGCTCGGGTTGACCGCGCCCTGCTCGACGTTGATGACCATCCGCCGGCTCAGGCCGGCGGCTTCCGCGAGCTGATCGAGGGTCCAGCGCCGCTCGGTGCGCTCGTGGCGTACGCGCGCGCCGATCGCCTGGGCGAGTGCCGTGGTGCCGTCATCCATGCAGTGCACGATAGTGCGCTGCGAGTGCACTGCAAATCCATTTATTCCGTGCGTCACCCCGGAGCAGAATCGACGCATGGACGAGGTGCGCGTCGCGACCCCTGCTGATGCACAGGTGCTCGGCCGGCTGCTGGCCGACTTCAACATAGAGTTCGGCGCCGAGGGCCAGGACGCGGCTGCGTTCGCCAGGCGGTTTGCCTCCTTGCTGCACCGTGACGACGTCCTCGCCCTGCTCTCCGGGGAGCCGGATGCCCCGACCGGCTTCGCCTGGGTGACCTTCCGGCCCACGCCGTACGCCGACGGCCCACTCGCCCAGCTCGAGGAGCTCTACGTCCGCCCGGACCGGCGCTCGGCCGGCGCGGGCGCAGCACTGGTCGCCGCCCTGCGGGCCGAGTCCCGACGACGGGACGCACTGGAGATCCTGATCAACGTGGACGCCGACGACGCCGATGCGCGACGGTTCTACGAACGGCACGGCTTCGGCTGCAGCGATCCCGACTCGGGGTCGCTGATGCTCTGCTACCTGGGCTCGGTCGAAGCCTGATTGGGGTCATGCGGATGACAGAGCGGAACGCGCACAGGACCACGTAGCCTCCGTGCATGGCGATGCTCGAGGTCCCTGACGTGTTCACGATGCTCGTGCCCGACGGGTGGACCGCCACCCGCAGCGACGGCACCTACGAGCTGACCCGGCCCGGAGACGACGGCGCCGCCCACGTCTCCGTGTACGAGCGGGACGGCAGGCCGCTCAGCGACGAAGAGATCGACGGGGTGGTGGCGCAGTTCGTGGCACGGACCGGAGTCAGCGAGATGCCAGCGATCACGGTGCTGAACGAAGGTCGCTCCCAGCGCAGAGCGGTCACGCACTTCACGGCCGAAGCCGACGGTCAGGTGCTCGGCTGGGTCGTATTCGCGGTGATCTGGCCGGACCACCTGCTGCTGTGCTCGTGCACGGCGGGGCCGTCGTCACCGATGCTCGCCGAGTCGGAGCGGATGTTCGCGTCGATCTTCAAGCCAAAGCGCCGTCTCTTCCGACGAGGCTGACGGCGGCCGCGCGGGGCCACGTCCACGTAGCACGCAGGACGTACGCCAGGAGCACCAGCTCCAGCCCGATCGAGAGGCCGTAGAACAAGGTCCACGCCTCGCCGATCGCGTTGAACGCCGATACCGGGACGTACAGCGCCGCCACGACGAGGTTGACCACCCGGGCCGGACGGGCCGGCAGCGCCACCGAGAGCACGACCATGAGGGCCGGGATCGAGACGAGCGCGAGGAAGACGGTCAACAGCCCCTGGCTGATGTCGAACTCCCAGACGGAGCCGCCGCGAAGCTGGTCGACGTACCCCGGCTTGTAGAGCGCGAAGTAGTCGACGTAGATGTAGAGGAACATGAAGCTGGTCCAGCCGGCCGCGAGCTTCGCCCGGACCGACACCGGCTGATCGTGCAAGGTGGTGCTCATGGCTTCTCCGCTCTGAGGGGCCTGATCGGCGTGTGTCCTCAGGCTCGTCGCGGGAGGCCGCCGTGGACCATCGGGTACGTCCCCGACCCGCCCCGGATTCGTCCCCGGCTCGGCCCGCACCAGCCACTCGCGGGTGAGCCGCGGTCAGGCACCCATATCCGCCTGCGCGCGCATCGCGATCCACGCGTCCGCCCGCACCTGCGGATCAGCGAGGGAGCGCCCGAGCAGCGACTCGATCCGCTCGACGCGATGACGGACGGTGTTGCGGTGCACGCCGAGGTCCTCGGCGACCTTGAGCAGCGAACCGTGGTGCCGCAGGTAGGAGTCGAGCGCCTCGAGCAGGGTCGCGTCGTCCGCCAGCGGAGCGAGGTACGACGCGGCGAACGCCTGCGCGCGGGCGTCGTCCAGGAGTGAGAGGACGCCGCTGCGCACCCGGTCCGCCCAGGCCACGACCGGAAGCGTGGACGACGTCATCGCCAGCGCCTCGCCCGCCGTTGCGTGGCTCGTCGCAAGGCCCTCCCGTGCCGCTGCCTCACCGATGCCGACGCGCAGGCCCGCGAGCGCGAGCCTGTCAGCGAGGGCCGCTGCGTCGTTCGCCCGGGCGATGCCGACCAGCTCGACGCCCCCGTCGACCGGTGCCAGCGCCGCGAGCAGCGGCACCGCCTCGAGCATCTCCAGGCCGTCCTCCAGGCGCGGCAGGGTGCCGCGGCACCGCAGCACCACCGCCGTCCGCGGGAGCCGGGGGCGCGGACCCGAGCCCGCGCCGAGCAGGACCGCCGCGGTCCGCAGGTCTCCGGTCGCCAGCAGCTCGACGGCGCGGGAGCGCAGCCGGCGGTCCGCCTCGCGGCTGGCCCGGCGGCGCTGCTCGGCCAGCCCCAACAGCGCGATCGCGGTGCCGACCGTGCTGCGTTCGGTCTCGGTGACCCGGCCCGCGAAGCCGGCGACGAGGTACTGCGTGGGCCGGTCACCCACGCCGATCGGCTGCACGAGGAGTGTGCCGCCGGGCGACGAGAGACTGGCCGCAGCACGGAGACCCTGGGGCCGCATCTTCTCGACCGCCTCGTCGACGAGAGCGAGGTCGAGGAGCTCGGGCCGGGAGCCGAACGGGCCGACGACCAGACCGCCCCGTGCGCTCACGATCGCCGCCATGCCGCCGGCCGCCGCCAGCTGCTCCACAAGCGCCGCCGGATCATCCTCGCGCAGAGCCGCCTGGGTCAGCGCCCGCTGGGCGTCCAACGCCGCGCGCGTCGCGGCGTCCTCCTCCTGCTGGAGGTGGGCCGCGAGGGCCCGGCTGATCGCCACGAAACGGGTCTCCCGTGGCACGACGAAGAGGGCCATCCCTTGGTCCCGACAGGCAGCGGCGAGCGACTCGGGCATCGCCCGGTAGGTGAGCCCGAGCGCAAGACCGATCGCCACCACGCCGACGTCCAGCAGGCGTGCGACGTACGCCTCCCACTCCTGCGACCAGCCAGCCGTCTCGAGGCCCGTGGTGAGCAGCACCTCGCCACCCTCGAGGAACGGCGCGGGGTCGTCGAGCTCGCTGGTCGCCACCCAGCGGACCGTCTCGTCGCGGTGCAGGTCGATGACCGGGACCAGCCCGAGGGCGGTCTCGTCGAGCAGCCGGGCGAGGGTGACCATGGTGACAGTTTCGCACAATAGGATCGCCAAGATTGTGCAAAACAGGCATGCCAATCGATCACCGCGGAGGCCTAGCGTCGACGACGTACCCGACACGACGTATCTGCGGAGGACGCCATGACCATCACCACCCCCGACGCCACCACCACCGGCGGTCCGGCCCTGCCCCAGGAGCGCCGTCTCGTCACCGCGATCCCCGGCCCGAAGTCGCTGGAGCTGCAGGCCCGCAAGTCGGCCGCAGTGGCCAACGGCGTCGGCACCACGCTCCCCGTCTACATCACCGCAGCCGGCGGCGGCGTGCTCGTCGACGTCGACGGCAACTCGCTGATCGACCTCGGCTCCGGCATCGCGGTCACCACGGTCGGCAACGCCGCGCCGAAGGTGGTCGCCGCCGTGCAGGAGCAGGTCGCGGCGTTCACGCACACCTGCTTCATGGTCACGCCGTACGCCGGGTACGTCGAGGTCGCCGAGGCCCTCAACCGGGTCACCCCGGGCGACCACGACAAGCGCACGGCACTGTTCAACTCCGGCTCCGAGGCCGTCGAGAACGCGGTGAAGATCGCCCGCAAGTTCACCGGCAAGACCGGCGTCGTCGTGTTCGACCACGCGTACCACGGCCGCACCAACCTGACGATGGCGATGACGGCGAAGAACATGCCGTACAAGGACGGCTTCGGTCCGTTCGCCTCCGACGTCTACCGCGCCCCGCTCTCCTACCCCTTCCGCGACTCCGGCGTCGACGGAGCGGCGGCTGCCGCCCGCGCGATCGACCTGATCGACAAGCAGGTCGGTGCGGACAACCTGGCCGCGATCGTGATCGAGCCGATCCAGGGCGAGGGCGGCTTCATCGTCCCGGCCGATGGCTTCCTGCGCGCCCTCACCGAGTGGTGCACCGCCAACAACGTCGTCTTCGTTGCCGACGAGGTGCAGACCGGATTCGCCCGCACAGGCGCGATGTTCGCCGTCGAGCACGACGACGTCATCCCGGACCTCATCGTCACCGCCAAGGGCATCGCCGGCGGCCTCCCGCTGTCCGCGGTCACCGGCCGCGCCGAGATCATGGACTCCGCCCACGTTGGCGGCCTCGGCGGCACGTACGGCGGCAACCCGCTCGCCTGCGCCGCCGCGCTCGCCGTGCTCGAGACGATCGAGTCCGAGGGCCTGGTCGCGCGTGCCGCGAAGATCGGGGACCTGATGAAGGAGCGCCTGCACGCCCTGCAGGAGCGCGACGCCCGCGTCGGCGACGTCCGCGGACGCGGCGCCATGATCGCGGTCGAGCTGGTCAAGGCCGGCACCACCGAGCCGGACGCCGACCTGACCAAGAAGGTCGCGACCGCCGCCCACGCGCGCGGCGTCGTCGTCCTGACCTGCGGCACCTACGGCAACGTGCTCCGCTTCCTCCCGCCGCTGTCGATCAGCGACGCCCTGCTCGCGGACGCGTGCGACGTCCTCGACGAGGTCTTCGCGGTGACGGCATGACCGCGGTCGTCGACGCGCAGGTGACCGCACCAGTCATCGCACCGGGCGCCTCCGTCCTCGCCGACGCCCGCGCGCAGCTGCGTACCGCCACGGACGTCCTCGGCTTCGACCGCAGTGTCTTCGACATGCTCGCGACCCCGCGTCGCGAGGTCACCGTCTCCATCCCGCTGCGTCGCGACGACGGCACGTCGGAGGTCCTGATCGGCCACCGCGTGCAGCACAACTTCTCTCGCGGCCCGGCCAAGGGCGGCCTCCGCTACTCGCCGGACGTGACCCTCGACGAGGTCCGCGCCCTGGCGATGTGGATGACCTGGAAGTGCGCCCTGCTCGACGTGCCCTACGGCGGCGCCAAGGGCGGCGTACGCATCGACCCGCGGGACCACTCGCAGGCGGAGCTGGAGCGCGTGACCCGTCGCTACACCTCCGAGATCTCGCCGCTGATCGGTCCCGAGCGGGACATCCCCGCCCCCGACATCGGCACCGACGAGCGCACGATGGCCTGGATGATGGACACGTACTCCGTCCAGCAGGGCCACACCGTCCTCGGCGTCACCACCGGCAAGCCGATCAGCCTCGGCGGATCGCTCGGCCGGGCCACCGCCACCTCGCGCGGCGTCGCCCACGTGGCGTTCGCGGCCCTGGCAGACCGCGGCATCAAGGTCGACGGCGCCACCGCCGCGGTCCAGGGCTTCGGCAAGGTCGGCCGGTACGCCGCCCGCTTCCTCGCCGAGGCTGGCATGAAGGTCGTCTCGGTGTCGGACCAGTACGGCGCGATCGCCGACGAGCGCGGGCTCGACGTACCGGCCCTCGAGGCGCACGTCGACGCGACCGGCTCGGTCGTCGGCTTCCCTGGCTCCGACGAGCTGGACGGCGCGGCACTCCTCGAGCTCGAGGTCGACCTTCTCGTGCCCGCCGCGGTCGAGGGCGTGCTCAACGGCGGCAACGCCGAGCGCGTCAAGGCGAAGGTCATCGTCGAGGGCGCCAACGGCCCCACGACGCCCGAAGCCGACGAGGTCTTCCGCCGCAACGACATCCTGGTCGCCCCCGACATCCTCGCCAACGCCGGCGGTGTGGTCGTCTCCTACTTCGAGTGGGTGCAGAGCAGCCAGGCGTTCTGGTGGTCGGCCGACGAGGTGGAGTCTCGCCTCGCGGCCCGCATGGACATCGCCTGGCGCGACGTCAACGCCGCCGCCCGCCGCCTCGACCTGCCGCTCCGTGACGCTGCCACGGTCCTCGCTGTCGAGCGGGTCGCCCAGGCGCACCTGCTGCGCGGCCTCTACCCGTGAGCCTCCCACTCCGCAACTGGACAGAACTGGCACCGATCCGCGGCCTCGCCGCGCCACTTCTGTCCAGTTCCGACCTCACCTTCAAGGACCCCCGATGACGATCACCACCACGGCCGCCCTCGTGCCGGCCTCCGTCCACGCCACCATCAACCGCCTCGACCCCGAGCGTGGCCAGCACATCGCCGGAGCCGGCATCGCGGCCGGCACCGGCGCGACGTTCGCGGTCCTCGACAAGGCGACCGGCGACCACCTCGCGACGTTCGCCGACGGCGGAAGCACCGAGGCGACCGCCGCGGTCGACGCCGCGGCTGCTGCGTTCCCGGCCTGGGCGGCGACCCCGCCCCGGGTCCGCGCGGAGGCGCTGCGTACGGCGTTCGCGCTCATGGTCGAGCGCTCCGAGGAGCTCGCCGCGCTCATCGCCGCCGAGAACGGCAAGTCGCTCGCGGACGCCCGCGCCGAGGTCACCTACGCCGCCGAGTTCTTCCGCTGGTTCGCCGAGGAGGCCGTGCGTCCCGAGGGCGACTTCGCCGAGTCCCCGGCCGGTGGCACCCGGACCATCGTCACCAGCCACCCGGTCGGTGTCGCCGCCCTCGTCACGCCGTGGAACTTCCCCGCCGCGATGGCCACCCGCAAGGTCGGCCCGGCCCTGGCCGCGGGCTGCACCGTGGTGCTCAAGCCCGCGACCGAGACGCCTCTGACCGCGCTCGCCGTGGCCCGGATCCTCGAGGAGGCCGGCGTGCCGGCCGGTGTCGTCAACGTCGTCACCGGCACCGACCCCGGCGCGATCGTCGGCACCTGGCTCGCCGACTCCCGGGTCCGCAAGGTCTCCTTCACCGGCTCGACCGGCATCGGTCGACTGCTCCTCGGCCAGGCCGCGGAGCGCGTGGTCAACAGCTCGATGGAGCTCGGCGGCAACGCACCGTTCGTGGTGGCGTCCGACGCCGACCTCGACGCAGCGGTGGCCGGCGCGATGATCGCCAAGTTCCGCAACGGCGGCCAGGCCTGCACCGCGGCCAACCGGTTCTACGTCCACGCGTCCGTCGCGGACGAGTTCACCGCAAAGTTCGGTGCCGCCATCGAGGCCCTCACCGTCGGCAGTGCCTTCGAGGAGGGCACGGCGATCGGCCCGCTCATCTCGGCGAAGGCGGTCACCAACCTCTCCGCGCTGGTCGAGGACGCCGTCGCCCGCGGCGCCCGGATCAGCCACCGTGCCGCGTCCAGCCACCTCGACGGCCACTTCTACCCGCCGACGCTGCTGGTCGACGTCCCTGCCGACGCGGAGATCGTCCGCACCGAGGCCTTCGGCCCGGTCGCCCCGATCGTCACCTGGACCGACGAGGCCGACCTGCTCGCGCAGGTCAACGACACCGAGTTCGGTCTCGCGTCGTACGTGTACTCGGGCGACCTGCGCTGGGCGCTGAAGTTCGCTGAGCGGATCGAGGCCGGCATGGTCGGCGTCAACCGCGGCGTGGTCTCCGACCCGGCGGCGCCGTTCGGTGGCTACAAGCAGAGCGGCCTCGGTCGCGAAGGCGCCCGGGAGGGCGTCCGCGCGTTCACCGAGACCCAGTACTTCTCCGTGGACTGGAGCTGATCGCGATGCACGTCACCGACCGCGTGACCCTGCGGGCCGACGAGCTGCGCCGCGACACCGTCCTGCAGGCCTTCGAGCTGCTCCGCCGCCGGGTCGCCGTCGAGCGCACCGGAGCGCCCGGTGCCTCGGCAGGCTTCCCGTCGCTCCGGTTCCACGCGATCCCGCAGGAGGCCGGCACCCTCGTCGTACGCGCCACCCTGGTCGACGCCGGCAGCCGCTGGCAGCGCGTGGAGTACGACGCGACGTTCCGCGCCGCCACCTCCACGGGTACGCCGGAGACGCAACTGGTCGCCCGGGCCGTCGGTCAGACGTGTGCGCTGCCGGTGGCACCGGCGGCCGTCGTCCCCGCCCCGCGCGTGGAAGCGCCGGACGGCGCGCTCACACGCTGACCCCAGGCTCTGTCCGCGCGAGATCTCGCGCAAACACCGGCAAGCCCAGGAGGGGCCCAGCTCATCACTGAGCTGGGCCCCTCCTGGTGGTGCGTGACTGCGTCAGCCGCGGTGCGTGACCAGGCCGCCACTGACGGTGAGCCGGATCGGAGCCTCGGCCAGCTCATCGGCCGGAGCCTCAACCGGATCCACAGCGAAGACGGTCAGGTCGGCGCGAGCGCCCACTGCGATCCGGCCCGCATCGGCCGCACCGTCGGCGTACGCCGCGTGGGTGGTCATCCCTTCGAGCGCCTGCCTCCCGGTCAGCGCCTGCTCGGGCGCGACCGGTGCCTCCGACGTTCCGGGCGCTCGCCGCAGCCGGGCGTGGGTGAGCACCGCGCGGGCGTCGTACGTCGCGATCGGCCAGTCCGACCCCAGCACCAGGACGCCGCCGGCGTCCACGATGTCGCGGCACGCCCACGCACGGGCAGCACGCTCGGGGCCGAGCCGGATCGACCACTCGTCGCTGTGATCGGCCTTGGTGTAGCCGACGTGGCAAGGCTGCATCGAGGAGACCAGGCCGGACCGCACCAGGCGCGGCACCAGCTCGCGGGGCAGCGTCTCGAGGTGCTCGATCCGGTGCCGGATCCCGTGGGTCTCGACGTGCTCAAGCGCCTCGATGACGTGGCGGACGGCCGCATCGCCGATCGCGTGCGTGACCGTCTGGACCCGCGCTGCGGCGAGCTGCTGCACCGCCTTGGTGTACGCCGCGGGGTCGCGCCAGAACGCCTCGGTCCCGGTGCCGTGGCAGTCGGGGTGCTCGAGCCAGGCGGTGCCGCCCTCGACAGTGCCGTCCATGAAGAACTTCACCGCCTGGACCGCCCAGCGACGGCCACGTCGGGCCTGCAGGGCGATGACCTCGTCGACGGTCTCGCCGGGCATGCACCAGGGCGCGACCCGGAGACGCAGCGGGAGGTCTGCGGCCTGCTCGTAGCTGGCGAAGAGGTCGAGTGCGCCTGCCTCGGCATCCATGACACACCCACCGGTCAGACCGGTGGCGGCCATCCCCGACAGCGCCTCACCGAGGCGCTCGCGCAGCAGGGCGTCGGGAAGTGCCGGCATGACGGCCTGGACCAGCTCCATGGCGGCGTGCTCGAGCAGCATGCCCGTCGGCACGCCGTCGCTGTCGCAGATCACCTCGGACCGCTGCTCGAAGCGACGGGGGCCGGTCACACCGGCCCGGCGCAGCGCCTCGACGCTCGCGATCGCCGAGTGGCCGTCGTACAGGCGGATGAAGGTCGGTCGACCGGGCAGGACCTCCTCCAGGACCGCGTTGGTCAGCGGGCCTCCACCGAATGCGTTGTGGTCGAGGCCCCAACCGACGATCCAGCCGCCCTCACCCGCAGTCGCAGCCGACAGCGCTCGACGGAGGTCGTCGAGGTCGAGGCAGCTCGTGAGGTCGGCTCCGTAGAACGTGGCTGCTCCGAAGAGCGGGTGCATGTGACCGTCGACAAGGCCCGGCGTGGTGACGGCGCCACCCAGGTCGACGACCTCCGTACCCGCACCGCGGAGGGCCAGCGCGTCGTCGTCGAGGGCGACGATCCGGTCCCCCGCCACAGCGATGGCGTGAGCCGTCGGCCGTGCCGGGTCCAGGGTCCGGACAGCGGTGCCGACGACCAGGAGGTCCGCGCTCACGGGAGCGACGCCGTCTCGCAGGCGGCAGCGAGGGAGTCGAAGACCTCGCGCCGATTGCGTCGCAGCCAGAACGCCCACCCGAGGCCGATCACGCACGTGACCGGGATGGTCAGCAGCAGGACCTGGTTGACCAGGCCCGTGGTGTTGGTCAGGAACGAGATGTTCTTCGCGGCCAGGACCGCCGCGACGATCATCAGCGCAGCGGAGACCAGCGGAGCGATGACGGTGCGCCAGATGCCCTCGCTGGTCACGCGGCGGCGGAAGTAGACGACGACGGAGACGGCCGCAGCGACCTGGAGCAGAAGGATGCCGAAGATGCCCGGCGTGTTGACCCAGATCAGCAGCTGCGTCCAGGGGTCGGCCTTGGCGAGGGCGAAGCCCACGACGATCGCCAGGGCGAGCGCGGTCTGCGCGAGCCCGGCGACGTACGGCGCGCGGGTCTTGGGGTGGACCTTGGCCAGCGCCGACGGGAGCAGGCCCTCCTCGGCGATCGCGAGCGAGTAGCGGGTGACCGCGTTGTGGAAGGCGACGAGGCTGGCGACCACGCTGGTGGCGATCAGCAGGTGCATGGCGGTGGTGAACCACGAACCGACGTAGGTCTCGCCGGCGACGAAGAACATGCCGACACCGTGCTCGGTGGCTGCGGCGACCGCGCCACCGGCGCCGAAGGCCTGCACGATGGCCCAGACGATGAAGGCGTAGGTCCCGGCCAGCACGGCCACGGCGATGTAGGTGGCGCGCGGGATCGTCCGCCGCGGGGTGCGCGTCTCGGAGCGGTAGATGACGGTCGCCTCGAAGCCCATGAAGGCAGCGAACGCGGTCGGCAGGATCACGGTCATTGGCTGAACGAACATGTTCGACGGAGCGAAGGACTCCAGGCCGAGTCCCTCCTTCGAGCCGCCCTGCACGACGATCGCGATGGCGAGGATCAGCAGGAGCGCGGTCTCCGCGGTGAGCAGCACGGCAAGGAACTTCGCGCCGAAGTCGACGCTGCGGAAGCCGACGTACCAGACGATGAGGATGCAGCCGACCGCGTAGACCCACCACGGCTGGTCGATGCCGAAGACCTCGGCGAAGGTGCCCTGGATGGCGACCCCCGCGAGCCCGTAGACGCCGATCTGCAGCGCGTTGTAGGAGACCAGCGCAACCAGGGCGGCGATGACGCCGCAGGTCCGGCCGAGGCCGACGGCGATGTAGGAGTAGAACGCACCAGCGTTGTCGAGATGCCGCGACATCGTCGTGAACCCGACGGCGAAGATCGCGAGCGCGACGCCGGCGAAGACGTACGCGGCGGGCGCGGCGATGCCACCGATCATGATCGCGAGCGGAGCGACGCCCACCATGACCATCAACGGGGCAGCGGCGGAGACGACGATGAAGACGAGGTCGCTGGTGCCGAGCGCGTTGCGCTTCAGGCCGGGACCGGTGGCGGTCTCCGGATTCGACGGCGTGGTGGTGGCCATCGGGACTCCTTTATCGAAAACGATTAGATTTAGGTTCTGAGCTACTGTAAGTCGGGTCACACCGAAATGGGAAGGGGTCGGAATGTCCGAAGTTCCGCCGCGCCGGGCAGGCCGCCCGAGCAAGGCCGTCCTCGACAGGGGCCGCATCGGCAGCGCCGCGCTCGAGCTCGTCGACGAGACCGGCGACTTCACGCTTCCTGCGCTCGCGCGCCGGCTCGGTGTCCAGGCCGCCTCGCTCTACCACCACGTCGAGGGTCGGGCCGGCGTCATCGAGCTGCTCCGCGAGCAGGTCGCGGCGACCATGGATCTGCGCCCGCTCGACTACCCCGTCTGGGACCAGGCGCTTCTCGGCTTCTTCCGGTCCTACCGCGATGTCTTCGCCGCGCACCCTCGCGTGGTGCCCCTGCTGACCACGGCCACCGTGCGTTCGGCCAAGGTGATCGAGGCCTACGACCGGATGGCTGCCCGGCTCGCCGAGGCCGGCATCCCGCCCGCCCGCGCCATGCGCATCCTGACCGCCCTAGACAACTTCGTGATCGGCTCCGCGCTCGACCTCGCCGCCCCGGATGTGATGTGGGAGGTGCCTTCAGGCGTCGAGGCACCTGCCCTCTCCGCCGCGCTGGCGGCTCAGCCAGCAGGGCGCAACCGCGCCGATGACGCATTCGAGGAGGGCCTCACCCGGCTCCTCGCCTCGCTCGCCACGGAGTTCGGAGTGACTCGGTGACGGACCCCTTCGCCCCCGTGGACTGGCGTGATCCTGCTCGGCTCCGCCACTCGTTCGCGGCGATGGAGACCTTGTTCCCGACGGCTGCCGTCAGCACGGGACCGCCCGCTCCACTCCTCACCTCACCCGCCGACCTCACCTCGATCGTGGTCCCGGGTGGCCACGGCACCGTCGCCGACGTCCTTGCGTCAACCGAGACGGATGCCTGGGTCGTGCTCCACCGCGGCCGCGTCGTCGTCGAGGGTTACAGCCTCCCGATGGGTCCGGCAACCCGACACCTCCTGATGTCGGTGAGCAAGTCGCTCGTCGGCGTCCTCGCCGGCGTCCTCTGCGAGCGCGGCGTCCTCGACCCCGCGCAGCCCGTGACGGCGTACGTCCCCGAGCTCGCGGACAGCGGCTACGCGGGGGCGACGCTGCGCGACGTCCTCGACATGCGCACGGGCGTGCACTTCTCCGAGGAGTATCTCGATCCCGATGCCGAGGTCTGCCTGCTCGACGAGGCCGTCGGCTGGGCCCCCGCACGCCCGGGCAGCCCGGCCACGCTCCGGGAGTTCCTGGCCCGCTTGACCGCAGATCGCACCCACGGTGGCTACTTCCAGTACCGCAGCTGCGAGACCGACGTGCTCGGCTGGGTCCTCGAGGCAGCGACCGGTCAACCCTTCGTCGAGATCGCCACCGACGTCCTCTGGAGCCGGCTCGGCACCGAGGCCGAGGCGACGATCACCGTCGACGCCGAGGGCACCGGCATGTTCGACGGCGGCATCTCCGCCACGCCGCGCGACCTCGCACGGTTCGGGCAGATGCTGGTGCAGGACGGCGAGTCCCTCACCGGCGAGCAGATCGTCAGCCGGGCCTGGGTCGATGACCTCTTTGCCGGCAATCCAGACCTGGTGGCCGCATTCGCGGCCGGGCCGTACGCCGACCTCCTCCCGGGAGGCCACTACCGGAACCAGTTCTGGGTGCCTGCAGGCGGCACGGTGATCCTCTGCGTCGGCATCCACGGCCAGCTCGTCTACGTCGACCGCGCGACCGGGATGGTCGGGGTGAAGCTGTCGAGCTGGCCACTCCCGACCGAGGGCGAGCGGATGGAGAAGACCCTGGCCATGTTCGCGGCGATCTCCGAGAACCTGGATCAGAGATGAGCAACGACACCCCACGAAGAGATCTGCACCAGCGCACCGGCCTCCTCCTCGTCGCGGTCCTCCTCGTCGCCGCCAACCTGCGCCTCGGGGTGACCTCGCTCGGCGCGCTTCTCGACCAGGTCCAGGACGCCACGGGGATGCCGGCAGCCATGGCGTCCTCACTGACCTCGCTACCGGTCCTGTGCTTCGCGCTCATCGGCGCGACGGGCATGACGCTGGCGCGGCGGGTCGGCGTACACCGCGGCATCGGCCTCGCCCTCGTGCTCCTCACCGCGGGACTCGTCGTGCGGGTCCTCGATGGACCCGCACTCCTGCTCGTCGGCACCTTCGTGACGTGCGCCGGCATTGCGCTGGCCAACGTGCTGCTTCCCGCCGTGGTCAAGGAGCACTTCCCGGACCGGGTCGGCTCCGTCACGGGTGCCTACAGCGCGGTCCTCTCGGGTGGCGCCGCGCTCGGTGCCGCAGCGGCCGTCCCGGCCGCAGCCGCGACCGGGAGCTGGCGCGGAGGCCTCGTCGTCTGGGCACTCCTGGCGCTGGCCGCACTCCTCGCGTGGGCTCCGTTCTGCCAGGCCCAGGACCACGGATCCGGTGGGGCTCGCGGGCCGATGCTCTGGCGGAGCCCCGTCGCGTGGGCCGTCACCCTGCTCTTCGCGATGCAGGGCGTCGCGGCGTACGTCGTGATGAGCTGGCTGCCGACCATCTACATCGACGCGGGCTTCAGCCACGGCGAGGCGGGCCTCCTCCTCGCGGTGTCGATCCTCGTCGGCGTCCCGGTCTTCTTCTGCGCTCCCTCGCTCGCGACCCGGCTGCGGACGCAGGGCCACCTGATTGCCGTGCTCAGCCTGCTGATGGCCGCGGGCTTCCTCGGCCTCTGGCTCGCGCCGCTCGGCGGTGCCTGGCTCTGGGCGGTGCTGCTCGGCGTCGGCGGCGGCATCTTCCCGGTCGTGCTCACGCTCTTCTCGCTCCGCACCGCGGACGCCGCGGGCACCGCTGCGCTGTCCTCCATGGGCCAGAGCGTCGGGTACCTCCTCGCCGCACCCGGGCCGATGGTGATCGGGCTGCTGCGCGACGGCACGGGGTCGTGGTCCGTACCGCTGGCCGTCCTCACCGTCTCCGCCGTCGTCCAGATCGCCGCCGGCTACGTCGCCGGTCGTCCCGTCATCGTCGGGACCGCGCGCCCCTGACCCCCTGACATGACGCTGCCCCTGTCCCACACGCGGCGACGGGGAGGACAGGGGCAAACGTGGTGTGACGTCGTACGGGCGGGGAGGTGAGCTCCGCCCGTACGACGTCGGCTCAGTGGCCGACCGTGGCGAGGTCGGTCTCGCGGGTCTCCTTCGCGATGACGGAGGCGATCAGCGAGATCAGGCCCATGGCGGCGAGGTAGGCACCGATCGCGTAGCCGGACTCGAACTTGGTGTAGAGCCAGATCGCGATGATCGGGGCCAGCGAGCCGGCGAGCACGGAGGCCAGGTTGTAGGCCAGCGAGACGCCGGAGTAGCGGACCTCGGTCGGGAAGAGCTCCGAGAAGAACGCGCCGATCACCGAGCTGAACATCGCGAAGATGAAGAGGCCGCCGGCGACCGCGAGCATGATCGCCCCGGCGTTCTTCGTGTCGAGGAGGGCGAAGAAGGCGAAGGCCCACACGACGGTCGCGAGCGAGGCCGCCAGGTAGATCGGCCGGCGGCCGATCCGGTCGGCGAGGATCGCGAAGAGCGGGATCGACACGACCGCAACGCCCTGGCCGACCAGCACCGCATTGAGGGCAGTGGACGACGGCAGGCCGAGCATCTTGGTGACGTAGGTGATCACGAAGAGCGAGTAGATGTAGAAGCCCGCGTTCTCACCGAAGCGCGTCGCCGCACCGAGCAGGACCATCCGCCAGTGCGTGCGGATCACGACACCGGCCGGGAGGCCCTTGGGCGCGCTGTCGGCCATCTTCGCAGCCTCCTCAAAGAGCGGGGTCTCGGTGACGTAGAGACGCAGGACGAGGCCGATGATCACGAGGATGGCCGAGAGGCCGAACGCGACGCGCCACCCCCACGAGAGGAACGCCGCGTCGGACAAGGTGTTGCTCAGCAGCAGCATCACGCCGGCCGCGAGAAGGTTGCCGAGCGGCGGGCCGACGTTCGGCCAGGCGGAGAAGAAGGCCCGCCGCGAGCTGTCGCCGTGCTCCGACACCAGGAGCACCGCACCGCCCCACTCGCCGCCGAGGGCGAAGCCCTGGGTCAGGCGGAGCAGGACCAGGAGGATCGGCGCCGCGACGCCGATGCTGCCGTACGTCGGGAGCAGCGCGATCAGGAACGTCGAGACACCCATGAGCAAGAGGCTCGCGATCAGCGTGGCGCGACGCCCCTTGCGGTCACCGAGGTGACCGAGGACGACGGCGCCGATCGGGCGGGCCAGGAAGCCCACGGCATACGTCGCGAAGGCGAGGACGGTGCCGACGAGCGGGTCGGACGCCGGGAAGAAGAGCGTGTTGAACACAAGCGCCGCGGCGGTGCCGTAGAGGAAGAAGTCGTACCACTCGACGGCGGTGCCGGCGAGGCTGGACGCGGCGACGACGGGGAGGCTGGCCCGACGCTGGGCAGGGACCTCCGGCGGGTCGGTAACATGATTGGCGGTTGCAGACATTGCGTCTCCTCAGGGGTGCGGTGTCGGACCCGGGCCGCGGGAATCACCAGGCCCGGGGTGACTTGGCCTCGACGGCTGTTCGCGCAGCCGTCGAGGCCGTTCCGTCGTCGCAGGAGCGACGCGGAGGGTGGAGCGGCGACTCAGAAGAACCAGTGCTCGGGCTCGGACCCGTGCTGGGTGATGTCGCTGAACTTGCCCCCGAAGAAGCCCAGCGGGTCACCATCCCGCGTGCTCGCGCCGATGACGGCACCGAACACGATCGTGTGGTCGCCTGCCTCGACGACGCGCTCGACGTCGCACTCGAGGTGCGCGAGCGCCTGCGGTACGACGGGCACCCGGTGCCCGGCGTACTCCAGGTCGAGACCGGCGAAGTGGTCCTCACCCCTGGCCGCGAAGCGGAGCGCGATGCCCTGCTGGCGGCGGGAGAGGATGTTGACCACGAACCGCCCCGACGAGACCACGGCCTCGGCCGTACGGGCGCCGTGGTTGAAGCAGACCAGCAGCAGCGGCGGGTCGAGCGAGACCGAGGTCAGCGAGTTGACGGTCATGCCGTGCGGGCCGCTGGCATCCTCGGTCGTGATCACCGCGACGCCGGTGGCGAAGCGACCCATCGTCTGGCGCATGGCCAGCGGGTCGACGAGCGGGGCGGTCATGGTCGACATCTCCTCGTCAGGCCTCGGCGCGCGCGTGGTACCGCACCTCGTAGGTGGTCACGCCCTCGTCGGTCTTCCAGGGGCCGTGCGGCATGCCCGGCGGACGGCAGGCGAACTCGCCGGCGACGAAGGTCTGGTCCAGCGTGAGGTCGTGGAAGGAGCCCTCGATGATGTAGACCTCCTCCCAGAAGTCGTGCCGCTGCACGCCGAGCGCGGTGGAGTCGGCGCCCGGCTCGTAGCGCAGGATCCGGGTGGCGACGCCGCCGACCGGGTCGGTGGCGAGGATGCGTTCCTTGATCAACGGGTTGTCGCCGGGGCACAGCGTGTAGTCGATGTCGGTGACCGGGGTGAACTCGATCTCGGGCTTGCTCATGCCGAAACCTCCTCGAGGGTGGGGGCGGACAGCTCGCCCACGCCGTACGACGCGAGGAACTCCTCGACGGCCTGGAGCGGCTTGTTGTAGTCGTAGTTGCGGAATGCGTAGCCCTTCACGACGAAGGGGGCGCCGGAGTAGAAGAGCTCGTAGCTCTGGTGCCGGCCGGCGAACTCGCTGCCGACGGCGTCCCAGGCGAGCTTGAAGAGCTTCACGCGCTCCTCCGAGGAGATGCCGGGGCTGGAGACGTAGCGCTCCATGTCCTCGGCCGTGTCGGCATTGACCAGCTCGGCGACCGACGACGGCACCTGGAGGACGCCACCACCGACCAGCTCGCGCAGGATGCCGATCACCCGCGGGTGGATCTCGGCCTGCATGCCCATCACGCCGTAGAGCGCCTGGGCGCCCGGGCGGAAGAGGCCCTGCTCGTCGGCCGCGGCAGTGAACTGCGCGGCGTGGAGCGCGGACTCGACGACGGAGACCAGGCTGGCGAGCTCGCCGAGCTTCTCCACGACGCCGGGGAACTTGTCGACGCCGTTGACCGCAGCGACCTTGCGGGCGATGCCGGCGAGGAAGCGGAGCTTGGTGGCGAAGCGGATCTGCGCCTGGAAGTTGCCCAGCACGTGCGCGCCGGTCTCGAAGAACTGCTTCCGCAGGCCGGGGACGTCCTTGTAGACGAAGACGTCCTTCCACGGGATGAAGACGTCGTCGAAGACAAGCAGGGCGTCGGTCTCGTCGTAGCGCGACGAGAGCGGGTAGTCGAAGTCGCTCGTCGTACCGGTCGCGTAGGGGCGGCGGCAGTAGAGCTTGAGGCCGTCCGCGGCCACGGGGACCGTGAACGAGATGGCGAAGTCGGTGTCCTCGGGGGTCAGCGGCTTGATGCAGGAGACCAGGATCTCGTCGGCGACGGCGCCGCCGGTGGCGAGCATCTGGGCGCCGCGGACGACGATGCCGTCCTCGCGCTCCTCCTTCACGCCGACCTGGATGAAGTCGCCGTCCCAGGCGTGTGCGGTGGTCGCGCGGGAGACCTGCGGCGGGATGATCGCGTAGGAGACGTAGAGGTCGTTCTCCATCACGCGGCGCTGGAAGGCGGCGACGTTGCCGGTCAGGTCGCGCTCGTCGGCGAACGCCTCGGGGTGCGCGGAGAACGCCGCGACGAAGGCACCGACGTGGTCGGGCGAGCGGCCCACCCAGCCGTTGGTGTGGTCGGCCCAGACCTGCGCGGAGGCGCGCCAGGCGGCGAGGTCCTCGGCCGTGCGGGGCGCGACGTACATGCGGTTGACGGGGGTGCCGGTGACCTCGTCGGGCACCTGCATGCCGTTGGCCGGGTCGGCGGCGATGTCGAAGAGCTCCCCGACCGTGCGGGCGATCGGCGCGAACGCCGGGTGGCTGGCGACGTCCTCGACGGGGTGGCCGTCGACGATGACGGTGCGGCCGTCGGACAGGGACTTCAGGTAGTCGGTGCTGGTGCGCATCAGGAGTTCCTCACGTTCACGGAGTAGGAGAGTTCGATGGGGGCGTGGCCGGGGACCTCGAGCTGCATGCGCCAGTCGCGGCCGTAGCGGAAGGTGCCGTCCAGGAGCGGCCGGGTGCCGCCGAAGAGGACGAGGGCGACATCGCGGACGCCACCGATCTGGTCCCACTCGGCGAGGACCTCGGTGATCGGGAGCATCGAGGAGAGGGGCCCCTCCTGGTAGAGGTCACCGTCGACCCAGCTGCGGACGACGATCGCGTCCCAGTCGACGAGGGCCGGCGGGTCACCGAGCTCGATGACGGTGGCGGCGACCGGCTTGGGACAGGCAGCCTTGGAGAGCTGGATCCCGACCGTCTCCATCTCGCGGTCGGTGTGGTCCGAGCCGATCGTCAGGTAGTAGGTCCCGTTGGCCCGGATCAGCACAGGCTCAACCTCGCCGGAGCTCTTCGTGCCCTCCACCTCGATGACGTCCCCGGTGGTGAGCAGGTCGGTCTCGAGCGGATAGAACGCCGGGATCGTCTCCGGCTCCGGTACTCCGATCGCGGCGAGCTCGTCGATGTGGTGGCGGACAGCCGCCTGGTCACGGCCGGTGTAGCCGGCGACGACGAGGTGCGTGGGGACCACCTCGACCTCGGTGCCGTCCGCGGTGTGCAGCTGCAGCCGGATGGCGGTGCCGCTGGTCGGGGTGGTGGTCATGCGAACTCCTTGGTGCTGGTCGGGTCAGTGGTCGCGCGCGTGGTCGGGCCCGCCGCGGCGACGGCCCAGCGCCGGTCGGCCAGGGCGGGGAACTCCGCGCGCACCTTGCGCGGGAGAGCGGGGTCGATGTCGGCGTAGGTGAAGCCCTCGTCCTGCCCGGCCTCGACGACGACCTGACCGGTCGGGTCGACGACGCGGCTGTGTCCACCGAGCGTGATGCCGGCCTGCTCCCCGACCGCGTTGACCGCGACGACGTACATCTGCTGCTCGACGGCCCGGACGGTGGTGAAGAGCTGCCAGTGCGCCAGGCGCGCCTCGGGCCAGGCCGCACAGACCGCGGCCATCTCGGCGCCGCTGTCGACGAGGCTGCGGAAGAGCTCGGGGAAGCGGAGGTCGTAACAGGTGGTGATCCCGGTCGGCAGTCCGTCGATGACACTGGTCGCAACCGATGTGCCCGGGGTGAGCAGCTGGGACTCGCGGGAGCCGTAGCCGAAGAGGTGGACCTTCCGGTAGGTGTTGGCGACCCGCCCGGTGCGGTCGATCACCACCGAGGTGTTGTGCAGGTCGCCGGCCGCATCGACCTCCACGAAGCTGCCGAGGTGGACGGTCAGGCCGAGGTCGCGGGCCCAGCCTCGGGCTGCTGCCAGCGTGGGGCCCTCGAACGGCTCGGCCCGGGCCGCGTACTCGTCGAAGGAGAAGTAGCCGGCGGTCCACATCTCCGGGAGGACCAGCAGGTCGGCGTCGCGGAGGCCGCTCTCGTCGCGGACCATGCGGTCGACGCGGGCGAGACGGGCCGTGACGGACTCGGCGTCCGGGCTGGCGAGCTGGAGGAGGGCGATCTGCATGCCCTCAGGGTCATGTGACCGGAGCCACACCCGATATCGGATGTACGCCGCGGCGCACTCGGATTCGCGCAGGCGTCAGCGGCGTGCAGCGAGCACTGCCGACGGCGTGCTGCCGTAGCGCGCCCGGAAGGCAGCGCCGAACTCGCCGAGGTGGAAGAACCCGCAGCGGTACGCCACGTCGGTGACGGTGAGGCCGGGGGCGCCTGAGAGCAGGAGCGCGTGGGCCCGCTCCAGCCGCTGGGACTTGAGCCACTGCACCGGCGTGGTGCCCAGCTCGGAGCGGAACGCCGACTGCAGGCTGCGGACACTCGTGCCGCTGACCTCGGCGATGTCGGTGACGCTCACCGGCTCCGAGAGCCGCTCGACCATGTACTCCATCGCGCGGCGCACCCGCTGGGAGGTCGCCGGCGCCGCCGCGTCGGGCTGCCGGGTGCGGTTGTTGGGCTGGGCCAGGAGCAGGGTCTCGATGATCACCTGCTCGAGCTGCCAGACCAGCTGGGGCCGGTGCTCGCTGGCCGCAGAGCCCACCAGCCCGACGGCCGACTGCAGCAGCCCGTCGAGGTTGCGCACGTCGTCGGCGAGGGCGAGGTCGAAGTGGACCGGGCCGACCTCGCCGGTGAGCGCCGCCGCCACCGACTCGACCCTGGCCCGGTCGAGGCGCACGATCACCTGGTCCCAGGCCTCGTCGAAGGCGAACTCGAAGTCGCGGTGAGGGCCGATGATCACGCCGCGGCCCGGCGTGGCGACGGCCGAGGTCTCGCCGTAGCGGAAGTGGCCGGACCCGGCGACTGGCAGCGTCAGCAGGTAGTCGTCCAGGGGCGCGTCACCGGAGCTGACCGTCACCTCCGCCCCGTAGTGGAGGAGGTTGACCGAGAGGTCCTGGAGCAGCACGTGGTCCAGGCGGGTGGCCAGGCGTGATCCGGGCCGCGGCAGCTGCAGCGTGTGCGGGCGCAAGGCGCCCGTGCACGCATCCGAGACCTCGTCGGGGTCGTCCGTGCCGCTCAGCACCGCACGACCGCGCTCGGCGGTCAGCTGCGCAAGGGCGGGGTTCACCACGGAGGCCTCCGGGTCGATGAGGGTCGGACGTCGTCACTCGATGATCCGGTGCGGCGGCCCGAACTTTCAATGGCCCGTCCAGCGCACGCGCACGGCCGTCAGTCGCGACGCGCCTCGAGCGCGAGGCACAACGCAGCAACGTCACGCGGGCGGTCGAGCCGGCGACCGGTCTTCTCCTCGAACCGGCGCAGCCGGTGCCGGATCGTGTTCGCGTGGCAGAAGAGCCGGCTCGCGGCCTTGTTCGCCGACCCACCGACCTCGACCCAGACCCGGAGCGTCTCCACCAGCACATGGCGCTCCGACTCCGCGAGCGAGTCGAGCGGGCCGAGCACCTCATCAGCCACGCGCTGCATCACGTCGCCGGCGGCGGCTGCCGCGATCCCGACCGGGTCGTCCTCGAAGCGCGCCGCGCCGCCGCCCGCGGGGGCGATCGACGTCGCGAGGCGGGCCAGCTCGACGGACCGGGCGGCCTCGGTGAGCTCGTGGAAGACCGGGCTGATGCCGATCCGCACCGGGCCGAGGGCCTCGAGCTCGTCGATCAGCGTGTCCACCGGCAGCTCGCCAACCTCGACGACGCCGACCTGGACGTCGGGCAGCAGCCGCCAGGCGGACGCGCAGCCGCGGCGAGCCAGGACGGCTTCCACGCCCGGCAGCACCGCCCGGCCAGGGGCGACAAGTGCCGCAGCGACCACCACGAAGTCGCCCGAGACGGTCAGGCCGAGCAGGTCCGCGACCTCCCACAGCGTCCGACGGTCGACGACCGCTCCACTGAGCAGCGCCTCGACCAGGGCGGCGCGCTCTGCTTCGGCGCGCATCAGCTGCTCGGTGAGCGTCGCGTTGTACGCCGCCGACATCGCCTCGGTGAAGACGTCGTGCGCCACGACCGCATCCGCGGCGGCCTCGACGACCACCTCCGCGGGGATCCCGCGCCGCGCACACTCGGCCGCGACGTGCTCCCACATCACCCGGAAGCCGACGCGGTACGCCCCGAGCACGGCCGGCAGCGGCACACCCGCACCAGCCCGTCGTACGCCGGTCGCGGCCGCCGGCTCGGGGTCGCCGATGACCCCGCGACCCAGGCCCTCGACGACGAACCGGAGGTTCTCCTCGCAGCTGACGGCCAGGTCCTCGGCGGAGACCACGCCGCTCTCGCGGTAGAAGGCGATCCGCTCCCGGACCTGCCCGGCGACGTCGATGCTGCGCTGGGGCAGCGTGCCGAGCAGGCCCTCGGTGAGCTCGGCGAGACGGGGGTCGACGGGGCGTGAGCCGGAGTCGGTGACGTCGCTCGTGCTGGTCATGACACGACAGGCTACGAGCCCGGCCCCTCCGTCGACGTCCCGTTGTCACGATCCACAGCCGACCCACCGTGCGTTTGTGAAAAGTGAACGGGATCACATCTGTGCACGGCGCCCGCGGCTCCCTATTGTCGTGATGGCGCGGCCGTGCCGCCTCTCGGATCACTCCCCTCACACCGGAAGGCGCTCCATGGACACCGACAGCACCGACGTCACCGCCGAGGCGCAGGTCGCCTCCTGGCGGGCGCTCGCGAGCACCCGACCGGTGGATGCCGCCGGCGCCGCGTGGGACCGGATCCTCGAGCTCCAGGAGCTCGGCCGCAGCGACCGCAAGCAGGCGGACGCCTTGCTCAACGAGCTCTTCCGCGCCGGCGCTCCGGCCCGCGGGCTCGACGGTCCGACGGACGGCATCCTCGTGCTGACCACGACCACGGCGCTGACCGACGCGGCGTTCAAGGCGCTCACCTCGGTGTGGATGCCCTGGGAGGGCAAGCGCTTCGACGCCGACACCCAGTCCGGCGACAACCGGATGACCGACGAGGCGACCGTGGTGAGCAAGGTGCTCTGGCCGCTCTACTCGATGAAGGACACCCCCGCCGGCAAGATCGCCTTCGACTTCGCGACGTACGTCGAGTCGGGCAAGGACGACCCGGACCGGGAGGTCATGGTCATCGACTACGCCGACATCAAGGACAACCCGCGGCTGCTGATCCGCAGCATTCGCGACGAGCTGGTCGAGCTCGTCGACGGCACCTACCTCGGCAAGATCCTCTACCGCCTGCCCACCCGGTCCTACGCGAAGCTCGGCTACTTCGCCCTGCGCACCTGATCCCGCGCCTCCCCGCATCCCTCGCCCCGCCCGAGCACGTCCTCCAGGAGAACCGATGAGCCCGAAGATCCCGAACCCGCTCAACCTGCAGTGGTACCAGCACCCCTCCCTGCTCCTGCAGCTCAATGCCCTCTCCAACGAGCGCGACGACCTGCGCGAGAAGAACCTCTTCGAGGGCGAGGGCATCCGGCCCGACACGGACCTCGGCGAGCCGACCCCGGACGCGGTGCAGGGGCGTACGCCGGACGGCGCGTTCAACGACCTCGGCTGCCCGCACATGGGCGCCAAGGGCACGGGCTTCGGGCGCAACGTCCCGATCGAGAAGACGATCGTCGACCGCAAGCGGCTGCTCACCCCGGACCCGCGCGAGATCAGCCGCAAGCTGATGGCGCGCGACAGCTTCAAGCCGGCCGGCATCCTCAACGCTCTCGGCGCGGCCTGGCTGCAGTTCGAGAACCACAACTGGTTCTTCCACGGCAACGGCCTCGCTGACCGGGTCATCGACATCCCGCTGCAGCCGGGCGACGACTTCCCGGAGAACCCGATGCGGATCCGGGAGACCATCCCGATGCACGGCGAGATCAAGGACGGCTGCCCCGCGCCGGTCTTCGCCAACGAGGAGACCCACTGGTGGGACGGCTCCCAGATCTACGGCAGCGGCCAGGAGAAGCAGTCCACGATCCGCACGTTCGTCGACGGCAAGATCAAGGTCGACGACGACGGCCGGCTCCCGACGAGCGACATCCCGGGCGTCGACCTGACCGGCATGCAGGAGAACTGGTGGTTCGGCCCCGGCCTGCTGCACACGCTCTTCGCGCGCGAGCACAACGCGGTGGTCACCGCGATCAAGAAGGCGCACCCGGAGTACAACGACCAGCGGCTCTTCGAGCTCGGCGTCCTCGTGGTCTCCGCGCTGATCGCGAAGATCCACACCGTCGAGTGGACCCCCTGCGTGCTGCGGCACCCAGCGCTCCAGATCGGCATGAGCGCCAACTGGTACGGCGCGCTGGGCGAGGCGTTCAAGGACAAGGTCGGCCGCGTCGGTGACTCCGAGGCGCTCTCCGGCATCATCGGCTCGGCGACCGACCACCACTCGGCGCCGTTCTCCCTCACTGAGGAGTTCGTCTCGGTCTACCGGATGCACCCGCTGATCCCGGACGACTGGTCGTTCTACTCGCTGGAGTCGGGCCTGCACCTGTCCGACGCCTACTTCACCGACATCCAGGGCCGCTACACGCGCGACTTCATGGACTCGATGACGATGGGCGACCAGTGGTACTCCATCGGCAAGGCGAGCGCCGGCGCGGTCTGCCTGCACAACTACCCCAACGCGCTGCGCAACCTGACCCGCATCGACGGCCAGGTCACCGACCTCGCCACGCTCGACATCGTGCGCGACCGCGAGCGCGGCGTCCCGCGCTACAACGACTTCCGCGAGGCGCTCCGGATGCCGCGTCGCAAGCGGATCGAGGACATCACGCCCAACAAGCAGTGGGCCAAGGAGATCAACGAGGTCTACAACGGCGACGTCGACGCGGTCGACCTGCAGATCGGCATGCAGGCCGAGCAGCCGCCGAAGGGCTTCGGGTTCTCCGACACCGCGTTCCGGATCTTCATCCTGATGGCGTCGCGCCGCCTGAAGAGCGACCGCTTCTTCACCACGGACTTCACCCCGGAGCGCTACACGAAGACCGGCTTCGACTGGGTCAACGAGGCCACCATGAAGGATGTCCTGCTCCGCCACTACCCGGAGCTGGAGCCGGTCATCGGCGACGTCGAGCGGGTCTTCGCACCGTGGCACGAGCTCGGCGCCACCGAGCCGGGCAAGAAGCCGACGATCATCCGCGCTGCCGACACGGTGAAGTCCTACCTTCCGTGGGGCTGACCCCGGACCCGGTCGCGCGATGACCGAGACCGCGCAGACGCGCGCAGACGCCGGCGTGCTCGCCGTCCTCCTGGACGGCGAGTACGCCGCGTTGCGCGCGCGGGCACGCGACTTCCTCGTCGAGCACGCCTCCTTCCACACCGAGGCGGAGTCGCTGGATCGCGACGCCTACCGCGACGGGGTGCGCGACCTGGTGGTGGCGGCCGCTGCGCAGGGCCTGACCGGATCGGGCTTCCCCGCCGCGTACGGCGGAGGCGACGACTTCGGCGGCAACGTCGCGGCGTTCGAGACCTTGGCGTACGGCGACCTGTCGGTGCTGGTGAAGTTCGGCGTCCAGTTCGGGCTCTTCGGTGGCGCGATCCACCAGCTCGGCACCACTCCGCACCACGAGGCGTGGCTGGCCGACATCGCCTCCGCGCGGCTGCTCGGGTCGTTCGCGATGACCGAGACCGGGCACGGCTCCAACGTCCAGGCGATCCGCACCACCGCGACGTACGACGCGGCGACCGGCGAGTTCGTCATCGACACTCCCGACGACGACGCGCGCAAGGACTACATCGGCAACGCCGCGCGGCACGCGCAGGCGGCCGCGGTCTTCGCGCAGCTCGTCGTCGACGGCCCCGACGGCCAGCCCGAGAACCACGGCGTCCACGCGCTCTTCGTCCCGCTCCGCGACGCGAGCGGCGCGACGCTGCCCGGCGTACGGATCGAGGACTGCGGCACGAAGCTCGGCCTCCAGGGCGTCGACAACGGCCGGATCTGGTTCGACGGCGTCCGCGTGCCGCGCACCAACCTGCTCAACCGCTACGGCGACGTCTCGCCGGACGGCGTCTACTCCTCGCCGATCGACAACCCGGATCGCCGCTTCTTCACCATGCTGGGCACGCTCGTGCAGGGCCGGGTCTGCGTCGGCGGAGCGGGCATCACGGCCAGCAAGGTCGCACTCACCATCGCCACCCGCTACGCAGCCGAGCGCCGCCAGTTCGGCGCGGCGGGGCAGCCCGAAACCGTCCTGCTCGACTACGGCCAGCACCAGCGGCGGCTGATGCCGCTGATCGCGCGCACGTACGCGCTGCACTTCGCCCAGGAGCGGCTGGCCCGCGACTTCCACGAGGTCTTCACCGCGGGCGATGCCACGACCGAACGCCGCCGCCGCGCCCTGGAGTCCCGCGCCGCAGCCACCAAGTCGCTCGCCACCTGGCACGCGACCCGCACGATCCAGGAGTGCCGCGAGGCGTGCGGCGGCGCGGGCTACCTCGCGGTCAACCGGTTCGCCGCGCTGAAGGCCGACACAGATGTCTTCACCACCTTCGAGGGCGACAACACGATCCTGCTCCAGCTCGTCGGCAAGGGGCGGCTCACCGACCTGAAGGACGAGTTCGGCTCCCTCGACGGCGTCGCGATGGCGCGGTACGTCGGACGGCAGGCCGCCGAGACGCTCGCCGAGAAGGTCATTGCCCGCTCGGTCATCGAGCGGGTCCGCGACGCTGCCCGGGGACACGACGAGGGCGAGCCGGGCGGCGACCTGCTCGACCCGGCGTACCAGCTCCGGATGCTGCGGACCCGCGAGGAGCGGATCACCGGCAGCGTCGCCCGGCGGCTGAAGGCCGGCATGGACGCGGGCGTCGATCCGGCCGAGGTGTTCAGCCGGTGCCAGCACCACCTGCTCGCGGCGGCATCGGCCCATGCCGAGCGGATCGTCCTCGAGGCCCTGCTCACCAAGGTCGAGGCGATGCCGGCGGGTCCCGAGCGCGACCTGCTCGCGAAGGTCGGCCACCTGCACGCGCTGTCCGAGATCGAGCGCGACCGCGCCTGGTGGATGGAGCACGGCCGGCTCTCCACCGAGCGGGCCAAGTCCGTGACCCGCGCGGTCGATACGTTGTGTCGTGAGCTCCGCGATGACGCCCTGACCCTCGTCGACGCCTTCGGCGTTCCCGAACCCCTACTCACTCAGGAGATCTGATGGCCCTGGACTTCAAGCACGCCTCGATCGTCGAAGGCGTGCGGTTCACCGCCCAGGTCGGCGTCCCCAACGTCGTGCAGGGTCTGTTCAAGAAGCGGCCCGGCGTCGTGAGCACGGTCGGCAAGCTTCCCGCGGATGCGCTCGCCTTTCGCCTGGTCGCCGGGCTCGCGGCGAAGTACGGCCCCGACCCGTTCTGGGTGCGGGTCGGCGGCGACGAGGCACTCCTGCTCACCCACCCCGACGACCTGCGGGTCGTCCTTGGCGGCAGCCCGTCGCCGTTCGCCTCCGACCCGGACGCGAAGCGCAAGGGCATGACCGCCTTCCAGCCGACCGCGCTGACCATTTCGCGCGGCGACCTCTGGGCCGACCGCCGGGCCTTCGCCGAGGCGGTGCTCCAGACGGCCTCGCCGCTCCACTCGCTGGCTGAGACCTTCGCCGCGGTGGCGGTCGAGGAAGCCGACGCGCTGCTCGCGACAGGCGGCGACCTCTCCTACGAGGCGCTCAACCTGGCCTTCCAGCGGCTCACCCGGCGGGTCGTCTTCGGCGCCGCGGCCGCGGACGACACCGCGCTGACCGACGAGCTCGGCACGCTGATGGCGGCCGGCAACAAGATGCCCGGCGCCCCCGCCGAGGGGTACGACGCCTTCCACGCCCGCCTCGCCGCCTACGTTGCCTCGCCCGACGCCTCGGCTCTCACCGGTCTGGTCGCCGGTGCTCCGAGCACGGACGAGACCGACGTCCCGGGCCAGCTGATCCACTGGCTCTTCGCGATGGGCGACACCCTGCCGACCAACCTCTACCGGACCCTCGCCCTGCTCTCCGCCCACCCCGACGCGCTGGCGCGGGCGCGTGCGGAAGGCGCCGGCGGCGGGTCGGTCGCGGACGTCGCCGGGTCGGCGTACCTCGCGGGGTGCATCCTCGAGGCGATGCGGCTGTGGCCGACCACGGCGCTCTTCGGTCGTGTCCAGGCGGAGGAGTACCGCTGGACCAACGGGCAGAAGACGCCCGCCGGCACCCAGCTGCTGATCCACAACCTGTTCAACCACCGCAACGCCGAGCGGGTGCCGTTCGCGGACCGCTTCGCACCCGAGGAGTGGAGCGAGGGGAAGGCCGGCGAGGACTGGTCGTTCAACTTCTTCAGCCACGGACCGCAGGGGTGCCCCGGCTACGGCCTGTCGATCTTCCTGGGGCAGGCGTTCCTCGGCCGGCTGCTCGCGCAGGCGACGCCGCAGATCTCGCGCGGCACGGCCCTCGACGCGGAGAAGCCGCTTCCCTACGGCTGGGACGTGTACGCCGCCGCGATCGCGCTCGATCCCGCGGAGTGACGCGTCGGCGTCAGTGGGCGCCCTGCAGGTTGAGCACCACGACGCCGGCGACGATCATCCCGAGCGCCGCGACCTTCGCGGCGTTGAGGGACTCGCCTAGCCAGAGCACGCCGATGACGGCGACCAGCGCGGTGCCGAGCCCGGACCAGACGGCGTAGGCGGTGGAGACCGGCATGTGCCGGATGACGAGCGCGAGCAGCCAGGCCGAGAGCGCGTAGCCGCCGAGGACGACCGCGGTCCACACCGGATCGCGGAAGCCGTCGGCGCGCGCCAGGGCGGAGGTCGCGGCGACCTCGAGCGCGATGGCGGCGACGAGCAGGCCGAAGGCGACGTACATGGTGGTTCCTCTCAATATGTAGCAGGTGCTACACATCAATGTAGCACCTGCTACAGTCGGCGTCACGACGACGCAGGAGGCAGCCATCGCCAAGGACCCGCAGCGCCGCGCAGCCTGGACCGAGGTCGCGACGGACTACGTGCTCGCGCACGGCCTGATCGGCCTGAGCCTGCGCCCGCTCGCTGCCGAGCTCGACACCAGCGACCGGATGCTGATCTACCACTTCGGCTCGAAGGACGCGCTCGTCGCCGACGTGCTGCGCTGCTCCAACGACCGGGCCGTGGCCCAGCTCGCTGCCCTGCCGCCGTCGAACGGACTCAGCGACGCGGTCGGCGATCTCTGGGACGCCGTGCAGTCGGCCCCGGCCGACCGCTGCACCCGTATCTACGTCGAGGCCTCGGCTCTCGGCCTCTTCGGCCAGGAGCCCTACGCCTCCGTCGTCCGTGACGCGAACGCCGTCTGGACCGCCGCGCTGGTCGGCCATCTGGTCCGCTCGGGTGTCGCTGCTGACCTGGCGCCGCGTGCGGCCGAGCTGATCGACGCCGCGTTCATGGGCTTCCAGCTCGACCTGCCCCTCGATATCGACCCCGCTGCCCGCCTGCGCGCCGTCGCCGACCTGACCACTGCCGTCACCGCCCTCGCCTGAGCCGCGACGGCTGCCGTGTGTCCGCGGCGTCGCCCGTCGCACGCCCGCTGTAACGCGGTGTTCTCGTGACGTGTGCGCCGCTGCAGAGGGCAGTGGCGACGAGAACCCCGCGTTACAGCTCGCGGGCGGCGCGATCAGCCGTGCGCGTGCATCACGTGCTTGATGCGCGTGTAGTCCTCGAGGCCGTAGCGCGACAGGTCCTTGCCGTAGCCGCTCTGCTTGAAACCACCGTGCGGCATCTCGGCCACGAGCGGGATGTGGGTGTTGACCCACACGCAGCCGAAGTCGAGCTCGATCGAACAGCGGTGGGCCGTGCCGTGGTCCTTCGTCCAGACGCTCGAGGCGAGGCCGAAGTCGACGTCGTTCGCCAGCGCGATCGCCTCCTCCTCGGTCTCGAACGTCTGCAGCGTCACCAGCGGTCCGAAGGTCTCCTGCTGCACGACGTCGTCGTCCTGCCGTACGCCGGCAACCAGCGTCGGCGCGAAGTAGTAGCCCTGGCTCCCCACCCGGGCTCCACCCGTGACGACGCGGGCGTGCGCCGGCAGCGAGGCGACGACGGACGTCACCCGCTCGAGCTGGCTGGCGTTGTTCAGCGGACCGTAGAACGGGTCCTCCACATCCGGACCGGTGGTCACGTCGGCGATCGCCGTCACGAGTGCTGCCTCCAGCGACTCCGCAATCGAGGAGTGCGCCAGGATCCGGGTCACCGCGGTGCAGTCCTGCCCCGCGTTGAAGAACGCTCCGACGACGATGCCCTCGACGGTGGCCGCGAGATCGGCGTCGCCGAAGACGATCGCCGGTGCCTTGCCACCGAGCTCGAGGTGGACCCGCTTCACGTCCGGAGCGGCTGCGGCGGCGACCTGCTTGCCGGCGCCCGTGGAACCGGTGATCGAGACCTGCGCTGCCGCCGGGTGGGCGACGACGAGCTTGCCCGTCTCCCGGTCACCCGCGAGTACGTTGAGCACGCCCGGCGGCAGGATGCCGGCGGCGATCTCGCCGACCAGCGCGGCCGACCCGGGCGTCGTGTCCGACGACTTCAGCACGACGGTGCAGCCCGCGGCGAGCGCCGGAGCAACCTTCCAGATCGCCATCATGAACGGGTAGTTCCACGGCGCGACCTGGCCGACGACGCCGACCGGCTCGCGGCGTACGTACGAGGTGTGGCCGGCCATGTACTCGCCGGCCGCGCTACCCTCGAGCGCGCGAGCCATGCCCGCGAAGTAGCGGAGCTGGTCGATGCCGACGGCGATCTCCTCGTCGCGGGTGAGCGCCTCGGGCTTGCCGGTGTCGCGGAGCTCGGCGGCGAGGATCTCCTCGGCGCGCTCCTCGAGCGCCGACGCCAGCGCGAGCAGCAGCTTCTGCCGCTCGGCAGGCGTCGTCCGACGCCAGGTGCGGAACGCCTCCGTCGCCGCCGCGTACGCCGCGTCGACGTCAGCGGCACCCGACAGCGCGGCCGTGTCGTGGACCTCGCCGGTGCGCGGATCGATGATGTCGCTGGTGCGACCGTCCGCTGCGGGGACGACCTTGCCGTCGATGACGTTGCTGATCATGGTGCTCTCCTTCAGGACGCGAGGATCTGCTGATCCAGGATGTTCTGCGCGAGGCGGGTGCCCATGCGGACCGCCCCGTCGACGTGCTGGAAGCCGAGGCCGGCGATGTCGCTCGACCCGAAGCGGATCGGGCCCACCGGCTCGTGGAGCTTTGCGCCCCAGCGGGTCAGGCTGCCGACGTCGAAGCTGGTCGCGTAGGCGCCGCCGGTGAGCTCCTGGTGCTGCCAGTCGCTCTCGACGTACGTGCGCGGGGTGAGCGCCGCGTCACCGAAGTACGCCGCGAACGACGCCAGGATCGCGGCCCGGCGCTCGTCGGCGGAGACGCGGCCGAGCGCGTCGGCGTTCAGGTCGGAGACGAAGCCGACGAGCGTGCCGGTCGCCTTGCCGTGCAGGGTGTTGTCGTAGACCTCGTGGACGAGCTCCCACGGTCCGAAGCCCGTGCCCGACAGGCCGGCCTCCCGCCAGAACGGGGTGTCGTACTCCGCCTGCACCTTGATCACCAGGCCGAACGACTGGTGCTCGCGGGCGTGGCGGTGCTCGGCGGGCAGCTCCGGCGTGATCCGGATCCGGCGGACGTGCGTCGGCGGCAGCGCGAGGACGACGTTGCGGGCGCCGATCTGCTCACCATCGACGGTGACCACGGCGCCATCTGCGGTCCAGGCCACGTGGGTGACGTCGGCGGAGAGGCGCACCCGGTCGCCCAGACGCGCGGCCAGCGCAGCCGGCACCGAGGCGAGTCCGCCCACAACGCGCTTGTCGAGGATGAAGTCGGCATCGACCAGGTGCGTGAACGAGCCGGCGCTGGCCGACATCAGCACCGCGGTGAGCGCGGAGAACGAGTGCGTCGGCTTCGTCAGCATCGCCGGGCCGAGGTAGAGCGCGATGTTGTCGCGGGCCTCCTGGTCGGTGGTCTGGGCGTCGAGCCACTGCGCGAAGCTCACGGAGTCCAGCGACGCCGCCTGCGGGTGCTCCCACGGACGGTCGGGATCCATCTGCGCCGCCAGGTCGTCGATGACGCCGATCAGCCGGTCGATCTCCTTGCCGGTCTGCTCGTCGACCGGCAGCTCCTCGCCGGTGAAGCGGCGCGCGATGCGGGCGCGGTCGACGTACAGGGACTCGCCCTCGCGGTACCGGGAGTACGTCGACAGCCCGAGCTCGGCGACCAGCGCGATCAGCGCCTCCTGGTCCGGCGACACCCACTGCCCGCCGATCTCGAAGTCGGAGCCGTTGTGGTCCTCGGTGCGGAGTCGACCTCCGACGCGGTCGCGCGCCTCGAGGACGAGGACGTCCTGCCCGCCCTCGACGAGGCGCCAGGCAGCGGTGAGGCCGGTGACGCCGGCCCCGACGACGACGGTGTCGTAGGTCTTCATGATCGATACCAATCTTTGAATGATGTTCAAACTTGGATCCACCGTAAGCCTCCGATGTGTGGCGCGCAACACCCTGCGCCGAAAATCAGTGCGCCCCTGTTTCACGGGAAACCGCCGCGACGAGCGCATCGACGTCCTCCTCGGTCGTGTCGAAGCTGCACATCCAGCGCACCTCACGGGTGGCCAGGTCCCAGTCGTAGAAGCGGAAACCCTCAGCACGCACCCGATCGGCCACTCCCTGCGGCAGCGTGGCGAAGACGCCGTTCGCCTCGGTCGGTCGGTCGAGGCCGACGCCCCGGATCGAGCCGTCCGCGAGGCCCGACTCGACGCCAGAACGCAGCCGCTGCGCCATTGCGTTGGCGTGGCTCGCGTTGCGCAGCCACAGATCCCCCTCGAGCAGGGCGATCAGCTGCGCCGACACGAAGCGCATCTTCGATGCGAGCTGCATGTCGAGCTTGCGGAGGTAGCGCAGCCCGGACGAGGCCGCCGGGTCGAGCACGACCACCGCCTCGCCGAGCATCGCGCCGTTCTTCGTCCCGCCACAGCTGAGGACGTCGACTCCGACATCGCGCGTGATCTCGCGCAGCCCGACTCCGAGGGAGGCGGCCGCGTTGGCGAGCCGGGCGCCGTCCATGTGCACGCGCATGCCGAGCCCGTGCGCGTGATCGCAGAGTGACCGCAGCTCCTCCGGCGTGTAGACCGTGCCGACCTCCGTCGACTGGGCGATCGAGACGACGAGCGGCTGGGCCCGGTGTTCGTCACCCCAGCCCCACGCCTCGCGGTCGAGGAGCTCGGGGGTCAGCTTGCCGTCAGGCGTCTCGACGGGCAGCAGCTTGATGCCCGCAACACGCTCCGGGGCACCCGCCTCGTCCGTGTGGATGTGCGCGGTCGTCGCGCAGACCACCGCACCCCAGCGCGGGAGCATCGACTGGAGCCCGACGACGTTCGCACCGGTGCCGTTGAACACCGGCCAGGCTTCGGCACCCTCGCCGAACTGCTCCGTCATCACCGACTGCAGGCGCTGCGTGTAGACGTCCTCGCCGTACGCGACCTGGTGGCCGCCGTTGGCAGCGGCGATCGCGGCCAGCACCTCGGGATGGATGCCGGCGTAGTTGTCCGAGGCAAAGCCCCGGACGCTTTCGTCATGGAGGGAGGTCACGGCAGCAGCACCTCCGAGCTGCCCACCATCCCCGCGGTGGACTCGATGACGGGTCGCATCTTCTTGTCGAGCGACTCGTAGAACATCGACAGCGGGAACTCGTCGTCGAGCACCGCATCGGTGTAGCCCTTCGGCGCCCCGGCCAGGATCTCGTCCGGCAGCCCGCGCGCCCAGACCGAGGCCGGGTGCGGCGTGAGCGTCGAGCGGATCAGGTCGTACGCCGCGAGCCAGTGCGCCGTCTTCGGCCGGTCGATCGATCGCCAGTAGAGGTCGTCAATCGCTTCGCCGAGCGCGACGACCGCAGCCGGCACCCCGTCCCAGTCGAAGGCGAGCGAGGTGTCGGTCCAGTGCAGGACCCCACGCTGGTGCAGCCACGCGAAGAGCAGCTGGCCGCCGAGCCCGTCGTAGTTGCGGACCCGCGACCCCGTGATCGCGAACCGGAAGATGCGGTCGAAGAGCACGGCGTACTGCACGAGCCGCGCGTGCTCCAGCGTCTCCGCATCCTCGGTCACCGCCTCGAGCCGCACACACTCGCGGTACGCCGTCAGGTCGCACCGCAGCTCCTCGAGCGAGTAGAGGAAGTACGGCATCCGCTGCTTGATCATGAACGGGTCGAACGGCAGGTCGCCCCGCATGTGAGTGCGGTCGTGGATCAGGTCCCAGACGACGAAGGTCTTCTCCGTGAGTGCCTGATCCGCAAGCATCCGGGCCGCCTCCTCGGGGAGGGCGAGGTCCGTGGTGGAAGCCGCGGCCGCGACGACGCGACGGAAGCGAGCGGCTTCCCGGTCCTGGAAGATCGCTCCCCAGCTGAACGTCGGGGTCTCGCGCACGGCGACCGTCTCCGGGAAGAGCACGGCGCTGTTGGTGTCGTAGCCGGGGGTGAAGTCGAGCAGACGCAGTGGGACGAAGAGCCGGTTGCCGTAGTCCCCCGCCTCGAGGTGTGCCACGAACTCCGGCCAGATCACCTCGACCAGCAACGCCTCGACGTGCCGATCGGAGGAGCCGTTCTGCGTGTACATCGGGAAGACCACGAGGTGACGCAGCCCGTCGATGCGCTGCTGCTGCGGCTGGAAGGCGAGGAGCGAGTCGAGGAAGTCCGGTACGCCGAACCCGCCCGCTGCCCAGCGCCCGAAGTCCCGCACGCACGCACGCAGATAGGCGTCGTCGTGGGGGAACGCCGGACGCAAGGCCTCGACGGCATCGGTGATGGTCGCGACCAGGTCCTGCGCGGCCGGGTGGTTGCCGGCATCGGGCACCGAGCCGTCCTGGACCTGGAGCGCCTGCAGTGCGGTCGCTGCTGCCTTGAGGCTCAGCCACGCCTCGCTCGTCTCGACGTCACGCGCCCCAACCACGTCCTCGACGACCTCCGGCTCGCCGATGACGGACTGCGTCGGGCGGGACGGGTGGGCGCCGAGCTGCTGCGTGGACATGGACGGACCTCCGATGCGGAAATCGTGGGAACGGGTTCCCTGCCAGCGTACGGACAGATTTTCCGTTTGCATCGCTCCAGCGCAGGAACTTTTTCGGTTCGTTACCGGTCCTGGCTGCTAGCCTCGCCGTCATGTCCGTGCCCGACGCAACGCCCGCGCCCCTCGACGATCCGATCGACGAGGGCATCGTGCGCGCGATGTGCGCCGACGCCCGCACGACACTGGCCGATCTCTCCGCTGCCGTCGGCCTCTCGGTCTCCGCAGTGCAGACCCGCCTCCGGCGTCTCGAGTCCCGCGGCGTCATCACCGGCTACCGCGCGATGGTCGAGCCCGCCGCGGTGGGCAAGCCGCTCGCCGCCTTCGTCGAGATCACTCCCCTCGACCCGGGTCAGCCGGACAACGCTCCCGAGCTGCTGGAGCACCTGACCGAGATCGAGGCGTGCCACTCCATCGCCGGCGATGCGAGCTACATCCTCTTCGTTCGCGTGGCCTCGCCGCGCCACCTCGAGTCCCTGATCCGCGATATCCGGAGCGCCGCGTCGGTCAGCACCCGGACGACCGTCGTACTCCAGACGTTCTACGAGGGTCGTCCGGTCCTCCCGGCCTGACCCTCCGCTCAGCGCGGAGCGGTGAGGCTCGCGTAGGTGTCCGGGCGACGGGTGTCGAGGAACGGGAAGAGCGTCAGCCAGTCCCGGCGCTGGTCGAGGTCGAGCGTCGCGACGAGGACGGCGTCACCCGACCGCGGCGCCTGGGCCAGGATCCGTCCGTACGGGTCGGAGATGAACGACGATCCGTAGAAGTCGACCCGGCCCTCGTTGCCCCAGCGGTTCGGGACGCACATGAAGAGCCCGCTCGTGATCCCGTTGCCGACGATGACGTGCTGCCACAGCGGCTGGGTGTCGAAGTCCGGGTGGTCGGGCTCCGAGCCGATCGCGGTCGGGTACGCCAGCACCTCGGCGTCGGCGAGGGAGTAGGCGCGGGCGACCTCGGGGAACCACTCGTCCCAGCACGTCGGCAGGCCCAGCCGCGGCGCTCCGGCTAGGTCGGGCACGTGCACCGGGTACGGCTCGTCCGCCGGGCCGTGCCGGAAGAAGAGGTCCTCGAAGTAGCCCTCGGTCACCGGGATGTGCGTCTTGCGGGTCCTGCCGACCAGCTCTCCCCCGGGAGCGACCAGGATCGCGGTGTTGTAGCCGAGGCCGTCGTCCGAACCGTCCGGAGCCGGGGCCGCCTCGTAGAGGGAGGCGTGCACGAAGACGCCGTTGTCGGCGGCCAGCTTCGCGACGAGGGTGCGGGTCGGCCCGTCCTCGAGCGACTCCGCGAGATCCGCCGGACGACCCTCGGGACGGAAGTCCGCGGGGTAGCGCGACAGCGTCAGCTCGGGCAGGAAGACGACCTGCGCACCGGCCTCGGCTGCGCGGCGTACGCCGTTGGCGAGGGCCGCTGCGTGGGCGTCGGCGTCGGGCTGCCAGTGCATCTGGACCACGCCGACGGTGAGCGTGCGGCCGGGGCCCTCGCTGGCGCGGGCGAGGGAGGGCAGGGCGGGAGAGGTGATGAGTTCCATGGGATGTCCTTGGGATCAGTGACGAACGGTCAGGGCACGACAGTCAGGGCTGGACGCGCGGCTGCTGCTGCGTGATGCAGTGGATGCCACCGCCGCGGGCGAAGATCGGCCGGGCGTCGACAGGGACGATGCGTCGTCCGGGATAGGCGTCGGCGAGGACGGCGAGCGCCTCCTCGTCGACCGGGTCCGCGAACGAGCACGCGATGACGGCGCCGTTGCAGACGAAGTGGTTGACGTAGCTGTAGTCGACCCAGCCCTCGTCGTCGCGGAGGGTGGCCGGAGCCGGCAGCCGTACGACGTGCAGCGGCTTGCCGTCGGCGTCGGTCTCGGCCTCGAGCAGGGCGATCAGCTCCCGGGAGACCGCGTGGTCCGGATGCGCCGGGTCGCGCTGGTCATGGACGAGCACCACGCCGCGGTCGGCGAAGGTCGCCACGATGTCGACGTGGCCGCGCGTGCCGAAGCGCTCGCTGTCCCGCGTGAGACCGCGGGGCAGCCAGATCACCTTGCGCGCACCGAGCGTGCGGGTCAGCTCCGCTTCGACGTCGGCCTTCGTCCACCCCGGATTGCGACCGGGGTCGAGCTGGACCGTCTCGGTGACGAGGAGCGTTCCTGCGCCATCCGTGTGGATGCCGCCGCCCTCGTTGACCATCGGCGAGTCGATCCGGGCGGCTCCGGTGGCCTCGGTAGCGACGAGGCTGGCAACCGCGTCGTGCTCCCAGCTGGCCCAGTCCTGCTGGCCCCAGCCGTTGAAGACCCAGTTGACGGCACCGAGACGCCGATCCGATCCTTCGCCCTGGACGACGAACGTCGGGCCGATGTCGCGGTACCAGGCGTCGTCGAGCAGCTGCTCGTGCACGGTGACGCGCTCGTCGAGGAAGCGGGCCGCCGCCGCGCGCTCCGAGGGCGGCACGAGCATGTGGACCGGCTCGAAGTCGACAATCGCGTTCGCCACGGCGGCCCACGTACGCCGCGCCTCGTCCGCCTCGGCGGGGGTGTCGCCGAGCGTGTACGACCCGGAGGGCCAGGCCATCCAGGCCGCGTCGTGGGCAGCGGTCTCGGCCGGCATCATCCGCCCCGCGGACCCGACATCCGTATTTGAACGTGATTCAAACATGGCGCCCAACGTAAGCCCGGACGCGAGCGGCCGCAAGGGATCGCCCCGAGATTTTTCGGGCGCAGACGCACCACGGCCCCGCCACCGAAGCGGTGACGGGGCCTGGCCGCGGAAGGGAGGCGGGGCCTCAGCCACCCGCCCTGGCGGAGAGCTCGGCCGGGAGCAGCGCACGTGCGTGGTCAACCGCAGCATCGATACTCACGTCGTCCTCGCCGAGCACGATCGCGACGCTCAGCCCGTCGAGCAACGCGCAGATCCGGCGGGAGAGGACGGTCGCGTTGTCGACCTCCGCCTCGCCAAGGAGTCGGGCGAGCTCGTCGCGCCACACGGCGTCGAGCTCCTCGTAGGGCGCACGGAGCTCTTCGATGCGGAGCACGCGGGGCCAGACCTCGATCCAGACCAGCCATCGCGGATCCCCCAGGCCCTGCGGCATGAACTGGCGACAGAACAGGTCGAATCGCTCCCCGAAGGTGACCTCCTCGGCGCGCGACTCCTCCCACCGTGCCCACAGCTGAGCCTCGCTCCAACGGAGCACCTCGAGCAGCAGGCCGTCCTTGCTCCCGAAGTAGTAGAGGAGGTGTCCGGCGCTCGTCTCCACGCGTCGTCCGAGCTCCGCGAGCGTCAGGTCGGCGAGGCCGCGCTCGATGAGCAGCTCCCAGGCGACCTCGAGCACTCGCTCCCGGGGACGATCGAGACGACGATGGCGTCGTGGGGATTTTTCCGTGGTCACCCCTTGACCCTAGTGGGAGGCGAGGTTCATAGTTCAGGACACCACAGTTTGTATGTTGTTCAAATCACACTCACGAGGTGACCATGTCGACCCTGTCCGGCCCCACCGAATCGCCCGATGTGGCGACAGCGAGCGACGCCGCTGCCGACGGACCGGGGCTCAAGCCGGTCCTCACGCTGACGGCCGCCATCCTGCTGACGCTCTCGTGCGTCACACCGGCATCGAGCCTCTTCATCATCGTGCCCGAGCTCCTTGCCTCACAGGGCTCGGGTGTCGTCATGACGCTGCTCGTCGGCGTACTCATCTCAGCTGCGGTCGGGGCCTGTTACGCCGAGCTCGGCACGCGTACGCCGAGCAGCGGCGGCGAGTACGCGATGGTCACCCACACGCTGGGCAGGGCCGCCGGCTGGCTGACCTTCGCACTCACCTCGGCCACGCTGATCGTCATCCCGCCGGTCATTGCGCTCGGCACCGCTGACTATCTGGCACCGATCGTCGGGCTCGACCGCGCGACCACCGGCGCCGTCGTCATGCTGCTCGCCACCGCTACCGGCGTGCTGGACATCAAGTCGAACGCGTACGTGACCGGGCTCTTCCTGATCGTCGAGACCGTGGCGGCGTCCGCCGTCGCCTGGCTCGGCTTCTCGCACGCAGAGCGCGGCGTCGACACCCTGTGGCACGCCCAGGTCACGGACGGCAGCTCGCTCTCCCCCTTCACCGCCGGCGTCCTGCTGTCCGGACTCGCCATCGCGATCTTCACCTGCTCCGGCTTCACGACAGCGACCTACCTCGCCGAGGAGATGGTGGCTCCGCGCCGCAACGTCAAGCTGGCGGTCATGGGATCACTGGCGCTGGGTGCCGCGATCATCGTGATCCCCACCGCGGCCACGGTGCTCGGCGTCGGCTCGCTCAACGAGCTGGCAACGGGCACCTTCCCGGACTACGTGACCGAATGGGCGGGCAGCCGCACCTCCGCGGCGATCAGCGTCGGCATCGCCATCGCCATCCTCAACGCCGTCATCGTGATGGTCATCCAGAACTCGCGCGTCGTCTACGCCACCGCACGCGACCGCGCATGGCCGGACGTCGTGAACGCCGCCCTAGCGCGCCTTCACCCGCGCTTCGGCTCCCCCGTCATGGCCACCGTCGTGATCGGCGTTCCGGGTGCGCTGATGGCCTGGCTGATGGACATCGAGGCCCTGCTCGGCATCACTTCGGTCATCCTCGGCGCCGTCTACCTGGTCGTGGCCATCGCCGCCCTCTTCGTACGCCGCACCCCGCACGCCGGGTGGAAGATGCCGCTGTGGCCGGTCACACCGATCCTCGTGATCGTCGGCGTCGGCTACGCCCTGCAGCAATCCGCCATGAAGGACCTGCTGGCTGTGGGTGCGCTGATGCTCATCGCCGCCGCCTACTACGTGGCGTACCTGCGCCCTCGCTCGGAGACGCACTTCCTGGTCGACGACCGGTCTGACGCCTGACCTACGTCCCCGCTGGACGCGGTCTGCTCGAGAACGACAACGGCGCCTGGTCTCCCGATGTTTCACGGGAAACCAGGCGCCGCGTCGTTTTGTCGACTTATCGCCTTGTCGCTCTAGCGACTGAAGGGATCAGATCACCCGGTCGTTGCGGTTGCGCGGATCCATGATGTCCGTGATCCGCCGGAGGTCGTCGAGCGTCGCGAACTCCACCGTGATCCGGCCCTTGGCCTTGCCGAGCTCGACCTTCACGCGGGTCTCGAGGCGGTCACTCAGGCGGTCCGAGATCTCCCCCAGACCGGGCGCGGTGATCTTCGCGCGCTGCGGGCGCTGGGTCGCACGGCCGCCGTGCTCACCGACAGCCACGATCTCCTCGAGGCCACGGACACTGATCCCCTCGGCAACAACGCGCTGGGCGAGCCGGTCCTGGATCTCCGGGTCCTCGACGGCGAGGAGCGAGCGCGCGTGACCTGCGGACAGGACACCCGCGGCTACCCGCCGCTGGACGGCCGGGGAGAGCTTGAGCAGTCGCAGGGTGTTGCTGATCTGCGGACGCGAGCGGCCGATCCGGCCAGCGAGCTCGTCGTGCGTGCAGCCGAAGTCGTCGAGCAGTTGGCGGTACGCAGCCGCCTCCTCGAGCGGGTTGAGCTGGGAGCGGTGCAGGTTCTCCAGGAGGGCGTCCCGGAGCATGTCGTCATCCTCGGTCTGACGGACGATCGCGGGGATGGCGGAAAGGCCGGCCTCCTGCGAAGCGCGCCAGCGCCGCTCACCCATGATCAGCTCGTACGCCTCGGGCCCGGTCTGGCGGACCACGATCGGCTGCAGCAAGCCCACCTCACGGATGGAGTGCACGAGCTCGGCCAGTGCCTCCTCCTCGAAGACCTGACGCGGGTTGCGCGCGTTCGGCACGATCTGCTTGATCGGAAGCTCAGCGAAGTACGCGCCGGCCGGGATCTCCCCACCCGCCACCGCGTTGAGGGACCCGTTGGCCTGTCCCGGAGAGCTCGCACCCGCCGGAGCGGCGGAGGCCGCTGGCACACCGTTGGCGGCCGCAGGAGCACCGTTCAGCGGAGCGGCGGACGCGGGGCCCGTCGACGCTCCCCCAGCCGCCGGAGCGGTCGCCGGAGCGGCGTCCTCCAGAGGTGCCGTCGGGATCAGGGCGCCCAGGCCACGGCCCAGACCACGTCGCTGCTGCTGGCTCATCGCTGCTCCCCCTTGCGGGCCATCTCGCGGGCAGCCTCGAGATACGAGAGCGCGCCCGGCGAGCCCGGGTCATAGGTCATCACGGTCTGGCTGTACGACGGTGCCTCGGAGACCCGCACCGAACGCGGGATGTAGGTCTTCAGGACGGTGTCGCCGAAGTGCTCGCGCACCTCCTCGGCGACGTTCGAGGCGAGACGGGTGCGCGCGTCGTACATGGTCAGCAGGATCGTCGACACGTCGAGGTTCTGGTTGAGGTGCTTCTTCACCATCTCGACGGTCTCCAGCAGCATGCCGAGTCCCTCGAGGGCGTAGTACTCCGCCTGGATCGGGATCACCATCTCCGCACCCGCCACGAGTGCGTTGAGCGTCAGCAGGCCCAGTGACGGGGGGCAGTCGATGATCACGTAGTCGAAGCGGTCGTCGCCGGCCTCGGCAGCGGTGCCGACCCACTCGTGGGCGTAGATCGCCTTCTGCAGCCGCGACTCGCGCGCCACGATCGACACGAGCTCGATCTCCGCACCGGCGAGGTCGATCGTCGCAGGGACGACCCACAGACCAGCCTGATCGGGACACGGCTGCATCACGTCAGCGAGCTTGTCCTCGTTGACGAGCAGATCGTAGGTGGACGGCACCCCACGACGGTGCTCGATGTTGAGGGCCGTCGAGGCGTTGCCCTGGGGATCGAGGTCGATCACCAGCACCCGCTGCCCGAGCTGCGCGAGGGCCGCGGCCAGGTTGACCGTCGAGGTGGTCTTGCCGACGCCGCCCTTCTGGTTCGCGACGACCATCACCCGCGTGCGCTGCGGGCGCGTGATCGCCGGACGGTCCATCGCACCCTGCCGAGCCAGCACAGTGTGCTCGGCAGCTCGTGCCAGTGGAGTCGTCTCGTCCGCGAAAGCCGGACCCGCATCAGCCAGATCGGCGGCGGTCCTGACCACGAAACCCTGACCCGTTTCACGTGAAACCACGAGGTCCTCTTCCTGTGGATGAATTGCGTCTGCCTGTGGATGGTGCGCTCAGAGCGACCTCGCGGGCGGTGGAAAACTCAGGCAGACCCGAGAGCCACACCCCACGAACAGAACGTGTCCGTGCTTCGCGCCCACCCCATGGGTCAGGCGCGAAGACCAAAACTACCGGTGCACCTGCGGCACTCTCCAGTCGCGGTCCACAGGCGGAGCTTCTGCACTTTCAGGTCTTCGCGTCCACTAGGCCGCCTGTGCCCTCGGTGCCGTCGCAATGGTCAGCGGTACGCGCGACTGAAGCTCGCCTGGACGTCGGCGGCTGGCATGCCCAGGCCCGACAGCCAGCAGCGGCCGGCGACCAACCGGCAGGTTGTGGCACTGGGACGTTCGGACAGGCGCCGCACGCGATGGTTCCGTCGCAGCAAACAGGAGGCCGAGCCAGCGGGGCTGATTCTGAAGCCGCGGCTCCGGCGCTCAGCGGCTGCTGCTCAACCTCCAGTTCTGGTCCGGCCCCAGAGCGGCGTTTCACGTGAAACAAGCAGTCCGACTCCCGCCGCTCGCGCGGCACCTCACGCAGCAAGCACCATTGATGCGCACGGCAGCTGCCTGGCGACACGTGCCCATCCCCTTAATCGCAGCCCCGACGCGCGGCACGTGGATCACCCGCCCCGCCTCCCACACCCCACGACCCACCGGCCTGGGCCGTCGTCCACCCGGCCTGGCTCCCCGGCGCTTCGCGCGGGACCTCCTTCGACGGTCATAGGGCCCAGATCAGGGCACCCTCCCGCACAGCCACCCGCGTCGAGCTGGAGTCCCACACGCAAACAGCGAACGCCCCCGACCAGTCAGACCGATCGGGGGCGTTTCACGTGAAACTCAGCGTCGACGCTGCTTTCGCTGGGCAGCTCCATTCGCCTTGCGAGGGCCGGATGCAGACTCGACCTTAAGGACCCGAGAGGCGCTGGCCGGGTCGGCCCACCTGACGCGCACCGCGAGCGTCGGCTCGGGAATCAGACCCTCACCCACCGGCAGCACCTCGGGTTCGGCACACCCGAATTTCCGCAGGACTGCACCAGCCTCTGCGATCTCGTCGGCGATGCCACTGCCCTTCAAGGCGACCAACGCGCCGTCGGCCGCCACGAGAGGCATCGACCAGGTCAGCAGACGCTCGAGCGGAGCGACTGCCCGCGACGTCACCACGTCGAAGCGCTCCTTGCCGTGCAGCGCTTCCGCCCTGCCCCTGATCACCGTCACGTTCGGGAGCGTCAGATCGTCGACGACCTCCTGCAGGTACGTCGTGCGGCGGAGCAGCGGCTCGATCAGGGTGACAGTGAGGTCAGGACGGGCGATCGCCAGGACGAGCCCAGGCAGACCCGCGCCGCTCCCTACGTCAGCGACGGACGCGTCCTGCGGCAGGAGTGCCGCGAGCGCGCCGCAGTTCAGCAGGTGCCGCTCCCACAGTCGCGGCACCTCCCGTGGACCGATCAGACCACGGACGACGCCGGCGGTGGCCAGCGACGCGGCGTACGCCTGGAGGATCGGAAGGCGGTCGGATGAAAACACCCCCTGCACCGAAGCCGGAGGCTCCGGGAGTGCAGGGGGTGTTTCACGTGAAACGTCGTTCACGGATGCATGCCCTTCAGGCCGGCAGGACGATGACGTAGCGGCGGGGCTCGACGCCCTCGGACTCCGAGTTGAGGCCCGCGGCCGCAACTGCGTCGTGCACGACCTTGCGCTCGAACGGCGACATCGCCTTGAGCGAGACCGGGGCACCCGACTCCTTCGCCTCAGCGACGGCCTGCTCTGCGACCTTCACAAGCTCCTCACGCTGGCGCGCGCGGTAGCCGGAAACATCGAGCATCAGACGCGAGCGCTCACCGGTCTCGCGGTACACCGCGAGCCGCGTGAGCTCCTGCAGTGCGTCGAGGACCTCACCCTTGGCTCCGACCAGCTGGTTCAGGTCGGCGCCCACGATGGAGACGGCGGCGCGGTCGCCCTCGACGTCCATGTCCAGGTCACCGTCGAGGTCTGCGATGTCGAGCAGCTCCTCGAGGTAGTCAGCAGCGATGTCGCCCTCGTTCTCGAGGCGCTCCACACGGCTCGGACGCGCAGGGGCAGCGGTCTCGGTCACGGTCGTCTCCGGGGTGGTCTCGTCGCTCACTTCTGGTCTCCCTGGGGGCGGTTCTTCGTGCGCTGGGCACGGGTCTGCTTCTTGGGCTGCTGGCGCCCCGGACCGGCCTGCTCGGGCGCAGTCTGCTCCTCGACCGCCGTGGCGGTGCTGGTCGCGACACCACCGTGGCGAGCGGCCTTGTGGGCGTCACGCTTCGCCTTGGCCTCGGCTGCCGGAGTGCCCGGGACCGGGTTGTTGCGGATGACGTAGAACTGCTGGCACATCGTCCAGAGGTTCGACACGGTCCAGTAGATGAGGACACCGATCGGAAACGCGACACCACCGACGGCAAAGACGACCGGCAGGACGTAGAGCAGGATCTTCTGCTGCTGCGCGTACGGACCCTCGAGCGCCGACTTCGGCATGTTCTTGCTCATCAGCTGGCGCTGCGTGGTGAAGGTCGTGACCAGCATCGCGATGACGAGCGTCAGCGCCATGATCTGGATGCCGCGGTCGCCGTGGGCGCCGTTGAACGTCTGCGAGATGCGCACGCCGAACAGCTCCGCGTGACCGAACTGGGTCGCCTGGGCGTCGGACAGGATGCCGTGACCGGCACCGTGCGAGGCCTTGTTGAGGAGGCGGAAGAGCGCCAGGAAGATCGGCATCTGGAGCAGGATCGGCAGGCACGAGGCGAACGGGTTGGTGCCCGCGTCCTTGTACAGCTTCATCGTTTCCTGCGTCAGCTTCTCGCGGTCGTGGCCGTACTTCTTCTGCAGCTCCTTCACCTGGGGCTGCAGCAGCTGCATGTTGCGCGAGGCCTTGATCTGCTTCACGAAGAGCGGGATCAAGGCAGCGCGGATGCAGAGCGTGAGGGTGACGATGGCCAGCGCCCAGGCGGCACCGCCAGCCGGGTCGAGGCCGATCGCAGTCCACAGCTTGTGGGCTCCGACCAGCACGATGGAGATCAGGTAGTACAGCGGCGTCATGATGAAGCTGCCGATAGCACCGAAGATGGACACTCAGGCTCCTTGAATGGGGGCGGAGGGTGCAGCAGAACGAGTGGGGGGCACCGGGTCGTAGCCTCCGGCTGCCCAGGGGTGACAACGTCCGAGCCGGCGTACGGCAAGCCAGCTGCCACGCAGGCTCCCGTGCCGCTGGACCGCCTCGAGGGCGTACGCCGAGCAGCTCGGGTGGTAGCGACAGACCTGGCCGTAGAGCGGGCTGATGAGCAGCCGATAGAGCTTCAGGAGCCCGACCAGGACGTGCTTCATCGAGCGATCCGCTCCAGGACGGAGTCGAGGTCGCGACCGAGGTCGTCGTACGACGCCTCTGCCGCCGCGGGCAGCGCCCTGACCACGAGCACAGCAGAGCCCGGGAGCGACGAAAGTCGTTCCCGGGCCAGGTGTCGCAGCCGGCGCTTCACGCGGTTGCGGGTGACAGCAGGGCCGACGGCCTTGCTCACCACGAATCCGACACGAGCCGGCGACCCGCCCTCAGGGACCCAGAGATGGGCAACCAGAGTGCGTGTGCCGGCTCGACGGCCATGACGCGTTGCTTTCCGGAAGTCGTCACCGGAGACGAGCCGGTGCTCCCGGGGCAGCAAGGCGATTCAGGACCGAGGCGGACCCGAGCGAGCTCAGACGGCGATCTGCTTGCGGCCCTTGCTGCGGCGCGCCGACAGGATGGCGCGGCCGGCGCGGGTGCGCATGCGAAGGCGGAAACCGTGCTTCTTGTGACGGCGACGGTTGTTCGGCTGGTAGGTGCGCTTGCTCACGACTGCTTCTCCGATGCGGGGAATTGATTCCAGGGATAGTCCACGTCCGGTGTGTCGGCAGGCAGCTTGAGTTCGGCTGGCACCGCCCACCCACGCGCATCCCCGCCTTCATGGAGGGAATGTCGTGGACATGCGGCACCGGTCGACACCGGACAGACTGAGCAACGGTACGGGAGGGCGCTTCGGGGGGTCAAACCACAGGCGCCCCTGCCTGTGGATGAAGCCTTGCTGCACGCCCGTGAATCGGGTTAGGTTCGCCCTCTGACCGGGGGCGGATCGAGCCTCCGACGCCGGTCGGCACGGCGGCTGTGACGTGGGTCATGTGGATCATCGATCAGGCCGCTGACCTGCAGTTACACCTCTCGGGACCCTGTCTTGAGGGGTGTGTTCGAGGGGTTCATCCACACCCCGTGAGCAAGACTCACAACCTGTGGATAAAGTTGTGGAACTCAGGAGTACAACCGACGTCGACTCACGACGACGGGGCGCGAGTGTGACGCAGACGACCGTATGGGGCGGTCGTCGCACAAGGTGAAGGGTCGACGCACAGTGGAGAACTCCCAGGCCAGTCCGGACCTGGCGACCGTCTGGCGCAACCTCGTCAGCGATCTCCAGCCCAACCAGCGAGCCTGGCTGAGCACGAGCGAGCCGGTGACCCTCCACGAGACGACCGCGATCATCGCGGTGCCCAACGAGTTCACCCGCACCCAGCTCGAGGGCCGGCTGCGTACGCGCCTCGAGGACTCCCTCTCGGAGGCCTTCGGCACCAACATCCGCATCGCGGTGACGGTCAACCCGCAGCTTGACCACGGCATCAGCGCCGAGGAGCTCCCGCCCGTCGGGCGCCACGTCGCCGACGCCCAGGCCGCACCGGTTCCCCAACAGTCGATGAGTGGATATGTCGACAACTCGACTTTTGAGGCACCGAGTGCGCTCGAGACCCGCCTCAACCCCAAGTACGTCTTCGAGAGCTTCGTCATCGGCTCCTCCAACCGCTTCCCCCACGCGGCGGCTGTTGCGGTCGCCGAGGCACCGGGCAAGGCGTACAACCCGCTGATGATCTACGGCGACTCCGGCCTCGGGAAGACGCACCTGCTCCACGCCATCGGTCACTACGTCCGCTCGCTCTACCAGGGCGCCAAGGTCCGCTACGTGTCGAGCGAGGAGTTCACCAACGACTTCATCAACTCGATCCAGAACGGCAAGCAGGGTCAGTTCCAGAAGCGCTACCGCGACATCGACGTCCTGCTGATCGACGACATCCAGTTCCTCGAGGGCAAGGAGCAGACGCAGGAGGAGTTCTTCCACACCTTCAACGCGCTCCACAACGCCAACAAGCAGATCGTCCTCACCTCCGACCGCGCGCCCAAGCGACTCGAGGCGCTCGAGGACCGGCTCCGCAGCCGGTTCGAGTGGGGTCTGATCACCGACGTCCAGGCCCCCGACCTCGAGACCCGTATCGCCATCCTCCGCAAGAAGGCTGCGATGGACCGCCTCACGGCTCCGCCGGAGGTGCTCGAGTTCATCGCGTCCAAGGTGCAGACCAACATCCGCGAGCTCGAGGGTGCGCTGATCCGCGTCACCGCCTTCGCGAACCTCAACCGCCAGGAGGTCGACATGACCCTGGCCGAGATCGTGCTCAAGGACCTCATGCCCGAAGGTGGCGAGCCGGACATCACCGCCGCGCAGATCATCGCCCAGACGGCGGCGTACTTCGGGGTCACCATCGACGAGCTGACCGGCCCGAGCCGCGGCAGGCACCTCGTGACGGGACGCCAGATCGCGATGTACCTCTGCCGGGAGCTGACCAACATGTCGCTGCCGCAGATCGGGCGCGAGTTCGGCGGCCGCGACCACACGACGGTCATGTACGCCGACCGCAAGATCAAGGACCTCCTCGCCGAGCGTCGGGCCGTCTTCAACCAGGTTTCCGAGCTGACGAACCGCATCAAGATGCAGACGCGCGCCGGCTGAATCCCGCTCCGCGGACACAACGCAGCCCGAATGACAGGAGTTCCACGGCCCCTCGAGGCTGTGGAACTCCTGTCGTTTCAGGTCCGAATCACAAATGAGTGATCTGTGGACAAGTGTGGGAACAGCGCACATGCCGCTCGCCAGACCACAGGTGCCTGTCATTCATCCCCTGCTCGCCCACAGGGCATGTGCACACGAATTCAGGGTCTGACCTGCACAGACACGAGTTGTCCACAGTTTCCACGGAACCTACGACAACGATGAGACCTATCAAGTTCCCATCGACCGTCCAACGACTTCCTGCTGACTTTCTGGGGACAACCTCTCCCGCGGACCACACGACGGAGCCTCCCGGCGAATGACAGGTTCGACGCTGCCCTCCCGATCACTCCACCCGCATGGCAGGATGCACAGTCCAGTCTTGTCGTTCCCCTGCACGGAGGCAGAAGAGAAGTGAAGTTCCGCATCGAGCGCGACGCCCTCGCCGACGCTGTTGCCTGGGCCGCGCGTTCCCTGCCTGTGCGTCCGAGCGTCCCCGTCCTTGCTGGTCTCCTGATCGAGGCCGGGCAGGAGGGCCTGGTGCTCTCGACGTTCGACTACGAGACCTCGGCCCGCGCGACCCTCGCCGCCGAGGTCGCCGACGAGGGCAGCGCACTGGTCTCCGGTCGCCTGCTCGCGGACATCTGCCGCAACCTCCCGGCCAAGCCGGTCGACGTGGTCCTCGACGGTGCGCGCGTCACGCTCACCTGTGGCTCGGCGCGCTTCTCGCTGCAGACGATGCCGGTCGACGACTACCCGAGCCTTCCGGACATGCCGGCTGCGACCGGTTCGGTCGCCTCCGACGCCTTCGCGCAGGCGGTCAGCCAGGCGGTCACCGCCGCCGGCCGCGACGACATGCTTCCGGTCCTCACCGGTGTCCGGATCGAGATCGAGGGCGAGTCGGTCAACCTGCTCGCCACCGACCGCTTCCGCCTCTCGCACCGCGAGCTCGACTGGAACCCCAACACGCCTGACGAGTCGGTTGCCGCGCTCGTCCCGGCCAAGGTCCTCGCCGACACCGCCAAGTCGCTCACTGCCGGCAGCGAGATCACCATCGCGCTGTCCGCCTCGGGCACCGGCGACGGCATCATCGGCTTCGAGGGCCAGGTCGCCGGCGGCATCCGTCGTACGACGACCCGTCTGCTCGACGGTGAGTTCCCGAAGGTCCGCAGCCTGTTCCCGAGCGAGCACCAGACCGTTGCCGTGGTCGACAAGGCCCAGCTGATCGAGTCGGTGAAGCGCGTCGCCCTGGTGGCCGAGCGCAACACGGCGGTCCAGATGGCCTTCTCCGACGGCGTTCTCACCCTCGAGGCAGGTTCTGGCGAAGAGGCCCAGGCCTCCGAGGCGCTGGCCGCCGAGATCACGGGCGAGGACATCACCACCGGCTTCAACCCGACGTTCCTGCTCGACGGCCTCTCGGCCATCGAGGAGTCGGTCGTGGAGCTCGCCTTCACCCAGGCCAGCAAGCCGGTCGTCATCAGCGGCCGCTCCGAGGGTGCTGCGGGATTCCGCTACCTGCTGATGCCGCGTCGTCTGCTTTCCTGATCGCGACGGGCTCGACCCACGGTGGTCGAGCAGGCGCTCCGGCGCCGTATCGAGATCACTCGACCTACGGAGGACAGCATGGAGATCGGACTCGTCGGCCTCGGCAAGATGGGCGGCAACATGCGCGAGCGACTGCGCCGCGCAGGCCACACCGTCGTGGGCTACGACCGCAACCCTGAGGTCTCCGACGTCGAGAGCCTCGCGGCGATGGTCGACAAGCTTCCGTCGCCGGCGGTCGTCTGGGTGATGGTGCCCGCGGGTGACCCGACGCGTTCGACGATCGGCGAGCTGAAGGAGCTGCTCGCCGAGGGTGACCTCGTCGTCGACGGCGGCAACTCCAAGTACACCGATGACGCGCTCAACGCGGCGAGCCTGGCCGAGAAGGGCATCGGCTTCGTCGACTGCGGTGTCTCCGGCGGCGTCTGGGGCCTGGAGAACGGCTACGCCCTCATGTACGGCGGCAGCGAGCAGGACGCGGCCAAGGTGATGCCGGCGTTCGAGGCCCTCAAGCCGGCGGACACCCCCGACGGGCTGGTGCACTGCGGCCCGAAGCCGGGCGCGGGGCACTTCGCCAAGATGGTCCACAACGGCATCGAGTACGCGATGATGCAGGCGTACGCCGAGGGCTGGGAGCTGCTCGACAAGACCGAGATGGTGGAGAACGTCCCCGAGGTCTTCGCCTCCTGGCGCACCGGCACCGTCGTTCGTTCCTGGCTGCTGGACCTGCTGGTCGACCAGCTCCGCGCCGACGAGCACCTGGACGCGATCAAGGGCTACGCCGACGACTCCGGCGAGGGCCGGTGGACCGTCGAGGCGGCGATCGAGCACGCCGTTCCGATGCCCGCCATCTCGGCGAGCCTCTTCGCACGCTTCGTCTCCCGCCAGGAGGACGACCACGCGATGAAGGCGATCTCCGCGATGCGCAACGGCTTCGGCGGCCATGCCATCAAGAAGGACTGACCGCTGTACGTCAGCCACCTGACCCTGCACGACTTCCGGTCGTACGCCGACCTCGACGTCGCGCTCGAGCCGGGTCCGGTGGCGTTCATCGGACGCAACGGCCAGGGCAAGACGAACCTGGTCGAGGCGATCGACTACCTCTCGCGGCTCTCCTCACACCGGGTCGCGAACGATGCGCCGCTCGTGCGTGCGGGCGCCGGACAAGCGATCATCCGCGCGGCCGTGGTCCGCGACGGTCGCAACGCGACGCTCGAGATCGAGATCAACCCGGGCAAGTCCAACCGCGCCCGGATCAACCGCACGCAGCTCCCCCGCGCCCGTGAGCTCGTCGGGCTCGTGCGGACCGTGGTCTTCGCGCCCGACGACCTGACCCTGGTCAAGGGTGACCCGTCGGACCGCCGGAAGTTCCTCGACGACCTGCTGGTGCTGCGTACCCCGCGGATCGCTGGCGTCCGGTCGGACTACGACCGGATCCTGCGCCAGCGCAACACCCTCCTCAAGACCGCCGGCCTGGCCCGCGGATCCGCACGCGAGGGAGCGCTCGCCACGCTCTCGGTCTGGGACGAGCACCTGGCGCGCGTCGGCGCCGAGTTCCTCGCTGCCCGGCTCCGGCTGGTCGCCGACCTCGCGCCGTACGTCGGGAAGGCCTACGCGACGGTGGCCCGCGGTGCCGGCCGTGATGACGCGGCGATCGAGTACAAGGCCTCGCTCCCCTCGGTTGCTGAGGACGGTGCCCCCGAGGGCGACGGCGTCATGGAGGTCGCCTGGCTCGAGGCCCGCCTCCTCGACGAGGTCGAACGACGACGCAAGGACGAGCTCGATCGTGGCGTCTCGCTCGTCGGCCCGCACCGCGACGAGCTGCTGCTGACGCTCGGCAACAGCGAGCTGCGCCTGCCGGTGAAGGGCTACGCGAGCCACGGCGAGTCCTGGTCGTTCGCGCTGGCGCTGAAGCTTGCGTCGTACGACCTCTTGCGGGCGGAGGGCGACGACCCGATCCTGATTCTCGATGACGTGTTCGCCGAGCTCGACGCCGGACGGCGGGAGCAGCTGGCGGACCTGGTGGCAGGTGCCGAGCAGGTGCTGATCACTGCCGCGGTCGCCGAGGACGTGCCCGCTGCCCTGGCCGGCACCCGCTACGCGGTCGGTGAGGGTGTGGTGACGCGTGAGTCCTGAGGACGAGTCGGACGTCGATCCCGGCCAAGCGGCCGATCTGGAGCCGGCGGCCCCTGACGACCACGACGCGACGGGGCTGGACCTGGCCCGCACCATCGCGCGGTCGATGGCGGGCGCGGCGAAGAACGCACCGCGAGCCAAGCGCAGGAAGCCGAGCGATGCAGCGGAGCGGGCCCGCCGCAAGGAGGGGCCGCGCGTCTCCGGCGCACACCCGGACGAGCGCGATCCGCAGCTGCTCGACACGACGCTCGGACGGCTGGTCGCGGACCATGGCTGGACGCTCGACCTCAAGGTCCACGCTGTCTTCGCCCGCTGGGCCGACATCGTCGGTGCCGAGGTCGCACGGCACTGCCAGCCGACGGCGTTCGCGGATGGCCGGCTCACGGTGCGCACCGGATCCACGGCCTGGGCGACTCAGCTGAAGCTGCTCGCCCCGACCCTCGTCCGCCGGCTCAACGAGGAGATCGGGCACGGTTCCGTGACCGTGATCGACATCGAGGGGCCGACCGCGCCGAGCTGGAAGAAGGGCCGGATCAGCGCCCGCGACGGTCGCGGACCCCGCGACACCTACGGCTGATCCGGGCCTGTCGCCAGCAGCGCCGGAATGGGCCCTGTTGGGCGGGGCCGCCCATAGGGGGACCCAGACGACCCCCTGTTCGGGCGTTCTCGGGGCCGTAGAACGCGGCGTACGGGCTGATTTCTACACAGATCGTCCCCAATTCCGGGGCGGGAACCCCGCTACGCGTGCGTACGCGGGTAACATGGATCACCTAGGTCGCAACGCTCGCGTAGTGCGGCCTTCTGCATGTCTCGCCAGTTACGAAGAGGTTCCCGGGTGTCGGAGCAGGACCAGGTCAACAACGAGTACGACGCTTCGGCGATCCAGGTCCTCGAGGGCCTCGAAGCCGTCCGGAAGCGACCGGGCATGTACATCGGCTCGACCGGTGTCCGTGGTCTCCACCACCTGATCTGGGAGATCGTCGACAACGCGGTCGACGAGGCGCTCGCCGGTCACTGCGACGAGATCCTCGTCCGGCTCAACGCCGACGGCTCGGTCAGCGTCGTCGACAACGGTCGAGGCATCCCGACCGACACCGCGCCGGGTCAGGAGCTCCCGGCCGCGACCCTCGCCCTCACCGTCCTGCACGCGGGCGGCAAGTTCGGCGGCGGCGGCTACAAGGTCTCCGGCGGTCTGCACGGCGTCGGCTCCTCGGTCGTCAACGCGCTCTCCACGACGCTCAAGCTCGAGATCAAGAACCGTGGCTACCTGTGGGAGCAGGAGTTCGACCTCGGTGTCCCGCGCTACGCGCTGCGCCAGGTCCGCCCGCTCGAGGACGGTGAGCGCACCGGCACGACGGTGACCTGGTTTGCCTCGTCGGACATCTTCGAGACGACCGTCTACAACCTCGAGACGATCACGACCCGCTTCCGCGAGATGGCCTTCCTCAACAAGGGCCTCCGCATCGTCCTGCGCGACGAGCGTCCCGAGGCCGCCGAGATCGCGGACGCCGTCGAGGACGACACGATCTCCAACGACATCGACGCGCACCACGAGGACCAGCCGCACCGCGAGGGTGAGGCGCTCGAGATCGTCTTCCAGTACGACCGCGGTCTGGCCGACTACGTCGACCACCTCAACAAGCGCAAGGCCGTGCTCTCGCCGATCATCGCCTTCGACGCGGAGACGTCGGACGACGTCCCGAACCCGATGAGCCTCGAGATCGCGATGCAGTGGCAGGCCTCGTCGTACAACGAGTCGGTCCACACCTTCGCCAACACGATCAACACCCCCGAGGGCGGCACGCACGAGGAGGGCTTCCGTACGGCGCTCACCTCGCTGATGAACAAGTGGGGCGAGACCTGGGGCCTGGTCAAGAAGAAGGAAGACCGCCTCACGGGTGACGACATCCGCGAGGGCCTGACCGCGATCATCAGCCTGAAGATCTCCAACCCGCAGTTCGAGGGCCAGACCAAGGCCAAGCTCGGCAACACCGAGGCCAAGGGCTTCACGCAGAGCGTCGTCAACGACCAGCTCGGCGAGTGGCTGGAGAAGAACCCCACCGAGGGCAAGGACATCATCCGCAAGGCGCAGGCTGCGGCGACCGCGCGCATCGCGGCCCGCAAGGCGCGCGACCTGGCCCGCAACCGCAAGGGCATCCTCGGTGGCGGTGGCCTCCCGGGCAAGCTGGCCGACTGCCAGTCCAACAACCCCGAGGAGTGCGAGGTCTTCGTCGTCGAGGGTGACTCCGCCGGTGGCTCCGCGAAGTCCGGGCGCGACCCGCGGATCCAGGCGATCCTCCCGATCCGCGGCAAGATCCTCAACGTCGAGAAGGCACGCATCGACAAGGTCCTGGGCAACCAGGAGGTGCAGGCGATCATCTCCGCGCTCGGCACTGGCGTGCATGACGAGTTCGACATCGCCAAGCTGCGCTACCACAAGGTCGTGCTGATGGCGGATGCCGATGTCGACGGCCACCACATCAACACGCTCCTGCTGACCTTGCTCTTCCGCTTCATGAAGCCGCTCATCGAGCACGGCCACGTCTACCTCGCGCAGCCGCCGCTCTACCGCCTCCGGTGGAACAAGCCGGCCGAGCACCAGTTCGTGTACTCCGACGCCGAGCGCGACGCGCTCATGGCCGACGGCCTCGCCAACGGCAAGAAGCTTCCCAAGGAAGGCGCGGTCCAGCGCTACAAGGGTCTCGGTGAGATGAACGCCGACGAGCTGTGGGAGACCACGCTCGACCCGAGCCAGCGGATCCTGCTCCAGGTCACGCTCGACGACGCCGCCCACGCGGACGAGATCTTCTCGATCCTCATGGGCGAGGACGTCGAGCAGCGCCGTTCCTTCATCCAGCGCAACGCCAAGGACGTCCGCTTCCTCGATATCTGAGTTTCTTCACAGATTCCTAGATTCGAGTAGACGAGATCAGAGAGACGTATCGTGACTGAAACTCCCGTTCCCTTCGGCGGCCGCGTCGAGCCCATCGAGCTGCAGACCTCGATGCAGCGCTCCTACATCGACTACGCGATGGCGGTCATCGTCGGCCGCGCGCTGCCCGACGTACGCGATGGCCTGAAGCCGGTGCACCGCCGCGTGCTCTACGCGATGTACGACGGTGGCTACCGCCCCGACCGCAGCTACAACAAGTGCGCGCGCGTCGTCGGTGACGTCATGGGTAACTACCACCCGCACGGCGACTCGGCGATCTACGACACCTTGGTCCGCCTCACCCAGCCCTGGGTCATGCGTGCACCGCTGATCCACGGCCAGGGCAACTTCGGTTCGGCCGGTAACGACCCCGCTGCCGCCATGCGTTACACCGAGTGCCGGATGGCGCCGCTCGCCATGGAGATGGTGCGCGACATCGACGAAGACACCGTCGACATGACGCCCAACTACGACGGCAAGACCGAAGAGCCGACGATCCTGCCGGCGCGCTTCCCCAACCTGCTGGTCAACGGCTCTGCGGGCATCGCAGTCGGCATGGCGACCAACATCCCGCCGCACAACCTCGGCGAGGTCGCCGCGGCGGCGACCTGGTCGCTGCAGCACCCCGACGCCACGCGCGAGGAGCTGCAGGAAGCCGTGATGGAGCGGGTCAAGGGCCCCGACTTCCCCAACGGTGCCCTCATCGTCGGCCGCAGCGGCATCGAGCAGGCCTACCGCACCGGTCGTGGCGGCATCACGCAGCGGGCCATCGTCGAGGTCGACGAGGACAACCGCGGCCGCACCTGCCTGGTGATCACCGAGCTGCCCTACATGGTCAACCCGGACAACCTTGCGCTGAAGATCGCCGAGCTCGCCGACTCCGGCAAGATCCAGGGCATCTCCGAGGTCCGCGACGACACCTCGTCGCGCACCGGCCAGCGCCTCGTGGTCGTGCTGAAGCGCGACGCGGTCGCCCGGGTCGTGCTCAACAACCTCTTCAAGCACACCGAGCTGCAGACCAACTTCTCGGCCAACATGCTCGCGCTGGTCGACGGCGTGCCGCGCACGCTCACGGTCGACCAGTTCATCAGCAACTGGGTGACCCACCAGATCGAGGTCATCCAGCGTCGGACGCGTTTCCGGCTGGCGAAGGCCGAGGAGCGGGCGCACATCCTGCGCGGCCTCGTGAAGGCCCTCGACATGCTCGACGAGGTCATCGCGCTGATCCGTCGTTCGCCCGAGGTCGACGACGCCCGCCGCGGCCTCATCGAGCTGCTCGACATCGACGAGCTCCAGGCCAACGCGATCCTCGACATGCAGCTGCGCCGCCTGGCCGCGCTCGAGCGACAGAAGATCATCGACCAGCTCGCCGAGATCGAGCTCGAGATCGCCGACTACCTCGACATCCTCGCCAAGCCGGAGCGTCAGCGTCAGATCGTCATCGACGAGCTCGCCGAGATCGTCGCGAAGTACGGCGACGACCGCCGTACGCAGATCGTCGCGGCCGAGGGCGACATGTCCATGGAGGACCTGATCCCCGACGAGGAGCTCGTCGTCTCCATCACCCGCGGTGGCTACGCCAAGCGCACGCTCGCCTCGGCGTACCGGCTGCAGAAGCGTGGCGGCAAGGGCGTGCGTGGTGCGTCGCTGAAGGGTGACGACGTCGTCGAGCACTTCATCTCCACGACCAACCACCACTGGCTGCTCTTCTTCACCACGGCCGGTCGGGTCTACCGGATCAAGGCGTACAACCTGCCGGAGGCGGGTCGTGACGCGAAGGGCGGCCACGTCGCCGGCCTGCTGAGCTTCCAGCCGGACGAGTCGATCGCCCAGGTGCTCGCGATCCGCGACTACGAGCAGGCGCCGTACCTCGTGCTCGCCACGAAGAACGGCCTGGTCAAGAAGACCCGCCTCGGCGACTACAACTCCCCGCGTCAGGCCGGCGTCATCGCGATCAACTTCCGCGAGGACGACGACGAGCTGATCGGCGCCGAGCTGGTGAGCTCGGACGACCACATCCTGCTTGTCTCCCGCAAGGCCCAGGCGATCCGCTTCCCCGCGAGCGACGACCAGCTGCGCCCGATGGGTCGCGCGACGTCCGGCGTCTCCGGCATGAAGTTCCGCGAGGACGACCGACTGCTGTCGATGTCGGTCATCCGCGCCGAGCAGATCGCTGCCGAGGAGGCCGCGGAGTCGGGTGACGAGGCTGTCGAGGTCGTCGAGCAGTACGTCTTCACGATCACCGACGGCGGCTACGCCAAGCGGACCCGCATCTCGGACTACCGGGTCCAGTCGCGCGGCGGCCTCGGCATCAAGGCCATGCAGCTCACGGACGAGAAGCGCGGCGGCCTGGTCGGCGCCTTCATCGTCATCGAGGGCGACGAGGTCCTGTCGATCACCAACGGTGGTCAGGTGGTCCGCTCCCCCATCGATGACAACTTCCCGGCCAAGGGTCGTTCGACCATGGGCGTGAAGTTCGTGACGCCGAAGAAGGGTGACGCGGTCGCCGTCGTCGCTCGCTCGGTCGAGGCCCGCGACGAGGAGGATGCAACAATCGACGCGTCCGACGCCGAGGGTGACACCGCAGGTGGTGCCCCCGTCGACACCACCGACGTGCAGGCCGTACCGACCGACGAGAGTGAGCAGTGATGAGCGACGAGGCGCCGAAGCAGACGCTGGGTGAGCGGATCAACAGTGCGATCTCGGCCGCCACGGTCGAGATGCGGGCCAACGCGAACCCGGAGTCGAAGGAGCACGCGGACGCGGCTGCGGAGACCTCGGGTCGCCGTCCGCGCCGTGCGCGCCTGCGCCTGACGCGGATCGACCCGTGGTCGGTCATGAAGACGTCGTTCCTGCTCGCGGTTGCCTTCGGCATCGTCACCGTCGTTGCGGTCGCGGTCGTCTGGACCGTGCTCGGCATCGCCGGCGTCTGGGACTCGATCAACTCCACCGTCGGTGGCGTCATGGGTGGCAGCGGCGACGGGTTCGACGTCAACAACTACCTGGGCACCACCCGGGTCCTCGGCTTCACCATGATCATCTCCGTGGTCGACACGGTGCTGATCACGGCGGTGGCCACGCTGACGGCGTTCCTCTACAACATGGCGGCGGCGCTGCTCGGCGGCATCGAGCTGACCCTCGCCGAGGACGAGCGCTGACGCAGGCCCAGGGCCGTTCCGGGCCCCTCGTTTTGCTGCAGAGGCAGGGCCTCCGGTAACGTTCCGCCACGGTTCACACCACGGCCGCTTGCGGCTGTCGCGCCTATAGCTCAGACGGTTAGAGCACCACACTGATAATGTGGGGGTCGGAGGTTCAAGTCCTCCTAGGCGCACCACACCCTCACCGCCCGCAGTCCTTCCGGACCGCGGGCGGTGCGCATTTCGGCCGTGTGCCGGGGCGTTTTCCGTGTGCGTGCGTGGGGTTGGTAGCCTCTCGCCTCATGAAGAAGATCGTTCTCCTCGCTCTGGCCGCTGCCGCCGCTGTCTTCGCCAAGAAGAAGCTCGACGCGTCCCGTGAGGAGCAGGCCCTGTGGGCCCAGGCGACCGACCCGGTCACGCCTGCCTGACCTTCCAACCCTTGCGCGTCCGACGCGCATCGGGGCCTTGGCGCAATTGGTAGCGCACCTGCTTTGCAAGCAGGGGGTTAGGGGTTCGAGTCCCCTAGGCTCCACCACAGGTGAGAGGCCCTTTTCCCATGTGGAAGGGGGCCTCTTTCCACGTCCTGCAGCAGCTGACACGTCAGTGCTCAGCAGCACGCGGTAGCCGTCGGGGCGAGCTCGAGGGGCTCGGATCCGCAGCACGTTCCCTCGCCGTCCGACGTGCCCGAGAACGTCTCGGAGGCCTCGAGCACGGTGTAGATCTCCCACCGCTCGCCGTTCGGAGCGTTCTCGACCCAGAACTTGTCCTGGCGGGCGTAGCAGCAGGTGGTGCCGCGCTCGTCGACGGACGCGAAGCCCGACTCCGTCAGTCGCGCCTGCTCGGCGTCGACGGTGTCGCTGTCGGCGACCTCGACGCCGAGATGGTTGATCGATCCGCCCTGGCCGGGGTTCTCGATGAGGACCAGCTTCAGCGGCGGCTCGGCGATCGCGAAGTTGGCGTAGCCCGGCTTGGTCTTGGCCGGGGTGGCGTTGAACAGGGTCGAGTAGAACGCGATCGACTGGTCGAGGTCCTCGACGTTGAGCGCGAGCTGGATGCGTGACATGGCTTCTCCAATACATAGATCGTTGTCGATATCTGAGATTGCCACGGACATAGATGTCCGTCAACATAGATGCGTGTCGAAATCAGTCCTGGAACTCACGCCCGTCGAAACGGTGGCGTGCTGCTCGCCGCTCGTCTCGGAGCCGCTGACCAGTGAGCAGGCGGAGCGCATCGTGCCGCTGCTCAAGGCGCTTGCCGACCCGGTCCGGCTGCGCTTGCTCTCGCTCGTGGCGGCGCATGACGGTCGCGAAGCGTGTGTGTGCGACCTCAACGACGCCTTCGACCTCTCCCAGCCGACGATCAGCCACCACCTCAAGGTGCTGCACGAGGCCGGCCTCCTCGACCGCGCCAAGCGTGGGACGTGGGTCTACTACTCGATCCGGGCCGAGGCCCTCACCGACCTCGCGGCGCTGATCGGGGGCGGCCTGTGAGCGCCCGTCAGGACGATCTTGTCCGGAAGGTCGCTGCAGAGTTCGTCGGCACCGCCTTCCTCGTCGCGACCGTGATCGGCTCGGGGATCATGGCCACGAACCTGACCTCGGACGTTGGCCTGCAGCTGCTGGCCAACAGCCTGATCACCGGCGGCATGCTCGTCGCGCTGATCCTGACGCTGCAGCCGGTGTCGGCGGCGTTCAACCCCGTCGTGACCGCGGTCGAGGCGTTCTTCGGCGGCGTCTCGTGGCGGGACGCCGCGTGCTTCGCTGCCGCCCAGGTGGCAGGCGGCGCCCTCGGAGCCGTCGTCGCGAACCTGATGTTCGACCTCGACGCCATCTCGATCTCCACGCGAGACCGCTCAGGCAGCGGCCTCTGGATCGGGGAAGTCATCGCCACCCTGGGCCTGGTCATCGTGATCTTCGGAAGCATCCGCTCGGGCCGCACCGAGACCATCGCCTTCGCGGTCGCCGGCTACATCGTCGCGGCGTACTGGTTCACCTCGTCGACGTCGTTCGCCAACCCTGCGGTGACGTTCGCCCGGATGTTCTCGGACACCTTCGCCGGGATCGCGCCCGCCTCGGTGCCGATGTTCCTCGCGATGCAAGTCGTCGGCGCGGGCCTCGCGGTCGTCCTCGTCCGCGTGCTCTACCCGGCTGCAACCCTCACGCAGACTCCGGAATCAGTCCCCCAGCCCAGCGCCTGACACCCGAAGGACCCGCCTCGATGAGCGACAAGCCCACCGTCCTGTTCGTCTGCATCCACAACGCCGGACGCTCGCAGATGGCCGCTGGATATCTCCAGCACCTCGCGGGCGACCGCATCGAGGTGCTGTCCGCCGGCTCCAAGCCGGGCAACGAGATCAACCCGATGGCGGTGGCGGCGATGGCCGAGGAGGGCATCGACATCGCCGCCAACACTCCGAAGGTGCTCACGACCGAGGCGGTCCAGGCCTCCGACGTCGTCATCACGATGGGCTGTGGCGACGAGTGCCCGTACTTCCCCGGAAAGCGCTACGAGGACTGGAAGCTCGACGACCCCGCCGGCCAGGGTCTCGACGCGGTCCGGCCGATCCGCGACGAGATCAAGAAGCGCATCGAGGAGCTCATCGCGAGCCTCGTCTGACCGTATGGTCGGAGCATGGCAATCCCCCTCGGCTCCCTCCTCCTGCTCGTCGTCTTCCTGGTCTTCGTCGTCGGCTTCATCTGGTGGCTGCTCGTCCTCATCGAGGCAGTCCGTACGCCGACCGACGTCTGGCGGGCGGCCGGCCAGGAGCAGCTGGTCCACATCCTGCTGATGATCTTCCTCGGCCTCGTCGGCACGATCGTCTACGTGGTCGTGGCCCGGCCGAAGCTGCGGGCGGTCACCGGCTGACACCGGTCAAGATGGGTCGAGCGCTTACCCTCGACCGGTGCGGATTCTGCTCGGAGCGGCACTGACGGCCGTGGTGCTCAGCGGCTGCGGTGCGCCTGCCGCGCCCGTCACGGCGGAGCCGTCGCCAACCGAGATCCCCTCGCAGCTCGCCCTGCCGGCGCACCCGACCGGTCAGGTGTGGCGCGCACTGGCCCTCGTGCCCGCGGACGCCGAGGTCGTCACGCTGACGGACTTCGACACGATCCGGGCGCGCTTCGGCGTACCGGAGATGACGAGCGACGACCTGATGGCGGACCGGTCGGCGTTCTGGGAGCGGGTCCGGAGCGACGCTGTCGTGCTGACGGACGGTCTGCTCGCGGCGGACCACTCGCGCTTCTGGCTCGACCACGGCTTCACCGAGGACGACGTGGACTGGGAGGTGCGCTTCACCGGCCCCGAAGGCGCGGGCTACGTCGTCGCCTTCCGGCCCGGGTTGCCCATGGCACGGGTCGAGGGTGCGCTCGTAGAGAAGGCGCTGGCGGGGGTGACCGTGATGGCTGACCAGCACCTGCTCGTGAAGGGCGTGGCCCGGGAGGGCGACGCGGTCTGGGCGTCGGACCCCGCGCTTCCGGACCTGACCGACAGCGGTGCCGAGTCGGCGTACCTGCGGCGGGGATGTGTGCCGGTGCGGACGGCGCTCGGCGAGGACGCGACGGCCGAGGACCAGGCGACGCTCGTCGGCGAGCTGGATCCGCGCAACCTGGGTGATCTCCCGGCGTTCTCGGTGTCGTTCGCCGATGGGCTGGCCACCGCGCGGTTCGGAGCCGAGCGGGCTGACCTGGTGGAGCGCGTCGCCATCACGCGGGCATGGCCGGTGATCCGCAGTGCGCCGGGGTTCACCGACGGGTTCCGCCCGGAGGTGCTGGACGATCCGTCGACAGGTCGGATCGGGCTCCGCCCGAAGGCGCCGTACGCCGCAGCGGCGGTGACGCTCGACGACCTGCTGCCGTTCGCGATCTGCAACTCGGTGGAACCCGTCGAGGAGCCGACCGGGCTCTGACGGCTCAGCTGGTCGCGGCGGCGATCACCTGGGTCAGTCGCTTGTGCAGGTCGAGCAGCTCATCGAGCGGCAGACCCAGGCGCTCGACGATCGCCGGCGGGATGGCGAGCGCATCCTCCCGGAGCGCGCGCCCCTTCTCCGTGAGTACGACGGCCAGCGCGCGCTCGTCGTGCGGGTCGCGCTCGCGCCGGATGTAGCCGCTCGCCTCGAGCCGCTTGAGCAGCGGGGAGAGCGTGCCGGGGTCGAGCTGGAGCAGGCGGGAGAGCTCGTTGACGCGGAGTGGCTCCTGCTGCCAGAGGGCGAGCATCACCAGGTACTGCGGGTGGGTCAGGCCCATCGGCTCCAGCAGCGGCCGGTAGGTGGCGATGACGGTGCGCGAGGCGATCGCCAGGGCGAAACAGACCTGCTGCTCGAGGGCGAGGGGGTTGTCGATGCCCTCGAGGGACGGCGGTGTGCTGCGGCTCATGTTGTGAGTGTACCAATGCTTGGTGTACAAATCGTTAGTACACCAACGAAAAAGGAGTGCACCCATGGCCCGCACAGACGTCCTCGTGGACGGCGACTGGCTCGAGCAGAACCTCGGCAGCGTCGTCGTCATCGAGGTGGACGAAGACACCGCCGCCCACGGCATCACCCACATCCCCGGCGCGATCCAGCTCGACTGGCGCGCTGACCTGCAGCACCCGGCTCGTCGCGACGTCATCGACCAGGACGGCTTCAGCGCGCTGCTCTCGGCGAAGGGCGTGACCAACGGCGACACCGTCGTCCTCTATGGCGGCGACAACAACTGGTTCGCGGCGTACGCGTACTGGTACTTCAAGCTCTACGGGCACCAGGACGTGCGCCTGCTCGACGGCGGCCGGAAGAAGTGGGAGCTCGAGGGCCGGCCGCTGGAGTCGACGCCGGTCTTCCGCTCGGCGACGCGCTACGTCGCGCGTCCGGTCGACCTGTCGATCCGGGCCTTCCGCGACGACGTGATCGCCGCCATCGGCGCGACGCCGATCCTCGACGTCCGGTCTCCCGCGGAGTTCTCCGGCGAGATCCTGGCACCGGCGCACTTCCCGCAGGAGCAGCCGCAGGTCCGCGGCCACGTCCCGACCGCGGTCAACGTGCCGTGGGCGAAGTCGGCGGCCGAGGACGGCAGCTTCCTCCCGGACGACGAGCTCCGTGAGCTGTACGCCGACGTGCTCGGCGGTGACGAGGTGATCGCGTACTGCAGGATCGGCGAGCGCAGCGCGCACACCTGGTTCGTGCTCAGCGAGCTGCTCGGCGTCGAGAAGGTCCGCAACTACGACGGCTCCTGGGTCGAGTACGGCAGCCTCATCGGTGCCCCGGTGGAGATCTGACGATGAGCACCGGGCAGCAGCGCCGGCCGCGCCACCTCATGGATCCCGCCAACCCCGTGCGGCCGGTCAACGACGCCAGCCTCACGCAGGTGCAGCGGTGGGTGATGTCGTCGCTCACCGTCGTGACGGTCGCGCACTTCGCGGTCGGCCTGCTGCTTGCGGCACTCGCCCTGCCGACCGATGCCGTCGGTGGCCGGGTGACCCTCGCGGTGATCGCCACGATCCTGTGGCTGGCGGGCATCGCCGCGGCCCGCGCGATCCACGGCGTACGGGTGGTGAGCGGGTGGTTCGCGGTTGGCCTGCTGCTCGGCGCGGTCGGCGTGGCGGTCGTGCTCGTCTGAGCACGGCCCCCACGCTCTGCGTCAGGCGAGGTGGTTGAACTCGGTCTCGTCGTGCGCCGAGAAGATGGTCACCTCGGGGTGGCCGGCGCGCAGCTCGCGCAGGCGCTCCTGGTTGGTGCGGCGCTCCTTCTCGTGGACCGCCATCAGCTTCTGGAAGCCGACGAGTCCGTAGTTGTACGCCGGCGGCCGCTCGAGCTCGCCGTGCCAGAAGTAGCTGTCGCCGGCGTGGAGCAGCCAGCCGCCCTCCGGCGTACGCACCGCGACACCGGAGTGCCCGCGGGTGTGGCCTCGCAGCGGAATCAGGACGACGTCGTCGCCCAGCGCGCGCACGCCGCTGAACCCGAACCAGTCGTCGCCACCGGCCTCGTGCAGCTGCCACTGCGGCCCATGGGCCCACTGGCCCTGGATGTAGCGGCGCTTCTCGAGCAGGGTCGCGGGGTCCATCGCCGCCCGGTGCTCCTCCGCCGCGACGTGGATGCGCGCGTGCGGGAAGTCGCCAAGGCCGCCGGCGTGGTCGACGTCCATGTGGGTGAGGACGACGTCCGTGACGTCCTCGACGGTGAAGCCGAGGTCTGCGACCTGGGCGCGCGCGGTCTGCTCCGGGGCCAGGTCCGGACGGACCAGGCTGAGGAACGGGCGGCCCAGCCGCTTCTTGTCCGCGAGGTCACCGGTGCCGAAGCCGGCGTCGACGAGGACCAGCCCCTCCGGACGCTCGACGAGGAGACAGTGGGCGACCATGCGCCGTGGCATCAGCCGACCGCCCGGGGCGCCGAGGGGATGCATCGTTCCGCAGTCGAGGTGGTGGATCCGCGTCGTCATGCCCTGATCGTAGGCTGGTCGCGTGCCACCTGCCCCGGAACGACGGCCCCATCCGCTGTCGCCTCGCTACTGGGGCGTCCACCTCCTCGCGGTGGTGCTCCTCGCCGCCGCGGTGATGCTCGGCGTCTGGCAGCTCGACGCGTGGAAGACCAAGCGCGAAGCCGCCGTCCGCGACCTGACGACGGTCTCCGCGATCCCGCTCGCGAAGGCGATCGGGCCGGACGACCCGTTCCCCGGTCAGTACGTCGGCCAGCCGGTGTCGTTCGCGGGTCGGTGGCTGCCGAAGTCGACGTTCCTGGTGAGCGGGCGCGAGCGCGCGGGTGTCGAGGGCTACTGGGTCGTGACACCGGTGACGGTCGACGGCACGAAGTCCGCGATGCCCGTCGTGCGGGGCTGGACCCCGTCGCAGTCGTCGGTGCCCGCCGCTCCGTCCGGGCCAATGACGCTCAAGGGCTGGCTGCAGCCGGCCGAGGGCACGGGCGAGGTCGACACCGACACGACCGACGACGTCCTGCCGCAGCTGCGGATTGCCGACGCCCTGCACTTCGTCGACCAGGACCTGTACGGCGCCTACGTCATCGCCTCCGACACCGACCACGGCCTGGATCGTGCGGAGCTGGACCAGCTGCCGCCGGCGCCGCGGTTCTCCGCGATCCGGAACCTCTTCTACGCCATCGAGTGGTGGTTCTTCGGTGGCTTCGTGGTCTTCATGTGGTGGCGCTGGCTCATGGACGACGTGCTGGCCGACCCGGACGCGGACGGCGAGGCAGCCGACGAGGGTGACGAGGACGACGTACCGGCGTAAGGGCAGCGCAGGTACCGTTTCGGCCGTGAAGCTCTTCCCTGCCTACAAGGTCCTCGCCTACGTCGTCGGCACGCTGCTGGTGGCGCTGACGATCGGCATGATCTGCAAGTACCTCTTCCCCGAGGGTGGCTCGATCCAGTCGTTCGGAGAGACCCTGACGCCGATCGTCGCCGTCGGCCACGGCTACGTCTACATGGCGTACGTCGTCGCGGCGTTCATCCTGTCGATGCGCGCGGGGTGGACCTACACGTTCCTCGGCCTGATGCTGCTCGCCGGCCTCGTCCCCGGGCTGATCTTCGTGGTCGAGCGTCGTGTCGAGGCCAAGGTCCGCGCGGAGGCGCCGGCGCTCGTCGGCTGACGCGTCAGCCGAGGTCGGAGTCGACCTCTTCGGTGGGCGCGGGCGGGGCGACCTGCCAGTCGCCGCCGGCGCCGAGCGCTCGGCGTACGGCCATGACGAGGAGTGCGCCGAGGCCGCCGAGGACGACGATCTTCTTGGTCAGGGCTCCGGTGGGCGCCTGGCCGACGTGCTTCTTGGGCACCTTCGCGCCCTTCTCCTTGGCGAGCTTGCGGCCCTTGTTCATCAGCTTGGGACCGGTCGTCGCCAACTGCGTGAACGTCTTCTCGATCTGCGGAGCCCACTCGTCGGGCAGCGCGGCCAGATCCTTCTCAGAGCGCTTCGCCATGCGGCGATCCTGCCGCACGCCGCGGGCTGTCGCCAGCCCCTTGTACGCTCAGGACCGCATTGACTTCGACCCCGAGAGGCAGCCATGTCTGACCTGAAGGCCACCCTGAAGACCAACAAGGGTGACATCACGATCAACCTCTTCCCCAACCACGCTCCCGCGACGGTGGAGAACTTCGTCGGCCTCGCCGAGGGCACCAAGGACTACACCGACGACGCCGGACGCTCGGGCGAGAAGTTCTACGACGGCCTGGTCTTCCACCGGATCATCAAGGACTTCATGATCCAGGGCGGTTGCCCGCTGGGTCAGGGCATCGGCGGTCCGGGCTACAAGTTCAAGGACGAGTTCCACCCGGAGCTCTCCTTCAACAAGCCCTACCTGCTCGCCATGGCCAACGCCGGCCCGGGCACCAACGGCTCGCAGTTCTTCATCACGACGGTCGAGACGCCGTGGCTGACCAACCGCCACACGATCTTCGGCGAGGTCGCCGACGACGCCTCCAAGGCTGTCGTCGACGCGATCGAGGGCGTGGCCACCGGCGCGATGGACCGCCCGGTCGAGCCGGTCGTCATCGAGTCCGTCGAGATCACCCGCTAACCTTGAGCGACCCCGTGACTCCCGCCCCGCAGTGCTACCGGCACGCGGGGCGGGAGACGCACATCTCCTGCCAGCGCTGCGAGCGTCCGATCTGCCCGGACTGCATGCGCTCGGCGGCCGTGGGCTTCCAGTGCCCCGAATGCGTCAAGGACGGCGCCCGGCAGACCCGCAGCGGGCGGTCGGCGTACGGCGGCGCGCGGGTGGCCAACCCCAGCCTGACCTCGGGCGTCCTGATCGCGATCAACGCGGCTGTCTGGCTGCTGATCACCGCTACCGGCGGTGCGGCGAGCCTGTGGGCGGCCCGGCTCTCCCTGATCCCGCGCGCCAGCTGCGTCCAGGGAGGCGGCTCGTACCCAACCGCGACCGAGGCCACGTGCCCGCCGACGGCCACGTGGATCCACGGAGTCGCTGACGGCGCCTGGTGGCAGCTCGTGACGAGCATGTTCACCCACGTCGAGGTCATGCACATCGGCTTCAACATGCTGGCGCTGTGGTTCCTCGGCCCCCAGCTCGAGCTGGCGCTCGGGCGGGCGCGCTTCGTCGCGCTCTACCTGCTGTCCGGGCTCGGTGGTTCGCTCGCCGTCTACTGGCTCGCCCCGACGTACACGTCCACTCTCGGCGCCTCCGGCGCCATCTTCGGCCTGATGGCCGCCCTGCTCGTCGTGGCCTTCAAGGTCCGCGGCGACGTGCAGAGCATCCTCGGCTGGATCGGCATCAACGCCGTCATCACCGTCATCGGCCGCGGCTCGATCTCCTGGCAGGGCCACCTCGGTGGCTTCCTGGGTGGCCTCGCGCTGATGGCAGTCTTCGCGTTCGCTCCGAAGGGTCCGCAGCGAGCTGCGTGGCAATGGGGCGGAGTGGCGCTGTACGCCGTCGTCGTTGTGGGGGGCCTCGCCCTGCGCACGGCTTCCCTCGCCTGACGCATCTTGCGTCGGCACGTCCGCCTGTCCGTCTTCGGACCGGCGCGGCCGCCCGCCGCGCCCGCCCGGGGCGCCGGATCTGCGGCAGTGATCTGTCTGCTCGGTGTTGGTACAGATCTGCTGGCCTAGCGACGGTGGATCTGTACCAACACCGAGCACACGCTCGGCGACCGTCTGCACTCCACAGCCCGAGTTATTCACACTGTGGATAAACCCTGTGGATAACTTACACGTGTGTGATTCCGCAGGTCAGAAGCACAAATGCAGAACGCCCCGCTCGGGAAGAGCGGGGCGTTCGGAGCGTCGTACGGGGGACGGGTCACTCCCACTTCGTGGCGTAGGTGAAGCCCACGGCCATGAAGCCGATGCCGACCATCAGGTTGTACTGCTGGAGGTCGGACAGCAGCCAGATCGCGCCATCGGCGCCCGGGGCCTTGTTGGCGAAGACGTAGAACGTGCAGATCCAGATCAGGCCGATCAGGAAGCAGCCCAGCATGCCGACGACCGGGCCACGCCCGCGGCCGAGCGGGGTCTTGCGGTGCGCGGCGAGGATCAGGCCGACGAAGATCAGGCCGAAGCCGATCACCCAGTTCCAGTTCTTCAGGTCCTTGGTGCCGGGGATGATCGGCTTGGGGTCCTTGGCGGTCGCGGAGTACGTGTCGTGCAGGTAGATCGTCCAGAGCACGACGGCTGCGATGCCGGCCGCGATGAGGAGCAGGGACACGAGGAAGCGCACCGAGAAGATCGGTCCCTTGAGCGGGTCGATGCCCTGCGGCGCCGTTGCAGTGGCCTTGCTCTTCGACACGTGTCCTCCAGTGATCGGGGGCCGCTGCGAACTTCACGCGGCCCCGGCTAGCGTAGTGGGCATGACCACGTCACACCGACAGCGCCGCTCGTGGGCTGTCGTGACCCCCGTGGTCTTCCTTCTCGCCGGCGGCCTCTTCGCGGTGAGCGCAGCCAACAGCGAAGGCACCGACCTCCGCCCCGGTCGTACGACGGACCTGGCCGGCCTGGTCCAGGTGCAGAACCGTGACCTGCGCAAGCTGCGCGACCAGAGCCGCCGCCTGTCCCGCGAGATCGACGCGCTGACGGCGAGCCGCAACGACAGCGGTTCGCGCGAGACCCGTGCTGCCGTACGCCGACTCAAGGGCCCCGCCGGCCTGCAGCGGGTCACCGGGGACGGCGTGACCGTGACCCTCTCCGACGCGCCGCGTGAGGTGCGCGAGTCGAGCGACCAGGACATCAACACCCTCGTCGTGCACCAGCAGGACATCCAGGCGGTCGTCAACGCGATGTGGGCCGCGGGCGCGAAGGCCGTGACGATCGAGGGCCAGCGGGTCGTGACGACGACCGGCATCCAGTGCGCGGGTAGCACGGTCCAGGTCAACGGCCTGTACTTCCCGCAGCCCTACGAGATCACCGCGATCGGCGATGTCGACACGATCGAGCAGCGGATCACCGACGACGGCTACCTGCAGGTCTACCGCGCCCAGGCAGCCGAGCCCGACATCGCGATCGGCTGGACCATGCAGTCCGGCTCCGACCTCGTGGCGCAGCCGTACACCGGACCGATCCGCGCGGAGTACGCCAAGCCGGTCAGCTAGACCGCACAAACCCGGGTCTCGACGCGTCAAAACCCGGGTTTCGGTGCGCCAAAACCCGGGTTTCGGCTCAGTTGCCGAACAGCCCGCCGATGCCGCCGGTGCCACCCGTGCCGGGATCCGTGCTCGGAGTCGTCGACGGCGAGGTCGTCGGGGACGGCGACTCCGTCGGCTTCTCGTACGTCGACACGTAGATCGTGACCGAGGTGCCAGCCGGCGCCTGCTCGGCGCCCGGCAGCTGGTCGACGACCGTGCCCTTCGGCTTCGTCGTCGAGGCGAACGGCTCCACCTTGCAGGTGAACCCGCGTTCGCGGATCGCCTTGCACGCGGCGTCCTGCTTCATGCCGACGACGCGGGGGATCCGCTTGGGACCGGTCGAGAGGTACAGGGTCACCTTGCGGCCCTCGACGACGGTCTGGCCGCCGACGGGGAACTGGTCGACGACCTCGTCCTTCGGCTGGTCGGACTGGCGGTCCTCCGTGTCGACCTTGAAGCCGGCGTCCACGAGGATCCGCCGCGCGTCGTCGACGGAGCGGTTGGTGACGTCCGGGACCTCCGCGGTCGGCGGACCGGCCGACACGACGATGTGCACCGTGCTGCCGATGTCCGCGAGACCACCGTCCGTCGGGTCCTGGGAGATGACCTTGCCCTTGTCGACCCGGCGGTTGGCCTCCGTCGTCACGTCGGGCACGAACTGGTCGGCGGTCAGTGTTCGCACGGCCGCAGCCTGCATCAGGCCGACGACTCGCGGGACGCTGGTCTGCTCCGGAGCCTTGTCTCCGAAGACGGTCATGATTCCGTACGCAAGCAGGCCGGCGAGCAGCATCAGGATCAGGCCCCAGACGAGCCAGCGGCGACGCCGCGGCTCCTCGGCGGGGACCGGGGGGAGACCCACGGCGGTGTGGCTGCCGGCGTACGGCGTCGGGGTGACGGGGACGACGGCGGTCGGGGCGACCGCGGCGACCGGCGGAGCCTGCACCGCGTGGCCGGCCAGGTGGCGCTCGATGTCCGCACGCATCGCGGCGGCGGACTGGTAGCGGTCCTCCACGCGCTTGGTGAGCGCCTTCATCACGATGGCGTCGAGCTCCGGCGTTACGTCCGGGTCGTACGTCGACGGCGGCTGCGCCGGCTCGCGCACGTGCTGGTACGCCACGGCGACCGGCGACTCGCCGACGAACGGCGGCCGCCCGGTGAGGAGCTCGTAGAGCAGGCAACCCGTGGAGTAGACGTCCGAGCGGGAGTCGACCGACTCGCCGCGGGCCTGCTCGGGGGAGAGGTACTGCGCGGTGCCGACGACGGCAGCGGTCTGCGTCATCGTCGACGAGGCGTCGGAGACGGCGCGGGCGATGCCGAAGTCCATCACCTTCACGTCGCCGGACGGGGTCAGCATGACGTTGGCCGGCTTGATGTCGCGGTGGATGATGCCCGCGCGGTGGCTGTAGTCGAGCGCGGAGAGCACGCCCGAGGTGATCTCGAGGGCACGCTCGGGGAGGATCTTGCGCCCCTCGCGAAGGATCTCGCGCAGCGTCCGCCCGGCGACGTACTCCATGACGATGTAGGGCTGGGCGATGCCGTCGATGGCCGGCTCCTCGCCGGTGTCGTAGACGGCGACGATCGCCGGGTGGTTGAGCGAGGCCGAGGACTGCGCCTCGCGCCGGAACCGGTGCTGGAACGTCGCGTCGCTGGCGAGGTCCGTGCGCAGCCGCTTGACCGCCACGACGCGACCGAGCCGGGTGTCGACGCCCTTGCGGACCTCGGCCATGCCGCCGCGACCGAGCAGCTCGCCGAGCTCGTAGCGGCCGCCCACGACTCCTGCCTGGTTCGTCATTGGTTCTGTGCCTTCCGCAGCAGGGGGCTGCTGGTGTCTGTCGGCGACGGGCTCGTCGTCGCGGTGGAGGTTGCGGTGTCTGTCGGCGTCGCGCTGTCCGACGGAGTCGGCGTGGGCGTCGGGGCCGGCCCCCAGTACTGCACGGTGACGTCATCGCCCTTGGTGAGCGGACCCGTCGGTGTGCAGGAGATGACCTGGTCCTCGACCTGATCGCCCGGGTTGGTCTGCTCCTGGGGATCCGCGACGAGGCCGCGGTTCGTGATCGAGGTGGTCACGTCGTCGAGCGTGCCGACGCAGACCGATGCCGGGAGCTCGACGGTCGTGTCGGTCGGCGTCGACGAGACGGTCACGGTCGTCCGCGTGGACGGCTCGTTGGTCGGCGTACGGCCGGAGTCGTGCCAGAAGGTCCACGCGAGGAAGGCCACGAGCGCCCCGACGAGGATGGCCAGGAGCCAGAGCAGGATGCCGCCGCTGCGGTCGTCCGGGCGCGGGGCCGCAGCGACCGGAGCCGTGACGGCCGGCATGACCGAGGTCGCCGGCGCCTCCACGGGTACGCCGAGGCCGGTCGCGACCGGCACGGTCATCGGCGCCACGGTCGACGGATCGCGGAGCGCGGCCGCGAGCGCTGCACCGTCCCTGAACCGGGCCGCGGGGTCCTTCGCCAGGCAGCGGGCGACGACCGCGGCCAGGTCGGCGGGCACGGTGCCGGGCAGGTCGGGCACCGGCTGGCGAATGTGGGCCAGCGCGGTCGCGACGGGCGACTCCGCGTCGAACGGGCGCTCACCGGCGAGCGCCTCGAACAGCACGACGCCGAGCGAGTAGACGTCGCTCGCCGCGGTGGCGAGGCCACCTTCGGCCTGCTCGGGGGAGAGGTACTGCGGCGTGCCCATCACCTGGCCGGTGCGGGTCAGCGCGACCGCGTCACCGGCGCGCGCGATGCCGAAGTCGGTCACCTTGACGCGGCGGTCGGGCGTGACGAGCAGGTTCGCCGGCTTCACGTCGCGGTGGACGATGCCCGCGGCGTGCGCGGCACCCAGTGCGTCGGCGACCTGGACCGCCAGGGCGCGGGCCGGCTCGGCGGGCATCGGGTGCCCCTTGCGCAGCAGGGCCGAGAGCGGCTGGCCCTCGACCAGCTCCATCACGAGGTACGGCGGGTGGCCGGCGCTCGACGTACTGCCGAAGTCGAAGACGGCGGCGATGCCCGGGTGGTGCAGTGACGCCGCGTGGCGCGCCTCGGTCTCGAAGCGCGCGCGGAACTCGGGGTCGTCGGCGAGCTCGGCCTTGAGCAGCTTCACCGCGACCGGGCGGTGCAGCACCGTGTCGGTCGCGCGCCAGACCTCGCCCATGCCGCCCGTCGCGATGCGCTCCTCGAGCAGGTAGCGCTCGAGGTCGTCGGCCCAGCGCTTCTCGGGTCCGGGGGTCACTTGTTGATCACCGCCTCCATGACGGCCTTGGCGATCGGGCCGGCCAGGCCGCCACCGGAGATCTCGCCGTTGGAGCGCTGGCTGTTCTGGATCATCACCGCGACGGCGACCTGCGGGTCGTCGGCCGGGGCGAACGAGGTGAACCAGGCGTAGTTGGAGATGTCCGAGCGTCCGGTCTGGGCGGTGCCGGTCTTGCCGGCGACCCGGATGCCGGGGATGGCGGCGGTGCTGGCCGTGCCCTCCTCGACGACGCCGACCATCATGTCGGTCAGCTGGCGCGCGACGGCGGAGCTGATCGCCCGCTTGTAGACCTTCGCCTTCATCGTCTCGAGCGAGTCGAAGTCGGGGGAGCGGAGCTCGTCGACGAGGTGCGGCCGCATCACGACGCCGCGGTTGGCGATGCCCGCCGCGACCATCGCCATCTGCAGCGGGGTGGCCCGGACGTCGGACTGGCCGAAACCGGAGAGCCCGGTCTGCGGTGCGTCGAGGTTGCCGGGGTAGACGCTCGCGACCTGGCCGGAGAGGTCCTCCAGCGAGGTGTCGTTGAAACCGAAGGCCTCGGCCATCTTCTTCATCTTGGCGGTGCCGAGCTCGTTGGCGATCTTCGCGAACGCCGTGTTGCAGGACCACTCGAGTGCGTACTTGAGCGTGATCGTCGCGGGGTTGCAGGCGCTGCCCGTGGAGTTGTGGACGACCGAGGTGCTCTGGGGCAGCTGGTACGTCGCCCCGGCGGGCACCTGCGAGTCCTCGTCGTACAGGCCGTTCTCGATGGCGGCGGCCGCCGTCACCAGCTTGAACGTCGAGCCCGGGGGCAGCGTCGTGCGGATCGCGCGGTTGAGCTTGGGCTGCGCCTTGTCGCCCTCGAGCCGCTTGTCGGCCGCAGCGACCTTCGACAGGTCGTGCGAGGCCAGCTGGTTCGGGTCGTACGACGGCAGAGAGACCATCGCCAGGATCCGTCCGGTCGTCGGCTCGATCGCCACGACGGAGCCCTGGATGCCGGTGCCGAGCGCCTGCAGGCCGTCGTACGCCGCCTTCTGCGCCGCGGGGTTGAGGGTGAGCTCGACGCTGCCGCCCTTCGGCTGACCGCTGCCGATCAGGTCAGCCAGACGCGGGAGGAAGAGCCGCGAGTCGTCGCCGGAGAGCACGGAGTTCTGCGAGTGCTCGATGCCCGACTGCGAGAAGTAGGAGAACCAGCCGGTCTCGTGCGCGTAGAGCGCGCCACCGGGGTAGCGGCGCTGCCACTTGTAGCGGTCGTCGGCCTTCACCGAGCGGGCCACGGGCTCGCCGTCGACGAGGATCGCGCCGCGCTCGCGGGCGAACGAGGCCTCGATGACGCGCCGGTTGAGCGAGCTGTTGTCGAGGGAGTCGGCGCGGAAGTACTGGAGGTACGTCGCGTTGCCGAGCAGGACGATGAAGAGCAGGCCGCAGAAGAGCGACAGCGTGCGGATCGGCTTGTTCACGGACGAACCGCCTTGACGATCTGGGTGGTCTCGACCTCGGCGGGCTCGTCGAACGAGAGGTCCGGGATCGGGCGCCGGGCCTGGTCGGAGATGCGGAGCACCAGCGCGATGATCACCCAGTTGGCGACGAGCGACGATCCGCCGTACGACAGGAACGGGGTGGTCAGGCCGGTGAGCGGGATCAGGTCGGTCACGCCGCCGACGACGACGAAGACCTGCAGCGCGAAGACCACGGCGAGACCGGTCGCGACCAGCTTGCCGAAGCCGTCGCGGCACACGAGCGCCGCGCGCAGGCCGCGCTCGACGATGAGGCCGTACATGAGCAGGACGGCCATGACGCCCGTCAGGCCGAGCTCCTCGCCGATAGCGCTCATGATGAAGTCGGACTCGGCGTAGGAGGTCCGCCACGGCTGGCCGCCGCCGAGGCCGCGGCCCAGGAGGCCGCCCCACGACATGCCGAAGAGCGAGTTGCCGACCTGCTGCGAGCCGGTCTCCCAGGCGCCGAACGGATCGAGCCAGGTGACGACGCGGCTGTGGACGTGGCTCTCGACGAAGTAGGCGACCGTCGCGCCACCCACGAAGAGCAGCCCGCCGACGACCAGCCAGCCGGGGCGCTCCGTCGCGACGTACAGCATCGTGAGGAAGAGGCCGAAGCAGAGCAGCGAGGTGCCCAGGTCACGCTGGAAGACCAGGATGCCCATGCCGATCAGCCACATCGTGAGGATGGGGCCGAGGTCGCGGCCGCGGGGCAGGTCGATGAAGAGGAAGCGGCGTCCGGCCAGGGCCAGCGCATCGCGGTGCACGACGAGATAGCCGGCGACCGCGACGACGAGGAGGACCTTGGCGACCTCGCCGGGCTGGATGCTCATCGGGCCGAGGTGCACCCAGATGCGGGAGCCGTTCACCTCGCGCCCGATGACCGGGAACATCGGGAGCAGCAGCAGCACGATGGCCGCGAGGCCGCTCGTGTAGGTGTAGCGCTGGAGCACCCGGTGGTCGCGAAGCACGACGAGCGTGCCGATGAAGAGCGCGACGCCGATGGTCATCCAGACGAGCTGGTCGTTGGCGAAGACGTGCGGCGGCTTGCCGGTGCCGGCGGCCTTGTCGATCTGGGCGAGGTCCAGGCGCCGGATCACCGCGAGGCCGAGGCCGTTGAGCGCGGCGACGACCGGCAGCAGCACGGGGTCGGCGTACGGCGCGGCGATGCGGACCGCCACGTGGCAGGCCACGATCAGGATCACCAGCCAGCCGCCGTAGCCGACGATGTTGGTCGGCACGGCACCGTCGACGCCGATGCCGACGGCGGCGTAGCCACCGATGCCGACGGCGAGCGCCAGGATCAGCAGGAAGAGCTCGGCGCCACGGCGCCGGCGATGGACGAAACCGAGGAAGCCCGGCTGCCCGTTGGGGGTGCGACCCATCATCATTCGCCTCCCTGCTCGGCGGCGAGGTTCTGGATCACGTGGCGGGCGTCCTCCAGGGAGCGCGCCTCGATGCCGTTCTCGACGGTGCCCCGGACGTAGTCGCTCAGCGTCGCGACGGCGAGGTCGGACTGCTCGTACGCCGTGCCGAGCTCGACGCCGAGCAGCTCGCTGTCGATGCCGCGGAAGATGGTGACTGCTCCGTCGTGCACGCCGACGTAGTACTGCTTCTGGCTCCAGAACCAGGCACCGGCGGCAGCCATCCAGAGCAGGCCGAGCACGACCGCCGCGGCGCTGAGCCGCTTCAGCCAGACGAACCGTCGCGGCGCCTGCGGTGCGTAGCGGAGCTCCTCATCCCGATCGAGCGGGTCGGAGGTGATGGCGCGTCCGGCTCCCGCCGGGGGGTCGTCCGCGGGCACGGGGTCGAGCTCGCCGGTGTCGCCCGAGCGGTGGCCCCGGAAGCGGCTCGTGCCCGCCGCCGCCAGACCGGTACGCCGGCGCGGCAGCTCCGCGGCAGCTCCGACGAGGAGCGGAGTCGGGTCGATGGGGTCGCCCTGGTCGGCAAGCACGACGTCGGCGACGACGCAGGTGACGTTGTCGCTGCTGCCCGCCTCGAGGCTGGCGCGGACCAGTTCGACGGCGGCGAAGTCGGGGGTGGCGGTGCCGAGAATGTCGGCGATCCGGTCGTCGTCGAGCACGCCGCACGCACCGTCACTGCAGAGCAGCAGCCGGTCGCCCGCGCGGACCTCCTCGGAGAAGAGGTCGGGCTCCGCCTCGTGGACGCCGTCGAGCGCCTGGAGGATCAGGTTGCGGTGCGGGTGGACCCGCGCCTCCTCCTCGCTGATCCGGCCCTCGTCGATGAGCGACTGGACGAAGGTGTGGTCCTTGGTCAGCCGGGTCAGGACGCCGTCGCGCAGGAGATAGGCGCGAGTGTCGCCGACGTGGCCGATGGCGATCTTGTGCCCGTCGAAGAGGGCGAGCGTCGCCGTCGTGCTGGTGCCGTTGAGGGCCGGGTCGTGCTCGACCAGCTCGCCGATGCGGTCGTGGGCGCGGTGCAGGGCACCCGCCACGAGGGCGACCGGGTCGCCCGCGGGCCGCTCGTCGAGCCGACGGAGCTGCTGGACGGCGGTGCTCGAGGCGATGTCGCCCCGCGCTGCGCCGCCGACGCCGTCGCAGACCGAGAGCAGCCAGGGGCCGGCGTACCCGGAGTCCTGGTTGTCGCGGCGCACGCGGCCGACGTCGGAGAGCGCGGCGAACCGGAGCTGGAGGGGCCGGGCCTCCTCGGCGGCTTCCGGAGCCTCGGCGGCCTCCGCGGCAGGGGTCTCGGGGGCAGGGGTCTCGGGGGCAGGGACCTGCTCGTCGACCGGGACGTCCGGGGTCTCGGACACTGCGGTCACTTCCTCAGCTCGAGGATGGTCTTGCCGATCCGGACCTTCGTGCCGAGGGAGATGGCCGTGGGCTGGTTGATGCGCGAGGCACCGACGTACGTGCCGTTGGTGGAGCCGAGGTCCTCGACGAACCACTGGTCACCGGAGGCGGCGATCCGGGCGTGGCGGGTCGAGACGTAGTCGTCGTCCAGGCGGATCGCCGCGTCGGGTCCGCGACCGATCAGGATCGGGGCGTGCTCGAGGTCCGCACGCTCGCCGGCGTTGCCGCCCTCGACGACCACGACGTGGGTCGGCGCGCCGCGGCGCTTGGGCGCGGGCTTGGCAGCGGCAGGCTTCTTCGACTTGGCAGCCTTCGGAGCGGTCTGGCCCGAGGAGAGACGAGCACCGAACATGTCGGTGCGGATCACCGAGATCGCCGACAGGACGAAGATCCAGAGCACGGCCAGGTAGGCGATGCGGATCAGGAAGAGGGTCAGCTCAGACATTTCCATCCTGACTGTCGGTCACCCTGCGCACGGTCACGGTGGTGTTGCCCAGACGTACGACGGAGCCGTCGTAGAGCGTGCCGCTCTGCGCCGGGTTGCCGTCGATGAGGATGCCGTTGGTCGAGCCGAGATCCTGGACCGTCAGGCGGTCGCCCGAGAGGGAGAAGCGTGCGTGCTGGCGGCTGATGCCCGGATCGTTGATCTGGAGGTCGGTCTCCGTGCCACGGCCCACGACCAGGCCGGGTGCGTTGACCGGGTTGCGGGCGCCGTTGACCTCGAGGAACCAGCGCGCTCGCGCCACCTGGGTCTCGGACGCGTGCGTCGTCACCTTGGCCTGCGCCGCGCTGCGGACCCGGAAACGACCGGTGGAGAGGTCGTCGGCGACGTCGAAGTCGATGTGCACCGGGCCCGGGAAGACATAGCTCTGGTGCTCGGCGTGCTCGCGCAGGCTGTCGGTGAGCTCGCCCGCGAGCGTGGTGTCGTAGGGCGCCAGGCGCTCGAGGTCGGTCGGGCTGAGCTCGACGTGGAACGAGTTGGGCACCAGGCGCCGGTCACGGCTCAGCACCTGGGCGTTGTTGTCGACCTCGCGCTGGAGCGCGGCGGAGATCTCCACCGGCTGCACGGCGCTGCGGAAGACGCGCGCGAAAGCCCCCGCCACCATCTGCTCGAGGCGGTCCTCGAAGCGCTGCAGGCCGCTCATCGGCACCTCCTCGTCCGTCTCTGTGCATTCGATGATGCGGCGATCGTATCCACATCAGCCTCAGGAGCCCCCGTGGCACACCGACCCCGGTTTGGGAGAAGAGTCGCGGCTGGGATAACGTTCTGCCTGCTTCACGCGCGAGTGGCGGAACGGCAGACGCGCTGGCTTCAGGTGCCAGTGTCCGAAAGGGCGTGGGGGTTCAAATCCCCCCTCGCGCACGTGATGGAGAAGGGCCCCGGTCAGCAGACCGGGGCCCTTCTTCCTTGTCCGGGGGCTGCCCCGGACCGTGGCCCGATCAACTGTGGCCCGATCAGACGTGGCGCAGGCGTACGCCCGTCTTGTTCAGGATCTCCGAGAGCCGCTGGAACGCCGTGTAGCTCTTCTCGTCGCCGTAGCTGAGGATGCCCAGCGCCGCGACCCGGGTGCTGCCCGGGATTCGCCGGTAGAGCGGTGAGCCGGAGTCGCCGTGGTCCGACACCAGGTCGGTGACGATGATGCCGTCGGCCTTGACCCGCGTGATGTGGCCGCAGCGCGTGCCGCTCGTGCGGCCGGTGGAGCACACGGCCATGCCGACCGCGGGCTTGCCGAGCCGCTCGACCGAGCGGACGGTGCCGGCGTCGACGACGGTCGGGCCGAGGGCGTACGCGCCGTTGCTCCGCACGATGCTCCAGTCGTTCTCCGTGGAGTCGGTGCGGAAGACGCGCTGCGAGGTGCGGCCGATGGTGTGCCAGTCCTTCTCCGCCACCCAGAGCGTGCCCTTGGCGCCGCAGTGGCCGGCGGTGATCAGGACCGGGTGGCCGTCGGAGGCACGACCGTTGAAGCCGTCGGTGCAGGCGACGGCCGAGGTCGAGCCCGTGGACCGGGCGATGCCCCACCCGGCGTGGAACGACGACACGGCCTGGGCGGGACCGGCCGCGAGCAGGCCGGCTCCGAGGCCGGTGGTGGCGAGGACGAGCGCTGAGCGGCGTACGACGAGGTGTGGACGCGGCAGGGCGAAATGGAACACGAGAACTCCCGAGATGAGCGGACGTGACCCCTCGAGGCTAGTCTCCTGACGGGTCGCGTGATCTCGGCACTGCGCACCTGACCGGTATGCCCGGTCTCACTCGCTCGGGGTGGTGATGACATGGCGCTGATGCGTCCCTTCGTGAGGGCTCTGCTCCTCGTCCTGGTGGTCCTGGGGCCGCTGCAGCTCGGCCTGTCGGGGCCTGCGTCCGCGCACGTCCGGGTCGGACTGGTCGCGCCTCTCGACGGCGCCCGGCTCACGGAGATGCCGACGCGTCTGGAGTTCTACGTCTCCGAGCCTGTCGACGCCTCGAAGGTCCGCCTGCTCCACGACGGCGAGTCGGTCGGGCTCGGCTCGGCCGTGCCTGATGGTGCCGGTCGGGCTTCCGTCGCGGTGCCGGCGGGACTTCCGGACGCGAGCTACGTCGTCGAGATCGCGGTCTCCGGCTGGGACGGTCATCCGACCACCGCGCGCTTCTCCTTCGTGGTCGGCGACGGGCCGCTGGTGCGGGCATCGGGCACGGTCAACGGCTCGGCCTCGCCCGGCTCGCTCGTGCTGGTCCTGCGCGACGCCCACACGCTCGGCGTCCTCGCGGTGCTCGTCCTCCTCGGCGGCCTGACGTTCCGGCGCGCCCGACCCGAGCTGCTGGCCGAACCCGGGCCGCGCCGCCTGCTGCTCGCGGCGGCGGTGGTCGCCGTCCTCGCGACGGCCACCGTCGTGCTGCTCCACCCGGCGTACGAAGGAGGGCGCGGGTGGTCCGACGCCCTTCCCTCCCGCGACGTCCTGACGCGTACGCCGTTCCAGCGGCTGACGCTGGTCCGTCTCGGTGCTCTCGTGGCCTGGGCGGCGGTCATCCGGCGTCCCTCCCGAGCGGCCACGAACGTCGCGATCATCGCTGCGCTGGTCGTCGTCCTCACGCTTGCGGGCACCTCGCATCCGATGGCGTCACGCACCGGACTGGTGCTCGGGGCGATCCACCTCGCGGCGCTCGGACTGTGGATCGGCGGCGTGGCCCTCGCTGCGGCGGCACCGCGTCTGACCTGGCCGGACGAGGCGTTCGCGCGGTGGCAGCGGATGGCGCTGATGGCGGCCGGCGCCGCGCTCGCGAGTGGGGTTGCGCTCGCCGGCGTGCTGGTGCTTCCTGCACCGGCGAGTGACGGTCGCACCATGTGGCTGGCGATGCTCACCGCCAAGCTGGTCCTCGTCGCGGTGCTGCTCACCGCGGGCCTCCGGATGCGCACGGCCTGGCTGGGCGGCCGTTCGCTCACCGACGCGCTGCGGGCGGAGGCGGCTCTCGCGGCCGTCGTGGTCGCCGTCGCGGGGCTGCTCGCCTGGCAGCCGCTCTGACCCGCGGCTCCCACCGGCGGCTCCGACCCGCGGCTCCCTACACTCGCGGCATGCCGAACGCCGACCTGACGCCGTACCTCCGTGACCGCTGGAGCCCGCGGGTCTTCGACCCGACGCACGAGCTCGCGCGCGAGGACCTGCACCTGCTGCTCGAGGCCGCCCGCTGGGCGCCGAGCGCCGGCAACACGCAGCGCTGGGCCTTCCTCGCCGGCCTGCGCGGGGACCCGACGTTCACCGAGTTCCAGACGTACCTGTCGAAGGGCAACGCCGGCTGGGTCGCCAACGTGAGTGCCGTGATCGTGGTCTGCTTCCAGACCGGCGCGGCCCCCGAGGACCAGGAGACGCCGTACCTCGACCTGGCGGAGTACGACGCCGGCCAGACCGCCGCGCACGTGACCGTCCAGGCGGCGTCGATGGGGCTGCACGTCCACCAGTTCGCCGGCTTCGACCACCAGGGCGTCGCGGAGGCCTTCGGGGTGCCGGACCACTGGCGCGTCGCCACGGGCATCGGCGTTGGCCGGATCGGCGACCCCGCGACCAGCGAGGTCCACGAGAAGGACCGCTCGGGCCGCAAGCCCCTCTCCGAGATCGCCTACGCCGGCACCTGGGGCACGTCGCTCGGCTGACCGCGGCATCCCGCTCCGCCCTCGTCGTACGCGTGTTTGGATGGCGCCCATGAACCGCTTCGCTGCGAGCCGACGGGCCGCCATCCTCATGGTGGTCGCGCTGCTCCTGCTCTTCACCCTTCCTGCGGCGTTGAGCGTGTGGAACGGGTGGCGCCTCGACGAGGTCGGCGTCTCTACCGAGGCGACCGTGACCGACACCAATGCGGTGCCGAAGGCGAAGCCGACCCAGTTCTTCGTCCGCTACACCCTGCCGGCGGACGCCGATCCGCGCCGCGGTGCCTACATCGCGCGCGTCTCGGAGTCGGCGTGGCAGGACGCGAAGGCGAGCGAGACGATCGAGGCGACCTACCTCGACGGCAAGCCGGGGGTGAACCGGGTCGTGGGCCAGGTGCACAGCAACTTCGGCCTGGTGATGACGGTGCTCGGTGACCTTGCCCTGCTGGCGATGCTCGCTCTTGCGCTGAAGTTCCGGCCGGCTCGCGAGAGGCAGCTGGTCCTGCTCGCGACGGCGGACGTGGTGCGGGCCCGTCCGGGGTTCGCGGTCGAGGAGCACGGCTCCGAGCACGTCGTCCGCGGCGACGTCGTGAAGATCGGCGACGGCGAGATCGCGCTCCACGTCGGCGAGGGCAAGGAAGTCCGCGTCGTGCTGGGGGAGTACCGCAACCCGGTGGGATACCAGCAGCCCGCCGAGGTGCGTGGGCGCCGCTTCACGCCCTGACCCGGCGAGGGCCCCGGCGTCACCAGGTGATGCGGGCCCTCTCGTGCCAGAGCGCCATGCCGTCCTCGACGTTCGCCCCCGGCGTACCGGAGGCCTCCGGGGAGCGGTTCCAGAGCCGCAGGTAGAGCTCGACCGCCTCGCCGGTGACCTGTACGTCGGCCCCGTCGAGGGCCGCGTCGTCGCGGGCGTGGACGCTGGTGACCGCCGGCTCGCTCGTGACGCGCACCAGCCACCCGCGGTCGCCCTGCTCCGGCCGGACCGCGAACGTCACCGGGTCGTCGGAGCGCAGCGTCGACTTCGATCGCGGCAGGAAGCCGCAGAGCAGCTCGTCGATGCCGTCGAGCGCGATCGCGGGACCGATCCAGGTCTGGTCGGCGGTCGGGGCGACGCCGAGGGAGGCGGCGAGGGCGTCGACCGCGTGGATCGTCGTCTCGTGGCACTGGCGGCGGGCCCAGAATGCGCGCGGCGCCGGAGCGTCCTTGAGGAAGACCGGAGCGGCGACGGTCTCGGGCGCCCGGGTCAGCGCCGCCGCGAGCTCGATGGCGCCGTCGCGCAGCCACTCGACGGGATCGACCGCCGTGCGACCCTCGCGCTCAAGGGCGCCGGTGTCGGTCGAGAGCCCGGTCAGCAGGCCGGCCGCCCAGCGATGCACCATGCCCTGGTGGGCGACGAGCTGCCGGACGTTCCACTCCGGGCACGTCGGCACGGCCGCGCGCAGGCCGGCCCGGTCGGCGTACCGCGTGAAGGCGAGGAGCCCCTCGCGGAGCGCGTCGAGGTGGTCGGCGACGGCGAGCGTGGTCGGCATGCGACCCAGCGTGTCAGTCCGGCGGGACGACTGTCTCCGGGGTTTCTGCGGCGATCCGGTAACAGTCCTGACGTGTCCGGCGTCACACGGTTACCGGGACGCCATGTCATTGACACTTTCGGTTTACAGATGCGACCTTGGTGTCAAGACTTTACAAGGTAGAAACGTTTGTAAAGAAGGACACGAGGAGGCACCACCATGGCGGCAGTCGCCGGCACCGTTCCCGAAGGAACGACCGAGATCTGGAAGGACAAGAAGCGCTACCTGTGGCTGTGGGGCCTTATGGTTCCCGGCTTCGGCATCGTCTTCGCTGTCGCCTGGGTGGCGAGTGGCGGCTGGTGGGGCTTCACGCTCGTCGGCCCGCTCCTGATCAACCTGATCATCCCGGCGCTCGACCTGATGTTCGGTCTCGACGGCAGCAACCCGCCGGACGAGCTGATCGAGGAGCTCGAGAACGACAAGTACTACCGCTATGTCGTCATGGCGTTCGTCCCGCTGATGTTCGTGATCCTCTTCGGTGGCTACCAGATCATCAGCGGCGGCAACCCGGTCGAGACCGTGGTCAGCGCCCTCGGTCTCGGTGACTGGGGCCGCGAGCACCTGAGCGCCAACCTGATGGCGACCTCGATCCCGATCACCTGGTGGATGCAGGCCCTGTGGGCGCTCTCCATCGCGGGCGTCGTCGGCGTCGGGATCAACACCGCGCACGAGCTGGGCCACAAGAAGGAGTCGGTCGAGCGCTGGCTCGCCAAGATCACGCTGGCCCCGACGTTCTACGGCCACTTCTACATCGAGCACAACCGCGGCCACCACGTCCGCGTCGCCACCCCGGAGGACCCGGCCTCCTCGCGGATGGGCGAGAACCTCTACCAGTTCCTGCCGCGCACCGTCTTCGGCTCGCTGAAGAGCTCGTGGGAGGTCGAGGCCAAGCGCTACAAGCGCAAGGGCACGCACCCGTTCCACCTCGGCAACGACGTCCTCAACGCTTGGGCCATGTCGGTGGTCCTGTACGGCGCGATCATCGCGCTCTTCGGCTGGAAGGTGGCGCCGTTCATCCCGATCACGGTGGTCTTCGGCTTCGCGCTGCTCGAGGTCGTCAACTACCTCGAGCACTACGGCCTCAAGCGCCAGAAGGTCGGCCCCGAGGGCAAGCAGCGCTACGAGCGCGTGCTCCCGGAGCACAGCTGGAACAGCAACAACATCGTCACCAACATCTTCCTGTATCACCTGCAGCGTCACTCGGACCACCACGCGAACCCGACGCGTCGCTACCAGGCCCTGCGTGACTTCAAGGAGTCGCCGGCCCTGCCGACCGGCTACGCCGGCATGATCAACCTGGCCCTCGTCCCGCCCCTGTGGCGCAAGGTGATGGACCACCGCGTGCTCGAGCACCTCGACGGCGACATCACGCTGGCCAACATCAAGCCGGGCAAGGAGGCGAAGTACTTCGCCATGTTCCCGCCGCCGGCGGTGCACAACCTGCACGAGGACACCTTCGCGCAGGACCAGTCGGGCGAGGTCCTCGCGGCGAAGTGCCCCGGCTGCTCCTACACGTACGTCGTCGAGGTCGGTGACGAGCACCAGGGCTTCGCGGCCGGTACGGCCTGGGCCGAGATTCCGTCGGACTGGTTCTGCCCGGACTGCGGCGTCCGTGAAAAGATCGACTTCGTCCCCGTCGACCCCGAGACCCTGAAGGCGCTGAACTGATGAAGATCGTCGTCGACCGTGACAAGTGCGAGGGGCTCGGCATGTGCGAGTCCATGGCGCACGACTACTTCGAGGTGGATGACGACGACCAGGTCATCATCCACAACGAGAACCCGCCGGAGGAGGACCGCAAGATGGTCCTCGCCGCCGTGAACTCCTGCCCGGTCCTCGCGCTCTCGCTCGAAGGCTGACGTGAGCATCGATCTCGGGATGGCGAACGTCGACGGGGCAGTCACCCTGCGTGACCGCCTCGTCGACGCCGCGACCGTGGTGACCACGACCGAAGGCTGGTCGTCGGTCACCATGGCGCGGCTCGCCGAGGCCGTCGGCGTCAGCCGCCAGACGGTCTACAACGAGATCGGCACCAAGCCCGCGCTCGCGGAGGCGATGATCCTCCGCGAGCTCGCGCGTTTCCTGGAGGCCGCCGACCGGGCCTTCGTCGCCCACCCCGACGACTTCTTCGCGGCACTGGGCGAGACGGTGGAGGGAGTGCTCGCCTTCGCCGAGGGCAACGAGCTGCTCAAGGCGATCGTCTCCGCGACGCACGGCGCCGACACGGAGCTGCTGCCCCTGCTGACGACCCACTCGGCGACCTTGCTGGAGACCGCCAGGATCGTCATCGGCGAGCACATCGCGGCGTACGACCTGCCGGTCGAGGACCAGCGGATGGCCGGGCTCACCGAGACGATCATCCGCGTCGTCCTCAGCCACGTGATGCAGCCGAGCTCGCCTCCCGAAGACGTCGCGGAGACCCTCGTCTGGATGGCGCGCCGGATTATCGAACCCGGAGCCCCCGGCGCGCGTTAGTCTCGATCCGGGAGAGTTTCCGGGCAGGTCCCGGATGGAGTGGGGAGATCGGGTCATGGCACGGACGGGTCGTCGCGCGCGGGTCGGAGCGGCGGTCGCGCTGTCGTTGTCGCTGGCGCTCGCCGGCTGCGGTGGTGGCACCTCCAAGGCGGCGAAGCCGACGGCCACGCCGAAGCCCCAGGTCTCCGTGCCGGTGGTCAGCAAGGACCACTCGATGCCGCAGCCGCCCAGGCTCGTCGGCGGCAACGCGCAAGCCGACATCCTGATCTACGCCTCGAAGGCGCTCTCGCCCGACATGGTGAAGAAGATCCAGGCGATCCGGGCCGGCAAGCAGAAGGTGGTCACGGCGACCGAGCTCTTCTCGCTCGCCTCACCGTCGATCCAGGGCCAGACGTACAACGTCGCGGCGGTCGACCCGGCGACGTACCGACGCTTCTCCCCGGCCGGTCAGCAGGCCGAGATCTGGTCGCGCCTCGCCGCGGGCGAGATGGTGGTGGCCTCGAAGGCGGCGGCCGAGCAGGTGCAGTCGGAGCCGAACTTCATCTCGATCGGCACCGGCGACGACGCCCGCAGCGTGCACATCGGTGCCTACGCGCCCGAGCCGCCGCTGATCCAGCTGGTCGTCAACGCCAAGTGGGGCGAGGACCTCTTTGACGTCCACGACAACGCGCTGCTGATCTCGACCGGCACCCACACGCCGCAGTCGATCCGGAAGCAGGTCGAGGCGATCGTCAAGGGCACGGGTGCCTCGATCCAGCTCATCGACAAGGCCACGCGACTCGGCCTTGACCCGGACGCCGTGCAGACGGCCGTCGCCACCGGTGGCTCGATCGGTGCCGAGATCGGCACGTACCACTACCGCGTCGCGGGCACCCAGGTCATCCCCGACTCGTCGTGGGTCGCCACGCACATCCGCACCGAGGTGATGCCGATCGTCGGCACCGTCAGCTGCGACAAGGTGATGCTGCTCCAGCTGCGCGCGGCGCTCAACGCACTGATCCAGCGTGGCCTGGACAAGTACATCCACACCACGGCCGGCTGCTTCAACGCCCGCTTCATCGCCGGCACCACGAGCCTGTCCAACCATGCCTTCGGCATGGCGATCGACTTCGACGCCCCGCAGAACGCGCGCGGCACCGCGGGCCAGATCCCGCCGGCTGTCGTCCAGGTCTTCAAGGACTGGGGCTTCGCGTGGGGTGGCGACTGGCACTACACCGACCCGATGCACTTCGAGCTCGTGCGCATCATGAAGGTCGTCTGACCCCTGCTGCTGCAGGGCGGGCTGCGCTAGGTTCGCCGGCATGCGCGCCGTACAGGTCACGTCCCTTGCTGGTCCTGCTGCCGTCGAGGTGGTCGACGTACCGGAGCCGACGCCGTGGCCCGGGCAGGTCGTCATCGAGGTGGCGGCCGTCGGTGTCTCCTTCCCCGACGTCCTGCTGAGCAAGGGGGAGTACCAGCTCAAGCCGGAGCTGCCGTTCACCCTCGGCGTCGACTTCGCGGGCACGATCGTCGAGGGTGCCGGGGACCTCCAGGCGGGCCAGCGCGTCGTTGCCTGCCTCCCGTACGGCGGGGCCGCCGAGCGGGTCGCGCACTCGCCTGACTTCGTGTTCGCGCTGCCGGACTCGCTCTCGTTCGAGAAGGCGGCGGCAATCCCGATGAACTACATGACCGCGCACTTCGTGCTGGTCGAGCGCGGCGACCTCGAGGCCGGCGAGACGGTGCTCGTGCACGGTGCCGCCGGTGGCGTCGGCACCGCGACGATCCAGGTGGCTCGTGGTCTGGGGGCTCGCGTGATCGCCGTCGTGTCGACGTCAGCGAAGGGTGAGGTAGCGAAGGCGGCCGGTGCGCACGAGGTCGTGCTGCTCGACGGCTTCCGCGACGCGGTCACCGCGCTCGGTGGAGCCGACATCGTGGTCGATGTGGTGGGAGGCGACGCCTTCACCGACTCGATGCGCTGCCTGCGGCCGCAGGGTCGGCTGATGGTCGTCGGCTTCGCGGCCGGCCAGGGCATCCCCGAGGTCAAGGTCAACCGGTTGCTGCTCAACAACATCGACGTCCGCGGGGCTGCCTGGGGCGCGCACGCGATGGTGACGCCGGGCTACATGCAGTCGCAGTGGGCCGCGTTGCTGCCGCTCATCGAGGACGGCACGATCGACCCGCCGATCGGCCAGACGTACGCCTTCGAGGAGTTCGGCCGGGCGCTCGCGGACATCGACGAGCGGCGCGCGGTCGGCAAGTCGGTCGTTCGGCTGACATGAGCGTTGGGGCGGGTGGCCTAGGGTCGGACGCGTGAGCATTCTCGACGACGCGCGCCCCGGCTTCGACCACACCATCCGTCCGCAGGACGACCTCTTCGGACACGTCAACGGCCAGTGGCTCGCGACCGAGGAGATCCCGTCGGACCGGTCCAGCTGGGGTCCGTTCGTGACGCTGGCCGACCAGGCCGAGGAGCACGTCAAGGCGATCATCGAGGAGCTGGCTGCGGCCACTCCGGACGCGGCCACCGAGCCGGGCAAGATCGCGGCGCTCTACGCGTCGTTCATGGACGAGGCCGCGGTCGAGGCGCGGGGCATCGCGCCGATCCAGCCGCTGCTCGACGCGGTCGCCTCGATCCAGGACACGCGCGACCTGGCGGCGCTGCTCGGTGAGCTCGAGCGGGTCGGCGGCGCGGGCCTCTTCGGCTCCTACATCGACACCGACTCCAAGAACTCCGACCGCTACCTCTTCCACATCACGCAGGGCGGCCTCGGCCTGCCGGACGAGAGCTACTACCGCGACGAGAAGTTCGCCGAGATCCGCACGGCGTACGTCGCGTACCTGGCGAAGATCCTCGGGCTCGCGTCGGTGCCGGATGCCGAGGCTGCCGCCGAGCGGATCATGGCGATCGACACCCGCCTCGCCGCCGGTCACTGGGAGCGTGCCGAGACCCGCGATGTCCAGAAGACCTACAACCTGCGCACGCGCGCGGAGCTGCTCGAGCTCGCTCCCGGCTTCGACTGGACCGTCTACCTGACCAACCTCGGCGCCAAGCCCGCGACGCTCGACGAGGTCATCGTCCGTCAGCCGAGCTTCCTGTCGCACCTGTCAGACGTGCTCGGCGAGGTGCCCGTGGAGCAGTGGCGCGAATGGCTCGTCTCGCGGGTGCTGCGGTCCGCCGCGCCGTACCTGCCGACGGCGTTCGTCGAGGCGAACTTCGACTTCTACGGCCGCACCCTCTCCGGTACGCCGGAGCTGCGGGCCCGCTGGAAGCGCGGCGTCTCGCTGGTCGAGGGCGCGCTCGGCGAGGCCGTCGGGCGCGAGTACGTCGCCCGGCACTTCCCGCCGGTCGCGAAGCAGAAGATGGACGAGCTGGTGGCGAACCTTCTGGCGGCGTACCGGAGCAGCATCGAGAAGCTCGACTGGATGACCGCCGAGACGAAGGAGCGGGCGTACGAGAAGCTCGCGACGTTCCGGCCGAAGATCGGCTACCCGACGACGTTCCGCGACTACTCGGGGCTGAGCATCGGCACCGACCTGGTCGCCAACGTGCAGGCCGCGGCGGCGTTCGAGAGCGACCGGCAGCTCGCGAAGATCGGCTCGCCCGTCGACCGCGACGAGTGGTTCATGCTGCCGCAGACGGTCAACGCCTACTACAACCCGGGCACCAACGAGATCTGCTTCCCCGCCGGCATCCTGCAGAAGCCGTTCTTCTCGCCCGACGCGGATCCGGCGGAGAACTACGGCGGCATCGGCGCCGTCATCGGCCACGAGATCGGCCACGGCTTCGACGACCAGGGCGCGCAGTACGACGGCGCGGGCAACCTCAACGACTGGTGGACCGCCGACGACAAGGCGGCCTTCCAGGTGAAGTCCGCGGCCCTCATCGCGCAGTACGACGCCTTCTCGCCCCGCAACCTGCCGGGCGAGCACGTCAACGGTTCGCTGACGGTCGGCGAGAACATCGGCGACCTCGGTGGTCTGACGATCGGCCACACGGCGTACGCGATCTTCCTGGGGCGTACGCCGACGGCGGAGGAGTCGCAGACGCTCTTCAGCAACTGGGCCTACTGCTGGCGGACCAAGCGCCGCATCGAGCAGGAGCGGCAGTACCTCACCATCGACCCGCACAGCCCGCCGGAGTTCCGCGCCAACATCGTGCGCAACCTCGACGAGTTCCACGAGGCGTTCGGTACGCAGCAGGGTGACGGGCTGTGGCTCGACCCCGCGGACCGCGTCCGCATCTGGTGATCCACAGGCAGGTACGCCGGATGCCGGCCGTGTCAGAGGCCGCTGGTAGACAGTCCGCATGACCTCACCCTCCGCTGACACCGCCGCGCCGACCGTCGACCGGGCGTCGGTGCGCGCGGAGGCGGAGGCGAGCCTGCGCGCGCTCGTCGGGCGCGACGACGCTGCGCTCCGCGACGACCAGTGGACCGCGATCGAGGCGCTCGCCGTCGACCGGCGCCGTGCGCTCGTCGTGCAGCGCACCGGGTGGGGCAAGTCCGCGGTCTACTTCGTGGCGACCGCCCTGCTCCGGGCCCGAGGAGCCGGGCCGACGGTGATCGTGTCGCCGCTGCTCGCGCTGATGCGCAACCAGATCCAGGCTGCGGAGCGCGCCGGCATCCACGCAGTGACGATCAACTCCACCAACCCGGAGGACTGGACGCGGATCGAGGCGGCCATCGCCGCCGGTGAGGTCGACGTGCTCCTGGTCAGCCCGGAGCGGCTCAACAACCCCGGCTTCCGCGACGAGGTGCTGCCGCGGCTCGCTGCCACGACCGGTCTCCTGGTCGTCGACGAGGCACACTGCATCTCCGACTGGGGCCACGACTTCCGGCCCGACTACCGCCGGATCCGGACGATGCTGGCGGACCTGCGCCCCGGCATCCCCGTGCTGGCGACAACCGCGACGGCCAACGCACGTGTCACGCGTGACGTGGCCGAGCAGCTCGCCCCGCCGGAGGCGTCCGACGAGCTCAGCGGCGTCCTCGTCCAGCGCGGCTCCCTCGACCGCGAGTCGCTGCGGCTCGGCGTCGTCCGGCTGCCCACCCCCGACATGCGGCTGGCGTGGCTGGCCGACAACCTCGGCTCGCTCCCGGGGTCCGGCATCGTCTACTGCCTGACAGTGGCCGCGACGCAGGAGGTCGCGGCGTACCTCCGGGAGCGCGGGCACGTCGTCGCGGCGTACTCCGGACAGACCGAGACCAGCGAGCGCGAGGCCCTCGAAGGAGACCTCGCGGCGGGTCGGGTCAAGGCGCTGATCGCCACGTCCGCGCTGGGTATGGGCTTCGACGCGACACTCGGCTTCGTCATCAACCTCGGGGCACCGGCGTCGCCGGTCAGCTACTACCAGCAGGTCGGTCGTGCCGGCCGCGGCACCGACGACGCGGTGGTGGTGCTGCTCCCGGGCATCGAGGACCGTGACATCTGGGCGTACTTCGCCTCCCTCGCCTTCCCGCGCGAGGAGCTCGTGCGCCAGACCCTCTCCGTGCTCGCCGACGCCGGCCGACCGCTGTCGACCGCAGTCCTCGAGACGTACGTCGACCTCAACCGCACCCGCCTGGAGACCATGCTCAAGGTGCTCGACGTCGACGGCGCGGTGCAGCGGGTCAGCGGCGGGTGGACGGCGACGGGGCAGGAGTGGTCCTACGACCGCGAGCGCTATGCCCGCGTCGCCGAGGCGCGCCAGCGCGAGCAGCAGGCGATGCTCGACTACCTGACCTGGGATGGCTGCCGCATGGCTTACCTGCGTGGGCAGCTCGATGACGAAGCGCCCGAGCGGTGCGGCCGGTGCGACAACTGCGGCGGCCTGTCCACCCCGGCCGAGGTCTCCGAGGCCGCGGCTGCCGATGCCCGCGCAGCCCTTGGCCGACCCGGTGTCGCGCTCGCGCCGCGCAAGATGTGGCCGACCGCGCTCGCCAACCTGGGCATCGACCTCAAGGGCAAGATCTCCGACGGTGCAGCGGAGGGCCGGTCCATCGCGCGACTGACCGACCTCGGCCATGGGCAGGCGTTGCGCGAGCTCTTCCGCGACACGACGCCCGACGGGCCCGTGCCGCTGCCGCTCATCCAGGCAATGGTCACCGTCCTGCAGGACTGGCGGCCACGCGTCGACGCGATCGTCTTCGTCGAGTCCGCTCGCCGACCCGCCCTCGTGCGCGACCTCGCCGACGGGCTCTCGCGCTACCTGCAGGTGCCGATCGTCGGCCGTTGGTCGATCGTCGACCCGTCCGTCGACCCCGGACGTGGTGCGGCCAACTCGGCGCAGCGGGTCGCGGCGGTGCTGCGACGTTCGGCTCTCGAGGGGCAGGTCCCGGCGGGGGCTTCCGTGCTCCTCGTCGATGACCGCACGGTCACCGGCTGGTCGCTGACCGTTGCGGCGCGGGCGATCCGGGCGGCGGGTGCGGAGCATGTCGTGCCGCTCGTGCTCGCCGCCGACAGCTGAGTCCGCGCGGATCCGGCGGCGACCGGACGCAACCGGAACGACTCCTCGCGCGTCGGAGGGATGTGGGCCAACGGCGGTCCACCCTTCACCACTCGGGAGTCATGATGAAGAAGCACCTCCTGTCGGCCGGCATCGCCTGCGCCGGCCTTCCTCTGGTCGTCCTCGCCGCCACCCCGGCCGATGCCGCCATCCGCTGGAGTTCCCGCAGTTCGGAGCAGACAGCCGAAGCGACGTTCCAGATCGTCGGTGCGCTCGACGGTGCGCCCGGCAACGTCCACCGCGGCAGTGTGTACGCGTCCAGCCCCGGATCGGTCTCCGGCTACTCGGAGGACTGGACCTGCCCGGAGGGGGAGCTCCCGCCGTACTGGGGCGACGAGCCGATCCCCGTCGAGGGTGGCGGAGGCATCGGTACGCCGGGGGAGCCCGTGCCGCCGGAGCCGATGCCCGAGACCAACTGCGTCTTCGAGGGCGGTCATGACTTCTGGAGCGACGCAGCGGACGTGACGATCTCCAGGAAGCTGGCGTCGGCCACGGTCCGGGGCACGGTCGAGGTCTCGAGCTGGAGCGACGGTGCCGAGGAGCCGACCACCTCGACGGCGGTGGTCGACCTGACCTTCACCGGCGAGGGCGCGACCTCGACCACCACGGAGTACTCGCGGGGCAAGGGCTACGTCTACAAGTACGAGACGACCGAGCGGGCGGCGACCGTCTCCGGGGAGTCGGCGGGTATCGCGCTCGATGGCGTCACCGACTCCTCGGCGACGTTGCGCACCACGAAGTCGTACGAGCGCTACGTCTCGAAGTGAGCGTCTGACTCCTGAAAACAGCGGAGGCCCCCGGGATCACCGGGGGCCTCCGTCGTGCTGTGGATCAGTGCATCATCGCCGCGGGATCGACCGGGGCGACCTTGTGGCGCGGCAGGAACAGCGCCGGGATGAAGCAGAGGCCGACCAGGATCGTGCCGACCACGTAGACCACGCCGAAGGCGTTGCCCATGTCCTCAAGGCCCTTCAGGACCAGGTGACGGAACTGCTCCAGCGGAACACCGAACTTTGCGGCCGCCTGATCCAGGCCGAGGGCGTTAGCCGCACCAGCTGCGCTGATCGCGGTCTGGTCTCCCTTGGCGAACTCGTTGGTCAGGATCACCGCGAAGATCGCGGTGCCGATCGACGCGGCCACCTGCTGGGTCACGTTGAGCAGCGTCGAGCCCCGCGCGATGTGCTCGTGGCTCAGCGTGGCGAGGGCCGCGCTGAACATCGGCATCATCGTGCAGCCCATGCCCAGGCCCATCACGAAGAGGCCCGCGAGGATGCGGAGCGTCGACGGGTCGTGGCCGATGTTGATGAAGAACGCCATGCCGATCGTGTCGAGCACGATGCCGGTCATGACGACCTTGCCGGGGCCGATCTTGTCCGAGAGGACACCGGCGACCGGCATCGTCAGCACCGCGCCAAGGCCCTGCGGGATCAGCAGCAGGCCCGAGTGGAGCGCGTTCTTGCCGAGCACCTGCTGGAAGTAGAGCGGGAAGAGCAGACCCGCGCCGAAGAAGGCGACCGCGAAGAGCGCCATCGCCACGACCGCGATCGTCATCTGCTTGTCGCGGAACAGGCGCAGGTCGATCAGCGGGTGACGGTTGGCCCGGCTGAGCGCCCACGGGATGAACGCCGCGACGAGGGCCGCACCGATGAGCGTGAAGACAACAACCTGCGTCGTCCAGATCGTGTTGTGCTCCTGCTTGGCACCCGGGATCGAGGAGACGCCGTAGAGCAGCGAGGCCAGGCCGGGCGACAGGAGCAGCATGCCCAGGAAGTCGAAGGACTCCGACGGCTCGACGTCGTCGCGCGGGAGGATGACGAGCGCGTAGAGCAGCGTGAGGATGCCGATCGGCACGTTGACCAGGAAGATCCAGTGCCAGCTGGCCGTGTCGACCAGCCAGCCGCCGAGGATCGGGCCACAGATCGGGCCGAGCATCATCGGGATGCCGAGGATGGCCATGACGCGACCGACGTTCTGCGGGCCGGCCTTGTGGGTCATGATCGTCATGCCGAGCGGCATGAGCATGCCGCCGCCGAGGCCCTGGAGCACGCGGAAGACGACGAGCATCTCGAGGTTCTGCGCGGAGGCGCAGGCCGCCGAGCCCAGGGTGAAGAGCAGCACGGCGAGCATGAAGAGGCGCTTCGTGCCGAAGCGGTCAGCGGCCCAGCCGGTCAGCGGGATCACCGCAGCCAGCGCGAGCGTGTAGCCGGTCATCGTCCAGGCGACCTGCGCCGACGTGGCGTCGAAGGTCTCCTGGAACGTGCGCAGCGCCACCGACACGACGGTGACGTCGAGGATGGACATGATGGCGCCGAGGACGACGACGCCAGCGATGAGGAACGTGCCCTCAGGTAGCGGCTCGGTGGCGGCCTTCGCCGCGGCAGGTGGGTCTTGAGTCAGGTCGGAAGTCACAAACATTGATGCTAGGCACAACCACTGACAACGGCATCAGACTTTGGGCGAAGCCTCGGGTGGCACTGACCACAACGTGTGGCATGGCAACAGAGCCAGGTTCAGTCAGTGCCGGAGCCCTCGAGCCGTGCCAGCCGCAGTGAGTGGAGGGGCAGGATCACCCAGAAGATCGTGACCAGGCCGGCGTACAGGACATCGATGACCACGGTGAGGCGGGATCCGAACAGGTAGTCGGTCACGAGGGTGAGGATGCCGAGGATCGACAGGGCCACCAGCCCGATGGCGGCCAGGATCTGGTGGTTGCCGCGGACGACGACCCGCTCCTTGTCGCGCCGACGGAAGGCCATCCGGTGGTGCACGACCGGAGCCACGACGACGATGGCGGCCACGCCCGTGACCAGCAGCGTCAGGTAGTAGACGACCCGCTGGAAGTCCGTCGCACCAGCGAACCCGGCGCTGAACGCGATCACCAGCAGGAAGCCGACGAGCAGCAGGATCCCGCCCTGGATGACCCGGAGCTCCTGGAGCAGCTCGTTGAGCTCGCGATCGAGGTGGTGCGATGCCGCGGGCGAATCACGGTCCGTCATGGCCGCACGCTAGACCCGCGCGGGCGACGGCGGAAGGTGAACGGCGGGTAAATCCTCAGGAAACGGACGTCAGACGAGTGCGTCGATGACCGCGAGCACCTGCGGGTCGTCCGGGAGGACCTGCGGGCTGAAGCGGGCGATGATCGCGCCGTCGGGGGCAATGACGAACTTCTCGAAGTTCCACCGGATGTCGCCGGCCTCGCCCTTCTCGTTGGGCGTCTTCACGAGCTCGTGGTAGATCGCGTTCCGGTCCTCGCCGTTGACGTCGATCTTCTCGGTGAGGGGGAAGGTCACGCCGTAGGTCATGGAGCAGAACTCCTGGATCTCCTCCGACGTGCCGGGCTCCTGGCCACCGAACTGGTTGCACGGGAAGCCGACGACCGTGAAGCCGCGCGCGGTGTACTCCTCGTGGAGCTTCTCGAGCGTCTCGTACTGCGGCGTCAGGCCGCACTTGGAGGCGACGTTGACCAGCAGAGCCGCCCGGCCGGCGGTGATGTCGCCGAGGGTGGAGGCGGTGCCGTCGAGGAGGGCGATCTTCGTGTCCAGGATGCTCACGGGATCGAGGGTACGGGGTCGTCCGCAGGCCGCCGTCGGCGCCGTCGCGGCCGATGTCGGTCCCGCCGCCTAGGGTGGCGGCGTGGGTTTCGTTCCGGTCAGCGGTGCTGCGTCGTTCCGGCTGGGAGAGCCGCCGCGCGAGAGCGTCATCGAGTTCACCGACGCGACGTCCGCGCGGACGATCGAGCTGCCCATGCGATCCGCGTTGCCCGTCCTGACCCGGGCCCGGGTCGACGAGAGCGCACACGGCTCGGTCGGCCTGATCGGCGGAGCCGTGGTGCTCGGCATGCGCCTGGTGGCGGACGGTCGGTTCGAGCCGTCGCCGGAAGGTCCGTGGTGGCAGCCGGTGGAGCTGTCCCCCGAGGAGACCGACCGGCTGGTCCGCCTCGCCGCCTCCCGCGCGTACGACGGCATGGATGCGGCCGCCGCCGAGGGACTGGCCCGGCGGGTGATCGCCGCCGTCGTCGACGCGATGCCGCGGAGCGCGCCGTCGGGATCGGCGGCATCGCTCGTGGCCGGTTCGGATGCGGGCGGATCGACCGGACCCGGGCTGCGGCCGGGAGGTGCGCGGCGTTCGACGCGGAAGGGGGACCCGGAGGCGTTCCAGGCACGGCTGGCGGAGCGGGTCGCGCGGATCCGCGCGGACGGCGGCCCCGTGCCCGACGCGCGCCCCAACCTCGTCACCCTGTCGCTGCGCGTCGAGGCCGCGGAGGAGGAGCTCGTCGCGGGCTCGGTGCGGCTGGTCCTCCAGGTCCATGACGAGCGCAACCCGCTGCACCTCTGTGATGCGGCGCTGCTCTGGACCGATCCCGCGGGGAGTGGCTTCGGTCCGCGAGCGGTGGCCCACACGTCGGTGGCGCTGCGTGCCGCGGCCGACGCCTGGCCGGTGCTGCACCGGTTGCAGGAGCTCCGGGTCCCGGACGAGATCACCCTCGACACCGACGAGCTCGTGTCGCTGCTGTCGCACGGCGTCGGTGCGCTGCGCGAGGTCGGCATCGACGTGCTCTGGCCGCGCGCGCTCGGGCGCGACCTCGTCGCGTCGACGGTGCTCGAGCCGCAGCAGCGGGAGCGGCGTTCGGGCGAGGGTGGCGACGGGAGCCAGCGCGAGGAGGCGCTGCAGGACAGCCCCTTCGGCACCGACAAGCTCTTCGCCTTCAACTGGCGGATCTCCCTCGCCGGCGAGCCGCTCACCGACGAGGAGATGGATCAGCTCGCGGGTGCTGCTGCGCCGGTGATCAAGCTGCGCGACCAGTGGCTCGTGGTCGATCCCGAGTTGGCGCGGAAGGCGAAGAAGCGGCTGCTCCGCACGGTCCCGGCACCGGTCGCCGTGGCGGCGGCCCTGTCGGGCGTCGTCCAGGTCGATGACCGGCCCGTCGGGGTCGCGATCGGTGCGACGCTCGAGAAGGTGCGCGCGCAGCTCCTCGCGGCCGCGACCCGCACGCCCGTCGAGGTGCCCGGCGGCCTCGACGCGACGCTCCGGGACTACCAGCGCCACGGCCTGACCTGGCTCGCCGAGCTGACCTCGCTCGGCCTCGGCGCCTGCCTGGCCGACGACATGGGCCTCGGCAAGACCCTGCAGGTGATCGCTCTGCACCTGCACCGCGCTGCGGCCACGCCGACGCTCGTGGTCTGCCCGACGTCCCTCCTGGCCAACTGGGAGGCCGAGATCCGTCGCTTCGCGCCGGGCATCGCCGTACGCCGCTTCCACGGCGGGGCCCGCGACCTGGCCGATGCGCAAGGCTTCGTGCTCACGACGTACGGCACGATGCGCAACGCGGCGGCTGATCTTGCGAAGGTCGACTGGGACCTCGTGGTCGCAGACGAGGCTCAGCACGTCAAGAACCCCGCCACGTCCACGGCACGCGCGCTGCGCACGATCCCGTCGGCGGCCCGGGTCGCGCTGACCGGCACCCCGATCGAGAACGAGCTCACCGAGCTCTGGGCGATCCTCGACTGGGCGACGCCGGGCCTGCTCGGCTCCCGCAATGCGTTCCGCAAGGCGTGGGCCCAGCCGATCGAGTCGGGCGTCGACCCGGAGGTGACGGCGCGCTTCGCGGACCTCGTCGGGCCGTTTGTGTTGCGGCGTCGCAAGTCGGATCCGGGCATCGCCCCTGAGCTGCCGCCCAAGACCGAGACCGACCACCTGGTCGGCCTCACCCGCGAGCAGACGGTGCTCTACGAAGCGCTGGTCCGCGACTCGATGGAGCGGATCGAGCGCGCCGACCCCGACACCCGTCGCGGACTGGTGCTCGCGATGCTGACCGGCCTCAAGCAGATCTGCAACCACCCCGCGCACTACCTGCGGCAGACCAACCCGCGGCTGACCGGACGGTCGGAGAAGTTCGACCTCTTCGACGAGCTCCTCGGCACGATCCTCGCGGAGGACGGTGCGGTGCTCCTTTTCACGCAGTACGTCGCGATGGGCCGGCTCATCGAGGCGCACCTGACCAAGAGCGGGGTCCCGCACCAGTTCCTGCACGGCAGCACGAGCGTCGCGGAGCGGGCGGCGATGGTGCGGCGGTTCCAGGACGGCGAGATGCCGGTCTTCATCCTGTCGCTCAAGGCGGGTGGCACGGGCCTCAACCTGACCCGCGCCGACCACGTCGTCCACGTCGACCGCTGGTGGAACCCCGCCGTCGAGGAGCAGGCCACCGACCGCGCGTACCGGATCGGCCAGACCAGGCCCGTGCAGGTGCACCGGATCGTCGCCGAGGGGACCATCGAGGAGCGCATCGCGGCCCTGCTGGCGGCGAAGCGTTCGCTCGCCGAGTCGGTGCTCAGCGGCGGCGAGGCGGCCCTGACCGAGCTGTCCGACGCCGAGCTGCGCGATCTGGTCGAGCTGAGGCCGCGGTCATGAGGTTTCGCTCGTGAGGCACCCTGCCTTTCCGCCACGCCGCGGCGGCGTGCGGGCGACCACGTGGTGGGGCCGTGTCTGGCTCCGCACGGTCGAGGACACGGCGTACGACGACGCGGACGTCGCGGCTGGCTGGCGCCTCGCGCGGGCTGGTGCAGTGGGTGCGATCGACGTCGACGGTGGCCGGGTGCTCGCTGCGGTGCGGACGGGTGAGTCTGGTCGCGCGCGGTCCGTCGGGGCGCCGATGGTCGATGCGGACGAGCTGGTCGCGTGCTCGGTGCTCGTCCCTGTGCTCGATGCGGCAGATCGCCAGGCCCTGGTCGAGGTCATCGCGGCCTCCTCGGGGCGCGTGGCCTCCCTGCTCGCCGGCGACCTGCCTACCGATCTCGCCGAGCACGCGGAGGAGGCGGGCGTCTCGCTCCTGCCCGACGACCTCGACTGCTCATGTACCTGTGGCGCGTGGGTCCAGCCGTGTGGCCACGCGCTGGCGGTTCTGGCGCAGCTGGCGTGGCTCTTCGACGCGGATCCGTTCGTGCTGCTGGCGCTGCGCGGGATGCCGCGGGACCACCTGCTGGCCGAGGTGGCGGCGGTGGCCGGCGCGGGCTACGGCGAGGAGCCGACCAGCGCGGACGAGGTGGACCTCGATGTCGCCGGCGAGGCAGCCGAGCGGGCTGCGCGGTTGCTCGACAAGCTGGACTGACACGGCTGTGTCGCCACCGGGCTGCATCTGGGGCGATGGTCTCCCCTGTGAGTGCGGCACAGTCGTGTCGCATTCACCGCCAGATCCCTCTCCCGATCAGGCTCTGGTGGCGACACATGCGTGTCGTGGTGTCCGACGTCAGGCGCGGTAGAGGCTGACTGCCCAGTCGGCGTCGTCGGTGAACGGGTCGAGCTGCCAGGTCGCCCAGCGCGCTTCGCGGGTCCAGCCGACCGCTGCGGCATCGATGTCGAGCTGGTCGTGGGTGTAGGCGCGGTCGGTGGCGAAGCCGAAGACGGCACGACCGCCGGGCCGGAGCACGGACGCCAGGGCGGCGAGGACCGCTCGCTCCGTCCCCGGCTCGAGGTAGACCATCACGTTGCCGGCACTCGCCACGATGTCGAACGAGCCGAGGTCGGGCGACACGTCGCGCAGATCGAGCTGCTGGAGCGGGAGGCCGGGATACAGCTCCAGGCCCGCCTCGACCAGCAGCGGGTCGATGTCGACACCGAGGACCGCGTGACCGTGTGCCGCGAGGTACGCCGAGAGCCGTCCCGCGCCGCAGCCGGCGTCGAGGATCCGCGATCCGCGGCCCGCGACCGCGTCGACCATCCGGGCCTCGCCGTCGATGTCGGTGCCGTTGGCCGCGAGGCGGCGGAACCGGTCGGCGTACTCCGTGCGCTGCTCGACCGACCACTCGTCGAACCAGCGGGCGGACGGCGTCTCGGTCATGCCGGAATTCTGGCAGGTCAGGCGACGCCGAGGGCCCGGAGAGCCATGTCGCGCAGTGTCGAACGCATGGCGCTGTCCGGCAGCAGGGCGCTGTGGGGTGTCGAGTTCAGCAACCCGAACGCCGCGTGCACGCGCGCCCGCGCCTCGACCGGCTTGAGCGCGGGCCGCGAGGTCCGCAGCTGCCTGGCCCACAGCTCGACGTACTTCCGTTGCAGCGAACGGACCTGCTCGCGCGCGTCGTCGGGGAGGGAGGACCAGTCGCGGTCCTGCACGACGATCAGCGCCCGGTGACGGAGCGCGAAGTCGACGTGCCAGTCGACGAGGTGGCCGAGCGCTTCCTCGGGGGTCTTCGCGTCGCGGGTGCGCGAGCGGCCACCCCGGAGCAGCTCGTCGCTCGTGCCGACCAGCATCTCGGCCAGCATCGCCTCCTTCGAGGCGAAGTGCTTGTAGAGGGCCGGGCCGCTCATGCCGCAGGCCTTGCCGAGCTCCGCGACGGAGACGCCGTGGTAGCCGCGGCGCGCGAAGAGGGTCGCTGCGATCTGCAGGATCTCGTCGCGTCGGGTGCCGGCCATGGCGACAGGGTAGTGGTCCGCGAGGTTAATGATCGCTAACCTGAGCGAGTGACGACCTCTCCGACCCTGCGCGAGTTGACCGCTGACCTCCGCGCGCGCCTGGCTGCCGTCCGCGCCGGTGGCGCCGGCGGCTCCGAGTCAGCGCGCACCAAGCACACCGAACGCGGCAAGCTGCTGGTCCGCGAGCGGGTCGAGCGGCTGCTCGACCCGGGCAGTCCGTTCCTCGAGTTCAGCCCGCTCGCTGCCGACGGGGTCTACGACTTCGAGGCGGGGAGCGCGGGCATCGTCACGGGCATCGGGCGGGTGTCGGGTCGCCTCTGCGTGATCATCGCGAACGATGCGACGGTCAAGGGCGGCACGTACTACCCGATGACGGTCAAGAAGCACCTGCGCGCGCAGACCATCTCCGCGCAGAACAACCTGCCCGCGATCGCGCTGGTCGACTCGGGCGGTGGCTTCCTGCCGATGCAGGACGAGATCTTCCCGGACCGTGAGCACTTCGGCCGGATCTTCTTCAACCAGGCGAACGCCTCCGCACGCGGCATCCCGCAGATCGCTGCGGTCATGGGTTCGTGCACGGCGGGCGGCGCCTACATCCCGGCGATGTCCGACGAGACCGTCATCGTCCGCAACCAGGGCACGATCTTCCTCGGCGGCCCGCCGCTGGTGAAGGCGGCGACCGGCGAGGTCGTGACGGCCGAGGAGCTCGGTGGCGGCGACGTCCACGCCCGCACTTCTGGCGTCGCGGACCACCTGGCCGAGGACGACGCCCACGCGCTCGACATCCTGCGCGAGATCGTCGCGACGTTCCCCCAGCGGGCTGGCGGCGTGCCGACGCCGTGGGACACCGAGCCCGTCGAGGAGCCGCTGCTCGATCCCGAGACGCTCTACGACGTCGTGCCCACCGACACCCGCCAGCCGTACGACGTGCGCGAGGTGATCCGGCGGATCGTCGACGGCAGCCGCTTCCAGGAGTTCAAGAAGCTCTACGGCGAGACGCTGGTCTGCGGCTTCGCGCACATCCACGGCCATCCGGTCGGGATCGTCGCCAACAACGGCATCCTCTTCTCCGAGTCGAGCCTCAAGGGCGCGCATTTCATCGAGCTCTGCAACCAGCGCAGGATCCCGCTGCTCTTCCTCCAGAACATCACCGGCTTCATGGTCGGCAAGGAGTACGAGAACCGCGGCATCGCGCGTGACGGGGCAAAGCTGGTGACGGCTGTTGCGTGCTCGACCGTCCCGAAGTTCACCGTCGTCATCGGCGGCTCCTTCGGCGCCGGCAACTACGGCATGTGCGGGCGCGCCTACGACCCGCGCTTCCTCTGGATGTGGCCGAACGCGCGCATCTCCGTGATGGGCGGAGAGCAGGCAGCATCTGTCCTGGCCACCGTGAAGCGCGACGGCATCGAGGCGTCCGGACACGAGTGGAGCGCCGACGAGGAGGAGGCGTTCAAGGACCCGATCCGCGCGATGTACGACGAGCAGGGCTCGGCGTACTACTCCACCGCTCGTCTCTGGGACGACGGCGTCATCGACCCTGCGGACACGCGCCGCGTGCTCGGCATCGCGCTGGAGGCGGCCTCGCACGCCCCGGTCGAGGCACCCTCCTACGGCGTCTTCCGAATGTGAGCCCCCTGGACATGGACACCCTCCTCATCGCTAACCGCGGCGAGATCGCCCGCCGCGTCATCCGCACCGCGCGCGCCCGGGGCATCCGGACGATCGCGATCTTCACCGAGGCAGATCGGCACGCCATCCACGTCGACGAGGCGGACCTCGCCGTGCAGGTGTCGGGCTACCTCGACATCGCTTCGATCGTCGCCGCAGCCACTGACAACGCGGAGGGCCTTTCCACAGGCATCCACCCGGGCTACGGCTTCCTCTCGGAGAACGCCGATTTCGCGCGCGCCGTCGGGAGCGCCGGGCTGATCTGGGTCGGCCCGCAGCCGGAGGTCATCGACGCGATGGGTCGCAAGGACAAGGCCCGCGCGATCGCCGAGGCTGCTGGCGTACCGGTGGTGCCGTCGGCGACGGTGACGACCGGCTCGACCAGCGAGATCACCTTCCCAGTCCTCGTGAAGGCGGCGGCGGGCGGCGGCGGCAAGGGCATGCGCGTCGTACGCGACGCCGCCGACCTCCAGGCGGCCCAGGAGGCAGCAGCGCGCGAGGCCGCGAAGGCGTTCGGCGACGACACCCTCCTCATCGAGAAGTACGTCGAGCGTGGCCGCCACATCGAGGTCCAGGTCTTCGGCGACGCCCGCGGCAACGTCGTGCACCTCTTCGAGCGCGACTGCTCCACGCAGCGCCGTCACCAGAAGGTCCTCGAGGAGGCCCCTGCTCCCACGCTCACCGCCGCGCAGCGCGACGACATCACGACCGCCGCCGTCGCGCTCGCACAGCAGGTCGGCTACCGCGGGGCCGGCACCGTCGAGTTCCTGCTCGACGACGCGACCGGCGAGGCGTACTTCCTCGAGATGAACACGCGTCTCCAGGTCGAGCACCCGGTCACCGAGGAGATCATCAGGGTGCGCGGCGAGCGCCTGGACCTCGTCGCGCTGCAGCTCCGCATCGCCGCCGGGGAGCCGCTCGGCTTCACCCAGGACGACGTCACCACGACCGGCCACGCCATCGAGGCCCGCGTGTACGCCGAGGACGCGTGGGGTGGCTTCCTCCCGCAGGCCGGCGTCGCGTCGTTCGTGCGCTGGCCTGGCCAGAACCCGGGTTTCAACGCGTCAGAACCCGGGTCTCGACGCGCCAAAACCCGGGTCTCGGCGGTCAGGGTCGATCACGCGCTGGAGTCCGGACAGGTCGTCGGCACCGGGTTCGACCCGATGCTCGGCAAGGTCATCGCGACCGGCGCCGACCGTGAGGAGGCGCGCCGCAACCTCGTGGCCGCGCTCGACGACACCGTGATCCTCGGGCTGACCACCAACACCGGCTTCCTGCGCCAGCTGGCGGCGAGCGATGCGTTCCGCGACGCGGCCATCGACACCGCCTGGCTCGACCGCACCGAGCTCACCCGCCCCGACGACACGAACGCCCGCCTCGCTGCGGGCTGGGCCGCGCAGCGCGCCGACGCCGCGCAGCAGCCGAGCGCCCTGTGTCCCGACGGCTGGCGCGACGGCGGACCCGCGGCTCCGGTCGTCCGGCACGGCCTCACCGTGCCCACGCGCGACCCGCACCTCCCGGCGTACGTGCGGCTGGGAGTGGACCGTGACGAGGTGGTGGTCGAGGGTGAGCGGTTCGTCCTCGAGCACCCCGGCGCCGACCGCGACCACGCCGTCACGGCAGGCGGCGACGTCCTCGCGCCGATGCCCGGCACCGTGCTCGCGGTCCGTGTCGCACCCGGCGACCAGGTGGCGCAGGGCGACGTCCTCGGTGTCATCGAGGCGATGAAGATGGAGCTGAGCCTGACCGCTCCGTTCGACGGGACCGTGACGGAGGTCGCGGCGACACCCGGCGACCAGGTGGTCCTCGGCGCCCTGCTCTTCGAGGTCGTTGGGGCAGAATCCACGGCATGAGCACGCGGGGAGGACGCCGATGAGCGCCATGCCCGAGCGGCCCACCCCCCAGCAGTACGTCGCCCGGCTGGTCGTCGAGGCCGGCGCCCGGACCGCGGGCCACGACGCACCGGCCGTCGGCGCGCAGGCCGTCGAACGCCTCCTGGCGCTCGTCGAGGCGGCCTCCGTGCCCGGGCGCGGCACGGAGTACAGCGCCCCGCTGCGCCTCGCCTCGGGCCTCCTCGCCGACCTGCTCCTGCAGCGCGATCCGGGGCCGGGCGAGCACCGACCGGTCACCTGGCCGCGGTTCCGCCGCAAGGGCGTCCTGGTCCTCGGGCCACACGGCGCCGTCCGGGCGACCCGGCTCGCCAACGGACTCGTTGGCGAGGAGCCCCCGCGGCCCGACCAGGTGGTCGTGCTCGGGCTGCCGCTCGACGAGGCGCTCGCCGACGTCTGGTCCGGCCACGTCTGGCAGGGCGAGAACCGCACGTGGGGTGGCATGGTCAGCAGCCTCGCTGCGCGCGACCGGATCCCGCCGCGCGCCGATGCAGCGTCCATCGCGGCCCGGTGGTCGCGCATCGTCGGGAAGGATCGCGTCCACCTCGTGACGCGGCCCGGCACCACCCCCGGCATCACGCGGGCGCCGTTCCGGGTCGTGCATCCGCCGGTCACTGCCGCGGCGATCGAGCTGGTCCGGGCGACCAGCTCCACGCTCGGGATCCTCACCGATAGCGCGACCCAGACCCGGGTCCTCGAGGGCGTCCTCCGGCCGCTGCTCGAGGGCGACGCTGGTCCGCGTCCGCGGGTCCAGCCCGAGCTCGTGCCGTGGCTCGAACGGCGCGCTGCGGGTGTGGCCCGCCGCGCGGCCGCCGGTGGCTACGCTCTCCACGGCGATCCCGCCGACCTCGCGCCCGGCGGGACCGGCAGCGTCACCTGGCCCGGCTCCGCCGACGCCCAGGCCGCGACGCTTGCGGTCGCCGTCCGCACCCTGCTTGCCATCTGTGAGGAGACACCGTGACCAAGGGGCCGATCTACCTCCATGTCGGTACGCCGAAGACCGGCACGTCGTACCTCCAGGACGTGCTCTTCGGCAACCGTGACCGGCTCGCCTCGCAGGGCCTGCTCTACCCGGCGGACCGGTTCGACGGTCAGTTCCTCGCGGCGCTCGACCTGATGCGGCTTCCGTGGGGTGGCCTCGAGAAGGAGGCCGTCGGCGCCTGGGACGCGCTCGCGACGCGGGTCCGCGAGTGGGACGGCCCGGTGATCATCAGCCACGAGATCCTGGCGACGGCCAAGCCGGCCGATGTCACCCGGGCGCTGGCCTCGCTGGGCCACCCGGAGCGCGAGGTGCGCGTCCTCGCGTCCGTCCGCGACCTGGTCCGCCAGATCCCGGCGGAGTGGCAGGAGAACGTCAAGCACCGTCGCGGCATCCGCTACGGCAGCTTCCTCGAGCAGATCCAGGACCCCGAGCGCCCCGGCAAGATCGCGCCCTGGTTCTGGGACGCGCAGGACGTGCCGGCGATCCTCGGTCGCTGGGCCGCAGACCTCCCCGCCGACCAGGTCACCCTCATCACCGTGCCCGGGCCGGGCGCTCCGCGCGACCTTCTCTGGCAGCGCTTCGTCGAGGCCTTCGGGCTGGCGGACTACAAGTTCGAGCTCTTCACCGAGCGGGCGAACCCGTCCATGGGCGTCCCGGAGACGGCGCTGCTGCGTCGCCTCAACCGGGCCGCGACCAAGGTCGTGCCGCCGGCGCACTACCGCGTGCTCGTCCGCGAGCTGCTGGCACACCGCACCCTCGCGCTCCGCACGGACTCGCCGCGCCTCGGCGTACCGACGGAAGTGTGGGCGTGGGCCGACGCCCTCGCGCGGGGCTGGATCGCCACGCTCCAGGAGCGCGGCTACGGCGTCGTCGGCGACCTCGCCGACCTGACGCCGGCCCCCGCGAAGACGGAGTACGCCGACCCGGACCGCCCGCGCGAGCGGCAGGTCGCCAACGCGGCCGTCGAGGCCCTGACCGCGGTGCTGGTCGAGGCATCCCGGCTGCGCGAGGTCGAGGCGGACCTGCGTGCCGAGCTGGCCGAGGCGCGCGCTGCGCTGCACAAGGCCGAGCTTCCGTTCAAGGAGCGCAGCAAGGTGCGGGCCTACGAGTTCGCCAGCAAGCGGGCCTGGGGCCGCCGTGCGATCGAGCGCTACAAGCGGTCGCAGGGCCCGGCCTGACCCGACGTCGTCAGCGCTGACGGGCGGTCTTGACGTTCGCTCCGGCGAATTCGCGTGCGGCGAACCGGCCCAGCTGCCAGGTGGCGAATCCGTCGGCGGTCATGCCGACCACGCCGCCGAGGACCGGGATGCGCTTGCCGGCCGTCGTCGCGATCCGCTTGCCGGCCATGCGCGCGAGCAGCTCGCTCGAGATCTCGATGCTGAGCGCGTGCTCGAGGGCCGGCTCCAGGTCGGTGCCGGTGGCGAGGGCGAGGGGTCGCGCGGGCAGCTTGCCCTTCTTGACCGCCTTCTTCACCGACTCCTCGCCGAGCAGGGTGGCGACCACAGCGGCCCGGACCTTGGGGTCGTCCAGGTCATGGCCGTGGACGTGCGCGATGGCCGCGACCATGCGCACCTGCACCAGGGTCAGTCCGGCGAGGTTGGCCGGGATCGCCGCGATCGCGGTCATCAGGCCGCCGATGTTGGTCACGAAGCCCTGGGCACTTGCGTACGCGACGTGGCTGCGGATCACCGCATGTGCCGCCTTCTCCACATCACCGTGGGCGTCGGCCAGCTTCTTCGCGGCCGTGCGGGAGACGGGGCGCAGCGGTCCGACGCCGGCGATCGCCTTCTCCATCGCCTCGCGGACGAAGTTGTGCGTGGCCCGCGGGGCGAGCTTGCGTCCCACCGTGCGGCCAGCCGTGCTTCCGAGTCCCATGGCGGGGATCGTACGTGCTGGCCGGATCTGCCAGCATGCCGGTGTGAACAGCGCTGGGCAGGGGCCGGTCGAGCCACCGCGATCGCCGTGGCACTTCCCGGATCCGGCGCGCGTCGCGGACTGGGCGGACGACGATCTGGTGGCGATCGGCGCTGACCTGGCGCCGGGCACGCTGCTCTCGGCGTACCGCTCGGGGCTCTTCCCGATGCCCCTGGACGACGAGGACCCGATGGGCTGGTTCTCGCCACAGCAGCGGGGCGTTCTGCCGCTCGGCGGGCTGCGGGTCACCGCCTCGTTGCGGAAGTCGTGCAAGCACTTCGAGATCCGCGTCGACACGGCGTTCGAGGAGGTCATGCGCGCGTGCGGGGATCCGGAGCGCGACGGCTTCTGGATCACCGAGGAGTTCATCGCGGCCTACACCGCGCTGCACGAGCTCGGCTGGGCGCACTCGGTCGAGGCCTGGCGCGACGGCCAGCTCGCGGGCGGCCTCTACGGCCTGGCGATCGGCGGCCTGTTCGCGGGGGAGTCGATGTTCCACCGCCAGCGCGACGCGTCGAAGGTGGCCCTCGTGGGGCTCGTCGACCTGCTCACGGCCGGCGGCACGGACCCGTACGCCGACCAGCGGCTGCTCGACGTCCAGTGGCGCACCGACCACCTCGCGACGCTCGGCGTCGTGGAGATCCCGCGCGCGACGTACCTGCGCCGGCTCCGGACGGCCCTGAAAACGCCGCTGCCGGCCGCCCTCGGGTGAGGACGACCGGCAGCGAGGAGTGCTCTCAGTTGCGGAAGAGCTTCGGGCTCATCTTCGTGGTGCTGTAGTAGCCCGACAGTGCGTCGTCGAAGTACGTCGCCTCGGTTACGGTCGAGGTGCCGTCCTCGGCGGTTCCCTCGGTCTCGGAGAACCGCAGGTGCCCCATGCCCGCCTGGATCCAGCGCGGGCTGGACAGGCAGCCGCGCGGGATGCGGACCTCGATCAGGTTGTTGGTGAAGTCGACGGTGCGGCCGAGGCTGCAGCGAACGTCGTTGCCGTCGCTCATCCGGAACAGATCCGCGAACGACACACCCTCTTCGGAGTCGTAACCGACGGCGACGCCACGGTGGAGGTGCTCGTTGGTGCGGATGTCGCCGAGGAAGACGTGGAAGTCGGTGTCCCGGGTCAGCTCGCGGTAACGGACCCGGAGCACGATCTTGCGCGCGTTGTGCTGGATCGACGCGGCAATCACGTCACCCTCGGCGATCGTGCTGTCGCGGGCGTCGGTGCACTCGCCGTCGGCCATCGGGTCGTCAGCCGGGTACGTGCAGGTGTCGGCCCACACGTCGCCGGCCTTGTCGTAGTACGTGAAGGTGTCGGCGAGGGCGGGACCCGCCAGGCCGAGGGTGAGCGCGGCAGTGCCAGCGAGTGCGCCGAGACGAGCGAGGGTGTTCATGGAGCTCCTGTCCGAGGAAAAGTCGCCTCATCCTCGCGGGAGCTTCACCTCCGCGTCCGGGTTTCCGCCGAATTGATTGGTTGATTCACGCAATGAACGGCGCGGCGCCCGTCTCGCTGACCATCGGGCGTCCGGCAGCCTCCCAGTCGAGCATGCCGCCGTCGAGGTTCACGACGTCGAGCCCCTGGCGCTGCAGCCACATCACGGCCTGCGCGGAGCGGCCGCCCACCTTGCAGACGACGAGCGTCTGGCCGTCGGGCAGCTCGGAGAAGCGCGCCGGCAGGATGCCGAGCGGCACGTGCAGCGCGCCCTCGATGTGCCCGTGTGCCCACTCCTCGGGCTCGCGTACGTCGAGCACGTGCAGGCCCTCGGGGAGCGGGTGGGGGACCTGGTCGAGGGAGACGGTGGGGATCATGAGCCCCATTGTCGCAGCGCGAATCTAGGATGCGGGCATGCCCGAGCTGCCCGAGGTGGAAGCCCTCGCCCAGGACCTCGCCGGCCGCCTCGACGGCCGGGCGATCGTGCGCGTCGACCTCACGGCGTTCATGGCGCTCAAGACGTTCGACCCGCCGCTGGCGGCGCTGTCCGGTGCGTTCGTCGATGGCGTCAGCCGGCACGGCAAGTTTCTCGACATCGAGGCGGGCGGCCTGCACCTCTGCATCCACCTCGCGCGTGCCGGGTGGATCCGCTGGAAGGACTCCGTCCCCGCGCTGCCGGCCCGCCCCAACTCGAAGTCGCCGCTGGCGGCGCGCATCGTCCTCGACGACGACTCCGGGCTGGACATCACCGAGGCGGGCACGAAGAAGAGCCTCGCGCTGTACGTCGTCCGCGACCCGCAGGACGTGCCGGGCATCGCCTCTCTCGGGCCTGACCCGCTCGCGGACGCCTTCACCGTCGACGTCCTCGGCGAGATCCTCCAGCGGGAGGGGCGCAAGCAGATCAAGGGCGTGCTGCGGCACCAGGGCACGATCGCCGGCATCGGCAACGCCTACTCCGACGAGATCCTGCACGCGGCGCGGATGTCGCCGTACAAGCCGGCCTCGTCGATCGAGGGCGACGACCTCGTGACGCTGTACGACGCGATCCGGGGGACCGTCGGCGAGGCCGTCGAGCGTTCGCGCGGACTGGCCGCGTCGGAGCTCAAGGGCGAGAAGAAGAGCAACATGGCCGTCCACGGCCGCACCGGTCAGGCGTGCCCCGTCTGCGGCGACACGGTGCGCGAGGTGAGCTTCGCGGACTCGAGCCTGCAGTACTGCGCCACCTGCCAGACCGGCGGCAAGCCGCTCGCTGACCGGCGGATGTCCAAGCTACTGAAGTAGCCCGACCGCCTTGTTGCAAGTCATTGGCAATAAGATGGCCCGCATGCACGAGCACCAGCGACCCAGCGCGGCGCACTCTCGCCGCCAGGTCGTCGGCATGCTGCTCACGATCGTGGTGCTGAACGTCGTCGGCTGGGGCACGCTCCTGCTGGTCGTCGTCCCGCAGGACTACCGCATCGGCGATGCCGGCGTGTTCGGCGTCGGCGTGGGGCTGACGGCGTTCCTGCTCGGGGCGCGGCACGCGTTCGACGCCGACCACATCGCGATCATCGACAACGCGACGCGCAAGCTCGTCGGTGAGGGCAAGGCGGCGCGTTCGACGGGGCTCTGGTTCGCGCTCGGTCACTCGAGTGTCGTCTTCGGCCTGGCCGCGGTCATCGCGCTCGGCGTGACGGCGATCGCCGGCCCGGTCCAGGACGCCGACTCCTCGCTGCAGCACGCGCTCGGCGTGATCGGCTCCTCGGCGGCCGGCCTCTTCCTCGTCATCGTCGGCCTGATGAACCTCAGCGCGCTCGGCGGCATCATCCACGCGCGGCGCCACCTCCACGCAGGCACGTTCGACGAGCACCAGCTCGAGCACCACCTGCACAACCGCGGCTTCCTGGCGCGGATCTTCGGCCGGGTCACACGGCGCATCGACAAGCCGTGGCACCTCTACCCGGCCGGTCTGCTGATGGGCCTCGGGTTCGACACGGCCACGCAGATCGCGCTGCTGGTCCTGGCGGGCGGCACCGCGGCGTACGCCCTGCCCTGGTACGCCGTCATGGTGCTGCCGGTCCTCTTCACCGCCGGCATGGTGCTCGGCGACAGCATCGACGGTGTGGTCATGTCGCGCGCGTACGAGTGGTCGTCGCTCGACCCCGCGCGCCGGATCGTCTACAACATGGTGGTCACGACGCTCTCCGTGCTGATCGCGCTCACCATCGGCACGGTGCTGCTGCTGCAGCTCGTCGCGGACGAGCTCAGCCCCGCGTGGCTGACCTGGGTCGAGAAGGTCAACCTCGACTACGTCGGCTTCGCGATCGTGGCTGTCTTCGTCGCGGTCTGGGCGACGGGCGTCACCGTCGTCGGCGCTGCCCGCGCGCGCCGCGCCACTGCCGACGCCTGACGGTCGCTCCCGGCTGACGCAGCTCGCGAACGCGACTCGGGTGTGTCGCCAACACCGGGACGTGCGAATGGGGGCCTTCCCGTGACGACGACACAGGTGTGTCGTATTCACGAGAAGACCCCCACTCGTGAGGCCGTCCGGTGGCGGCACAGGCGTGCCGCCACCGGACGTTCAGTTCACTCGGCTTCGAGGTTGGCGACGAGAGTGCCGGTCTGCTCGAGCTCGGTCTCGACGACGCCCGGGCGCGGGATCGTGATGGTGATCGAGCTGACGCCCTTCGTGTACTCGAGTGCGTGCGCCGGGGTCGTGTGGATGTGGAGCTCGCCGGGTGCGTCGGCGGTGACGCGGAGCTCGATCGGCTTGCCGACGGGGACCTTGATGGTCGCGCCGTTGGGGGTCGGCTTGCCGTCCTTGACGGTGATGTCGATGACCTTGGCCGGAGCCGCCGAGTCGCTCGGCGACATCGAGGAGGTCGACGTCGGCGAAGCCGACGGCGTGGTGTCGGTGGTGCCTTCGCTCGCGCACGCGGCAAGGGCGAGGGTTCCGGTGAGGGCCAGGGCGGTGAGTGCGATACGCATGGTGTTCCTTTCGAGGGGTTTCAGACGACGTTGAAGAAGTTCTTCAGCGGGGGGACCCGGCGGAGCACCAGCTGGTCGAGCGCGAAGACCGCGACCAGTGAAGCACCGAAAACCGGGAGGACAAGGGCGAGCCCGATCAGGCCGACGACGGCCAGCCGGCCGGTCCTGACGTTGAGTCGGCCACGCGGTGCGCCCATCGAGGCGCCCTTCGGCCGACGGCGCCACCACATGAGCGGTCCGGCCAGGCACATGAAGATCACCGCGAGGCAGAAGAGGGCGGTCGCGGCGAAGTTCAGGGAGCCGAAGCGGCGTCCCTCGTGGAGCGCGATGCCCTGGTCGACCACCTTGGCGAGCGTGGAGTAGTCGCCGTACCCGTACTGCGCGACGGGCTGGGCGGTGAACTGGTCGACGTGGACCGTCGCCTCCTTGCTCGGGGCGTTGAAGGCGTAGCCCATGACCGAGTAGACGCCCTCCGCATCGGCCGGGACGGCGACGGTCATCGGGTGGGTCAGCCCGCGAGCTTCAGCTGCGGCGACCGCCGCGTCGACACCCACGGGCGTGGCATCCGTGGGCTCCGGCGCGGACGTCGGCACCGGGCTCTTGCCCGCACCCCACGGCACGTTGTGGCTGTGCGGAATCGAGGCGTCGAGCGTTGGCGGAGCCGACTGGGCGCCCGGGTCGGAGGACCACATGCTCGTGCCCTGGCTGGTGGCAAAGGTCTGGACGTGGCCGCCCCACCAGACGGTCCACGGCAGGCCGGAGACGACCAGGCCGAGGAGGCCGACCCCGACGAAGAGGCCGACCGTCGCGTGCTTGTGGCGCAGCGCGGCGCCCTTGGCCTTCGCGAGCTTGCGGCGGGCGCGGGCGGCGCGGCCCTTCCAGTACATGTAGTAGCCGGTGAGGGCCATGACGATCGCCCAGCAGGCGCCGAGCTCGATCAGGTACTGGCCCTTGGTGCCGAGCATCATGTCCTTGTGGGTGTTCTTCGCCCACCCGGACAGGGTGTCGTCGGGGTTGAGCTCGCCGAGGACCTTGCCGGTGTACGGGTCGACGTACACCTCGCGGAGGGTGTCGTCCTCCCAGCTCGGCGTGCCGGGTGCGGCGGTCGAGAGCGAGAAGTCGGTCGAGCGGTTCGGGGCCGACGGCTCCAGGACGGCGGCGATACGGCCGTCGGGGTAGGCCTTCAGCACGGCGGCGGCCTGGTCGTCGTACGACAGGCGGCTGGCGTCGGCCGGGACGTCGACCTTCATGACGTCGGCGTGCATCAGCGGTTCGATCTGGAACCGGAGCAGGTAGATCAGGCCGGTGCTCGCGAGCACCAGCAGGACGGGGATGACGACGAAGCTGGCGTAGAAGTGCCAGCGCCAGAAGGCGCGGAAGAGGCCGCCGGAGGGCTTCCCCTTCCGGTCGGGTGTGGGGGTGGAGTCGTCGACGGGGTCGACGACGAGGGTGTCGGACATGACTCTCCTGGGAGCACGTGGGGACGCCCGAGGGCAGGCCGGAACGGCCGCACCGGGCGGTGTGGTGACGTGGTGCCCGGACTGCTGGGATCAGCAGGCGGGGAGGAGAGCCGGAGGACCCCGGCGTACGACGGAGGAGCCGGTGAGCAGACGTGACTGGAGGCGCAGCGGGCCGGTGGTGACCGCCGTGCGCGGGGCGACGGGGCGGGCAAACGTCACGACCGGCACCGCGCGGAGGACGACCGCGACGAGTCCGGTGGCACGACGCAGGAGGGCGAGCACGTGCCAGAGCGCACGCTCGGCGCGACCGAGCAGGACGCCGGTCAGTGCGGCGGCTGCGAGGTGGGCCAGCATCATCGGACCGTCGGTGAACAGGTCCTCGAGGATGTGGTGGACCGCGTCGGCGAGGGCGCCGTGCACGGTGGTAGCACGCAGACCGCCCTCGTCACCGTGACCGGCGAGCGCTGTCATCGCGAAGTGGATGGTCGTCTGGCCACCGATCAGCAGCAGCGCGAGGCGCGTCCGGGAGGCCCGGCGGTCGAGGGCGAGCGCGGCGCCGACCCCCGTGAGGACGAACATCGCCACGAGCGTCCACACGGCCGGCAGGAGACCGCCGGCCAGGGCGTGCGCGACCGTGGCCAGGAGCAGGGACAGCGCAGCGACGACGGTGGCGCGGATCGCCACCAGGTCTGCCGTCGCTCGGCTCTGCATGCTCGGAATGATCCACGAGATCGGTCCGCGCACTCCACTCCGGGCGGTGTGATCGGCGCGTCATCGGGGTGTGTTGCCCGATTGATCCGGCTCGCCCCGATCTGTGAGGGCGGCGCCGATGCTGGTGCCGGTGACCGGGGCAGGCGCATCATGGTGAGGTGCCCCCGGTCACACCGCTTCCGCTGACGGGCGAGATCTACCTCGACGCCCGGTCGCCCTCGCGCGCGCTGCGGGTGACGTGGCACCACGAGGCGGGGCTGGTCGTCCTCTCGCTGTGGCGCGACACGACGTGCGCGGGCACGTTCCGGCTCGCGATCGACGAGGTGCCGGACCTGATCGACGTGCTGCGCGCGGGGCTGGACGCGTCGTACTCCGTGGCGCTTGACCAGCGTCGCGCGGCCCGGCTTTCCGACGCCGGCTGACCCCGAGACCCGGGTTTTAACGGCCCGAGACCCGGGTTTTCGCGCGTCGAGTCCCGGGTTCTGGCGGATCGATGCGACACGCTAGGTCAATCTAGGGCGAGCCCTAGAAACCCCGATACCGTCACATCGTGGACCCGATCAGGAACCCCTATGCCCCCGGCGCCGGCCAGCGCCCGCCCGAGCTTGCGGGACGTGACGAGCAGCTGGCGGCGTTCGATGTCGTGCTGGAGCGCATCTCCCGCGGCCGTCCCGAGCGGTCGATGGTGCTCACCGGCCTGCGCGGTGTCGGCAAGACGGTGCTGCTCAACGCGCTGCGGTCGGCTGCCGTGCGCAAGCGGTGGGGCACCGGCAAGCTGGAGGCCCGCCCCGATCAGGGGCTGCGTCGGCCGCTGAGCTCGGCTCTGCACCAGGCGATCCGCGAGCTCGGGCACTCCGACGAGGAGTCGGTGCACCACGTGCTGGGTGTCCTGCGCGCGTTCGCGCAGCGCGACGCCGGCCCGAAGGCGACGCTCAAGGAGATGTGGAACCCCGGCATCGACGTGCCCGCCCGCAAGGGCCGCGCGGATTCGGGCGACATCGAGATCGACCTCGTCGAGCTCTTCACCGATGTCGGCGGCCTCGCGGCGGACGTCGGCCGCGGCGTCGCGGTCTTCATCGACGAGATGCAGGACCTCGGGCCGGACGACATCTCGGCGCTCTGCGCGGCCTGTCACGAGATCAGCCAGTCCGGGCTGCCGATCATCGTCGTGGGCGCCGGCCTGCCGCACCTTCCCGCGGTGCTCTCCGCGAGCAAGTCCTACAGCGAGCGGCTCTTCCGCTACCAGCGCATCGACCGGCTCTCGCGCGACGCGGCGGATGCGGCGCTGAGCCGGCCCGCCGACGACGAGGACGCGGCGTACACCGAGGACGCGCTGGCGGCGATGTACGCCGCGACGGGCGGCTACCCGTATTTCATCCAGGCCTACGGCAAGGAGGTCTGGGACCTCGCGCCGCAGTCGCCGATCACCGTGGACGACGTGAAGGTCGCCGCCCCGGCCGCCGAGGCCGAGCTCGCGGTCGGCTTCTTCGGCTCGCGCTACGAGCGGGCGACGCCGGGGGAGCGGGAGTACCTCCGGGCGATGGCCGACGTCGCCGTCGAGATGGCCGCGACCGGGCAGGGCCGCATCGACGACATCGGCTCGGTCGCGACCGCGGACGTGGCGATCCAGCTCGGCAAGAAGCCGCAGTCGCTCTCGCCCGCCCGTGACGCGCTGCTGAAGAAGGGCCTGATCTACTCCGCCGAACGCGGCTTGATCGCGTTCACGGTCCCGCACTTCGGGCGGTACCTGATCGAGCTCGACTGACGCACTTTCGCGGCGCGTCGTCGTCGCAAAACGGGGCGGACCGGGCGCGTTGCGGTGCAAGATCTGGCCATGGAGGTCGTGGCTCATCGCGGTGCTAGTGCAGAGATCGCGGAACACACACTCGGTGCCTACATCGAGGCCCTGGAGGTGGGCGCGGACGCCCTCGAGTGCGACGTACGCCTGAGCGCGGACGGGCATCTGGTCTGCGTGCACGACCGCGACCTCCGGCGTACGGCGGGGGACAAGGGCGTCGTGTCGCGCATGGAGCTCAGCGAGCTGTCCGAGCTCGACTTCGCGAGCTGGAAGAAGCCGTGGTCGGACCTCGACGACGAGGCGCCCGACCTGGATCCCGCGCTCGGTGGCGTGCTGACGCTGCGCACGCTGCTCGCGACGGTCGCGGACTACGGCCGCCCCGTGGAGCTGGCGATCGAGACCAAGCACCCGACGCGCTACGGCGGACTGGTGGAGAAGCGACTCATCGAGACGTTGCGGGAGTTCGGCTGGGCGGGCAAGAAGTCGCCGGTGCGGGTGATGAGCTTCTCGCACACCGCGCTGCTGCGGGCGCACCGTCTGGCGCCCGACCTGCGCATGGTGCAGCTCGTCGAGAAGGCCCACCACTGGCCCGTGCTGCGGCCGGTCGTGCCGAAGGACTGGATCATCGGCCCGGGCATCAAGCAGCTCAAGCTCCACCCCGGGCTGGGGGAGCACCTGGCCCGCGAGGGCCGGCGCATGCACGTGTGGACGGTCAACACCGAGGCCAACCTCCGGATCTGTCAGGACCTCGGCGTGGAAGCGGTCATCTCGGACAAGCCGGACTTGATGTTGCGACTTCTCGGGCGGAAATGACAACGGTTGTTGCGGTCTGGACCGTCAACCGCCTATCTTTCTCTTGCCCGGTCGTTGTTGTATCCCCCGTCGACAACGACCGGGCTTTCACATTTCCTGAGCCTTTTTTCGTGACGCAATCGTTATGAACGACGCTCAGACCAGCTCGTAGACGGTGATCGCCGCGAGCAGGAGGCAGATCCCCGCCCCGACGTAGTGCAGCGTGCTGAGCTTGATCCGGGCCAGCAGCCAGCGGCCGACGAGCACCGCCAGTCCGGCGACGCAGACCAGGGCTGCCGTGGCCCCGCTGAAGACGGAGAACGGCGCGTCGTACTTGGCTGCGAGCGAGAGCACGAGCAGCTGCGACAGGTCGCCCCACTCGGCGGTGAAGAGCACCAGGAAGCAGGTCACGACCGTGGCCCAGGCCCCGCGACGCGTGCCCGCGGCGTCGGCCTTGGCGGCGTACTCCGCCTCGGTCTCGGCCTCGTCGGCGTCGGCTGTGCGCGCCTCGCGCAGCAGCAGGAACGCGCCGACCAGGAAGAGGGCCGCGGTGCCGCCCTTGACGGCCTCCTCGGGCAGGAAGGCCACGACCTTGCCGAGGCCGACGGCGATCGCCATGTGCACGGCGAACGCGCAGCTCACGCCGATCCACACCAGGAGCGGGCGGAACCGGGTGCTCAGCACGAGGGTCGCCAGCATGGTCTTGTCGGGGAGCTCGATGAGGAAGACGGTGCCGAAGGTCAGGGCGATGACTGCAAGATCCATGGTGGGACCAAGTGTAGGGAGCGCCGGAGGCCTCCCCGGCATCACGGCCCTGCGCCATTAGGCTGCCGCCCGTGAACGTCGTCGCGATCCTCGCCCTGCTCGTCGCCGTCGCCGCGCTGGCGGTGGCGGTCGTTGCCCTGCGCCGCGGCGCGCGGCCCGAGACCCCCGTCGGTACGCCGCACAACCCGCTGCCCGAGGACGTCCAGGGCCTGCGCCAGGAGGTCGCCGCGCTGCGCGCCGAGGGCGGCTATGCGCTCAAGCACCTCTCGGTGGTCCGCTACGACGCGTTCGGTGACATGGGCGGCCACCTGTCGTGGTCGCTCGCACTGGCGGACGACGACGGCAACGGCGTCGTCCTCACCTCGATCCACGGCCGGAGCGAGGCGCGGACGTACGCCAAGTCGGTCGCGGAGTGGACGTGCGACCAGCCGCTGTCCCCGGAAGAGGACGAGGCGCTCAGCGCCGCCCGCGGCTGACCACAACCCGCGATTCGACGCGGCAAAACCCGGGTTTCGGCACGCCAAAACCCGGGTTTCGGCACGCCAAAACCCGGGTCTCGGTGTCAGCGCGGGACGCGGACGAGCAGGCGCCCGTGCACGGTCTCGCAGACCAGTTCCTTGCCGGAGCTGATGATGTCGCCGTCGATCTGGCGGGGCACCTCGACCGCGGAGCGCACCACGACGCGGGTGCCGGTGAAGCGGGTCAGTGAGGAGTCGCTGCGCTTCTGCTTGGTCAGCACCTTGAAGGCGAGCGGCAGCCACGACAGGAACTTCTTCGGGTAGAGCAGCACCACGTCGAGCTGGCCGTCGTCGATGGCGGCGTTCGGGATGAGCGGCATGCCGCCCTGGAGGTAGCCGACGTTGCCGATGACGACCGTGCGGGCACGGTGCGAGGTGAACTCGCCGCTGTCGACGGAGATCTCGAGCTTCATCGCCGGGAACATCAGCGCCTTGAGCGCGGAGAGCACGTAGGCGATCCAGCCGACCTTCTTCTTGATGTCCTCGTTGACGCCCTCCATGATCGCGGCGTCGAAGCCCATCCCGGCCATCACGAGGAACGACGTGTTCTCGACGCCGTCACCGGACAGCGCGACCATGTCGATCGCCTTGTCCTGGCCGTTGAGCGCGACGTCGATCGCGGAGCGGAAGTACAGCGGCAGCGACAGGTTGCGGCCCAGCAGGTTGCCGGTGCCGGCCGGGACGATGCCGACCGGGATGCCGGTGCCGGCGAGCTCGGCGCAGACCTCGCGGACGGTGCCGTCGCCGCCACAGACCAGGACGAGGTCGGCGCCTGCGATGGAGGCGTCGTGCGCCTGCCCGGTGCCGGAGTCGTCAGCGGTGGTGTGGTGCCAGACGGGCTCGCTCCAGCCCGACTCGGCGGCCATCTGCGCGACGACGTCCTTGAACGACTCCACCGACTCGACCTTGATCGGGTTGAGAACGACGTGCAGGTCGCGCTTGCCCGAGGGGGTCGTGGCCAGCAGCGGCTCGAGCCGGCGCGCGTGCCCGCGCGGGACCGGGGAGTAGAACGCCAGGACGCCGAGTACCCAGATCGCGCCGAGCAGCGCGCCGCCCAGGACGTCGGTCAGGAAGTGGCGACCCAGCAGGATCCGGTCGGCGCCGATGGCGAGGACCGAGAGCAGCAGGGCGGCGTACATGACGCGGCGCACGGGGGCCTTGCGGACCAGCATCGACACGAGAACGGCGAGCGAGCCGGCGATCGAGGCTGCCCAGGCCGAGTGCCCGGAGGGGTACGCCGCGTTGTGCAGCAGGTCCGAGGCGACCTGCCACTCGGGGCGGTCACGGTCGAAGACCGGCTTCAGCACCTGGGTCGAGATGATCGTGCCCGCGTTGACCATCGCGAAGTAGAGGCCCGCGCGGGGGTGGCCCTTCGACCAGATCAGCAGGGCCCCGACGACCGCCGTGATCTCGGCGGCCAGCGTGTCGGTCACCAGCTCGAACCAGTGCAGCCCCGTGATCGCCCAGTCCGTCCCGTCGACGAGGCGCGCCACTGCATGGCTCACCGAGCGGTCGGCGTCGACCAGCGGCCCCCAGCCGGCGGTCACGAGGACGCCGAGCAGCAGGAACAGGCCGGCGAGAGCGGCGGTCCACGAGAGGAGCCAGCGGGCGGAGCGATCGGTCACGGACGGAAAGTATGCCGTCCGGGGCGTCTCCGGAAGGGATTCGGCGGAGCGGTGGGGGAGCCGGGTCAGGCCCGGAGTGCGCGCAGTCGCTCCAGCGCGCCCGCGCGCGCCGACTCGACGTGGTGCGTCGCCGCGCGCGCGGCAGCCCGGCTGTCACCGGCACGGACGGCGGCGAGCAGGTCCTCGTGCTCGTGGTGGAGCTGCTCGGGAGCGACGTCCTGGGTGATCCGGAAGACGCGGCGCACCTGACCGCTGATCGAGCGGTGCAGCACTGCCAGCTGCGGGTTGTGCGCGGCGTCCATGAGCAGGTCGTGGAAGTCGGCGTTGAGCTGGGCGGCCCGGTCGTGATCCCCGGCTGCGGTCGCCTCGCCCGCCGCGCGAAGCGCGCGGTCGAGGGCGGCGAGGTCGTCGTCGGTACGCCGCTTGGCGGCCGTCCGTGCAGCGAGGGCGTCGAGCGCGACGCGGATGTCGAAGAGGTTGCTCACGTCGTCGACGTCGAGAGGGGCGACCTGGGCGCCGCGGCGGGGGAGGGTCACGGCGAGGCCCTCGCTGACCAGGTGCGCGATCGCCTCGCGCACGACGATCCGGGAGACCTCGAGCTGCTCGGCCAGGTCGCGCTCGACCAGGCGCTCGCCGGGTGCGAGCCGGCCGTCGACGATCCGCGTGCGCAGGTCCTCGCAGGTGAGGTCCTTCAGCGACCGGTAACGGGCGCTGACGGCGCCGTTCTCGACTGTCAAGGTCTCCCCTTCTCTGTCGCGTCCGTGATCCCAGACGCGGTGTCCGCGTCCCCAGACAGATGCCGCTCACAGCCGGTTTCTCCGGAGCGCCCCTGTCGGGAGTCTGGTCACAACCCTAACGGACGCCTTATGGTATACCGTCTACCACCTACCAAACGGAGCAGCGCATGACCGATCTCCTTCTCCGCGAGGTGCGCCTGGCCAGCCAGCCGACGCAGACCGTGGACGTGCTCGTCCGCGACGGAGCGATCGCGGCCGTCGCCCGTGGGTTGTCCGCCCCCGACGGCGTCCCGGTCGAGGACGCTCGCGGCCTCCTCGTCGTACCCGGCCTGATCGATGCGCACTGTCATGTCGACAAGACCCTGTGGGGCGGGCCGTGGGTGCCGCACACCGCCGGCGCGCGACTGGTCGACCGGATCGCCCACGAGCGAACGCAGCGTGCCGCGCTCGGCCTGCCGAGCGCCGACAACGCGACCGCGCTCCTGCGTCACATGGCGACGCTCGGCACGGCCCGCGTCCGCACCCACACCGACGTCGACCCCGGCATCGGCCTCGAGGGAATCGAGGCCGTCGCCAAGGCCGCCGCTGCGGTCGCGGGCATCATCGACGTCGAGCAGGTCGCCTTCCCGCAGGACGGCGTGCTCCGGCGTCCGGGCACCCTCGAGCTCCTCGACGAGGCGCTCAGCGCCGGGGCCACCACCCTCGGCGGCATCGACCCGGCCGGCGTCGACGGTGACCCGGTCCGGCAGCTCGACGCGATGTTCGACCTCGCCGCGCGGCACGACGCCCGCATGGACATCCACCTCCACGACGGCGGCACGCTCGGCGCCTGGCAGTTCGGCCTGGTCATCGAGCGCACCGTCGCCTTCGGGCTGCAGGGCAAGGTCGCGATCAGCCACGCCGACTCCCTCGGCGACCTGACCGACTCCGAGCGCGGGCACCTCGCCAAGCGCCTCGGCGACGCGGGCGTCGCCCTCGTCACCGCAGCCGTGTACGACGTCGCCGTCCCGCCGCTCGCCGAGATGCGCTCGCACGGCGTCACTGTCGCCAGCGGCAGCGACGGCATCCGCGACCTGTGGGGCCCGTTCGGCAACGGCGACATGCTGGAGCGCGCGATGCACGTGGCGTACCGCACCTGGCTCCGCCGCGACGAGGACATCGAGCTCGCGCTCGACACCGCGACGTACGGCGCCGCTGCCGTCCTCGGGGTCGCTGACTACGGCCTCGCGCCCGGCTGCCGCGCCGACTTCTCCCTCGTCGACGCCCGTACGCCGGCCGAGGCGGTCGTCGCCCGCCCGCGCCGCGAGCTCGTGGTCAAGGGCGGCCGGATCGTGGCCCGCGCCGGCGAGCTGGTGCAGCCGTGACGACCGCGGCCCGGCCCGGCGCGTGGGCCTTCGGCCTCGCCCTGGTCGTCGCCGCGCTCAACCTGAGGCCGGCGATCACCAGCCTCAGCCCGCTGATGCCCGAGCTGCGTGCGACGTACGGCCTGACCGAGCTGACGACGGTGCTGGTGATCGCGCTGCCGGTCCTGGTGCTCGGCCTCGGCTCGGTCCTCGCGCCCGTGGTCGCCGCTCGGCTCGGGGCGCGGCGCACGGTCACGGTCGGCCTGCTCGCGGTGGCCGCCGGGATTGGCGTACGCAGCGTCGTGCGCGGCGCCGTCTTCCCCGGCACCGTCCTGGCCGCGCTCGGCATCACCCTCGTCGCGGTGATGCTCCCGGCCGTCGTCCGCGATCGCGGCGCGGCCAGCGCCGGAGCATGGACCGCTGTCTATGGCGTCGCGATGGCCGTCGGCGCCTCCGCAGCACCTACCGTCACCGGGCTCCTCGACGACCGCGGCGTACCGGTCCTGGTCTCGACGGGAGGCTGGGCCGCGGTGGCGCTTGTCTCGGCGGTCGCCTGGCACCTGCTCGCCGGCGGCCGGAGCCCGGTCCCCGCGGCCGGATCCGTGCCGAGGCCGGCCCACACCCGCGTCACGCCGGCCGGCGCACCGTGGCTGCTCGCCGCGCTGTTCGGCGTGCAGGCGCTGCTCTTCTTCGCCATCGTGACCTGGCTGCCGCGCTTTGCCCGGGACAGCGGGCTCTCCGTCGGGCAGGCCGGCGGCCTGCTCGGCCTGTTCAGCGTCGTCGGTTGCGTCGGCAGCCTGCTGGTGCCGCTCTTCGTGGCGCGGCTGCGGGCGCCGTTCGTCCTGCTGATGGCCTTGTCCGCCGGCTCGCTCGCCGGCTTCGGCGCCCTGGCCGCGGGCTGGCCCCCCGTGGTCGGCACCGTCCTGCTGGGACTCGGGCAGGCAGGGGTCTTCCCCCTCGTCATCACCCTCTTCGTCTCCCGCGCGGCCGACAGCGCCGTCGCGGCAACCCTCTCGGCACGCTCCCAGAGCGTGGGCTTCACCGGCGCGGCGATCGGCCTGGTCGCCCTTGCCGTGCTCCACCAGGCGCAGCCCTCGTGGCCGGCGTTCTGGCTGCTCCTGACGGCGCTGGTCGTCGTCCAGGTGCTGATCGGCAGTCGCGCTGCGGTCCGTGACCTCGTGCGCCCGTCCGGCTCCCCTCCCTCCGCCGCATCCCTCCGCACCCCGCAGGTAGCACTCACCCAAGGAGAACTCCGATGAACCGCCTCTACCCCACCGCGCTGGCCGCCCTCGTCCTCGCTGCCGGCCTGTCCAGCTGCGGCAGCAGCACGGCCGACTCCGCGGGCTCCGCGCTCCGCCCCAACGACCGGGAAGCCGTCTCCGTCGATCCCGCCGTCAAGGCGCTCGTCCCTGCGGCGGCTGCGAAGAAGGGCACCCTCACGGTGGCCATGGACGCGTCGTACCCGCCGTTCCAGTTCTTCGCCGACGACAACAAGACGATTATCGGCTTCGACGCCGACTTCGCCTCCGCGGTCGCGGAGCGGATGGGCCTCAAGGCCGACATCAAGAACGTCGGCTTCGACACGATCCTCACCGGCATCCAGGCCGGTCGCTACGACCTGGCCGAGTCCAGCTTCTCCGTCACTCCGGAGCGCGAGAAGATTGTCGACTTCGTGGAGTACCTCCAGGGCGGTGCGGGCGTCGCGGTGAAGCCGGGCAACCCGCAGAAGCTCTCGATGGACCCTGCCGTCCTCTGCGGCCACCGCATCGCCGCCCAGAAGGGCACCACGCAGGCGATCGAGCAGCTGCCGGCGTTCGCGAAGAAGTGTGAGGAGTCCGGTGCGGCCACGCTGACGCCGGTCCTCTTCCCGTCGCAGAACGACGCCGTGCTCGCCCTCACCAGTGGCCGGGTCGACGGCATGCTGGCCGACAGCACGGCCGTCTCGTACCAGGGCAAGCTTTCGCAGGGGAAGTTCGAGCTGGCTCCCGGCGACATCTACGAGGCCCGCCCGACCGGCATCGCGCTGGCGAAGGGCTCGTCGCTCGAGGAGGCCGTCGCCGCCGCCGTGAAGTCGCTGTACGCCGACGGCACCGTCAAGAAGCTCGCCGCCAAGTGGAGCATCCCGGCGTCCAACTTCACCGCTCACCCGGGCGCCTGAGATGAGCACGCTCGCAGAGCCCCTCGACGTCGCCGACGTGGCGACGCAGTTCACCGTCGTACGCCGTCGGCACACCGGCCGCTGGCTGGCCGCTGTCGTGGTCGCCGTCCTCGGTGTCGTCGTCGCCCAGAACGTCCTCAGCAACTCCCGCTTCGGCTGGGACGTGGTGGGGCAGTACATCAGCGACGCCTCGATCATCCGCGGCCTCGGGACGACGCTCTTCCTCACCGTCGTCTGCATGGCGATCGGCACCGCCCTCGCCGTCCTGCTCGCGGTCATGCGGCTGTCGAGCAACCCGGTCGTCAACGGCGCCGCCTTCGTCTACGTCTCCTTCTTCCGCGGTACGCCGGTGCTGGTGCAGCTGCTCTTCTGGTTCAACCTGGCGGCGCTCTACCCGGTGATCTCGTTCGGCATCCCGGGCGTGCACCTGGATGCCAACACCCTCATCACGCCGATGCTCGCCGCGATCATGGGCCTGGCGCTCAACGAGGCGGCGTACATGTCGGAGATCGTGCGCGCCGGCATCCTGTCGGTGGAGTGGGGCCAGTCCGACGCGGCCTCCGCGCTCGGCCTGACCAAGGGCCAGACGATGCGCCGGATCGTGCTCCCGCAGGCGATGCGGGTCATCGTCCCGCCGACCGGCAACGAGACGATCGGCATGCTCAAGACGACGGCGCTGGTCTCGGTCATCGCGGTGCCGGAGCTGCTCTTCTCCTCGCAGGTCATCTACGCGCGCAACTACGAGACGATCCCGCTCCTCATCGTGGCCAGCCTCTGGTACCTCGCGGTGACCGCTGTGCTCGGCGTCGGCCAGTACTACATCGAGCGGCACTTCGCCCGCGGCAACCGCAACCTGCCGCCCACCCCGATCCAGCGGCTCCGGACGTTCGCCCGGGCCATCACCACCAGGAGCACGCGATGACCGCCGTTCCCACGCTGAGCCCCGCGGCCAGCACGACCACGCGCCCGATGGTCCGCGCCGAGCAGGTGCGCAAGTCCTACGGTCCGCTGGAGGTGCTCCAGGGCATCGACCTCGAGATCGCCACGGGCGAGGTGGTCTGCCTGATCGGGCCGTCGGGCTCGGGCAAGTCGACGTTCCTCCGCTGTGTGAACCACCTCGAGACCATCGACGCCGGGCGGCTCTGGGTCGGTGACGAGATCGTCGGCTACCGCCAGCGCGGCACGAAGCTGCACGAGCTGTCCGACCGCGAGGTCTGCCGGCGGCGTACGGACATCGGCATGGTGTTCCAGCACTTCAACCTCTTCCCGCACATGACCGTCCTGCAGAACCTGATGCTGGCGCCGGTCACCGTGCTCAAGGAGGACAAGGAGGTCGTGCGTGCCCGGGCGCTCGCCCTGCTGGAGCGCGTCGGGCTCGCAGCCAAGGCGGACGCGTACCCGCGCAGCCTGTCCGGCGGCCAGCAGCAGCGCGTCGCCATCGCGCGGGCGCTGACCATGCAGCCGAAGCTGATGCTCTTCGACGAGCCGACCTCGGCGCTCGACCCGGAGCTCGTCGGCGACGTGCTCGCGGTGATGAAGGATCTGGCCCAGTCGGGCATGACGATGCTCGTGGTCACGCACGAGATCGGCTTCGCTCGCGACGTGGCCGACCGGGTCGCCTTCTTCGACGGGGGCCGGATCGTCGAGTGCGGACCGGCGGCGCAGGTCGTCACCGATCCCCGGCACGAGCGCACCCGCGAGTTCCTCGCGGCCGTCCGCTGATGCGGTCCCGCTGCCTGCCCGGGAGCGGGTTCGGCAGCGGGCCCGCCAGTGGCTCCGGCAGCGGGTCCGGCCAGCGCGCCGCCTACAGATAGCCTTGCCTCCATGATCGATCCGCGCATCCTCCGCGACGAGCCCGACCGTGTCCGCGCCTCGCAGGCCAAGCGCGGACTCCCTGACGATGTCGTCGACCACGCCCTGGTCGCCGACGCCGGTCGCCGCGCGGCGATCGCGGCGTTCGAGGCGAAGCGGGCGGAGCAGAAGCGCGTCGGCGGCCTGATCCCCCGGGCGTCGGCCGAGGAGAAGCCCGCGCTGCTCGCGCAGACCAAGGAGCTGGCCGTCGAGGTCAAGGCTGCCGAGGAGGCCAACCGCGAGGCCGAGGAGGCCTGGGAGCGCGCGCTGAAGGCGATCCCCAACATCTGCGAGGACGCGACGCCGGCCGGTGGCGAGGACGACTCCGTCGTCATCGAGTACGTCGGCACGCCGCGTGACTTCGCCGCCGAGGGCTTCGAGCCCCGCGACCACGTCGAGCTCGGCAAGCTGCTCGGCGCGATCGACCTCGACCGCGGCGCCAAGGTCTCGGGCTCGCGCTTCTACTTCCTCACCGGTGTCGGCGCGCAGCTCGAGTTCGCGCTGATCAACATGGCGCTGGACCAGGCCCGCGAAGCCGGCTTCACGCAGGTTGTTGCGCCGGCGCTCGTGCGTGCCGAGGCGATGGCCGGCACCGGCTTCCTCGACCAGGTCGACGACGGCGTCTACAAGGTCGACGACCTCTACCTGGTCGGCACGTCCGAGGTGCCGATGGCGGCGTACCACTCCGACGAGATCCTCGAGCCGGCCTCGCTGCCGCGTCGCTACGCGGCGTTCTCGAGCTGCTTCCGCAAGGAGGCCGGCTCGGCGGGCAAGGACACCAAGGGCATCATCCGCGTGCACCAGTTCGAGAAGGTCGAGATGTTCGTCTACACCTCGATCGAGGAGGCGCCGGCCGAGCACAAGCGCCTGCTGGACTGGGAGAAGGCGTTCCTCGACAAGCTCGAGCTGGCCTACCAGGTTGTCGACATCGCCGCGGGCGACCTCGGCCCGTCCGCCGTCCGCAAGTACGACTGCGAGGCCTGGATCCCCACGCAGGGCAAGTACCGCGAGCTGACCTCGACCTCGAACTGCACGGAGTTCCAGAGCCGCCGCCTCAACATCCGCGAGCGCGGCGAGCGCGGCACCCGTCCGGTGGCGACGCTCAACGGCACGCTGACCGCCGTCACGCGGGCCATCGTCGCGGTGCTCGAGACGCACCAGCAGGCGGATGGTTCGGTGCGCGTGCCGACGGCGCTCCAGCCGTACATGGGTGGCCTCGAGGTGCTCACGCCGATCGGCTGAAAGCCGGTTGCGGCCGCCGCTAGTGTCGCTGTCGTGGGGGAGACCTGGCAGCCGCGGCTGATCGCGCTCGACATCGACGGCACCCTGATCCAGTGGGTCGAGGGGCAGGGCCAGGACAACGAGACGATCGCGCCCGCCGTGAAGGCGGCAGTCCACCGTGCGCTTGCCGGCGGGGCGCAGATCGTCCTCGCCTCGGGGCGCTCGATCGATGCGATGGTGCCGGTGCTGCACCTGCTCGACCTGCACCTCGGTGAGCAGGTCTGGATCGTCGCCTCCAACGGCGGCGTGGTCGTGCGCTACCCACCCGTCGAGGTCGTGCACGAGGAGCGCTTCGACGCCGCCGACGCGGTGCGAGCGATCCTGGTGGAGCACCCCACGGCGATCGTCGCCGTCGAGGAGTACGGCGTGGGCTACCGCGTCTCACACGAGTTCCCGCCCGGCGAGTTGAGCGGTCGCCAGCTCATCACCGCGGTTGACGACCTCGTCGCCGAGCCGGTCAACCGCGTCATCATCCGTGACCCTGCTGCGACACCTGAGGACTTCGTCGCGCTCGGCCGCCGCCTCGGCCTGCACAACACCGAGTACGTCATCGGCTGGTCGGCCTGGATGGACCTCTCGCCGATCGGGGTCACCAAGGCCTCGGGTCTCGCCCGTGTTGCGGCGGCCCTCGGGGTGACGGCCGCAGATGCCCTCGCGATCGGCGACGGGCGCAACGACCTCGAGATGCTCCGCTGGGCACACCGCGGCGTCGCGATGGGCCAGGCGATCGACGAGGTCAAGCACGAAGCCGACGACGTCACCGCCCCCGTGGAGGAGGACGGTGTCGCCGTCGAGCTCGCGCGCTGGTTCCCCGCCTCGCGGCCTCAGCCGTAGTAGCGGGCGGTCGCCGTCGTCAGCCCTTCCCGGATCGAGGCGTCCTGTGCGGCGTTCGTCCGCAGGTTCGGCGGGAGCGCTACGACGCAGGCCTCGCCGCGGCAGTCCTTGAACGCCTTCCAGGCCACGTTCAGCTCGCGCTTCGCGGCGGCGTACGCCGGGTCGGCGGTGACCGACTTGAGCTCCAGCGGATCCTTCTCGAGGTCGAAGAGCTCCGACTGGCCGTTGGCATACCTCACGTAGAAGTAGCGGCCGGTGCGGATGCCGATCGCCTGGCGGGCGTCGGTGAAGATCGTCTTCTGCTTGTTGCGGATGTTGGGGATGTGGGCCTCGTAGCCGACCGCCCGGTTCCAGCCGACCTTGGTGCCGATGTCGGGGACGAACGAGCGCCCGTCGACGCCCGGCAGGTGCGCGCCGGTCCAGTCGAGGATCGACGCGGTCAGGTCGATCGTGGTGACGGGGGAGTACTGCCTGGCGCCCGCAGGGATGCCCGGCCCGGCGACCAGCAGCGGCACCCGGTAGGAGGAGTCGAAGCCGATCAGCTTGCCGGCCTGCCAGCGGTGCTCTCCCTCCATGTAGCCGTTGTCGGAGGTGAACGCGATGACGGTGTTGCGCAGCTGCCCGGCGCGGGCCAGCTCGTCCCACACGCGCTGCAGCTGCTTGTCGAGGACGTAGAGCGTCTCGGCGCGCTGCCGGGCCTCGTTGCGGACGGCGTTGCGCTCGCGCTTGCCGAAGGGCTCCTTCGACCGCGTGATGCGCGCCTTGTCGCTCACGTCGGCCTCGGGCTCACCGCTGCGCGGCACACCCGGACCCCGCTGGATCTGCTGGTTGAACTTGCCCTTGACCCACGTCGGCCGCGCCGGCGTGACCAGGTAGGGGTCGTCCTTCTCGACGGGGCCACCGTGGTGCGGCGCGAGCGAGTTGATCATCAGGTACCAGGGCTTCGAGCTGCCGTGGAACTTGTCGATCAGCTTGACGCCCTCGCTGACCAGCAGGCGCGAGTTGTAGACGCCTTGGTGGCCGACGAGCTTGCCGTTCTCGTTCACGGTGGTGTCGAAGTACCGGTAGGTGCTGCCGGCGCGCGGGTCGGACTCGGGCAGCGACGTCGCGTCCGGCGTACCGCGCCACTCGTCCCAGCCTGCGGGGACGTAGGTCGAGGGCTTGTGCGTCGGGTCCGCCTTGGGGCGCATCCGGCCGTAGCCGTTGAGGTACTTGCCGACGTAGCCGGTCGTGTAGCCGGCGGCCTGGAGCGCCCCGCCGATGGTGTGGCGGTCGTCGAAGGCGCCGTAGCCCCACGGCTCGTCGTGCCACCACACGTGGTGGTTGTGGGCGTACTTGCCGGTGAGGAACGACGCGCGGTTCGGGCAGCAGAGGGGAGTGGGAGCGAACATGTTGCGGAAGTCCGTGCCGCGGGCGCCGAGGAACTTGCGCAGGTTCGGCATGTACTTCACGTCGTCGTAGCGCATGTCGTCGGTCATGACGACGAGCACGTTGGGCGCTCCGGTCCGGGCGACGGCCGCACCGGCCGACGTCTCGTGGTTGATCGCACCGAACGTCGGCACGGCAACCGCCAGGGCCGCCACCAGCGAGATCAGCGTTGAACGTCGCTTCATGGTGCCCTCCCCTCTGTTGTCTGTTGTATGTCGAGTGAAAAACTAGACTATGACGATGGCGTAACGCCAGCCGTGACGCCTGTCGGGCGTGTCACACGCCTCGGGGTGACGAGGGGTCAGCGGCCGTAGTAGCGGGCCGTCTCCGTCTCCATGAGGTCGGTCAGCTCACGGGTGCTGGTGGCATCGGTCGTCAGCGACGCGGGCAGGGGGAGGTCGCAGGCGGCACCGCGGCACTGGTGGAAGCGGTCCCAGAGCGTGCGCAGCTCACCCTTCACCTCCGCGTACGCCGGGTCGGCAGCCACCGACGTCAGCTCGACCGGGTCGCGGCGCAGGTCGAAGAGCTCTTCCTGGCCGTTGCTGTAGCGGACGTAGAAGTACTGCGCCGTGCGGATACCGACCGCCGAGGCGTCGCCGCGCTCGAAGCCGGGGACGTCGTGGCGGTTGCGGATCGAGGGGAAGTAGGCCTCGTAACCGAGCGCGTGGTCCCAGCCGCGGCCGGTGCCGATCGCGTCGACGAACGGCTGTCCGTCGGTGCCGGCCAGGTGTGCGCCAGCCCAGTCGAGGACGGAGGCGGAGAGGTTGACGGTGTTGACCGGCATGACCTCCTGGGCGCCCTCGGGGATGCCGGGGCCGGCCATCAGGAGCGGCACGCGGTAGGACGGCTCGAAGCCGATGACCTTGCCGCTGCGCCAGCGGTGCTCGCCCTCCATGTAGCCGTTGTCGGAGGTGAACGC
>NZ_SJZJ01000002.1 GCF_004337475.1 Nocardioides jejuensis | reverse complement strand
CCCGGCCGGGCGCAGCGCGCCTCCCTCTTCACTCCTCCGAGGGAGCATCCCTTGCATCTCCTGCTCGACAGCTTCTTCACGCTGACCATCACGGGTCTGGTGATGGGCTCGATCTACGCCCTCATCGCGCTGGGCTACACGATGGTCTACGGCGTGTTGCAGCTGATCAACTTCGCCCACTCCGAGGTCTTCATGTTCGGCACGTTCGCGTGTGCCTGGACGGTGATCGCCCTCGGCGGTGACGGCCAGACCGGAGCAGCCGCCGCGATCGGCATCCTGCTCCTGGGCTTCGTGGCCGCGGTGATCACCTCCGGAGGCGTGGCGCTGCTGCTCGAACGGCTCGCCTACCGGCCGCTCATCAAGCGCAAGTCGCCCAAGCTCGTCGCACTGATCTCCGCGATCGGCGCCTCGTTCGCGCTCTCCGAGCTGATGGGCCTGCGCGACAAGGTGGCCGACTGGTTCGGCCTGCGTGACTCGCTCGGCACCTATGTCGGTCGCCCGCGCGACGCGACGGTGCTCCCCAACGTCGTGCACGACCGTCCGCTCTTCCCGATCGGCGACTACGACGTCCGCATCGTCGACGTCGTCGTCGTCCTCTCGGCCATTGCGCTCATGATCGCCGCAGACCAGTTCGTACGCCGCTCGCGGCTCGGCGCTGGTATTCGCGCCGTCGCGCAGGATCCCGAGACCGCCGCCCTGATGGGCGTGAACGCGACCCGGGTCATCCAGACGACGTTCCTCGTCGGCGGCGTCCTGGCCGGAGCAGCCGCCACCCTGTTCATGGTCAAGACCGGTGTCACCAAGTTCAACATCGGCTTCCTGCTCGGTGTGAAGGCGTTCGTCGCAGCAGTGCTCGGTGGCATCGGCAACCTCCGCGGTGCCGTGCTCGGCGGCCTGATCCTCGGCATCGCCGAGAACTACTGCTCCGCCCTGATCGGCACCAAGTGGCAGGACGTGGTGGCGTTCGTCCTGCTCGTCGTCATCCTGATGTTCCGGCCGAGCGGCATCCTCGGTGAGTCCCTGGGAAGGGCACGCGCATGATCCGTGAACGCTTTGCCGCGCTTCCGCGGCCCGCCCGCTACGCGGTCGTCGTGCTGGTGACCCTTTTGGTCTACGCGCTGCCGCTGCTCAACCCGCCGCTGATCACGACGACGGGCTCCGACTTCGGTGGCGTGCTCTTCACCGTGGCCAGCTTCGTTCTCGTTGCTCTCGGTCTCAACGTCGTCGTCGGCTATGCGGGCCTGCTCGACCTCGGGTACGTCGGCTTCTACGCCGTCGGTGCGTACACGGTCGCGATCCTCACCTCGCTCCATGCGCACCTGTCCTGGCCGGTCGTCGTCCCGATCGCAGTCCTCGCGGCGGTGATCTCGGGCATCGTGCTCGGAGCGCCGACGCTGCGCGTGCGCGGCGACTACCTCGCGATCGTGACGCTCGGCTTCGGCGAGATCATCCGCATCGTCGCGGTGAACCTCGACTGGCTGGGTGCGGCTGCCGGTGTCTCGTCGATCCCGGAGCCGCCCTCGGTCGGGCTCTTCGACATTCCCCACGTGGCGTGGGAGGGCGGGCAGCCGCTGATCGATCTCGGCAACCAGACCCGCTTCTTCGAGTTCGGTGTCGTCGACGCCATTCCGTTCTACTGGCTGGCCCTGACGATGGTGCTGGTCATCCTCTGCGCAGACTCGCTTCTCAAGACCAGCCGCGTGGGTCGCGCGTGGGAGTCGACCCGCGAGGACGAGGACGTCGCCGAGCTCATGGGCGTCGCGACCTTCCGCTACAAGCTGCTCGCGTTCGCGATCGGTGCCGCAGTCGGAGGACTTTCCGGCGCGCTGTTCGCCACCCGTCAGGGCTTCGTCAGCCCTGATTCGTTCAAGCTGTTGTTGTCGATCCTCTTCCTCGCTGCCGTCGTGGTCGGTGGGCAGGGCAATCGTTGGGGCGTCGTCCTCGGTGCGATCCTGGTGGCCTACCTGCCGGAGCGTTTCCGGTTCTTCGACGACTGGCGCGTCTTCACCTTCGGTCTGGCGCTGATGGTGCTGGCGGTCTGGCGGCCGCAGGGCCTGCTGCCACCGCGACGTACGGTCCGCGCGCGGCAGCTGGCCGCCGAGATCGACTCGCTCGAGGAAGGAGCCGAGGCATGACCGACGCACTGCTCGCTGTCGAGCAGCTCACCCTGAAGTTCGGTGGGCTGGTCGCGCTCGACGACGTCAGCTTCGACATCAAGCCGGGGGAGATCCTCGGGCTGATCGGCCCCAACGGGGCCGGCAAGACGACCTGCTTCAACGCGATCACCGGCGTCTACGTACCGACCTCGGGACGGATCACCTTCAACGGCACGTCGCTCGCGCGGAAGAAGAAGCACCAGATCACCCGCCTCGGCATCGCCCGGACCTTCCAGAACATCCGCCTCTTCAAGGCGATGACCGCCCTGGAGAACGTCCTGGTCGGCACCGATGCGCACAAGCGCTCCGGCCTGCTCAACTCCCTCTTCCGTACGCCGATGCAGCGGCGCGAGGAGGACGAGTCGCACACGCGCGCGATGGAGCTGCTGCGCTTCATGGGCCTGGAGAAGAAGGCCGACGAGCTCGCTGCCAACCTCTCCTACGGCGACCAGCGCCGCCTCGAGATCGCCCGCGCGATGGCGACCAGTCCGCAGCTGATCTGCCTCGACGAGCCGGCCGCCGGCTTCAACCCCGCAGAGAAGAAGGTCCTGATGGACCTCATCAAGCGGGTCCGCGACCAGGGCTACACCGTGCTCCTGATCGAGCACGACATGAAGCTCGTGATGGGCGTGACCGACCGGATCGTCGTTCTCGAGTTCGGCCGCAAGATCGCCGAGGGCACCCCGGCGGAGATCCGTGACAACCCGGCCGTGATCGCGGCGTACCTGGGAGTGGAAGACGAAGATGCTTCTTGAGGTCGAAGGCCTGTCGGTCAACTACGGACACATCGAGGCGATCCGCGGAGTCAGCTTCGGGGTCGAGGAAGGCACGATCGCGACCCTGATCGGCGCCAACGGCGCGGGCAAGACCACCACGCTCAAGACCCTCTCGGGTCTGCGCAAGGTCCGCGAGGGCAAGGTCGTGTTCGACGGCACCGACATCACCAACCTCTCCCCGGAGAAGCGGGTCAAGCTCGGCATCAGCCAGTCGCCCGAGGGCCGTGGATGCTTCCCCGGCATGACCGTCCGCGAGAACCTCGACATGGGCGCGTACGTCCGCAAGGACCGACGGTCCAAGGCCTACGCCGAGGACCTCGACCGTGTCTTCACCCTCTTCCCGCGGCTCAAGGAGCGCGAGAAGCAGGTCGCTGGCAGCATGTCGGGCGGCGAGCAGCAGATGCTCGCGATGGGCCGCGCGCTCATGGCGCGTCCGCGCCTGGTCCTGCTCGACGAGCCGTCGATGGGCCTCGCGCCGAAGCTGATCCAGCAGATCTTCGCGATCATCACCGAGATCAACCAGCAGGGCACGACCGTCCTTCTCGTCGAGCAGAATGCCGCCCAGGCGCTCAAGCGGGCGCACACGGCCCACGTGCTCGAGACCGGGGAGATCGTCCGTTCGGGGACGGGCACGGAGCTCGCCGGTGACCCGGCGGTCAAGGCGGCGTACCTCGGCGGCGACGTCTGAGACCCGGCAGACAGCAGTTGATCCTGAGGCATAGGCTGCCTCTCGCATCGCCGACATCGGGGAGGTAGTCATGAGCCGTGCACCGTTCCAGATCCGCGCCGTGGAGGCGGACGACGCCGCCTCGCTCGGCGTGCTCTGGCACGCGGACAACCGGGTCGGCCAGCACGAGGCGCTGCGGCACGACATCCCGTCGACGATCCGCAAGGTCCTGGCCAGCATGCACGACCGGATCGTCGTCGCAGTCGTCGACGAGCGCATCGTCGGTGCGGCGTACCTCCGGCTCGGTCCGCTGATGCCGCTGACCAGCGATCAGGCTGTCTTCATCCACCTGCTCAAGGTCGACGAGGAGTTCCGTCGCCGGGGCGTCGCGCGCGGCCTGATGGAGGCCGCCGTCAGCTGGGCGGAGGAGCACGGCACGACCCACGTCGTCAGCGTCACCGGCGGCAACTCGCGCGACACCAACCGGTTCCTGGCCCGGCTCGGGCTCAGCCCGGCCGCGACCATCCGCGTCGCGCCGACGGCAGCGCTGCGGGCGAAGCTCCCGGTCGAGGTGCCGGCCCGCATCGGCGGGGCCGCCCCGGGCCAGCGCAACAACCTCGGTCAGGTGCTGGCCGCCCGGCGCGCCACGCGTCGTTCGCAGTCGGTCTAGCCCTTCGAGCCCATCGGCACCAGCGCGCAGGTGATCCGCGAGGTGCAGAGGCGCTTGCCCTCTTCGTTCGTGATGATCACCTCGTACGCCGCCGAGCTGCGCCCCAGGTGGATCGCGGTCGCGACGCCGGTGACCGTGCCGCTCATCGCGGAGCGGTGGTGGGTGGCATTGATGTCGACGCCGACCGCCATCTTGTCGGGGTAGGCGTGGATCGAGGAGCCGACCGAGCCGAGCGTCTCCGCGAGCACGACGGAGGCGCCGCCGTGCAGCAGGCCGAACGGCTGGGTGTTGCCCTCGACCGGCATCGTCGCGACGATCCGCTGTGCCGAGATCTCGACGAGCTCGATGCCCATCCGCTCGTTGAGGGCGCCCATGCCGGCGGGCAGGAGGGCCAGGTACTCGTCGATCGGCAGCCCCTCGAGGGTCGCCGGCATCTCACGCTTGGTCATGGCTCCATCCTGCCGGACGCCGTACAGCGACCTGTCGGCGCCGGTCGATAGAGTCACCGGGTGACTCGCCCCCGCCTGCTGCTGCTCGACGGACATTCGCTCGCCTACCGCGCCTTCTTCGCGCTCCCGGTGGACAACTTCGCCACCGCGACGGGGCAGCACACCAACGCTGTCTACGGCTTCACCTCGATGCTGGCCAACGTGCTGCGCGACGAGCAGCCGACGCACGTCGTGGTCGCCTTCGACCTGAGCCGCCAGACCTTCCGCATGGCGGAGTACAGCGAGTACAAAGCGAAGCGCAACAAGACGCCCGACGAGTTCAAGAGCCAGCTCCCGCTGATCCAGCGGATGCTCGACGCGCTGAGCATCAAGTGGCTGCACCACGAGGGTTACGAGGCCGACGACATCATCGCGACGCTGGCCACGGAGGCGACGGCCGAGGGCTTTGACGTCCTCATCCTGACCGGCGACCGCGACTCGCTCCAGCTTGTCTCGGACACCTCGACCGTCCTCTACCCGATGCGCGGCGTCTCCGACCTGGCCCGGATGACCCCGGCCGCCGTCGAGGAGAAGTACGGCGTGCCCCCGCAGCGCTACCCGGAGCTGGCCGCCCTCGTCGGAGAGCAGTCCGACAACCTGCCGGGTGTGCCCGGCGTGGGCCCGAAGACCGCTGCCAAGTGGATCGCCACCTACGACGGCCTCGACAACCTGATCACGCACGTCGACAAGGTGGGCGGCAAGGCGGGGGAGAGCCTGCGCGAGCACCTGACCGACGTCATCCGCAACCGCCGCCTCAACGCGCTGGTCTGCGACCTTCCGCTCGCGCTGAAGCCGGCCGACCTCGGGCGCGGCGAGTGGGACCGGACCACGGCGCTGGAGCTGCTCGACGAGCTCGAGTTCCGCGGCGAGCTCCGCACGCGCCTGCTCGATGTCGTCGGCGCCGCGGACGAGCCGGTCGCGGAGGACACCGGCTTCGCCCTCGAGGGGCGCAGCCTCGCCGCCGATGACGTGGCGGCCTTCCTCACCGACCTCGGCACCGACACCGTCGGCGTCCAGGTGCGCGGCACGTGGGGCTCGGGCACCGGCCGCGTCGACGGCATCGCGTTCGCGACGGCCGACGACCGCGCGGCGTACGTCGACGTGGCGACGCTGACGCCGGAGGCCGACGCGGCCCTCGGGGCCTGGCTCGCCGACGCATCGCGTCCGAAGGTGCTCCACGACTCGAAGGGCCCGGGCAACGCGCTCGCCGCGCAGGGCTGGGACCTCGCAGGAGTCGCCACCGACACCGCCGTCGCGGCGTACCTCGTCCAGCCGGACCAGCGCTCGTACAACCTCGACGACCTGACGCTGCGCTACCTCAAGCGCGAGCTGCGGCAGGAGGAGAAGGCCGAGCAGGAGGGCCTCTTCGACACGGCTGACGTCACCGGTGGCGACGACGCTGCCACCCTGCTCATGCTGCAGGCGCGCGCCGTGCTCGACCTCGCGGGCGTCCTCAGCGAGGAGGTCGAGGACCATGGCGCGACGCGGCTCATGGCCGACGTCGAGCTGCCCCTGATCGGCAACCTGGCCTCGATGGAGCGCACGGGCATTGCCGTCGACGTCGCCTACCTCGAGGGCCTGGAGGCGGACTTCGCGGGCGAGGTGCGCGCGGCGATGGACGACGCCTTCGCGGTGATCGGCAAGGAGATCAACCTCGGCTCGCCCAAGCAACTGCAGGTGGTCCTCTTCGACGAGCTCGGCATGCCGAAGACGAAGAAGACCAAGACCGGCTGGACCACCGACGCCGACGCCCTCCAGGGCCTCTTCGAGAAGACCGAGCACCCGTTCCTGCTGCACCTCCTGCGCCACCGTGACGTGACGCGCCTGCGGCAGACCGTCGAGGGCCTGCTCAAGACGGTGCAGCCCGACGGCCGCATCCACACGACGTTCAACCAGCTCATCGCGGCGACCGGCCGGCTCAGCTCGACCGAGCCCAACCTGCAGAACATCCCGGTGCGCACCGAGTCGGGGCGCCGGATTCGCGAGGCGTTCGTCGTGGGCGACGGCTTCGAGACGCTGATGACGGCTGACTACAGCCAGATCGAGATGCGGATCATGGCGCACCTCTCCGGCGACGAGCTGCTGATCGAGGCGTTCCGCTCGGGTCAGGACTTCCACGCGATCACGGCGTCCAAGGTGTTCGACACCCCGATCGACGCGATCACCGTCGAGCAGCGCGCCAAGATCAAGGCGATGAACTACGGCCTCGCCTACGGCTTGTCAGCCTTCGGCCTGAGCCAGCAGCTGAAGATCACGCCTGGTGACGCCAGTGTCCTGATGGACGAGTACTTCGAGACCTTCGGTGGCATCCGCGACTACCTCGGCGGCGTCGTCGAGGAGGCCCGCCGCAGCGGCTACACGGAGACGATCATGGGTCGTCGCCGCTACCTGCCGGACCTGACCAGCGACAACCGCCAGCGTCGCGAGATGGCCGAGCGGATGGCGCTCAACGCACCGATCCAGGGCTCCGCCGCCGACCTGATCAAGGTCGCGATGCTCGACGTGGACCGGGCGATCGCCGACGCCGGCCTGCAGAGCCGCATGCTGCTCCAGGTGCACGACGAGCTCGTCTTCGAGGTCGCGCCGGGGGAGACCGATGCCCTCACGACGCTCGTGCGCGAGCGGATGGGTGGAGCCGCCGACCTGACGGTGCCGCTCGACGTGTCCGTGGGCACCGGTCGTTCGTGGCACGAAGCCGCGCACTGATCGAGGCGTTCGGCAGCGGGCTGGAAAGGCTCTCCGTAGGGTCGGTGGCAGCGCCGCGCACGAGCGCGTGGCGAGCCACCAGGAGGTACGCATGATCGTCACCCGTCTCGCCGCAGTCGCCACCAGCATCCTGCTCGCCAGCGGCCTCACCGCTTGCGGAGGTCCGACGGCCAAGAGCATCGCCAGCGAGTCATGCGACCTGGTGAAGAGCGTCGACATTGAGAAGCTCATGAAGGACGCGGTGGATCAGGCGATGAGCGGCGACACCACCGTCCCGCCGCAGCTCGCCGAACTGGAGAAGAAGGGCAAGGCGCTCGAGAAGAAGGCGAAGGATGCCGGGATCTCCGAGTCCGACGTCGAGAAGGCGATGAAGGACGAGTGCGGCGACGAGCTGAAGAAGTTCGAGGACCTCGGGTCGGCCGAGGGCTGAGGAAGGGCGGGCCCGGCGTTGGCGCGACTCAGGCGGCAGCGGGCACGGGCTCGTCGACGACGATCGGCGCCGGCTGCTCGACGAGCCAGTAGCTCAGCGCCGTCAGGGCGACGAAGAGCGCGGTGTCGGCACCGATCACCACGGCCAGCAGGCCGGCGAGGGACGTCGTGGTGAGGCCGAGCGCGACCATGCCGGCCAGCGCCACCCACACCAGCAGCACCGAGTAGCGACCCTGGCGCGCGATGACGGCGTAGACCAGCAGCTGCAGCATCGACAGCAGGGTGCCCAGCAGCGCGAACATCCACAGCTTGTTCTCGATGGCGGCGTACTCGCCACCGCCGACGAAGACCATCGCGAAGCCGGGGAGCAGCAGCGAGCCGAGGATCGCGCCGACGCCCAGGGCGAGGACCGCCAGCAGGCTCTTCGTCAGCGCACGGCGGCGCTCGCTGGCCGTCGACATGTTGGGGAACGCCACCACGACGACGAACTGCGGCAGGAAGAGCACGGCCTTGGTGAGGATCAGGCCTCCGGCGTACAGACCGGCGGAGTGGTCGTCGAGGACGTTGCGGGCGATCAGGATGTCGAGGTTCGACAGTGCGAAGAACGCGAGGAGCGCCTGCGAGTTGTGCAGCGTCTCGCGGAGGACGGCGCGGGCCCCGTGCTCCGGCAGCAGTACGCCGGGCGAGCGGGTGTGGCGCAGCGTCCACCAGCCGCAGACGACTGGCACGACCTGGCCGAGCGCGACGCCGATGATCGCGGTCAGCTCGTCGGGCCGCCAGGCCATCAGGGCGACGCCGATCAGCAGGCGGGGGAGGCCGTTGGCGATGTAGACGACCGCGAGCGGGTACCAGCGTCGTTCGCCCTGGAGGATGCCGAGCTGGCCACCCAGCATCGTCATCGGCACGGCGGTGAGCGCCATGATGATCGCGGTCGGGAGGCTGTCGAGCCGCAGCACCGTGTTGACGGCGGGTGCCAGCGCCAGCATCAGCGCACCGAGGACGAGCGAGGCACGCCAGCTCAGGCGCAGGATGCCGTGCTCGATCTGCGCGACGTGGTCCGGTGCGGCGGAGATCCGCCGGGCTGCCGTCGCCTGCAGGCCGAGCTGCAGGACCGAGACCACCAGCAGGGTGTTCATCATCGCGACGAGGGCGCCGTATGCGCCCGGGCCGAGCATGCGGGCCGCGATCATCGTGAAGCCGTACGTCGCGATGCTCATGACCGCCATGGCGACTGCGATGGAGCTGCCGCTGCGGAGCGCGCGGTTGATGGCAGTCTGCAAGCGGTTCACGTCAACGAGTTTCGCACGCGGTCGATGACGGGATCGTGAACGGACACAAGACCCTGCATGGCGCAGATGTGTTGTGTGGGTCACATGCGGGATACGCTGGTCCTGGCGCTGTCATGGGGCAACGGCGAGCGCTGCGGGTTGGGAGGCCCGCTTGGAGGGAAGGGCGCCGTTCAGCGCGCCCGAGAAGGGACGCCCCACATGCGCGTCAACCTGTTGTCAGGACTGCTGCTCACCGTCGCAGCCGTCCTCGTCGCCGGCCCGGGAGCCGCACTCGACTCCGGTCTCGGTGCCGTCGCACTCGCTGGCCTCGGAGCAGGAGCAGTCCTCGGACTCGTGCCCGACCACGGTCTGCCGGCACGTCTGGCCGGCTTCACGATCGGCCTGGTCCTGAGCTGGGCTGCGTACGCCGCCCGCGCGGCCCTGCTGCCTGACTCGACGTCGGGCCGGGTGGTCGCCATCGCACTGGTCGTCGCTCTCGCGACGGTCGCCGTGAGCGTGCTGCGGCTGCCGCTCTGGCCGGCACTTCTCGGCGCAGCGACGCTCGCCGGGACCTACGAAGCGGCGTACACCGACGCTCCGTCCCAAGTCGCCACGACCTCGATGAACGCCGTGACCGCGCTTCTCGTCCCGCTCGTGCTCGGCGTGCTCGCTGCGGTCGCCGGCGGTGTCCTCGAGACCCTCGCCGGCCGCGCGTCGGCGGCGTCCAAGGCGCACACGGAGGTGACCCGGTGAAGCGCCTGACTGCGCTCCTCGGCGCCACTGCCGCGCTGGCGCTCGGCGCCTCGGCCCCCGTGGCCGCCGCGCCGCACCTGGCCGCGCGGGACTCCGGCCATGCCGACATCGTCGACACCGAGACCGTCCAGGCCTACGCGGACGCGACCGGCAACGTCGACACCCAGCGGGTCTACGAGCAGCTCGTGCTCCGCGGCTCCGGCACCGTGACCGTGACCAACCCGGTGAGCACGAAGGGGCTCCGCAACCTCGACGGCTTCGGTGGGTTTGCCGTCCGCGACGGCAACCAGATCGCGACGTACGACCTCGACAAGGCGGGCGGCACGGTCCGCGAGCGGACGGTCAGCGACCACACCGCGAAGATGCCGCTCAAGGTCTCCGTCCGCTACCTGCTCGACGGCAAGGAGGTCCAGCCCGGCGACGTCGTCGGCGCCTCGGGCCACCTGGAGGTCGAGTACACCGTGGAGAACACCACGGCGCGGACCCAGTCCGTGCAGATCCCTGACGGCAAGGGCGGTACGACGACCCGCGATGTCCCCGTCGCGGTCCCGTTCGCGGGCTCGCTGGAGACGACGCTGCCGGAGCAGTTCAGCGACGTGACCTCCGAGCGGGCGAACCTCGCCGGCGACGGCCACGGTGGCACCAAGGTGAACTTCACGCTGACCCTCTTCCCGCCCATCGGCTCGACGACCACTCAGCTTCGCTGGGAGGCCGATGTCACCGATGGCGTCGTGCCGGATGCCGAGCTGATCGCGCTGCCGGTGAACCCGATGGAGACGACCCCCTTCGCCACTGCTGCGGACGGCTACGCGGACGGTGCGAAGCGGGGCAACGAGCTCGGCGCCGGTGCGCGCGAGATGGATGCCAACCTGCTCAAGCTCCGTGACGGAGCCCAGGACCTGCTCGGTGGCCTCGTGCAGCTGCACGACGGCGCAGACACGCTCAGTGCTGGCCTGAAGAACGATGCCCTGCCCGGTGCACGCAAGCTCGCCGACGGCTCGGCCGCGCTCGACGCCGGACTGGCGAAGATCGACAGCGGGTCGGGTCGCCTCGCCGCGGGAGCGACCAAGCTGAGCAACGGCACGCACGATGCGGCGAAGGGTTCCACGGACCTGCGCAACGGGCTGGCCCGGATCAGCGACGGCCTCGGCAAGCTGGCCGACGTCGACGGACTGCCGGCTGCGGCCGAGGGTGCGAAGGCGCTCAAGGCCGGCGTCGACCAGGTCCTGGCCGGATTCGGTGCGGTGGGCCAGACGGGCACCCTGCTCGACGGGCTGTCCCGCCTCGAGACCGGTCTGGGCCAGCTCGCGGGCGGGCTCCAGCAGCTCAATGGCGGTCTGGGTCAGGCCAAGGGTGGCGTCGACCAGTCCAAGGGCGGCGTCGACCAGGTCAGGGCAGGGCTCAGCTCCGCCGTCGACGCGGGCGGATCCATCGACCAGCTCCTCGGTGGCCTGCAGGCGCTCCTCGGCCTCGACTGTGGTCCGATCTGCCAGGGCGTGGTGACGACGAAGCTCGTCCCCAGCGTGCAGCAGAGCAAGACCCAGCTGACCGCCGCGCGTGACGGTCTCGGGCAGGTCTCCACGGGCCTGGGCCAGGTCTCCGGAGGTCTCGGCCAGGCGATCGGTGGGCTGCAGACGCAGCTCATCCCGGGCGCCCAGCAGGCCGCCGACGGAGCCACCAAGGCCAACGCCGGTGCCAAGCAGCTCGCGGGTGGCATCACCGCGATCCGCGCCGGCCTGGTCGACCTCGAGTCGGGCCTGACCGACGCCGTCGCCGGCGTCCTCGCACTCGACGACGGTGCTGGGACGGCGTACGCCGGGGCGGGCAAGCTCAGCGCCGGCCTCGGGCTGCTGGACGACGGCGCGGGCACGCTCGCGTCGAAGACGGGCGAGCTCGCCGCCGGAGCGGGCGAGGCGCACGCCGGCTCGACCAAGGTCGCGGGCGGCAACAAGGAGCTCGCGGACGGCCTGAGCGAGGCAGCCGACGGATCGGGCCAGCTGGCTGACGGCATGGCCAAGGCCGCCGGGGGAGCTCCGCAGATCGTCGACGGCGCCGGGCGCCTCTCCACCGAGGGCGCGAAGGTCATCGCCGGCAAGGGCGAGCAGGCGGCCCAGGACTACGGCGAGCTCGTCGCGGTCATGAAGGCCGGCGGTGCTCGTGCGGACGCCGAGAAGATGGCCTACGGAGCGCCGAAGGGTGCGGTCGGCCTCACGGCGTACGACGTCATCCTGCAGGGCGAGGACGGCGCCTCGGCGCGCAACCTCACCCGCGGACTGATCGGCGGTGGGCTGCTCGCGGCGACCGCTGGCACGGTGCTGCTGAGGCGCCGCCTGGTCTGACCGCGTCCTCCCGCGTGGTCCGGCGGGGGCCGCGGGTGGATCAGGTGGTGGCGACGAAGATCGCTGTGCCGGGGGTGTACTTGCCCCGGATGTGCGACCAGCCGCCCCAGATCCGCTCGTGGCCCTCGGGCCACTCCGGCTCCTCGAGACGCGTGATCCGCAGGCCCGCGCCCGCGAGGATCGCGACCCAGTCGCCGAGGGTGCGGTGGTGCTCGACGTACGACACCACGCCGGTCTCGTCGTCGACCTCCACGTACGGCGTGCGGTCCCAGTAGGACTGCGAGGCGACCAGGCCCTCCTCGGACGGGTCGTCGGGGAACATCCAGCGTGTCGGGTGCGTGATCGAGAAGGCGAAGATCCCGCCCGGTCGCAGGACGCGGCGCGCCTCGGCCACCGCGTGCTCGATGTCGTTGACGAACTGCAGCGCCCCGAACGCCGAGAACACGATGTCGAACGCCGCATCGGCGAACGGCAGATCGGTGCCCGTGCCCTGCACGACCGGGACCGCGAAGCCGCTCTGGTCGTCGATCCGCAGCGAGTGCTGGAGCTGGCGATGGCTCAGGTCGAGGCCGATCGCCCGGGCGCCCTGGGAGACCAGCCACCGTGAGCACTGACCGGCGCCGCTGCCGACCTCGAGCACGTCCTTGCCGGCGAGATCGGGTCCGAGGATCCGCAGCTGCTCCTCGGTCCAGCCCTCGGGGCCCCAGAGGAAGCCGACGTCGCCGAGGTACTCACCGTGGGTGGCCTGGTACTCGTCGGCGTAGTTGTCCCAGTCGGGACCGTTGGCGCGACGGGACTCCTGCTCGGAGACCGGTCGACGCTCGACGCGGACCGGTCGGTGGGGCTGCTGCTCCATGGCGCTGGAGCCTAGCGGGAGGGCAGTTCTCCCCATTCCGCTCCTGCCCGTTCGACCCGAGGGTTGGTCTCACCAAGCAACGACCGAACCTCATGAACGGGAGAGACCCATGCACCGCATCCGGACCCTGGCTGTGACCGCCTCCGTGGCCACCGTCGCTTCGCTCTTCGCCGCCACCGCGGCTCCTGCCCAGGCCGCGACGGCGCGCAACGGCGTGTGCGAGACGGGCGAGTTCTGCTACTCGTACAACAGCGACTTCGCCGGCTCGGTCTCCGACCACGGCGCCACTCTCGGTGACTACGGCACGACGACGCCGTCCTGCTACACGTTCAAGACCGCTGGCAAGGCCGGCTACGGCCAGTGCATCAAGAACAACGCGGCGTCGGTCTGGAACCGCACCTCGCAGACGATCCGGGTCTACTACAACAGCAACTACTCCGGGTCGTACGTCGACGTCGCCTCGGGCGCGAAGAAGAACCTCGCCGGCACGGCGCTCTACAACCAGAACGCCTCGCACGGTCCGAAGCCCGCGACGACCGGGACGTCGTACCCCGCGACCAACAACTACCCCTACAAGGGTGCGACGTCGGGCGTCGACCCGTGGAACTTCTACAAGGGCCAGTGCACCAGCTGGGCCGCCTGGGCCGTGCGTGACCGCCTCGGCGTCGCGTTCAGCAACTCCTACAAGGGTCAGCACTGGGGCAACGCCAACCACTGGGACGACGCCGCCCGCGCGGCCGGCGTACCGGTCTACAGCACCCCGAAGGCCGGTGACGTCGCGGTCCGCAACTCCGGCACCTACGGCCACGTGGCCTTCGTCCGCGCGGTCAACTCCGACGGTTCGTTCGTGATCGAGGAGTACAACCACGTCTCCCCGAACACCTACAGCACCCGCCGTACGACGAGGGGTGAGGGCGCCGACCAGTTCAGCGCGTTCATCCGGCTGAAGTGATCGCCATGATGCTCTCGGCACGACGCATCGCCGGCTCCGTGGCGGCTGCCACCCTGACCCTCGGCACCGTTGCCGGCCTGGGGGCAGTCGCCCCCGCGGCCGATGCCGCCGTCTCCAGCGTCACGGGCGTCGACGTCAGCGCGAGCCAGCACCCCAACGGCGCGGCCATCAACTGGGCCAGTGTCGCGACAACGGAGAAGTTCGCGATCGTGAAGGCGACCGAGGGGATGTCCGGCAACTACGACAACCCGTGGTTCGCCCGCGACTTCGACGGCGCGAAGGCGGCCGGCCTGGTCGTCGGCACCTACCACTTCGCCGACCCGGGCCTCCCGGCGACGGACGACGCGGTGGGGGAGGCGCGGCACTACTACGCGGTGGTGAAGAGCCGTCAGGGTGCCGGCGTTCTCCCTCCGGCGCTCGACATCGAGGAGGCGCAGGGGCTGACCCCCGCGCAGCTCCGGACCTGGGTCAGCTCCTTCCTCGCCGAGTCGAAGCGGCTCTTCGGTCGTACGCCGATCGTGTACACCGGCCCGGCGTTCTGGGACTCCGCGGTGGCGTCAACGAGCTTCGGCGGCAACCCGCTGTGGATCGCGCACTACACGACTGCGACCAGCCCCCGGCTGCCGAGCGGCTGGAGCAGCTGGAAGATGTGGCAGTACACCTCGAAGGCCTCGGTCTCCGGCATCGGCCACGTCGTCGACCGCAACTACTTCAACGGGACGCTGGCCCAGCTGAAGGCGTTCGCGGGTGGCACCGCGACGACTCCTGCGCCGACGCGCAACGGCGTCTGCGAGGCGGGCGAGTTCTGCTACTACTACAACAGCTTCGAGGCCGGGTCGCTCTCCGACCATGCACCCTCGCAGGCTGACTACGGCGCGACCCAGCCGGGTTGCTACGAGTTCAAGTCGGCCGGCAACGGCCAGGGCGTCTGTGTGAAGAACCACGCTGCCTCGGTCTGGAACCGCACGGGCAAGACCGTCCGGGTCTACTTCAACTCCAGCTACGGCGGTACGTCGCAGGCCGTCGCGGCCGGCACCAAGGCGAACCTCGTGACCGCGCTGAAGAACCAGAACGCCTCGCACCGCACGGTCTGACCGGCCACCTGCCACGACAACGGACCCCGACACGCTGACCCATTGGCGAGTCGGGGTCCGTTGTCGTGGCAGCCGGCCGCACAAGCCCGGCCGCACGCACTCTGGGAGGATCGCCGGGTGGATCCCTTCGCTGCCGACCTCGGCCCGCTCCCGGGCGGACGCTCGGGCCAGTCGTTCCTCGCGACGGCAGGGGACGAGGTCAGCGTCGTACGCCTGTGGGCGGAGCCCGACCGGCGCGGCGCGGAGGGCTACGCGATCGAGGTTGCGCTGCTGACCCTGCTGCGCGGGATCGTCCCGGTCCCCGAGGTCCGGGAGGTACGCCGCCCGGTCGGCGACATGCCCGCCCTCGTCGTGACGACCTTCCTGCCCGGCGAGCGCCTGGACGTCCTGCTGCAGGACCTCGACGACGACGGGCAGCGCCGCGTCGGAGACGGACTGGGCCGTGTGCTTGCGCGTCTGGCCGGTGTCGCGATGCTCCGCGGCGGCGAGTTCCGTGACGGCGAGCTCGCGATCGAGCCGTTCCCGCCGGGGGAGCGGACCGCGGGTCGCGCCGTCCTCGTGCACGGCGAGCTGACCGCCGCGCGGGTCCTCGTGGATCCCGTCTCCCTGGGCGTGACCGGCATCCTCGACTGGGAGGCGGCCCACGCCGGGGCGCCGGGCGATGACCTCGCCACGGTGCTCGAATGGGCGCCGTCGCCGCTCGCCGACGCCGCCCGCGCGGCGTACGAGAGCGTCTGGGCATAGGCCCCGGTTGGACCTCTGTCGTCGCCCGCGCGTACTCTTACCGTTGCACCAGTTGTCTGCCCGAGTCCCGGACAGAGTGGACTTCTCGCTCACTGCCTCTGAGGCGGTGGATCGACGGCTTCTGGTGTGCCCGCACAACATCATCCATCCAAGGACTACTTCCTTCTCATGACGAGCACCCTCTCGACTGCCCCGGACTACGACGCGCCCCAGATCGCGATCAACGACATCGGTTCCGAGGCCGACTTCCTCGCGGCTATCGACGCGACCATCAAGTACTTCAACGACGGCGACATCGTCGAGGGCACCATCGTCAAGGTGGACCGCGACGAGGTTCTCCTCGACATCGGCTACAAGACCGAGGGCGTCATCCCCTCGCGCGAGCTGAGCATCAAGCACGACGTCGACCCCAACGAGGTCGTTTCCGTGGGCGACATCGTCGAGGCCCTGGTTCTCCAGAAGGAGGACAAGGAAGGCCGTCTGATCCTGTCCAAGAAGCGCGCCCAGTACGAGCGCGCCTGGGGCACGATCGAGAAGGTCAAGGAGGAGGACGGCGTCGTCGAGGGCACCGTCATCGAGGTCGTCAAGGGCGGCCTCATCATCGACATCGGCCTCCGCGGCTTCCTGCCCGCGTCGCTCGTCGAGATGCGTCGCGTCCGCGACCTGCAGCCGTACGTCGGCCAGGTCCTCGAGGCGAAGATCATCGAGCTCGACAAGAACCGCAACAACGTGGTCCTGTCGCGTCGCGCCTGGCTCGAGCAGACCCAGTCCGAGGTTCGCCAGGGCTTCCTGACGCAGCTCCAGAAGGGTCAGATCCGCAAGGGTGTCGTCTCCTCGATCGTCAACTTCGGTGCGTTCGTGGACCTCGGCGGCGTCGACGGTCTCGTCCACGTCTCGGAGCTCTCCTGGAAGCACATCGACCACCCGTCCGAGGTCGTCACCGTCGGTGACGAGGTCACCGTCGAGGTTCTCGACGTCGACATGGACCGCGAGCGTGTCTCCCTGTCGCTGAAGGCGACGCAGGAGGACCCGTGGCAGCACTTCGCCCGGACCCACCAGATCGGCCAGATCGTCCCGGGTAAGGTCACCAAGCTCGTTCCGTTCGGTTCCTTCGTCCGCGTCGAGGAGGGCATCGAGGGTCTCGTTCACATCTCCGAGCTCGCCGAGCGCCACGTCGAGATCCCGGAGCAGGTCGTCCAGGTCAACGACGACGTCATGGTCAAGATCATCGACATCGACCTCGAGCGTCGCCGGATCTCGCTGTCCCTCAAGCAGGCCAACGAGACCGACACCGCTGCGAACGTCGAGGAGTTCGACCCGACGCTCTACGGCATGACGGCCACCTACGACGAGGCCGGCAACTACGTCTACCCCGAGGGCTTCGACCCGGAGACCGGCGAGTGGCTCGAGGGCTTCGACGAGCAGCGCGCGACCTGGGAGGAGCAGTACGCCAAGGCGCACGCTCGCTGGGAGGCGCACGTCAAGCAGCAGGCCGAGGCGAAGGCTGCCGACGCCGAGGCCGGCGAGGCGTCGTCGTACTCCTCCGAGGCTCCGGCCCAGGAGGGCGGCTCGCTCGCTTCCGACGAGGCGCTCCAGGCGCTTCGCGAGAAGCTGACCGGCGGTCAGTGATCCACTCCGCAACGGCGGTCACCCTTCGGGGTGGCCGCCGTTTCGGCATTTCAGGGGTGGTCAGCGGGGGAGTCGACGCGCGATCTCGGTGATCAGGAAGCCGTCGGAGTCGCGGAGGTGGTCGAGCGGACGGGGGCCGGAGAACCGGTCGTTGCGGGTCAGGTGCACGAGGAGCGTGAACCCGGCGATCAGGACGAGGAGGGCGAGTGCGCTGGTCATGGCAGTAACTCTCCTCTCGTCGTGATTCTGCCACCAGTGGCAGACTTGCCGCCTTCCGTTGATTTTCTGCCATGCGGATGCGACAGTGGCGGAATGCTGACGAACGTGGCCGTGATGGTGTGGGACGGCGCTGCGCCGTTCGAGCTCGGGGTGCTGTGCGAGGCCTTCGGTCTCGACCGCCGCCAGCACGGCGTACCGACGCTGGACTTCGCCGTGTGCTCGCCCGGCGGTGGCCCGGTGCGGATGTCGATGGGCCTCACCATGCAGCCCGAGCACGACCTCGCGCGGGTGGCCGAGGCCGATCTCGTCGCGGTCTCCGCGACCCCCACGCTGGGTGGTACGCCGGAGCCGGTGCTCGAGCAGCTCCACGCGGCGCACGCCCGCGGCGCCCGGATCCTGTCGGTCTGCAGCGGCGCCTTCGCGCTCGGCGAAGCAGGGCTGCTCGACGGCCGGGAGTGCACGACCCACTGGATGTACACCGACGCGCTCCAGCAGCGCTTCCCTGCAGCGCGCGTGGTCCCCGAGGTGCTGTACGTCGACGCCGGGCAGGTCGTCACGAGCGCCGGCAGCGCGGCGGGCCTCGATGCCGCCCTGCACATCTGGCGCCAGGAGTACGGCGCGAACGTCGCGAGCATGGTCGCCCGGCGCGCGGTCGTCCCGCCGCACCGTGACGGCGGGCAGGCCCAGTTCATCGCGCGGGCCGTCCCGGCGTGTGATGCGGAGACCCTCGGCCCGCTGCTGACCTGGGTGCTGGAGAACCTGCGCGAGGACCACAGTGTCGAGACCCTGGCGAAGCGTGCGCTGATGTCGCCGCGCACCTTCGCGCGGCGCTTTCGCGACGAGACCGGCGCGACGCCGCACAGCTGGGTGCAGCGGCAGCGGATCGCGGCGGCCGAGGAGCTGCTCGAGTCGACCGAGCAGCCGGTCGAGTGGATCGCCGGTCAGGTCGGCTTCGGCAACGCGGCGACGTTGCGCCATCACTTCCTGCGGGCGCGTGGGGTGAGCCCGCAGCAGTACCGGCGTACGTTCTGCCCCGCGGTCGGCACCGCTTGACGGGTAGGCAACACTTTCCGTCGTGTCCACCCAGCTGCGCCGGTTCCTCGCACCGGTCCTCCTCGTCCTCGCCTTCGTCCTGACCGCGTGCGGTGGAGGCGAGCCGCCGGCGCCGCCGACCTCGGCCCCCATCCAGTCGGTCTCCCCGACGCCCACGCCGACGGCAGGACAGATGCCGACGCTGGGGCCGACCGCGAAGACGGGCTGGAAGGTCGAGCTCAACACGCTGGAGAGCGGTCGCACGTACTGGATCGCCATCCCGACGTGCACGGGCTCGAAGAGCTGCAAGCCGTGGCTGCGCTACCCGCGCAAGCTGATGATCTGGCTGCACGGCGTCGGCCAGCCCGAGGTGGCGGCCAATGCCGGCTACAACATGCGCACTGCCGCGCAGGCCACGGGCGGCGACATGATCCCGGTCTTCGGCGTGACGTCGGGCGCCGGGCATGCGTGGGACGCCGACCTCTGCTGCGTCTTCGACGGCCACATCGACGAGCTGTCGTACCTCGACGCAGTCGTGAAGGACGCCGGGCAGCGGACCGCGATCGACAAGGACAAGGTCGGCATCGCCGGTGCCTCCAACGGCGGCCTGCTCGCGACCAAGGCGATCTGCACCCAGCCGGAGACGTTCAAGGCGATCGCGATCTGGGCGGCCAACTGGAAGGGCCGCTGCGACAAGGCACCGGTCGTCATCGGCCACTGGCACGGCGACGCCGACGAGGTGATGAAGCTCAACGGTGGGCCGTTCAACCTCGACGGGCACATCGTGCACTTCCCGTCGGCGGACTGGCTGAAGGGTCGGCTCGCCCCGGGCTCGGACTTCGAGCTGACGATCATCCCGGGAGCCACGCACTTCGAGACCCCGGCTGGTCGCCTCCAGGAGATGTTCGTCTGGCTCGACAAGCACCTCGACCAGTGAGGCTCAGCCGGCGAGCTCGCGCCGGCGTATCTTGCCGGTGAGGGTGCGGGGGAGTTCCGCGATCGCGCGATACTCCTTCGGGCGCTTCGGCGGCGCGAGCCGTTCGCGCGCCCAGGCGTCGAGCTCCTCGGCGGTCGCGCTGCCGACGTACGACGCGACGACGCGCTGGCCCCAGCGGTCGTCCGCGACACCGTAGACCGCGACGTCCTTGACGCCCGGGTGACCTGCCAGCGTGCTCTCGACCTCGGCCGGGTAGACGTTGACGCCGCCGGTGATGACCAGGTCCTCGCGGCGGCCATCGAGCCAGAGGAAGCCGTCAGCGTCCAGACGCCCCAGGTCGCCCACGCTGAACGCCGGTCCGGCCTCCGTCTCGCGCCACGCTGCTTCGGTCTTGGCCGGGTCGTTGAAGTACGAGAAGCGCGCGTAGGGCGGCACCGTGCACCAGATCTGGCCATCGCCGTCGAGGTGCAAGGTCCGGCCCGGGCGGGCGCGGCCCACGGTGCCGGGTCGCTCCAGCCAGTCCTCGCTCCGGCAGGCCGTGAACTGGCCTTCCGTCGACCCGTAGAACTCCCACGTACTGCCCGCGGGGAAGGTCTCGATCAGCCGCCTCTTCACCGGCTCGGGGCAGGCCGCACCGGCGTGCGCGACCAGCCGGAAACAGCTCAGGTCCGGCGTGCCGTGCTCGTCCCAGTGGACGAAGAGCCGCTGGAGGTGCGCCGGCACGCAGAACATCGTCGTCGGCCGCTCCTCCTCGATGGTCGCGGTGATCCGCGCCGGGTCGAACGCCGGCTGGTTGCCGTCCGCGTCGAAGCCGGTGATCCGGCCGCCTGCGAGCAGCGTTCCCATCGCGAAGCGGAGGGGAGCCGAGTGGTAGAGCGGGCTGAGGACGAGGTTCACGTCGGTGCTGGCGAAGCCCCAGAGGTCGCGCTCCTCGGCCACGAGAGCAGCCGCGTCGTCCCGCGTGAGCAGGCCGCTGAAGACGCCCTTCGGCGTACCCGTGGTGCCGCTGGTGACGTGCATGGGGCGGCCGAGCGGGATGCCGCGGCTGGTCGCCCTGAGCGGAGCGAGCTCGGCTGGATCGGTGATCACGGCCGCCGGCTCGAGGTTGGCCAGGATCCGCTCGCGCTCGTACGCCGTCAGCCGCGGGTCGAGCGGGATCGGGAAGACGCCCTCCGCCAGCAGCGACAGCACGACGTCGACGTACGTCCGCGAGCCGGGGACGAGGAGGGCGACGCGATCGCCGGGCTGGAGAGGCATACCTGCATTTTCCCTGTTCGTGCTGGCGAGCAACGGTTACCGTTCGCGCGTGGCTCAGGTTGTCTTCACCGTTTCCGGCACGCACGTGCTCATGCTCCCGCCCGAGCGGGCGCTGCTGCACGTCAGCATCGCCCACGAGGGCTCCGCCCCCGATCGGGTGTACGCCGACACCGCGCACACGCATCGACGGATCTCTGCGCTGCTCGCCGACCTGCACGACCCGGACAACGGTCCGGTCCGCGGCTGGAACTCCGGCCAGATCCGTACGTGGTCGCACCGGCCGTGGAGCCAGGACGGCCGCCAGCTTCCCGTGGTCCACGACGCCGCGGTCGACGTCCGTGCACGCTTCTCGGACTTCGGGCGGCTCAGCGAGGTGGTCGGGGCGATCAACGGCTGGAGCGGGGTGAGTATCGACCAGATCGAGTGGAAGGTCACCGAGGCCACGCGCAGCGCCTCCCTGCGCGACGCCCGTGCGGCCGCCGTCCACGACGCGCAGGTGAAGGCCGCCGAGTACGCCGCAGCCCTCGGCCTCGCCGCGGTCCGTCCGATCGAGATCGCCGACGCGGGGATGCTTCAGGGTGTCGCGGTCCGCGACCTCGGGATGCGGGCGATGCACGCGGAGGTGGCTGCTGATGGTCCGTCCGTCGAGTTCCGTCCCGACGACATCGAGATCTCCGTCGGCGTCGACGCGAGGTTCGTCGCCGACTGATCGCTAGGCTCCGGCCCATGACTCTCCGACTGGGCCTGACCGGCGGCATCGCGAGCGGCAAGAGCACGGTGTCGCAGATGTTCGCCGACCTGGGCGCGATCATCATCGACTCCGACGTGCTGGCGCGCGAGGTCGTGGCGCCGGGCACCGACGGGCTTGCCGAGGTGGTCGCGGCGTTCGGCGAGGACGTGCTCACCGAGAGCGGCGAGATGGACCGCGCGAAGGTCGGCGCGATCGTCTTCGCGGATCCGGAGAAGCGCAAGGTGCTGGAGCAGGTGATCCACCCGCGAGTCTTCCTGCGGGCGATCGAGATCGACGAGGCGGCGGGGGAGCACGACGTCGTCATCAACGACATCCCGCTGCTCGTCGAGACCAACCAGGCGGACCGTTTCGATGCGGTCGTCGTGGTCGACGTACCGACGGAGCTGCAGGTGGAGCGGATGGTGCGCGACCGCGGCATGAGCGTCGAGGAAGCCACCGCGCGCATCGGCGCCCAGGCGACGCGCGAGCAGCGGCTCGTCGTCGCGACGTACGTCATCGAGAACACCGGCACGCTCGACGACCTGCGCACGCAGGTCGACGCGGTGTGGGCCCAGCTCCACCGGCAGGCCTGAGCGCGGTGGACCCCGCGACGACCGAACGCCGGCCCGGGGCGCACCGCGCGCCCAAGCAGAAGGCGCACTGGCCGACGAGGATCGCGGTGATGGTCGCGGGCATCGGCGTGGTCGTCGTGGCGATGGTCGTGCTGGCAAGCAGGGGCGGCACGTCGCTCCCCATTCCCTTGCCGATCCCCGGCCTGGCGGCACCGGCCGAGGCGGCGCCCGACCGCGCGCTTCCGTGGGGACCGATGACCTCCGAGCTGGCCAGGGCGCAGGCCATGGTCCGCACCTGGAGCCCGTCGCGCCTGGCCGGGCAGGTGATCGTCGGGCGCTATCACGGCACCGACCCCGAGGGCGCGGCCGAGATGGTGAAGCAGTTGCACCTCGCCGGCCTCAGCCTCCAGTCGGAGAACGTCACGGACGCCGACCAGGTCCGGGAGATGACCGGGGCGATCCGCGACGCGGTGCAGGCTGACGACCGCGCCTTCCCGCCGGTGATCACCGTGGACCAGGAAGGCGGCACCGTTGCTCACCTCGTCGGCATCGCCACCACCTTCCCGGCGTACGCCGACGCGGGCGCGGCGATCGAGGCCGACCGGGAGGCTGGGCGCAAGACCGTCCGCGAGGCCGCAGAGGCCGCGGGTCTCGAGCTGCGCAGCCTCGGCTTCACCTGGGTCAACGCGCCTGATGCGGACGTCACCTCCGACGTCGACACGATCATCCGGAGCCGTGCTGCTTCGGACGACCCGGAGATCGCCGCGCGGGCGATCCGCGCGTCCGTGAAGGGGTATCGCGACGCGGGCGTCGTCTCGACACTGAAGCACTTCGTGGGCCACGGCTCGGTGGCGACCGACAGTCACGAGGAGATGCCCGTCCTCGACAAGTCGTTGGCGGAGCTGCGTGGCGACGACCTGCTGCCGTTCCGGGCCGGCGTCGACGCGGGCGCCACGGCGGTGATGATGAGCCACATCGCGATCGACGCGGTCGACCCCGGCGTCCCTGCCTCGTTGTCGTCCAAGGACTACGACCTGCTCGCCCGGGAGACCGGCTTCGACGGCCTCGTCATCACGGACTCGCTCGGCATGGGTGCCGTCATCGGACGTACGGCGCCCGGCGTCCAGGCGATCAACGCCGGTGCCGACCTGCTGCTGATGCCGGCCGACACCGAGCTGGCCCATGCCACCCTCACCCAGGCCATCAAGGACGGCGACGTCCCGCGGGCCCGCATCCTCGATGCAGCGGCGACCGTGGTGGCGATGCAGCTCTGGCAGGCGCGCGTGGCTGCCCAGGTGCCTGTGCCGGACGACGTGACGGAGCGGGCCGAAATGGCGTCAGCCCGCCTCGATGAGGCGGGCTGACGAGGGGGCTGTTTCCGGGAGGGAACAGGGTCTGGCTGCGAGGTCAGGCAGCGAGGTCCGGGTCGGCGAACCGGCGAAGCTTCTGCAGGGCCTCGCGCTCGAGCTGGCGCACCCGCTCGGCGGAGATGCCGTGCTTGGCGCCGATGTCGGCGAGCTTGTGCTGGCGACCATCGGTCAGGCCGTAGCGGGCCCGGATGATGTCGGCGGCACGCTCGTCGAGCTGCTCGACCAGGGTGTTGAGCCGGTCGCGGGCCTCGACGTCGAGGAACTCCAGGTCGGGACCCGGCGCGGAGTCCTGCGCCATCAGGTCACCCAGCGAGGTGTCGCCGTCGTCGTCGATCGGGGCATCGAGGCTGACGTGCTCGCGGCCCCACGCCATCAGGTCGAGGACACGCTCGACCGTCGAGCCGAGCTCGGCGGCGATCTCCGCCGGCTCCGGGTCGCGACCGAGCTGACGCTCGAGCGTGCGGCGGGCCGAGCCGATCTGGTTGATCTCCTCGACGACGTGCACGGGGAGGCGCACGACGCGGGCCTGCTGCGCGATGCCGCGCGTGATCGCCTGACGCACCCACCACGTGGCGTACGTCGAGAACTTGTAGCCCTTCGTGTAGTCGAACTTCTCGACTGCACGGATCAGGCCGGTGTTGCCCTCCTGGATCAGGTCGAGCATCGGCATCTGGGCCCGGCCGTACTTGCGGGCGATGGAGACGACGAGACGCAGGTTCGCGGTGATGAACCGGTCGACGGCGCGCTGGCCCTCGGCCGCGAGCCACTCGAGCTCCTCCTTGGTGGCGCCGCCCGGAGCGCGGTTCTTGCCGCGCGTCGCGTAGCGACCCTCCGCCAGGAGCTTCTCGGCGAGCAGGCCCGCCTCGATGGTCTTGGAGAGCTCGACCTCCGTCACTGCATCCAGCAGCGGGTAGCGGGCGATCTCGTCCAGGTAGAGGCCGACGCTGTCGCGTCCCTCGATCTCACGGGTTACTGCAGTCATGGCAGCCCTCCTTCCCGTCTGCGTGGCAGCGGGGTGGTGCCGCCACACGTACCTGCAACGTCCCGAGTGGGTCCGGAATTCCTCCGTACCCGAGCGTTGCCTTCACCCAGCCTGACGCCTGAAACGGAGGGAAAGTTGCCTCGGCAAACGAATCTCAGGGACTTTTCAGGACCGCCCGCGCAGGCGTCAGGAAATCCTCAGGAGAACGCCGGAACGACGATCCGTCGCGCCATGGAACCGAACCGCCGTCCCGGTGCGTCAAGGTGGGTGGAAGGTGTCTGCCGAACGGGACGAGGACGGATGACGAGGCACGATCAGGTCGCGGAGTTCACCGCCATGGTGAATGCCCGCTGGCCTGCTCTGGTGCGCGCGGTGATGCTTCTCGGCGGGTCGCGGGCAGATGCCGAGGACGTGGTCCAGACGACCCTGACCCGGTGCTTCGAGAAGTGGGAGCGGGTGCGTCGGGCCGAGTCCCCGGACGCCTACGTCCACCGGATGCTGGTCAACAGCTGGATCGATCGCGGACGCCGCCGGTCGTCCGGCGAACTGCTGCTCGCGGATCCGGACAGCGGCCGGGCAGCCGACGTGGACCACGCGGTCCGGCTCGACATCGAGCGGGCTCTGGGGACGCTCTCTGCCGAACAGCGCCTCGTCGTCGTCCTCCGCTACTACCTCGACCTGTCGGAGCGGCAGGCAGCTGATGTCCTCGGTGTGCCACCCGGCACGGTCAAGAGTCGGCTGGCGCGGGGCCTGGCTGCGCTGGCGACCGTTCTCGCTACGGAGGAGAGGGGAGAGCGCTCGTGAACGACGTCCGCAGGCTCCTGCACGACCTGGTCGACGACGCACGCGTGGGGGCGCCGCCGATCGCCGCCATGACCTCCACACGGCACCGCAGGGTTCCGGTCTGGTGGGCGCCGGTCGCAGCCGCCGCCGCGGTCGCTGCTGTCCTCGCCGGTGTCTGGGCGCTGCCCAAGACCGCACCCGAGCGGCCCTCCTCGCCACCTGCCGCGCGCACCTGGCAGCAGCTGCCCACGCCGCCGCTCTCGCCGCGGTCGCAGCCGATCAGCGCGTACGTCGACGGCAAGGTGGTCATCCTCGGCGGCAGCGACCGCACCTTCGAGGGCGGCCCGATGAACGTCCCGAATCTGCTCGACGGTGCTGTGCTCGATCCGGCGAGCCGTACCTGGCGGCGCATGCCGGATGCACCGCCAGGGCTGTGGAACCAGGCGTACACATTCGCCGTGTCCGGGGACCGCTTGATCATCCCGCTCCAGAATCGCCGCGGCTGGCTCATGTTCGACGTGGGGGACAACGCCTGGTCGCGGCTGCCGGTGCCGCCGATGCACCTTGACCAGCCGTCCGTCGCTGCTGATGCGGACCACCTGTACGCGACCTCGTCCAGCGATGCCGTGACGGGCGGGCCCGTCCTCGTCCTGGACCTTCGCACCGGGGAGTGGTCGGCACTCCCGACGAGCCCCCTCCTGGATGCGCGGCTCGGCATGCGGGAGCTGGTGATGGCTGGCGCCGACCTCATCGTGATGGGTTCCTTGACCCCCGGTGTCTACCCGACGTCGAGTCGGATGACCCGTGCTGCGGCAGTGATCTGGAACGGTCAGCGGTGGCGGGGCTACGCGAGTTCCGACAGTCGGGCGGACGTGAGTGGGAGCCAATGGGTGTGGACCGGTGATCGGATCATCTCCGGCACCCGGATCACCCAGCGCGAGGCGCGTCGTGAGCGGCCCGACGCGCTCCCGGCCGGGGCCTTCGACCCCGTGACGCATGCCTGGACGTCGCTGCCATGGCTTCCGCAGCGTCTGTCGGGGGCGGGTGGATTCCGGGACTATGCGACGAACGGGAGCCGTGTGTACGCCAGCGGATACCTCTACGACGACGCGACGCGCAGGTTCGTCCGTGTCGCTGGACCCGGGCCGTGGACCGACGGAGCAGCCGCGCTGACCGATCACTCGCTCGTCGTGATGGGAGGGGAACGTCCGGTGTCAGGCCAGGATCCGGGCGCCCGGGTCACGAGCATCGAGCTCACCAACAAGGCCTGGATCTACCCGCTGGACTAGGCGCGGCCCATCTGGTCGAGGATCCAGGCGAGCGTGAACGCGCGGTCCTTCCACGCCTGGTAGCGCCCGGAGACACCGCCGTGGCCGGCCGCCATCTCGGTCTTGAGCAGGAAGTCGCGACGCCCGACGGCGGTGTCGCGGAGCTTCGCGATCCACTTGGCGGGCTCGACGTACAGCACGCGGGTGTCGTTGAGGGAGGTCTCCGCGAGGATCGGCGGATAGTCCACGGCGGTGACGTTGTGATACGGCGCGTAGCCGCGCATGCAGGCGTACGTCGCGGGGTCGTCGGTCGGGTTGCCCCACTCCTCGTACTCCATCACCGTGAGCGGGAGCGAGGCGTCGAGCATGGTCGTCAGGGCGTCGACGAACGGCACCTGCGCGACCACGCCGGCCCATAGTTCCGGAGCCAGGTTGGTGACCGCGCCCATCAGCAGGCCGCCGGCCGAGCCACCCTCGGCGACGAGGTGGTCGGGCGAGGCCCAGCCCTCGGCGATCAGGTGCCGCGCGCACGCGACGAAGTCGCTGAAGGTGTTGGGCTTGGCCAGGAACTTGCCGTCCTCGTACCAGTGGCGACCCATCTCGCCGCCGCCGCGCACGTGTGCGATCGCGAAGCCCACGCCGCGGTCGAGCAGGCTCAGCCGCGCCACCGAGAAATATGGGTCGATGGAGGACTCGTAGGAGCCGTAGCCGTAGAGCAGCACCGGCACCGAGCCGTCGCGCGGTGCGCCGGCCGGCACGACGAGCGAGATCGGTACCTTCGTGCCGTCGGATGCGGTCGCCCAGATCCGGTGCTCGTCGTACGCCGCGGGGTCGAACGGGCGGCCGTCGGGGGCGGGGAGCACCTCGCTCTCCTTGAGGACGGTGAGCGCGCGGGTGGCGACGTCGAAGGAGTAGACCGAGCCGGGACGGGCCATGGTCGTGTAGCCGAGCCGGACGACGGGCTGGGCGAACTCCGGGTTGCTGCCCGAGCCGATCGTGTAGACCTCGTCGTCGAACTCCACGAGGAAGTCGTCCGCGATGCCCGCGTCGTCGAGAGGCAGGATCCGCAGCCGCGTCAGGCCCTCCGAGCGCTGGTGGACGACGAGGTGCCCGGCGAACGCGTCGACGTCCTCGAGGCGGAGGCCCTCGGTGTGCGGGATGAGCGGCTTCCACGCATCGACGGCGGTCGGCGTGATCGGCGCGGTGGCCAGCTCGAAGTCGGGGTCGGTGGCGTTGTGCATGACGAGGAAAAGGTCCTCGCCGCCGATGACGGCGTGCTCGAGGGAGTACTCGACACCCTCGACGCGCGGCCACTCCTGCCACCCCTTCTCGCGGTCCTGCGTGTCGAGCACGCGGTACGCCGAGGTGGTCTTCGAGCCGCTCGCGATCATCAGGAAGCGGTCGCTGCGCGAGCGTCCGATGCCGAGCCAGAAGCGGGCGTCGTCCTCGGTGTAGACGACCTCGTCGTCCGCCTGGGCGGAGCCGAGCGTGTGGCGCCAGATCTTGTCCGGGCGCCACGACTCGTCGACCGTGGCGTAGTAGAACGCCGTGCCGTCCGCGTCCCAGGTGGCACCACCCATGACACCGGTGATCTCGTCGGCGAGCAGCTCACCGGTGGCGAGGTCCTTGACGCGGATCGTGTAGCGCTCGTCGCCGACGACGTCGGTCGCGTAGGCGAGCAGCCGCTCGTCGCGGGCGATCGACGAGCCGCCCAGGGAGAAGAAGTCGTGACCGTCGGCCAGCTCGTTGAGGTCGAGCAGGACCTGCTCGCCGGGGAGCGCCGGCTGGTCCGGAGCGCAGTCCTCGGCGGGACGCGGCGGGGTCCAGTCATCGGGGCCGGCGACTGGCACGCGGCAGCTCGCGCCGTACTCCTTGCCGGCGAAGCTGCGCGAGTAGTACCAGTGACCGCGGATCCGGTACGGCACCGACAGGTCGGTCTCGCGGGTGCGGGCCTTGATCTCATCGAAGAGCTGCTGGCGCAGGTCCGCGAGATGCTCGGTGCGCTCCTGCGTGTACGCGTTCTCGGCCTCGAGGTGGGCGATGACCTCGGGGTCCTCCTTGGCGCGCAGCCACTCGTAGTCGTCGACGAAGGTGTCGCCGTGGTGCGTGGTGGTGACAGGGACCTTCTTCGCGACAGGCGCGGGGGACTGCTCGAGCATGACGGGGAGCCTATCGGGGCAAGATAGGCGCCATGACGCGCGTGATCGACCTCAATGCTGACCTCGGCGAGGAGATCACCGACGACGCCGCGCTGCTCGCGGTCGTCACCTCCGCCAACGTCGCCTGCGGCTTCCACGCGGGTACGCCGGAGACGATGCGCTTCGTGTGCGATCGGGCCGCGGAGCTGGGTGTCGCGATCGGCGCGCAGGTGTCGTACCTGGACCGGGAGAACTTCGGCCGGCTGCGCACCGACGTCGCGGCGGACGTACTGGCTGCACAGGTCGCGGAGCAGGTCGGTCTGCTGATGTCGATCGCACGCTCGTCGGGTGTCGCGGTGACCTACGTCAAGCCGCACGGCGCGCTGTACAACCGGGTCGTCGACGACGTCGAGCAGGCGTCGGCCGTGCTCGCCGGTTCCGGTGATCTGCCGGTGCTCGGGCTGCCCGGCGGGGTGCTGCTGGAGATGGCTGCTCTCGGCAACCGTCAGGTGTGGCGCGAGGGCTTCCCCGACCGGGGCTACACGGCGGAGGGCAGGCTCGTGCCCCGCGACCAGCCGGGGGCGCTCGTGCACGAGGTGGCCGACGTCGCCGCCAACGCGGTGCGCCTCGCCCAGAACGTCGACTCGGTCTGCGTCCACGGCGACTCGGCTTCTGCGGTGTCTGCTGCGGTGGCGGTCCGGGCCGCGCTCGAGGGCGCCGGCTGGACCCTGGAGCCGTTCACCCGATGAGCCCGGCGCTGTCGGTGCGTCCTTTCGGGGCCGCGGCCGCACTGGTCGAGGTGGCCGACGCTGCCAGCGCGCTCGCCCTGTCGCTGTGGCTGCGGGAGCGGATCGCGGCCGTCGACATCGTGCCCGCTGCGTCGACGGTGCTCATCGACGGTTGCACGGCGGCTGATGTGCACGCGGTGGTGGGCCACTGGACGGGGGAGTCGGACACCGTGACCGGTCGGCTCGTGGAGATCCCGGTCGTCTACGACGGACCGGACCTGCCCAGCCTTGCCGGACGGCTGGACCTGTCGGTCGCGGGGCTCGTCGCGCAGCACACCGCGATCGAGCACGTGGTGGCGTTCTGCGGCTTCGCGCCTGGATTCGGCTATCTCCAGGGCTCGCCGTGGGACGTGCCCCGTCTCGCCTCACCGCGCGCTCGGGTGGAGCCGGGATCCGTCGGCCTGGCGGGCACCTGGACCGGTGTCTATCCCTCGGCGTCGCCGGGTGGCTGGCAGCTGATCGGGCGGACCGACGTCGCGCTCTGGGACCCGACGCGGGAGTCGCCCGCGCTGCTGGCCCCGGGCACGCGGGTGCGGTTCCGTGCCGTGGACCGGCTGGAGGGTGAGCGATGACGCTGACCGTGGTGGAGGTCGCCGGGCTGGTGACGGTGCAGGACGCCGGACGTCCGGGCTACGCGCACCTCGGAGTCCCGCGCGCTGGCTGGCTCGACGAACCGGCCGCCCTGCTCGCCAACCGGCTCGTCGGCAACGACGCATCGGCAGCCGTCCTCGAGGTGACACTCGGGACGTTGTCCCTGCGGGCCGACTCGCCCGTGTGGGTGGCCATCACCGGAGCGCCCTGCACGGTGTCGATCGACGGCCAGGCCGTTGCCTTCAGCGAAGCAGCGCGGGTGCCGGCCGGCGCGGTGCTGCGCCTCGGTGCACCGCCCTCGGGAGTGCGCACGTACGCCGCAGCAGCCGGCGGCTTCGCTGTCGATCCCGTGCTCGGATCGCGCTCCACGGACACGCTGGCCTGGGTCGGGCCGCCGGTCGTCGCGCCGGGACAGACGCTCCCGCTCGGCGAGGCCGCGGGCGAGTTGCACCCTCTCGACACGCCGCGTCCGCCGACGCCAGCCGCACTGCGCCTGTTGCCCGGACCGCGGGCGGACTGGTTCGCAGGTGATCCGGTCGCGCTGCTCGTCGGGGCGAAGTGGTCGGTCGGTGCCGCTTCCAACCGGGTGGGTCTGCGGCTGGAAGGTCCGGCGCTGCGCCGCGCCCCGGCGTACGACGGGAGGGAGCTGGCGAGCGAAGGCATGGTGCTCGGCGCCGTCCAGGTCCCGCCGTCGGGCCAGCCGGTGGTGTTCCTCGCGGACCATCCGGTGACCGGCGGCTACCCGGTGGCGGCCGTCGTCCATCCCGACGACCTCTGGATGTGCGCCCAGCTGAGGCCGGGAGAGACGGTGCGGTTCTCGCGCGTCTGAGTAGCGCGTGCTATGTTCTGAACATGTTCAGTGAACACGTTCAGTCGCGTGCGGAGCAGCGGGCGTCGACTGAGACCCAGGTGCTGGCCGCGGCCGACCGACTCTTCCGTGAGCAGGGATACGAGGCGACCACCGTGCGGGCGATCGCCGCCGCTGCAGGGGTCAGCGCCGGCACAGTCATGTCCGTCGGCGACAAGGCGAGACTGCTGATCCACATCTTCGACGGCCGGATCCGCACCATCCACGAGGAGCGCGCCGCGGCACCGGCAGGCACCTGGGGATCCGTCGTCGACGAGGTCGTCGCGCTGGTGGAGCCCTTCGTCTCCTACTTCACGACCGACCTCGGCCTGGCTCGCGAGTACGCGTCGGTGCTCGTCCGCGGCACGCATGACTCCGCCGTCTTCACCGAGCTCGCCCTGCACCTGGTCGGCGAGCTCGCCCAGACGCTCGAACGGGCTGGTCTCGATGCCGAGCGAGCGGCCCGCGGGGCGGGGGCCCTCTATTACCTCTACCTCGGCGTCCTCATGGCGGCGTCGAGCGGCGCCCTCGACCACGATGCCGCCGTCCAGCAGTTCCGATCCAGTGTCCAGTTCGCCATCGACAGCAACGGAGATCACGCATGACCAGCACGCCGCACCTGTGGTGGCCCACCGCACTGCTAGCACTCGCTCTCGCCGGCGACGCCGCCCTGTCGGTCCGACCGCCGCTCTTTATCCGCAACTGCCTGCGGGGAGTGAAGTTCCCCGAGGACTGGTGGTGGACCCTGATCGTGATCAAGAGCGCTGCAGCTGCGGGCCTCCTGCTCGGATTGCACTACGCGGGCATGGCGTTCACCACCAACGTCGCGGTGATCGGCTACTTCCTCTGCGCCTGTTACGCCCACGTGCGCGCCGACTTCCTCAAGCAGGAGTTCTGGGTCAACTGCCTCGGCATGCTCGGTCTGTCTGTGGGGGCGCTCGCCCTTGCCTTCGCCTGACTGATGCGCAGGCCTGGCCCGGGTTTGCCGTCGCGTCACCGCGACGTTCCGTGGTGGCCGACCACCTGTGTTGTGATGACGAGGTGAATCGTGCTGCCCGGACCGCCGTTGCCCTGACCACGCTCGTCGCCACCGTGCTCGCCGCGGCGGTGCTGCTCGGCGTCGTACGCGGACACGGGGGTGCCAAGTCGCCGTCCGCAGACGGCACGATCGCTCCGGCCGCGACGACGACACCGAAGGTCACCAAGGTGCTGGTGATCATGGTCGAGAACCACTCGCTCGAGCAGATGAAGACCGGCATGCCGAAGACGTTCGCCTTCGCGTCGAAGTACGCCTATGCGACCGACTACACCGCGATCACGCACCCCTCGCTGCCCAACTACATCGCGATCGCGTCGGGGTCGACGTACGGCATCACCGACGACAAGGGACCGTCGGCGCATCGGCTGAAGGGACGCAGCGTGTTCAGCCAGGCGCTCCGCAACGGCAAGACCGCGCGGACGTACGCCGACTCGATGCCCTCGAACTGCTACCTGAGCAACGCCGGCGACTACGCCGTCCGGCACAACCCGTGGACCTATTTCGTCGACAGCCGCACCGGCTGCACCAAGTACGACACGAGCGTGAAGCGCCTCGCCACGGACGCCGCCAACGGCACCCTGCCGAACGTCGGGTTCCTGATCCCGAACCTCGTCCACGACGCGCACGACGGCACGCTCGCCCAGGCCGACACGTGGATCTCCGACCGGATCGCGACCCTCACGGCAGGCAAGGACTGGGCCGCCGGGCGGCTCGCGGTCGTCATCACCGCCGACGAGGACGACAAGAAGTCGGGCAACCGGGTGCTGACCGTCGTGGCGTCGAAGTACCAGCAGAAGAAGGTGGTCACGACCCACCTCAACCACTACTCGCTGACGCGGTTCATCGAGCAGGTCCTGCACGTGCCGCTGCTGCGCCACGCGTCGACGGCGCCGGACATGCGTGCGGCGTTCGGTGTGAAGGTCAGCTGACCACGGGGGAGAGGTCGGGGTCGTCGGCCGGGTAGGAACGCACCGGGCCCGGCCCGGTCTCCGCGGTCTCGAAGCGGACGGTCACGACGCCGCGTCCCGCTCCCCAGACCCAGCCGCGGCCCATCTCGGCATGCTCGACGTCCTGACCAGGCCACCACTGCGCACGCATCCGGGAGGGGACCTCGGGCAGCTCCTCCTCGGGCTCGGCTTCGGCCACCGCGCCGAAGAGGTCGTCCTGGACCCAGTCCGCGAGGCCGGAGACCCCCACCCCCAGCAGGCGTACGCCGCCGCTCGTGTCGAGGTCGGCGAGCAGGGCGCGGGCGACGCGCGCGATCGCCGCTGCGCTGTCGGTCGGGCTGGGGAGCGTCGTCGAGCGTGACAGCGTCGTGAAGTCGTGGAGTCGCACCTTGATGCTGATCGTGCGGCCGGACAGCCCGTGCTTCGTCAGGCGCCCGGCGACGCTGCTCGCCTGGCGCGTGAGGAGCGCCTCCATCAGCCGACGGTCCGTGAGGTCGTCCTCGTAGGTGCCCTCGACGCTCACCGACTTCGCCTCGCGCTCGGCCACGACCGGCCGGTCGTCAAGCGCACGAGCGAGGCGCCACAGGCCGGATCCGTGGGACTGGCCGAGCTCGAGGACGAGCTCTTCTTCTGAACGCTGCTCGAGGTCGGCGACGCTGTGGATGCCGGCGCGACGGAGCCGCTCGGCCGTCGCGGGGCCGACGCCGGGGATGACCTTCACGGCCATCGGACGGAGCAGTTGCTGCTCGCGACCGGGCTCCACGATGACGAGTCCGTCGGGCTTCTGCAGGTCACTGGCCACCTTGGCCATGAACTTCGACGTGCCGATGCCGACGCTGGCGGTCAGGCCGCCCGTCGCCTCGGAGACGCGCGCCCGCAGGTCCTCCGCGAACTCCGTCAGCGCCTCAAGGCTGAAGTCGGTCAGACCGCCAGCCGCGAGGTCGACGAACGCCTCGTCCAGGCTCAGCGGCTCGACCAGCGGCGAGACCTCCCGGAGCAGGCCCATCACGACGCGCGACGCCTCGCCGTACGCCGGGAAGCGGCCGCCGAGGAAGGCAGCGTGCGGGCACCGCGCCCGCGCCTCGCGCGTCGACATCGCGGACCGTACGCCGAAGGCGCGGGCCTCGTAGGAACAGGTGGCGACCACACCGCGACCGCCCGTGCCGCCGACGATCACCGGCTTGCCGCGTAGCGACGGCTTGTCGCGCTGCTCGACGGAGGCATAGAAGGCGTCGAGGTCGAGGTGCAGGATCGAGGCGTCCTGCCTCATCTCGCCGCTCCCATGGGGCGGAACCTACCGGAGCCCTCTTTCTGCTCACAGGCGTGCGGAGGTGCCAGTCCTCCACCGCGCTCCTCGGGCGAGACCCGCGGGGGCGCGTCGGCGGAGCACCGTCGCTGCATGACCACCGAGATCACCAAGGCCGGGGCCGTCTTCACGGCCCGCACACCCGAGGACCTGCTGGCCGTCGTGCCTGCGGTGCTCGGCTTCCATCCGGAGGAGTCGCTGGTGATGCTCACCTTCGGTGGGCGGCGGGCCTTCCATGCGCGCGTCGACCTCCCAGAGTGCGAGGCGGACATCGGCCCCGTGGTCGACACACTGCTGGCTCCGGCGCTGCGGCAGCGCCCGGAGAAGGTGCTCTTCATCGCGTACTCGCGGGATGCCCGACGGGCCGCGACGACGGCCCTGCACGCAAGCGACGTCTTCGACGAGCACGGATTCGCCGTGATCGCGCCGCTGCGGAGCGACGGCACGTCGTGGTGCCACGTCGAGCGTGATGCGGATCCCGAGGCCGCGGAGCCGCACGCGTATGACGTCACCACCCACACGCTGACCGCCCGGTCCGTGCTCGAGGGGCGGGTGACGCTGGGGTCACGCGAGGAGCTCGTCTCCTCCGTCGCGGCAGATCCCGACGCGGCAGCCCGGGTGCTCGCGGCCTCGGAGTCGGACTCGGCACGGGCTCCCGGCCAGCGGGAGGTGCGCGCCCTGGTGGCGCGCGGCCTGGCTGGCGGATCCGGCCTGACCGACGCCGACGTGGCCCGCCTCGCGCGCGCCTGTCTCGTGCCCGGCGTCCGTGACGCTGCGTGGTGCGGACTGGTCCGCGAGACGGTCGAGGAGCACGTCGAGCTCTGGCGGTCGGTGGTCGTGCGCACGCCCGACGAGCTGGTCGCTGGTGTTGCTGCGGTGCTGGCCTTCGCGGCCTGGCTCGCCGGCCACGGAGCGCTTGCGTGGTGTGCGGTCGACCGGGCACGGGTCTCCGACCCGGACTGCTCGCTCGCGGTCCTCGTCGCGGACCTGCTCCAGGCCGCGGTGCCGCCCACGGCGTGGTCAGCCATCCGCGGGTCGGCTGGCGCCCCGCAGGCGTAGCCGTTGCCAGCGCCGCCCTTCGCCGGTGACGGGCCGGCACCATCCCTGCTTGGTCACCACCACGAACCACGGCAGCTGGGCATCCGACTCAGCGAAGCCGGCCCGTGCCGCGGCCAGCCACGCGAGATCGAGGTCGTGCTCGTCCGGCAGACCCGTGCGGGTCAGCCAGACGCCCGGCCGCGCGTCGGCGTGGTGCATGGCGAGCAGGGTCAGCACCAGGTCGGTGCGCAGCGCATGGTCGGGGTCGGCCGCGGGCGCGACGAACACCTCACCGCCCGGCACGCCGACGTGGATGCGCGGAGCAAAGGTCCGCGCGCGGGTGCCGCGCCGCAGGCCGAAGACCAGCAGACGCAGCGCGGCCACGGTGTCGGAGTCGAGGGGAGCGGGAGCCACGCAGGAGAGCCTGCCGGACGCCACCGACAACCGTTCGGAGCCTTCCACAGGGCCTCGTGTGGGGATCGTCCCGTCCCGGGATTCCGTGTCTTCATGTCCGGTTAAGGCATCTGTTGGCAAGATGCAAGGGTGGACCAGCTGATTGCGCGCGAGAGCACGCCGACTTCTTCTCCGGCGACGACCTCCCGCCTCTGGCTCGCAGGCCCTATCGGGTTGTGGGCCGTGGTCGGCACGTTTGTCCTTCTCGGGGTGATCCGCTCGGTGCAGGTGGACGTGCCCTTCCGCGACCCGCACGGCGCGTACTGGTGGAGTCGTGTCGAGCTGACCGCGTCGATCTTCGTCGGCTGCGTCCTGCTCGAGGGGATCGTGCGCGCAGGCCTGCCGCTCTCGCCGGCCCGCGTGTGGAGCGTGATCCGGGAGAAGTGGACCGTCGGTCGCCTCGTCTACTCCTGGGGCGCCCTGCTGGCCTATCACGCGACCTACCTGACCTATCACAACCTGAAGAGCTGGAACGACCTCCGCACCCCGCGCGACGGGATGCTCCTCGACTGGGACCGGGCCCTCTTCTTCGGGCACAGTCCGGCCGTCCTCATCCATGACCTGCTCGGCGAGCACGTCGCCGCGTGGATTCTCTTCGTCTGGTACGAGACGTTCCCGACGCTGGTCGTCGTGGCCTTCCCGGCCTGCGTCGCCCTCGCGAAGCGCGTGAAGGACGCCTACGTCTGCATCGCGGCGTTCGTGTGGGTCTGGATGCTCGGCACCGGGACGTACTACCTGATCCCCAGCCTCGGCCCCTTCCACTCCGCTCCGCAGGAGTTCTCGGGTCTGCCGCACATGCCGATCCAGGACACCCAGGCGCGCTACATGGGCCAGTGGGAGAACCTCCGCGCCGACCCGCACGCCCACGACGCCTTCGCCCAGGTCGCGGCGTTCGCGAGCCTGCACGTGGGGGTCGCTGCCGTCATCCTCGGTGTCGTCTGGTGGCACCGGATGCGCCTGGCGACGATCGCGATGACGATCTTCGTGGCGGGCACCATGGTCGCGACCGTCTACCTCGGCTGGCACTTCTTCGTCGACGACCTGGCCGGCCTCGCCATCGCGGCGCTCGCCTGGATCCTCGGCCCGCCGACCGTCGGCGTACGACGTCGGCCGGTGCGCTCCTCATGAGCGAGCCGACCAAGCGGCTCTGGACGCGCGTCCGCTTCCTGGTCTCGTGGACGCTCGCTCTCGCGCTCGTCGGCATCGGTCTCCCGAAGGCCGTCGACGTCTCGTGGCACGGCGTCGTCCCGGTCCTGAAGTCCCTGCACTGGCCGGCGCTCGCTGCGCTCGTGGCGATCTGGTTCCTCGGGCTGGTGGTGCACACGTTCGTGCTGACAGCCGCGGCGCCCAGCCTCACCCACCGGCGGGCGCTCACGCTCAACGTGACCGGCAGTGCGGTCTCCAACGTCGTGCCGCTCGGTGGTGCCGCCGGCGTCGAGCTCAACCGCCGGATGATGCGCGGCTGGGGGATCGAGTCGCACTCGTTCGCCGGCTACACGTTCCTCACAAACCTGTGGGACGTCCTGTCCAAGCTGATGCTGCCGATCATCGCGGTCGGTGTGCTCAGCCGGACCGACGAGACCGTCACCGGCCCGCTGAAGTGGGCGTTCATCATCGGCGCGGTCGCGTTCGCCGTCGTGGCCGGCCTCGCCGTGATGCTGCTCGGCAGCGTGCGCTGGGCAACCGTGCTCGGCCGGATCATCCAGCGGATCCTGCACCCGTTCTTCTCGGCCCTGGGCCGGCACGAGCCCGACGTCGTGCATGCGCTGCTCGAGACGCGCCGTGAGTGCGCGCAGCTCGTCGCCACGGGGTGGCTGCGGATGTCGCTCGGCATCACCGGGTACGTCGCGCTCCAGTGCCTCCTGCTCGGCATCTGCCTCCAGCTGACCGGCGCCAACGTGACCTGGGTCGACGTCCTCGCGGGCTTCGCGGTGGAGCGCATGCTGACCGTCCTCCCGATCACCCCGGGCGGCGTGGGCGTCGCCGACCTCGGCCTGGTCGGCGTACTCCTGGCGCTGGGCGGCGACCCGGCTGGCGTCACGGCCGCGGCAGTCCTCTACCGCGGCTTCGTCTTCGCCGCCGAGATCCCGGTGGGCGGCGGCACGCTCGGCCTGTGGCTGCTCGGCCAGCGCCTCAAAGCCCGCAACGCCCCGCCGCGCGTGCGGGTGCCGGGGGAGACCCGCCGCATCGCCCACGTCACCGATGTCTTCCTGCCCCGCCTCGGCGGCATCGAGACCCACGTCGACGACCTGGTCCGGCACCAGCGCGCCGCCGGCCTCGACGCCGATGTCCTCACCCCGACGCCGGGCGGTCGCGACCCCGACCCGACCTGGGTACGCCGGATGCCCGCCGGCCGTGCCCGCGCACTCATCGGCGAGTACGACGTCGTGCACGTGCACGTCTCGATGTGGTCCCCGTACGGCGTCGGTGTCGCCCGGGCTGCCATTGCAGCCGGGCTGCCGACGCTGATCACCGTCCACTCGATGTGGGCCGGTGCGGGCGGCGTCATCCGTCTCGCCGCGCTGGCGGGCCTCCGGCGCTGGCCGGTCGCCTGGTCGGCCGTGAGCGGCGCGGCGGCCGACACGTTCCGGCGTTCGCTGGGCGACGCGGAGGTCGCGGTCCTGCCCAACGCCATCGACGTCGAGGACTGGCGTCCGCCCGCGACGGTGCTCGCCGAGGCATCCTCGGGGCTGCCGACGTCCCGCGGGCCTGTCACCCTGATCTCGGTGATGCGGATGATGCCGCGCAAGCGCCCCGTCCACCTGGTGCGGCTCTTCGAGTCCGTGCGCGCGGCGACGGGCGCGGACGTGCGCCTGGTCGTGGTCGGTGACGGCCCCCTCCGGCGTCGGATGGAACGCCGGATCCGGCGCGCCGGGATCGCTGACGTCGTGCGGCTCACGGGGCGCCTTCCCCGTGAGGACGTGCTGGCGGAGCTGCGGGCCGCGTCGATCTACGTCGCACCAGCGCCCAAGGAGTCGTTCGGCATCGCCGCCCTCGAGGCGCGGTGTGCCGGCCTGCCGATCGTCGCGAGCAGGGCCAGCGGGGTGGGGGAGTTCGTCCGTCACCAGGAGGACGGCCTGCTCGTCGCGGGTGATGTCGAGATGACCCGCGCGCTCGTGCGGCTCGTCTCCGACCCGGACCTGCGGGCCCGGATCACGACCCACAACCGCGACGTCGCTCCGCCGTTCGACTGGACCGACATCCTCGCCCAGACCGATGACCTGTACGCCGTCGCCGCCGCGCGTGCCGGGGTCACCGCGGTATCTGTCGCCGACGTCGTTCCGTTGCTGGCCGAGGAGGCCTGACGCCTCGTGGCGACGATCGTCTCGTTGCACGCCCACCCGGACGACGAGGCGCTGCTGACCGGTGGCTGGCTGGCCCAGCGTGCCCGCAGCGGTGACCGCGTCGTCCTCGTCTTCGCGACGGACGGCGACGCCGGGCTCAGTGACGTCGAAGGCCCGCTCGGAGCGGTCCGCCGCGGCGAGGGCGAGGCGTCGGCTCGTGCGCTCGGGGCGGCCCGGGTCATCTGGCTGGGCCACGCCGACTCCGGCATGGCTGCGTCGCCGACGCGCGGTCCGGGTCGCTTCGTCGATGTCCCCGTGGCCGACGCCGCGCGTGCCGTTGCCGACGTGCTCGACGCCGAGAACGCCGTCGTGCTGACCGGCTACGACGCCAACGGCGGTTACGGCCACCCTGACCACGTGGCGGTGCACCATGTCGCCCGTGCCGCGCAGGCCCTGGCGGAGCGCCGGCCGCTGCTGCTCGAGGCGACGCGTGACCGCACGGGTCTGGTGCGCCTGCTCCGCGTCGTCCGTCCGCTGGCGCGGTTCCTGCCCGGCCTCACGCTGCCGTCCGACGACATCTACGCCGACCCGGCGTCCGTCGTACGGCTGGACGTGCGCGACGCCGTGGAGGCCAAGCGCGCGGCCCTTGCGGCGCACGCCAGCCAGGCGACCGGGGGAGTGCGGACGGTGCGGATCCTGCTGGCCCTGCCGGGCCCGCTCGCCCGTCGGGTGCTCGGTCGCGAGTGGTTCGTCGAAGTGCCCTGACGTGCGCTGAGGGAGTGTCCCGGTGGCTCGTCCGGTCGGGACAGGGGTGTACCGGCGGGGTCCCGGGCAGGGGTGCCAGACCTTGAAGGTGCCCCGCCTGTGTCATGCCGCGAGGAGCCCGTCAGCGCAGGCTGGGGAGATCAACCCAATCCGAAAGGGGAGTCTTCTCATGTCCAGATGGATCGCCCGGGTCCTGGTGCTCCCGGTGCTCCTGCTCTCGGCCCTGGTCACCGGTCCTGCGTGGGCCGGCAGCGCGCACTTCGTGAAGAGTGCGACCTCGGTCAGCATCAGCGGAAACACCATCACCGTCTCCGGCAAGGAAGCGGGTCTGGGCGACGAGACCCAGGTCCACATCGTCCTCACGGCAACCGCCTCGTGCATCAACCCCGGGAGCCACCACCCCAAGGCCGCCAACAAGGCCGCGATCACCGTTGCGGGCGACTTCCCGGTGCAGAACGGTCGCGCGGAGTTCACGCTGACGGGCACCGCGTCGTTCCAGCCCAACTGCACGCCGCCGATGACCGTGGTCTGGAGCCCGATCACCATCACCGACACCGAGCACGACGTGTCGATGACCCTCTGACACATCACCACTCCGTCCCCGCGGGTCAGGCCGGCGGGGACCGTGGTGCACCATGGGGCCATGGCCTTCCAGATCGCCCAGGACCCTGCCGCTGACGCGGTGCTGACCGACAGCTCCTTCGCCCTCCTCGCGGGCATGGCTCTCGACCAGCAGTACCCGATGGAGCACGCGTTCCGTGGGCCGGCCAAGATCCTCGACCGCTTCGGGAGCATCGACCCGCGCGACATCGCCGCCGCCGACCCCGAGGCCTTCGCAGCGCTCTGCGCGACGACTCCGGCGATCCACCGCTTCCCGGGCTCGATGGCCGGCAAGCTCCAGGCCCTCGCCCAGCTCATCGTCGACGAGTACGACGGCGACACCGCGCGTCTCTGGAACGAGGCGAAGGACGGCAAGGAGCTCCTCAAGCGGATGACCGCGCTGCCGGGCTTCGGCAAGCAGAAGGCGCAGATCTTCATCGCGCTGCTAGCCAAGCAGGTCGGCGTACGGCCGGTGGGGTGGGAGGCCGTCGTCGGTGACTACGCGCTGGAGGGCCACCGGTCCGTCGCGGACGTCGTCGACGGGGCGTCGCTGCTCAAGGTGCGGGAGTACAAGCAGGCGAAGAAGGCGACCAAGTGAGCGGCCGCGCAAGCGAGGTACGAGCTTGAGCGCGGAGCGCGAGCGCGGGAGCCGCGAGCGCAGCGAGCAGGCTGCCGCGAAGGGCTGATCGGCCCCGGACACGCCCCGTGCCACCCCGTGGCGGAAAACATTGGGTGGCCGTGGCAGACTGTGCGCGCGGCTCTTGACGACAGCGGGCCTTGCCGCGCCCCAAACCCAGATTTCTCCCAAGAGGTGTTCGTGTCGCGCAACCTGCTTCCGGCCGAGGTCCTGTCCCACCCCGAGATCGTCGGGCTGGTGACCATCGCCGAGCCGACCGGCACCGTCACGCCGGAGCAGGTCCGCAAGGCCGCTGAGGCCGCGGCGATCGAGCCCAAGCACCTCAAGGCGCTGCTCGTGCACCTCGCCGCCGAGGGCATCACCGTCGTGATGAACGCCGACGACCACAAGGCCGTCGCCGCCACCACGCCGCGCAAGACCGCCACCGCCAAGGCGCCGGCGAAGAAGGCTGCCGCGGCGCCGGTGAAGACCGCCGCTGCCGCTCCGGCTGCGAAGAAGGCCACCGCCCCGCGCAAGACCGCCGCGCAGAAGCGCGCCGAGGCTGCCGCCGCGGAGGAGATCGTCGAGGTCGAGCTGCCCGCCGCTGCCGTGGTCGGCCCGGACGGCAAGAAGGTCCTCGCGGACGTCTCGGACGACGTGTTCGAGAAGGAGAAGGACTCCGAGGAGATCAAGGAAGTCGAGAAGGAGTCCGAGTCCTTCGTCATCTCCTCCAGCGACGACACCGACGAGCCCGTCCAGCAGGTCATGGTCGCTGGCGCGACCGCCGACCCGGTCAAGGACTACCTGAAGCAGATCGGCAAGGTCCCGCTCCTCAACGCCGAGATGGAGGTGGAGCTGGCCAAGCGCATCGAGGCCGGCCTCTTCGCCTCGGAGAAGCTCGCCAAGGGCGGCAAGATCACCCCGAAGCTCCTCGACGAGCTCGAGTGGATCACCGCTGACGGTGGCCGCGCCAAGAACCACCTGCTCGAGGCCAACCTGCGTCTCGTCGTCTCGCTCGCCAAGCGCTACACCGGCCGCGGCATGCTCTTCCTGGACCTGATCCAGGAGGGCAACCTCGGTCTGATCCGCGCCGTCGAGAAGTTCGACTACACCAAGGGCTACAAGTTCTCGACGTACGCCACGTGGTGGATCCGCCAGGCCATCACCCGCGCCATGGCCGACCAGGCCCGCACCATCCGTATCCCGGTGCACATGGTCGAGGTCATCAACAAGCTCGCGCGCGTCCAGCGCCAGATGCTCCAGGACCTGGGCCGTGAGCCCACCCCGGAGGAGCTGGCCAAGGAGCTCGACATGACCCCCGAGAAGGTCATCGAGGTCCAGAAGTACGGCCGCGAGCCGATCTCGCTCCACACGCCCCTCGGTGAGGACGGCGACTCGGAGTTCGGTGACCTGATCGAGGACTCCGAGGCGATCGTCCCGGCCGACGCGGTCTCGTTCACGCTGCTCCAGGAGCAGCTGCACGCCGTCCTCGACACGCTCTCCGAGCGTGAGGCGGGCGTCGTCTCGATGCGCTTCGGCCTCACCGACGGCCAGCCGAAGACCCTCGACGAGATCGGCAAGGTCTACGGCGTGACGCGTGAGCGCATCCGCCAGATCGAGTCCAAGACGATGTCGAAGCTGCGCCACCCGTCGCGCTCGCAGGTCCTCCGCGACTACCTCGACTGATTTCTTCGCGTACGACGCCCCCGGCCGCTGCGGTCGGGGGCGTCGTTGCATTTCCCCGCTGTATGCGGCGGCGTACGGCACGATGAGGGCATGCTGACTGCTGCCGCGGTGTTCGCCGCCCTTGCTGCGCTCCTCCACGTCTACATCTGGACCCTCGAGTCGGTGACCTTCATGGGCAAGGGCCGCAAGGCGTTCGGCATCTCGGCCGCCGATGCGGAGATCGTCCGGCCGTGGGCACTCAACCAGGGCTACTACAACCTGTTCCTGGCCATCGGCACGTTCGTCGGCGTCGGCCTGACCCTCGGAGACTGTGTCGCCGGACGGGCGCTGATCGTGTTCGGCGTGGGCTCGATGTTCGCCGCTGCGGTGGTCCTGATCGCCACCGACCGCAAGATGCTCCGCGGCGCGCTGATCCAGGGCACGTTCCCGGCGATCGCGCTGGTGCTGCTCGGCATCGACGCGCTGACGCGCTGACGCGACCCCGGCCTCGGCCCACTGCCCGGGTCCCCGGGCTGGGGTACCGGCTGGAGGCATCCGGTCAGGCTGGTCCTCAGGGGCGATGTCGTCGCGCTGCGGTGCGGAGAAGAGTGAACGGATGCGCCGGCCCTGCCATGTGGCTGCTCGGGGGCGCCTAGTCATCCGGATGGTCTGCCATGTTCGTTCGATCTGCAACACGTGCCCGCGTACGGGCTCTCACCGTGGGCTGTGCGTCGATCCTCGGCCTCGCGTTCTTCCAGGGAATGCCGGCGGCGAACGCCGTCCACGACACCAGCGTCTTCGAGCTCGACGGCAACGCCACGCGCACGGTCAGTGACGACTGGAACGAGGTCTGTTTCCAGAAGACGGGCAGTGCCGCGACCTGCGGCACCAACGTCGGCACCAACGGCGCCTCGGCAGTCGGCTGGGTCTCCGAGCCGGTCCTCAACTCCTCGATCTTCACCGGTGGCGGGTCCAAGGACCCCCAGAACATCAGCAGCTGGCTGTGGAAGGACGAGGCGGGCGGTCTGCCCGACAAGGACAACCTGCTGCACGCCTATGCCGCCCGCTACAGCGTCGCGGGCGACGACGTCATCTACTTCGGCTCCGACCGCTACGACAACAGCGGTGACGCGCAGACCGGCTTCTGGTTCTTCCAGGACGCCGTCGCGACCAGCGGACCGAAGGGTTCTGCCTTCGGTTTCACCGGCTTGCACATGAACGGCGACGTCCTCGTGGTCAGCGACTTCAGCAACGGTGGCGCGACCTCGACGATCTCCGTCTACACGTGGGACTCGGGCTGCGCGAAGGCGGCCGCGAAGCCCAAGGCTGGCGACTGCGGTGACGTCAACCTCCGCCTGCAGGAGACCAGCAACGCGGCCAACTGTGCCTCGGCGGGAGCGAACGACTCCTTCTGCGGCCTGGTGAACCCGACGAACGGCACGGCGTCGCCGTGGTCGTTCAAGGACAAGAGCGGCAACACGTCGTTCGCCCAGGGCGAGTTCTACGAAGGTGGCATCAACCTGAGCGACATCGGTCTTGGCGACAGGTGCTTCTCGGCGTTCTCGAGTGAGACCAGATCCTCGACCTCGACAACGGCGACCTTGAAGGACTTCGTGATGGGAGGCTTCGGCAACTGCGGGTCGTCCCTGACCACCCAGGCTCGCAACGCCGCCGACAGCGCCGACCTCACGTCCGTCTCGATCGGCACCGGCCTGGCGTCGGCCAAGGACCGCGCGACCATCAGCGTCACCGGCAAGGCGACGTGGGGTGGCACCGTCCAGTTCAGCCTCCACGGCCCGGTCGGTCCGACGGCCACCACCGTCAATGTCGGATCGGCGGTGCCCGTGACCCAGGCGACGTCGTTCCCGATCACCTCCGCGGCCGCGACCGTGTCGTCGGTCGGCCAGTACTGCTGGTCGGCAGCGTTCGACTCGTCCACGCAGGGTGTCCCGGATGCGGTCGACGATGGGACCAACGAGTGCTTCACGGTCGACCCCGTGACACCGGCACTCGACACCTCGGCAGGTGACGACGTCGTACTCGGGCATGCCGTCAGCGACACAGCGAGCCTGACGGGCACCGCGACCCAGCCGGGCACGACGGTGATCAACGGCGCGGCCGGACCGGCTGCCGGAGGGACGATCCAGTTCACCCTCCTCAAGGCGGACTGCAGCACCCTCGCCACGGGCACCGGCACGAACCCGCAGTCGGTCAGCGTCAGCGGGGACAACGCGAGCTACGGGCCCGTGAGCTTCACGCCGGACGCAACCGGCACCTATCACTGGAAGGCGGTCTACACACCGGCATCGGCCGACCCGAACAACCTCGGCAGCACCCACAACGGCAGCTGTGACGACACGGACGAGACGGTCGTGGTCAACACCATCCCGACCTCGCTGACGTCGGCACAGCGGTACCTGCCCAACGACCGGGTGACGGTCTCTGCGGATGCATCCGGTGGCGGCAACCTGGCCGGCTCGGTCCACTTCCTCGGGTATGAGAGCAACGACTGCTCGGGTACGCCGATCGTGGACCAGACCGTCAACGTCTCCGGAGCCTCGCCGCAGACCGTCGGTACGACCAACACGACGACCTTCAGCACCTCCTCGACGATCTCCTGGAAGGTCGACTTCACCAGCACCAACGGTGCACACCGCAGCATCGGGGCGACCTGCCTCGAGGCCTCGTCGGTGACGATCGACAACGGCGGCACCGCGCACAGCGGCTGACGTCAGCCAGCAGCAACCAGCACCACGGCCAGGCCGCAGAGCACCAGCCCTGCGGCCTGGTCGCGCAGGATGCGCTCGCGGAGCACGAACGCCGCCAGGAGGATCGTGAACGCCGGGTAGAGCGACGTCAGGATCGCCGAGACCGTCAGCGAGCCGTGCTGCGCCGCCACCATGAACGCACCCGTCGCACCGAGGCCCAGCAGGCCCGACACCACCCCGCCGTACGCCGAGCGGTCACGCGGCACCCACGCGGCCCGCACCGCGGTGGCTAGGGCGGCGACGACGGCCCCGCCCACCAGCTGGTTCACGCCCAGCGGGAGGTAGCCGGCGCTGTCCTGGATCTGGCTGAGCGCCGCGAACTGCCCGCCGAAACCCAGCCCGGCCAGCAGCCCGTCCAGTACGCCCGCTGCTGATCCGGCGCCGGCGGCGCCGCGTGGGTCGCGGGCGACCAGCCAGATGCCCGGCAGCGCGCACGCGACGCCGACCCACACGAGGACGTCGGGCCGCTCGCCGAGCGTCAGCGCGACGAGGACCGGCACCACCGCGGCGCCGACGCCGGAGATGGGGGCGACGACGCCCATGCGGCCGGCCGCGAGGCCTCGGTAGAGGAAGCCCGTGCCGACGCCAGCGCCGATGCCGCCGGCCGCGCCCCACCACAGGTCCGCCGTGGCGGGGGAGCCGGGCAGCAGGGGAGCGACGGCCAGCGTGATCAGGCCCGCGCCGAGCGCGGCAGTGAAGGCGACCGCCCATGCCGACGTACGCCGGGAGAGGAGGCCGCCGACGAAGTCCGCGACGCCGTACGCCGCGGCACCGCCGAGCGCGAGGAGTACGACGAGCATCAGGTGGTGACCGTGCCCACGACCAGCGCCGTGACCGAGACGAGCGCGAAGCTGAACTCGATCAGCATCGACAGGCCGACCGCCTTGAGGGCGCTCCACGTGCTCGAGCGGGCAGCATTCGGGCCGAGGCGCCGTGACTCGGCGAGGAAGACGCCGAGGACGAAGCCGAGCGGCAGTCCGATCACGGGGACGACGAAGAAGCCGACGATGCCGACGACAGCGCCGAGCAGCAGCGTCGTGCCGGGCACTCCGGCGGCCTTGAGCCGACGCCCGGGGACGGCGTACTGGAGGAACATGCCGAGGCCCGACAGGACCGCGACGACGGCCAGCACCGCCCAGCCGGCGGGTTCGCCGAGCACGATCGCCCACACGAGCGTCGAGGCGAGGATGACCAGGGTGCCCGGCAGGACCGGGACGAGGATGCCGACCAGACCGACGGCGGCGACCAGCAGGAAGATCAGGTCGTACAGGAAGTCCACGGGATGACTCTCTCAGAAGACGCGACCGGCCCCGGGCCGCCACAGGGGCGACGCCGGGGCCGGGTCACAGGGTCTGGGTCAGGAAGAAAGCTTGGCGGTCTCGTCGACGACGTTGACGGCGACCTCGCGGAGCTTCGTCTCGTGCTCGCGGGCGTGGTGAGCGCAGAAGAGCAGCTCGAAACCGGAGGCGAGCTCGACCTTGAGGTAGGCCTGGGCGCCGCAGCGGTCACAGCGGTCGGTGGCGGACAGGGTGCTGGCGGGAGCAACTGCAGTAGTCACAATCGGCCCTTCTTTCTTCCGTGGTGCCCGGCTCAACGAGCGGTCGAGGAAGATGATTCCCCGAACCTCTCGTGGCTCCGGCCACATCCTCACCAGCTGGACAACAGTCTGCGCCTGATGAGTGCTGGTGTCCGGCCAACATACAAAGTCGGGCAAGCCATTTACGCGCAGGCGTGCCTCCGGGGCCCTGCGGCGTGTCGCCGGTAGATTCACGCTCGAGATGACTGCTGTGAAGGACACCGAGATCGACAACTCGTACAACGCCGCGCACCTCCTGGTCCTCGAGGGCCTGGAGGCGGTGCGCAAGCGCCCCGGCATGTACATCGGCTCCACCGACACCCGCGGTCTCATGCACTGCGTGTGGGAGATCATCGACAACGGCGTCGACGAGGCCCTCGCCGGCCACGCCCGCCGGGTCGATGTCACGCTCCATGGTGACGGTTCGGTCGAGGTCTACGACGACGGTCGCGGCATCCCCACCGACAAGGAGCCCCGCACGGGCCTGACCGGTGTCGAGGTCGTCGCGACCAAGCTGCACGCGGGCGGCAAGTTCGGCGGCGGCTCGTACAACGCCACCGGTGGCCTGCACGGCGTCGGCCTCTCCGTCGTCAACGCGCTCTCGAGCCGCATGGACATCGACGTCGACCGCTCGCCGTCGCAGCAGGGCATCTCGTTCCGCCGTGGCGTCCCGGGTGTCTTCGACGGTGACAAGCCGACCGCGGCCTTCACCCCGGGCGCCGGGCTCTCCCGCAAGGGCAAGCGCGTCGCCAAGGACAAGACCGGCACCCGCGTCCGCTTCTGGCCGGACCGGCAGATCTTCACCAAGGACGCCGACTTCGTCTACGACGAGCTCGTCACGCGCGCCCGCCAGACGTCGTACATCGTGCCGGGGCTTGAGCTGGTGATCAGCGACCTGCGCGGCAGCGAGCCGGTGACGGAGAGCTTCAAGCACGACGGCGGCATCGCGGAGTTCGCGGAGTTCCTGTCGTCGGGTGAGCCGGTCACCGAGGTGCTCCGCCTGCAGGGCACCGAGACCTTCACCGAGACCGTGCCGATGCTCGACGACGCCGGGCACATGACGCCGCAGGACGTCGACCGCGACCTCTTCGTCGACGTCGCGCTGCGCTGGTCCAACAACTACGACACCGAGCTTCGGTCGTACGTCAACGTCATCGCGACGCCCAAGGGCGGCACGCACGTCAGCGGCTTCGAGAACGCAGTGACGAAGGCGTTCAACGACGTCATGCGGTCCTCCAAGGTGCTCAAGGTCAACGACACCGACGTGGTCAAGGACGACGTGCTCGAGGGCCTCACCGCGGTCGTGACCGTCCGCCTGGCGGAGCCGCAGTTCGAGGGCCAGACCAAGGAGATCCTCGGTACGCCGGCGGCGCGCACGATCGTCCGCAAGGTCGTGCTGCGCGAGCTGTCGGCGTTCCTCTCGTCGACGAAGGCCGCCGACAAGCGCCAGTCCAAGCTGGTCATGGAGAAGGTCGCCGGCGCGGCCAAGACCCGCATCGCTGCGCGCACCCACAAGGAGACGCAGCGCCGCAAGAACGCGCTGGAATCCTCCGCGCTGCCGGCCAAGCTGGCCGACTGCCGCAGCAACGACAACGACCGCACCGAGCTCTTCATCGTCGAGGGTGACTCCGCCCTCGGCACCGCGAAGCTCGCGCGCAACTCGGAGTTCCAGGCGCTGCTGCCGATCCGCGGCAAGATCCTCAACGTCCAGAAGGCCTCGGTCGCGGACATGCTCAAGAACACCGAGTGCGCCTCGATCATCCAGGTCGTCGGTGCGGGCTCCGGGCGCACGTTCGACCTCGAGGCGGCGCGCTACGGCCGGATCATCTTCATGGCCGACGCCGACTCCGACGGCTCGCACATCCGCTGCCTGCTGGCGACGCTGTTCATGAAGTACATGCCCGAGCTGCTGCGCGAGGGCCGGGTCTACTCCGCCGTTCCGCCGCTGCACCGGATCGAGGTCATGCAGCCCAAGAAGGGTCAGGAGAAGTACGTCTACACGTACTCCGACGACGAGCTCCAGCGGAAGCTCGCCGAGCTGAAGAAGAAGGGCATGCGGGTCAAGGACCCGGTCCAGCGCTACAAGGGTCTCGGCGAGATGGATGCCGACCAGCTGGCCGAGACGACGATGGACCCGCGCCACCGCACGCTGCGCCGGATCACCGTCGACGACGCCGAAGGCGCTGCCCAGATCTTCGAGCTGCTGATGGGCTCTGACGTCGCTCCGCGCAAGGAGTTCATCGTCCAGGGCGCCTACGAGATCGACGCCAATACACTCGACGCGTGAACCCCGCTCAGGCCCGCACCGCCGCCGTCAAACAGCTCAAGGCCCGCGGAGCGAAGCCCCGCAAGGGTCAGTTGCGGCTCCAGGTCGGCGACCTCTTCTGGTACGTCGACCCGCGGCTGTCCGGCGGCTCCCTCGTCATCGAGACCGGGTGCTGGTTGCCCGCGCTGGGCGGCGAGCCGGAGGGTGGCGCGGTCGACTGTCCGCTGCTCTTCGACTGGCCGGCAGCAGACCCGGCGGTCGATGCCGATCTGCTGGTCGACCTCGTCTTGGGCATCGACTCGGTCGGCGCGTTGCGACAGCGGCTCGCTGACCTGCCCGGCGTACTTGTGGACAAGGCCCTGAAGGAGATCCTGTGACCGAGGACCCCGCGATCCAGGACCGGCTCTTCCCCGACGTTCGCTGCTTCGGATGCGGTCCGGCCAACGAGGACGGCCTGCGGATCAAGAGCTATCCCGCCTCCGACCTCGTCGTGACGGCGCGGTTCACGCCGTGGCCGCAGCACGACAACGGCGTCGGCTTCCTCAACGGCGGCATCATCGCGACGCTTCTCGACTGCCACAGTGGCGCCGCGGCGTTCCACCACGCGGAGCTGCGGGGCTGGGGTCCGCTGCCCGGTGCTGCGTTCGCCTACGTCACGGCCGGCATCAACGTGCGTTACCTGCGGCCGGCTCCGCTCGATGCGACGGTGGATCTGGTTGCCGAGGTGCGTGAGGCGTCCGAGGACCAGATGAGCGTCGGCGTACGCCTCGAGCACGACGGCAAGGTGCGCGCCGAGGCCGACGCCCTCTGGAAGCGCTGGCGCCCGCGCGCCTGATGCCCGTCCGAGCACCCGGAGGCGTGATGTGCGGCAGGATTGCTGCTATGCCCCGCGTCGACAAGCGCTACGAGCCCGGTCCAGTGCTGCGGGTCATCGGGATACTCGCCACCCTCGCGGTGATAGGGCTTGTCGGCTCAATGGGCTGGGTCGGCGTCATGATTGCGACCAGTGGAGAGGTGCCTTGGTGGGGCCGAGGGCTCGGAGCACTGTGGGCTGCGCTCGGCGGGTGGCTCGTCTTCTGGCGGGCGAAAGTCCTCGTGAGCGACATCAGGGCGTGGTGAGCAGGGCCAGGAGCTTGCGGGTCGTGTTCCAGTTGCGCACCGACATCTCCTTGTAGACCTTCGTGCCGACCGCCTTGGTGAGCCGGCTCTTCGACGCGAGCTCCGCGACGCGGGTCGTGTAGAGGACACCCGGCCCGGTCCAGATCCGGTCGACCTCGGGGTGCGGCTCCGGCATGGCGGCCAGCGCCGACTCGGGGGAGAGGGACGGGCGCAGGAACCACACGTCCGGTCGCACCGCCGGGTCGTCGAGCTCCTTCGGCGCCCGCTCGATCACCTCGGCGATCTCGTCGCGGCTGCGGATGAGCACCGCGATGTCCAGACCGAACGCCTCGGCGATCACCGCCTCCACCGCCTCTGGCGTCGGAGGCGCATCGGCGGAGAAGAACAGGTTGCCGCTGTTGATGTACGTCGACACGTCGGCGTACCCGGCCTGACGGAAGGCTTCGGCGAGCTCCTTCATCACGATCTTGTTGTTGCCGCCGACGTTGATGCCGCGGAGCAGGGCGACGTAGCGCTGAGTAGTGCGGCTCATGTGGCGAGGCTACCGAGGGTCCTAGCGTCGGCTCCATGGTCATCATTCGTGCTCTGGGCTACCTCGGCGTCGCGCTGTTCGTGGCCTGGGTCGTGGGTTCGTGGGCCACGGCCGACTGCGTCAACGACTACGCCCCGACCGGTGGGGACGGCGGCCTGTGCGGACTCGGCTGGCTGGCCGCGCCGCCGGCGTTCGTCCTCGCGCTCGTGGGGGCTGCCATCGGCGGAGAGGTGTTCGTCCGGCGCCGCCGGGCTGCCAGAATGCGGCCATGACTGACTCGCCGATCATCGGCACCCCGCTCTCCGGTTCCGCCAAGCGTGCGCTGCTCCTCGGCAGCGGCGAGCTCGGCAAGGAGGTCGTGATCGAGCTGCAGCGGCTCGGCGTCGAGACCATCGCCGTCGACCGGTACGCCGACGCCCCGGCCATGCAGGTCGCTCACCGCTCGCACGTCATCGACATGCAGGACGCCTCGGCGCTGCGCGAGCTGCTCCTCGACGAGCAGCCGGACGTCGTCATCCCCGAGATCGAGGCGATAGCCACCGGCGTGCTGGCGGAGCTCGAGGCGGCTCAGGAGTGGGCGCTGCGCGTCGCGCCGACCGCCCGCGCCACGGTGCTCACGATGAACCGTGAGGGCATCCGCCGGCTGGCGGCCGAGGAGCTCGGCCTGCCGACCTCGCCGTACGCCTTCGTGGACACCTACGAGGAGCTGGAGGCCGAGGCCTCGCACCTCGGCTGGCCGGTCGTCATCAAGCCCGTCATGTCGTCGAGCGGCCACGGCCAGTCCGTCGTCCGCGCACCGGAGGACCTGCCGGCGGCGTGGGAGTTCGCGCAGACCGGTGGTCGTGGCTCGCAGACGACGCGCTGCATCGTCGAAGGCTTCGTGGACTTCGACACCGAGATCACGCTGCTGACCGTGCGTCATGCCGGTGGCACGACGTACCTCGACCCGATCTTCCACCGCCAGGTCGACGGCGACTACGCCGAGTCGTGGCAGGAGCCGTCGGACGCCACCTGGCCGTGGCTGGCCGCGGCGCAGGAGGTGGCCGGTGCTGTCACCGGCGCGCTCGGTGGCTGGGGCATCTTCGGCGTCGAGCTCTTCATCGCCGGTGACCAGGTCGTCTTCAGCGAGGTCAGCCCGCGGCCGCACGACACGGGTCTGGTGACGCTGGTCGGTCAGGACGTGTCGGAGTTCGGCCTGCACGCGCGCGCCGTCCTCGGCCTGCCGGTCGCCGTCACCCGCTGGCCGGGTGGGTGTGCCAGCTGGCCGGTGAAGGTGCACGGCGAGGGCATCCCGGAGTTCTCCGGCCTGCCCGAGGCCTACGCGGTCGATCCGTCGATCCAGCTCCGTCTCTTCGGCAAGCCGCGGGTCGATGGCGAACGCCGGGTCGCGGTCACTCTCGCGCGCGGAGCCTCTGCCGACGAGGCACGCGCGCTCGCACAGGCTGCCGCAGATGCACTCACCGTCGAGCTGCGCTGAGGCTAGGGTCGAACCATGTTTGATCTCGGTGGTTCCGAAGTCGTCCTGTTCACCGTGATGCTCTGGGTCCTGAGCGCCTGGGTCTTCTACATGATCGTGAAGGCGGCCGTCCGCAACGGAATGCTCGAGGCCGACGAGATCCGGGAGGGTCGGCGTCGCCGCAACAGCCAGCGTCCGTACGCCAACCTGACGCACGACGAGATCAAGGCGCGGATCGCCGAGCACGAGGCGCGCGAGCCCGACGCCCGCTGAGGCACACCGAAAATCTGCTGCGCAAGGGGATTCCGTCCGCCTACCTTCGCCGCGGCGTACAACGTCGTACGCCGGAACGAGAAGGTGAAAGGACCATGGAGAAGATCAACGCGAAGCTGCTGAACTGGGCTTCGCTCCTCGAGGACAACACGCGGGAGCAGGCGGAGCGGACGGCGACGATGCCGTTCGTGGAGCCGCACCTGGCGCTGATGCCGGACGCGCACCTGGGTCTGGGTGCGACGGTCGGTTCGGTGATCCCGACGGTCGGCGCGATCATGCCGGCAGCGGTCGGCGTCGACATCGGCTGCGGCATGATCGCGGTGCGTACGCAGTACGACGTCAGCGACCTGCCGACCGACCGGCGGCCGGTGCGGGAGGCGATCGAGCGGGCCGTCCCGCTGAGCGCCGGTGCGGCCAACCGCACGGTCAGCCGCGACCACACGGAGCAGCGGCTCAAGGATCTGACGGAGCGCGCCGAGCAGGCCGGCTTCGACCCGTCGACGTACGCCGCGCGCTGGGAGCTGCAGCTGGGCACGCTCGGCTCGGGCAACCACTTCATCGAGGTGACTGCCGACGAGCTCGGCCGGGTCTGGCTCTTCCTGCACTCGGGTTCGCGGGGCGTCGGCAACCGGATCGCGCAGCGGCACATCAAGGTCGCGCAGGAGTACTGCCGCCGGCACTTCGTGGAACTGCCCGACCGTGACCTGGCGTACCTGGTCGAGGGCACTGCCGAGTTCGATGCCTACATCGGCCAGATGCAGTGGGCGCAGCACTACGCGCTGCTCAACCGCGAGGAGATGATGGATCGCGTGGTCCGGCAGTTCTCGGATTGGGTCGGCGGCGACGTCGAGCGGCTCGAGGAGATCAACTGCCACCACAACTACACCGAGCGTGAGCACCACCTCGGTCGCGATGTCTGGCTGACCCGGAAGGGTGCGATCAACGCGGCCGCGGGTCGCGATGGTCTGATTCCTGGCTCGATGGGCACGGCGTCGTACGTCGTGCGGGGGCTGGGCAACCCGGCGTCGTTCGACTCGGCGCCGCACGGCGCGGGCCGGACCTACTCGCGCACGGCGGCACGGCGTACCTTCACGCACGACCAGCTGCGTGCGGCCATGGTGGGCATCGAGTATCGCGACACAGACGCGTTCATCGACGAGATCCCGGCTGCGTACAAGGACATCGATCAGGTGATGGAGGATGCCGCCGATCTCGTGGAGGTGCGGCACACGCTCCGCCAGCTGGTGAACGTGAAGGGTGACTGAGCCGCTCGCGCAGCAGAAAGGGGTGGACTTCTCGTCAGCATGTGACGAGAAGTCCACCCCTTGTGCTGGGGGACAGCGCTCAGAACTTCTGCTCGAGCAGACCCGTCTCGACGTCGTAGATGAAGCCGCCGACGCTGACTGACTCCGGGATGAGCGGGTGCGCCTTGACCTTGCGCACGTCGGCCTCGAGGGCGGCGAGCTGGTCGGCGATCGGGTGGAAGGCGTGCCACGAGGCATCGACGCCGGCGGACGCGCCGACCTTGGCCTGGAGCTCGGCCTCGCTGAACTTCGTCATGGCGCACGAGGTGTGCGGGATGACGAGGATGCGCTGGACGCCGAGGAGGTGGACACCGAGCACGAGGGCCTCCATGGCCTGCTCGTAGACGCGGCCACCCGGGTTGCGGAAGATCTTCGCGTCGCCCGGCGCCAGGCCGAGCAGACCCAGCGGGTCGATGCGGGAGTCCATGCAGGTCACGATGGCAACGCCCGCCTTCGCGACACCGTCGAACCCGGCCAGGCCGAAGTCCGCGGCGTACTCCTTGTTTGCTGCCAGAAGATCGTCGAAGTCACCCATGGGAGGAACGTAACGGAGTGCGGATTTCGGCGGCATTGCCGCGCCCGCACCGTGGTACGTCGACCTGACCATGTGAAGAGTGATTCACATGCTTCGGGGAGAGCCTGCCTTTTCGTACGCCTCTGCAACTGCGTCAGACCTTGTGGCAAGTATCACTATCTATTTTCGTGACCCCTGGATCCGAGCCCCGTTGGTGGGGGTGACGCAGTTGTGAGTACTGGATGAGGCTCGCCGCTCGGGAGGCGCGGGTCGTACGGCGAGAGCACGCTGTCTGGCCTGGTCCTCACGAGCATTGGGGGAGCAGATGCGGGTCCTGCACAGGTTCGAACTGGTTGAGGGGATGTCGAGCGAGCCGCTCTTCCCCAACGTGTCGATCGCGGCCATCGTGCCGTGCTACAACGAAGAGGCCGCTGTTGCGGACGTCGTCCGGGGGCTGCAGCAAGCCGTGCCTGGCATCGAGGTCTACGTCTACGACAACAACAGCAGCGACCGCACCGCCGAGGTCGCCAGGGCCGCGGGCGCACACGTCCGCAGCGAGAGCCATCCGGGCAAGGGCAACGTCGTCCGCCGGGCCTTCGCCGACATCGACGCCGACGTCTACCTGATGATCGACGGCGACGACACCTACGACGCGGCCGCGGCTCCGGCCCTCATCGGCACGCTCCTCGAGGGGCCGTACGACCACGTCCTGGGGATCCGTGCGCCGGAGAGCGCGACCGAGGCGTACCGGCACGGTCACCAGTTCGGCAACCGGATCATCAACGCGGCGGTGGCGCGGCTCTTCGGCGAGCACGTCACGGACATGCTCAGCGGTTACCGGGTGATGAGCCGCCGCTTCGTGAAGAGCTTCCCGGCATCGTCGCGTGGCTTCGAGATCGAGACCGAGCTGACGGTGCACTGCTTGACCCTGCGCGTGCCCTGCGCGTCGGTGCCGGTCGGCTTCCGGGATCGCCACGAAGGCAGCGAGTCGAAGCTCAACACCTTCCGGGACGGCTTCCGCATCCTCTCGACGATCCTGCGGCTCTTCCGCTACGAGCGGCCCGCGCGGTTCTATGGCGCGCTCGGCCTGCTCGGGTTCCTGGTCATCGGGGTCCCGGCGCTCCTCGAGGAGGTGCTGCCCGGCCTTCCGCTGCCGCACTTCTCGGCGTTCCTCGTGGTCGCGCTGTTCTGCCTGATGGTGACGATCAGCATGATCGACGACACCCAGGCGCGGGCCCGCCACGACAACGCGCACCTGGTCTACATGCAGCAACCGGCGCCGTACTGCCTCGAGGCGTCGGCGGTGACGATCGACCGGGACGACGACGCGCCGGACGACCTGGCCCGCCACGACGGGACGGTCGTTACGGTCACCCTGTGACAGACGGGTGGGAAGACGCCGGCCACGGCAACTGGCGTGCTCCCGCGCCCTGGTGGAAGCGCGTCTGGGTCGTGACACCGCTGCTGGTGGTGGTCGGTGCCGGGGCCGTCGCGGCCTCGCCGGACCTGCGCCATCAGGTGGCGCTGTCGACGACCCGTGTCGACCCGCAGTTCGTCGAGCTCTCCTTCGCGGACGAGACCCTGGCCCGCGCCTGCCTCCACACGTCGCAGGGATCCGGATTCGTTATCGCTGTCCGTAGCCACCTCGATGCGCCGGCGATGCTCCACTGGACGGCGACGGTGAGCGCGGGACGCTCCGTGGGCCGCGGTCCCGCACCGCATGGCGACCTGGACACGCGGCCGGGGGAGACCGTCGACGCCACCGTCAGGTACGCCGCTCCCGGGCGTTCCTACACCGTCACGATCAACCTGACCGGCCGACCCGAACACCTGGTGCTCCAGTGCGGCGAGGGGGGAACGTCATGACGCGGCGCAAAGGACGGGCTGACGCCATCGACCGCGCCTGGAGCGGGATCCGCTACACCCGCGCCTGCGTCGGCCTCGAGGTGCCGCCGCTCGCCGACCTGCGGGCGGCGCTGGTGACGGTCGCGCGACTCGATCCCGTGGTCGCTCGGCACTATGCGCCGGACGGATCGTGGCGAGCGGTCGCGGACGACGATCTGGCGGCGTGGTCCGCCTCCGTCGTGACGGCGGTCGACGACAGCAACACCGGCACGGACCAGATCCTTGCCCGCGCGCGTGAGGCGGCGTTGACCAGCCGGTTCCACGTCCTCGTCGGCACGGACTGGCTGGCGCTGGCTGCCGACCACGGCCTCGGTGACGGGCAGACCGCTGACCTGCTCCTCGTCCAGCTGCTGCTGCAAGCGGCCTCCGGTGCGACCGTTCCGCTGCACTGGCAGCGTCTGGGCCCGGTACGCCGGGACGCGCGCGTCGCGGCCGGCGTGGCCCGCAACATCGGCTCGGTCCGCTGGGTGCTCGACCACCGTCAGGCGCTCGCGGGCGGCAGCTATGGACCGATGGAGCCGACGGAGCCCCACCGGCTCATCGTCGATGTGAGTGACGCGGACTTCATGGCCGGGATCCGCAAGCGGCGGGACGAGCACCATCCGGGTGCTTCGGCTGCTGCGGTCGCCATCGCGGGACTCCGGGCTGGCATCGCCGCCGAGCTCGGCGAGCCCCGACCGGGGTTCGAGTGCCTCTTCAACACGCGTGCGCGGGATCGTGGCGGCCTGACCGCGTGGGGCAACTGGTCGGCAGGCGTCTACCTGGAGCCGACCGATGACGACGATCCCTCGAGCATCGGCGCCACGCTGGCCGAGGCGCGCTCGCGCGGGGTCGCGTCGTACGCGCTGGCCGCGACACGTGCGGCTGCTCGTCGTGCGGGCCGTAGCGAGGGGCCGCGCGGCGTCATTGCCGAAGGTCGACCGCGGCTGACCGTGTCGTACATGACCGACCGGGGCCTCGCGGCGGCACCCGGATTCGTCCCCGGTCAGACCCTGGTGGTCACCGACACGGTGCCCAACGGGCTCGACACCATCACGTTCCAGATCGTCGAGACGGCGGGGCGACTCGTGGTCTCGACGGCCTTCTTCCCGGAAGCGTGGGAGCCCGACCGCGTGGCGGCGGGCGTACGCCGGTTCCTCAGCGGGGGGCAGGGATGAGCGTCTTCTTCGCGGGCGAGTCGACGACGGCTGAGCGGGACGAGGCGACGCGCGACCCCATCGGCGTACCGGTGCTGGCGATCCTCGCCGTCCTTGCCGGCGAGGGCTTCGTCCTTGCCGACATCGACATCCCCGTGGTGCGCCCGCTGGTCGGGGCGGCGGTGCTCGTCGGCGTTCCGACGTTCGTGCTGGCGCGCTGGTCGTTCTGGCACTTCCGGGACCGTGTGGCGGCGCGGCTCTTCGCTCTCGGCACGACGCTGCTCGGGATCCTGCTGGGCACGCTGCTGCTGAACACGCTCCTGCCGTTCCTGGGCATCGCCCGCCCGCTGCAGCTCCCGGCCTTCGTGACCGTCTCGACGATCGCGGACATCTCGCTCCTGGCCGGAGCAGGTCGACGGGGGCCCGGGCGCTCCGAGGTGGGCCGCTGGCTACGCCGCTCGCTCCGCGCTCGTTTCAGCCCGGACATCACGCTCGCGGCCCTGGCGCTCGTCCTGGCGGTCGGCGGCGCGATCAGGCTCAACAACGGCGCCGACGGCTGGATGGCAGTGGCCGCGCACGTGATGGCCGTGGCAGCGCTCGCCGTGTCCTTCCTGCGGCCACCGCGCCGCCACCGGCACCAGTGGACGATCTACCTCGCCGCGGTTGCCCTGCTCCTCGGCACGTCGTTGCGCGGGTGGTTCATCACCGGCCACGACATCAACCTCGAGTACCTCTCGTGGGTGATCACGGCGCGGCACCAGCACTGGTCGATGGCCGACTTCCCGTCGGCGTACCACGCGTGCCTGAGCGTGAACCTCCTCCCGCAGGTCTTCTCGACGTTCCTCGGGATCCCCGCGGTGGCGGTCTTCAAGGTCGTCGCGCAGCTGCTCTTCGCGTTGGTGCCCGTGACCGTCTACGTGACCGGCCGGCGGCTCTTCATCCCACGCGTGGCGTTCTTCGGTGCAGCGGTGTTCATGCTCTTCCCGACGTTCACGACCGACATGGCGTACCTGACACGGCAGGAGCTGGCGTTCCTCTTCGTCGCCCTGGCCGTGCTCGCCACCTGCCTCGATGACGTCCGGCCCCGGACGCGGCAGCTGCTGACCTTCGCCTTCGGCGTCGGAGTCGTGGTGTCGCACTACTCCACGACGTACCTGCTGATCATCATGCTGACCTTCACGCTCATCGCGTCCCGGGGCCTGCCGCTGCTCGAGCGCTGGCGCCGTGAGCGGGCAGCTGCGCACGGTCGCAGCTGGGCGCTGCGCGGGCGCTACCGGGCCGCGCGTCCCCGACTCTCGTGGTCACTCGCGGCGCCCGGCGTCGTGCTCGGCCTGATCATCAGCGCGTGGGGCTGGTCCACGCCGATCACGCACTCCGGCGGACACCTGGTGGATGTGGTCAGCAACCTCTCCGGGGCGCTGGTCGAGGGCAAGCTCGTCGCCGGCTCGTCGGACCTCAAGTTCATCGGCGGCGGTGGCCCGTCGGCCGAGGACCGCTTCTCGGACTACTACGCGGCGGCCCGCGAGCTCCGCGACGCCGAGAAGGGGGAGTACGTCGTACCACCCGACTCGGTCGATGCCGCCGAGCCCGAGCTGCTCGACCCCGCGTCCGTGCCGCCTACCGCAATGGGCCGCGACGTCGCCGATGTCGGTGTCGACCCCGCAGCCGTCAACGCGATCGCGCGGACGCTGGCCGGCGTCGTGCTGGAGCTCCTGCTGATGCTCGGTGTGCTCGGGCTCGTGCTCCGCGCGCGCTCGACGCGCGTCGTGGGCCGGGAGCAGTTCTGGCTGATGCTGGGCAGCCTCGTCGCGCTCGCCGCGATCGTCGTCGTTCCCGGTCTCTCGGCGGACTACGGCGTGCTGCGCGCGTTCCAGCAGACCCTGATCCTGGTCGCGCCGCTGGTCGGCGTCGGTCTGTGGAGCATCGTCGACTGGCTCGGCCGAGGAGCTGCACGTGCCGGCGCGCTCACCATCGCCGTGCTGGGCGTGGTGCTCACCGGGGCGCAGTCCGCCGCCCTGGGCGACTACCCGGGGAGCATCGCGCAGGCCAACGGCGGCCAGTACTTCCAGATGCTGTACGTCGACCAGCGCGAGATGGTTGCCGAGCAGTGGCTCGGTGCCCACCTGCGGGGCACCGGCCCGCAGTTCGTCACCACCAACGGCACGGTGGTGATGACGCGCATGGAGACGCTGCTCCCCGAGTCGGCAACGGTCCTCGACAACTTCCTGCCCCTGCTCCTCCAGCGCGGGGCGTACGTCGTCGCCTCACCGGAGTCGGTCAGCTATGGACGCGCGACGGTCTTCCACACCGGTGACCTGCTGACCTACGCCTACCCGCGTGACTTCCTGGAGCGGCGGTTGAGCCTGATCTACTCGACGGGCGACACGGAGATCTACCGCTGAGGTCGCTGGCCGGGCGAGCTACCGCCCGGCGTGCAGCGCGCGGCGCAGGGCTCCGACCACGGGCCGCGGCGTTCCGTCGGACTCCCAGAGGCCGAAGCGGCCCCGGTAGTCCGACGCCCCGGCGACGTCGCGCCAGGTGTTGACGAAGTAGCCGCCGACCGTGGGCTGCTGCCGGGCCAGGCGGAGACCGGCGAGGATGATCGCCGTCTGCTGCCGCTCGTCCACGAACGGCGCGCGCACGCTGCCCTCGGCCACCGGTGCACCGAACTGCGTGACCCAGATTGGCGTGGTGGGACCGATGGCGCGATTGATCGCCTGGCGCAGGCCACCCTCCGGCGTCAGCCCGTACCAGGCGGTCGCCGGCCGGCTCGTCGCGGACGGCAGCGCAGGGAAGGTGTACGGGTCGAAGCCGACCGCGTCGACCTTGCACCGGGCCACGCAGGCAGCCCGGACGAACACGGCCGGGTCGATGCCATCGGCAGCGTGGTCGGGCACGGCGAGGGAGCCGAAGATGACCTGCACGCGACCGCGGTGGCCGTCGCGGAGGGCGGCGGCTGCGCGACGCACGACATCGCCGTACGCCGCAGGGTTGGGGCTCTTCCAGAACATGTCGAGGTTGGGCTCGTTCCACACCTGGAACGTGCGTACGCCGCGCGGGACGTAGCGCTCGCCCACCTCCCCGACGAACCGGCCGAACGCAGCGGCCTGAGCAGGCGGGCACGTGAAGCTGGAGCACCCGCGCACGCGGGCCCACGCGGGCGTGTAGGTCACGAGGCCCAGCACGTGGATCCCGTGCTTCCGCGCGGCGTCGACGACCCGATCCGTCGGCCCCCACACCCAGGCGTCGGCGGACGTCGGCTGGATCTCGGTCCAGGAGAAGTCGACCCGGATCCAGGTGATGCCGGTGGCGGCGATCTCCGACACCGCGGCGTCGAGGTCGGCGCGGTCGAGCCCGAGCAGCGAGCTGCCGGTGTTGAGGCCGACCGGCAGGACGCGGCGCGGGTGGGCCGTGTGCGACGTCGACGGGTCAGCGGCCGGCTTGCGTCCGGGGGCCTTGCCGTCGAAGACGAGGACAGCGACGAACGCCGCCGCGAGCAGCGCAACGGCGATCAGGACGACCAGCATCGACCGTCGGACCGAGTCGTCGCGTGCGCTCATGTTCGCTACCCCCGGGATCCGCGTGTTGACCGTGTGACGGTCACCGGCGCCAACCATGACGCACTTGTGCGCCGAAGGTAGTGGTTCCGGGTGGATCAGCAGGTGCGGCGCGCGCTCGTGGCGAGAGCGAGCTGCTGTGCCGCGGTGAGGGCCTTGGGGAAGACCGCCAGGTTGCTCACCGCGCCGCGGAACCCGGACGTCAGCGAGCCGACCTCGACGCCCGTCAGCGCAGCGGCCTTCGAGGCCTTCGAGCCGGAGGCGACGCCGTCGACGTACAGGGTGGTCTTCTTCGCCGCACCGTCGGCGACGAGGGCGAAGTAGTGCCAGGTGCCCGTCGCGGCGTTGGCGGCGATCTCCGAGCCCCACGTGCCGCCCGTGGGCGGCGGTCCGTAGCCGGCGACCTGCGCGTGCGACGGGGCGTCGACGGTCAGGTTGTACGTCGTCAGGGTGCCGCCGGAAACGCCCGCGGCGTGGAGGAACGTCGCGTAGTCGGCCGATGCGCTGTTCATCCGGGCCCACACGCCGATCGACCAGGTGGTCGGGTTGCCCGGAACGGGGACCGTCACCTTCTGTGCGTCGCTGCCGACCTGGCTGCCGCCGGTGAGCCACGAAGGGACGCCGGAGGCAGCCGCCGGTGCACCGCTCCAGCCGGTCGGGCTGAGCGTGGACGACGCGGTCGCGCCGAGCGTGGAGGCGAGGGTCGTGTAGTCAGCGGACGCGGTGCAGGCCTGGGCCCCGCCCGAGGTCGGGGCGCCGAGGTGGACCAGCGTCACCGCTCCGTTGACCGGGATGTCGAAGGTGGTGCCTGTGCCGAGGGTCGTGACCGCATTGCCCCGCGAGGGCTGGCGCGTGGTCATGGTGGCGGAGCCGGTGACGGTCATCCGCACCTTGCCCGCGCCGACGCCCGACGGAGCAGCCAGCCACAGGGCGACCGTCTGGCCGCCGCCATGCGGGTCGGTGATCGTGAGCGAGCGCAGCAGGCTGCCGCCGCCGACCAGCTTCGTCGTGTACGGCGCGCTTGCGCGGCTCCCCGCCTGGACGGAGGACGGGGCGCCGCCGGCGAGGTCGCCCAGCAGGTTCCGGATCGCCGTGAACGCCGGCTTGCGGCTGTTGTCGTAGCGGACCAGGCCGAAGTGCTGCTCGGGGTCGGTCTTGAGACCGTCCTTCTTCTCGTCCAGCAGCTCGTAGAGGTAGGTGTGGGCGACGCCGATCCGCTTGTGGTCGAGCAGGGTGCGCACGACGTAGTCGGCGGCGGCGGCCTCGGTGGCGGCGTACGGGTAGCTGGCGGTGCCGAGGTTGGTGTAGCCCGACTCGGTGACGTACTGGGGGAGCGAGGTGCCCTGCGCCTGGGCGAACGCCGGCAGGCGGCTCTCCGCGGGGAGCTCGGGTCCCTTGCCGATCGCGTAGGTGTGGGCGTTGCCGAGGGTGGCGGCGTCGGTCACGGAGCCGTAGGTGGCCACCGACTCGGGACGGCAGAACGACGGGGCCAGGAGCGGCAGGTTGGCCGTGGCGGCATCGCCGCGGACGGCTGTCTGGAGCGCCGTGGTGTAGCTCCGCAGGGGAGCGGCCCACGACGACGGGCCGGTGCAGTCGAACTCGTTGACCGGCTCGACCGCATCGACGTACGGCGCGAGCTGGCGGAGCTCGCTGATCTGCTCCGGGTCGACGCTGAGCGTGGCGCCGCTGCGGACGCCGCTCAGGTGGAGGACGGAGGTGATGCCGTGGGCGCCGAGCGTGGCCAGGGCGGCCACCTCGTCGGGCCGCTTGCCGGCGAGGCCGTCACGGACGTGGCGGACGCCGAGGTCCTGGAGCGCGGTCAGGACGCGGTCGCTGTCGGCGTACGTCGTGTCGCTGAAGTGCATGTGCACGTTGACGCCGACCGAGTCGATGAGGTCGTACGCCGTCGTGGTGGTGCCGCTGGTCGCGCCGGTGTCGGCGACGACGGCTCCGGCCGGTGCGGCGTGCAGGCCGAGCGCCACGAGACCGACTGCGAGCGCGCGCAGGAGCACGCGTCGTGCAGACGTGTTCATGGGGTCCGCTCTCTACTCGGTGGTCGCGACGATGAGACCTGGATGGGTCTCCGGCCATCGGGAGGAAACGGACGAAGAACGCTATAAGGCTAAAAGGGAGCGTTGCTCTCCAATGAATCGTGACACGTGTGATCCCGCCCACGCTGTCCTCCGATCGGGTCGAAAAATCCCTTTCCTGATTGACACTTCCCCGCAACAAGCGGGTGCCATGATGGGCGCTCAGTCACCGGCCGACGACGGGGGACGCCATGGGGGCCGCCGGCACGAGCGAGCGCACGACACGGGATCCGGTCACCGCCGATGCGCTGCTGATGACCGCCCTGACCGTGGCCCTGGCCGGCTTCGGCGGGCTGTTCTGGGTGATCGCAGGCCACTTGCAGAACACCCACGAGGTCGGGGTCGCCGGCACACTCTTCTCCTCGATCATGGTGCTCTGCTTCGCTGCGCAGTTCGGCGTGGACCGCACGCTGCTCGCTGCCATGCCGCACAGTGACCGCCCCGGTTCCGACTTCCTGCTCGCCGTGCTCACCTCGGGCACCGCGGGCTGCGTCCTCGGCACCGCCTTCGGCCTGGTCCTCCCGCACGTCGCTCCCGCGACCGGGCCCGCGCTCGCCGGCGCCCACCCCTTCGTCTTCGGGGTCCTTGTGGCGGGTGCCGCCGTCAACCTCACGACGGACGCGGCGTTCCTGTCGATGCGACGTGTGATCGACAACTTCGTCATCACCGGCATCGGCATGGGCCTGTTGAAGTGCGGCCTGCCGTTCCTGCTTGCCGGGTCGGGAGCCTTCGGGCTCGTGGCCTCGGTCGGCCTGTCGACGGTGATCGCCGCGCTGTGCTGCGTCGTGGTGATCATGCGCCGCCTGCCACGGCCGCAGCCTCTGCGCCACTCGGCGCTCTTCCGCTCCGAACTGCGGCTCGGCGCATCCGCCTGGCTGGCGAACATGGTCGACTTCGTCCCGATGCTGTTGCTGCCGGTCATCCTCGTGAACGCCGCGGGCGCAGCGCAGAACGCGATCTTCTTCATCGGCTTCCAGATCGTGCTGATGCTCAACGCCTCGGCGTACGTCATCGGCAATGCGGCCTTCGCCGAGGCATCCCGGCGCCCGGAGCGGGCCGAGGAGGTGATCCGGCACAGCGCGAAGGTCATGGCTGTCGTGATCGGCGCCGGCACCGTCGCCGTGATCGTGCTCGCCCGCCTCCTGCTGCTCGTCTTCGGCAGCGCGTACGCCGACCAGGGTGTGCCGACGCTGCGACTGCTCGCCCTGGGGTCGGTGGCCATGGCCACTGCGTTCTGGGCGATCACCGCACTCCGCATCCGACGCAGGCTTCGCGCGAGCGTCGCCGTGGCGATCGTGTCGGCAGGCAGCGCGACCGGCCTGGCCTTCCTGCTCGCCGGCGGCGGTGCCGATGCGACAGCTGTGGCGTGGCTGGCCGGGCACAGCAGTGGAGCCCTCGTCGGACTGTTCCTGGCCACCTCGCGAAAGGGGCGCGCATGAGCACGGTGCTGCAGGTGTCGCACTACTACCCGCCGCACATCGGCGGGCTGGAGCGCGTGGTCTTCGAGGTCGCGCACGGCCTGCAGGAGCGGGGGCACGACGTCGAGGTCCTCACCTCGGCACTCGGTGCCTCGCCGGGCACCATCGACGAGGGCGGCGTACGTGTGCACCGGATGCGTGCGCTGAACCCCTTCGAGCGGTTCGCCGTCCCCTTCCCGCTGTTCCTGCCGTCGTTCCTGGTGGCCGCGTGGAAGGCGATCGGGCGTGCCGACGTCGTGCAGATCCACGACATGCTCTACATCAGCTCGTGGGTCGCCGCCTTGTTCTGCCGGATCCGCCGGACGCCGTACGTCGTGACCTGTCACGTGGGGATCGTCGATCACCCGAGCCGACTCGTCCTCGCCGTCCAGCGCATCGTCCATCGCACCCTTGGGCAGCTCGTCCTCTCGGGCGCGGCGCAGCTGCATCCGATCACGGAGATCATCGAGCAGCAGCTCCGGACGGCGGCGCCATCGACGCGCACGGTCCTGCTGCCCAACGGCGTCGACCAGGAGTTCTTCCGGCCGGCCGTGCCCGGCGAGCGCGCCGAGATCCGGGCGCGCTACGGCCTGCCTGCCGACGAGCCGCTGGTGCTCTTCGTGGGGCGTCCGGTGCCGAAGAAGGGGCACCACATCGTGGCCGCCGCGGGCGGGGACGGATTCCGGCTGGTCTTCGTCGGTGTCGATGGCCCCAACGAGCCGGGCGGCCCGATCCACCTGGGGTCGCGGAGCGTCGACGAGGTCGCCGAGATCTACCGGGCCGCGGACGTCTTCATCTGTGCGAGCGTCGGAGAGGCGCCGCTGACGGTCCAGGAGGCGATGAGCTCAGGCATCACGGCGATCATCAACGACGACCCGTTCCTGCGGGCACTCGACCTGACCGCGGGCGCCCGCTACATCGCCATGTCCCCGGAGGCGCTGCGAGCCGCGATCACGGACGTGCTGGCGCAGGACACCGCCGCGCTCGGCGCGGCTGCCCGGGCGGAGATCGCCGGGCACCACTCGCGTGCTGCCCAGGTCGAGCGTCTGGAGGCGCTGCTCGCGGAGGCGGTCGCGGGGCCCGAGGTGCTGCGCGTCGCGCTGCTGACCCCGCGCTACGTACCGCACACCGGCGGCGTCGAGAAGTACGTCGAGCAGCTCGCCGTTGCCTTCCGGGACGCACCCGACGTCGAGGTGCTGGTGGTCACCACCCACCGTGGCTGGCGGCGCCGGACCGAGACCGTCGACGGCGTCGAGGTGATCCGGTTGCCCGCTCCGCTCCAGCTGGGGGAGACGCTGCTCAACCCCTGGTGGGCCCTCGCCCTGCCGCGCCTCTTCCGCCGGCGGCAGGTCGACGTCGTCAATGCGCACTCGCCCGGCCCCGGCCTCGCGGAGACGGCTTCCTTCCGCTCGGGCGATGTGCCGGTGGTGATGACCTATCACTCCGGATCTATGGTCAAGGGCGACGACGCCCCTCCGTGGATGAACGTCCTGCTCCGCTCGTGGGAGAGGTGGGTGCTGCCGCGTGCGTTCCGGCGATCGGCAGCGCTGATCGCCTGCTCCACGACGTCGCTGGCGCACGACACCGGTCGGGCGACCGTGATCCCGCCGAGCGTCGACACGTCGGCGTTCCTCCCGGGCTCCTGGCCGCGGCCGCTGACCATCACCTACGTGGGACGCATCGAAGCCGCCTCCCGGTGGAAGGGACTGCAGGTGCTCGTCGACGCGCTGCCCCTGGTTGCGCAGCGCGTTGCCGGCGTACGACTGGAGATGGTGGGCGACGGCGACGACGTCGCGGTGCTCGGGGAGCAGGCCACGCGGCTCGGCGTCGCGGACCTGATCGACTGGCGCGGAGCGCTGCCGCACGACGCCGTCGCCCGGCACCTCGCCAGTACGACGGTGGCGGTGCTGCCGTCGCTGACGGACGCCGAGGCGTTCGGCACGGTGATCGTCGAAGCGATGGCGTGCGGCACCCCCGTCGTCGGATCCACCGTGGGCGGGATCCCGGGCAACATCAGCGACGGGGTCAACGGGTTCCTCGTGTCGCCGGGCGATCCGCAGGCTCTTGCCGACGCGCTCGTCCGGATCCTCGAGGACCCCGACCTCGCCCGTCGCCTCGGCGAGCAGGCGCGTGAGGTGGCGGTGTCCCGCTTCGATCTCGCCGCGCGCAACGAGGCGACGCAGACCGTGCTCCGCGCCGCTGCCGGGCGGGGTGCATGACCGCTCGACTGACCCGACGGGGAGCGCTCGTCGCGGGTGTTGCCGGGGTGGCGGTCGCCGCCGGTGCTGGCGCGCTCGTCGAGAGCGACCGGGTGCCCTTACTCTCGCGGCACACCGTCGAGCACGGCACACTCCGGGGAGCCGGTTGGTGGCTCAGCCGGCCCGCTGGCGCGGGAGATCACGTGCCCGTGGTGATCGCCCTGCACGGCGCCTACAACGACGCCGACCAGTGGCGGCGCAAGATCGCGCTCGACGCGGCGCACGCCGACTCGGGTGCACGCTTCGCGATCGCGGGCATCGACGGGGGTGTCCACGACTACTGGCACCCGCGGGCGGTCGGCCGCGATCCGCGCGGCCTCGTGCTCGACCACTTCCTGCCGTTCCTCGCGAAGCAGGGCCTGGACGTGTCACGCCCGGCCTGGTTCGGCTGGTCGATGGGCGGCTACGGCGCGCTCGTGCTCGCGACCGAGGTCGAGCGGTCCGGTCCGGTCGTGGCGACGAGCCCCGCGCTGTGGTCGCGGTACGCCGACGCCGCACCCGGTGCGTACGACGACGAGGCCGACTTCGCCCGCTGGAGCGTGCTCGGCAACAGCCGGCGTATCGCCGAGCTCTCGCGGATCGCGGTGCGGGTCGACTGCGGCGAGAGCGACCCGTTCGTGCCGGGCGTGCACGAGCTGCAGCGCGAGCTGCCGTCAGCACAGGTGCACTGGCGACCCGGCGCGCATGACGCGTCGTACTGGAAGCGGGTGCTGCCGGCCCAGCTCGCGTGGCTCGACCGGCACGTCTGACCTCAGTCGGCCAGCGTCAGCCGACCCAGGCGGTGCGCAGGGCGGCGTACGACGGCTTGGGAGTGTTGTCGCCCCGCACGGCCCCGAAGTGCTGCTCGAGGTCCTCGAGCACCTTGGTGCCGAGATTGGTGTCATCGCGCAGGTCGTACCAGTAGTAGCCACCCGCCCAGCTCTGGCTGCGGAAGGCGCTCACCTCAGCACCTGCGAGGTTGGCCTGCTCGGCCTCGGAGACGCATGCGAAGAGCGCACCGGTGACGCAGGTCGGCGCGCCCGCCTCGGTGATCCAGACCGTGCGTGCGGAGTCGCCGGCGGCGGTCATCACGCTCCGGATGCTGGTCGGGGTCTGGGCGATCTGCGACCACGCCGAGCACCCGTCGTAGGCGAGCATCTGCGCGGCGGTGGCGCCCTTCCAGAAGCGGTAGGGGTGGACCGAGACGCCGGTGAAGTAGCCGCGCGCACCCGCCTGGTACATCGCCTGCAGGAAGTTCACCGGGTTGGTCGCGGTGGTGGTGACGCCGCCGTCCGCCGTGCCTGAGCAGTCGCCATCGTCGTACGCACCCTGGCCGGCGAGGGCGCCGGCGAGCACCGTCATCGTCCGGTCGGCCGCCTTGGCCCCCTTCCAGGCGGCCTGCACGAGGCGGGTGTACGCGACGGGGTCGGGGCCGGAGCGCCAGAAGAAGGCCGTGTTCGGCTCGTTCCAGACCTCGATGCCGGCGGGGAGGACCTTCGGGACCGAGGGGTTGGCCTTCCAGAAGGTGCCGTTGGATCCGTAGCGTGCCGCAACCTGGCGGACGAAGTTGCCGTAGTCGGCGGGGTCCTTCGGCGGATACCACCCGGCCAGGGGAGTCGAGAGGGTGAGACCGGTGGCCCACAGCGGCGCCTGGTCGATGATCAGGAGCGGCTTCTGTCCGGCCATGGCTGCGTTGCGCACGAACGTGTCGGACTCGGACCACGCGTAGACGCCCTTCACCGGCTCGGCCTGCGCCCAGGAGACATCGGTGCGGACGGAGCGCGACCCGCCCTGTGCGGCCAGCGCGAAGTACGCCGGGTTGTCGGCCTGCATGTGGATCGAGTAGCCGAAGACCGGAGTCGACGCGGCGTGGGCTCCCGGCATGAGCAGGAGCGGGGCGGCGGGCAGCAGGGCAGCGGCGGTGCGAAGGATGCGGCGTCGTACGGACATCGTCACTCTCCAGGAGTCGGCGGCACCTGCATGCTAGGCGGGCGACGGCGCTGGGGGGCGTTTCTCCGTGTTGCAGTCGTATGAAATGTCCGCTTCAGGCGCGCTGTCGGTCGCGCAGGACGAGCAGCGCTGTGACGGCCGCCGCCACGCAGCAGACCGCCGCACCGGTGAAGACCGTCTGCTCCTGCACGAGCGCAGCCTCCGCGGCGGAGCGACCGGCCTCGACCGCCAGGTGGAACCGGTGGAGGCCGATCGCCGTCAGCGCCGAGAGTCCGACGAGCATGCCGACCATCCGGGCCACAACGGCGAGGGCGGCACTCACCCCGTGCGTGTCCGCGGGGGTGTGGGCCAGGAGCGAGGCCGTGACCGGCGCGAGCGCCAGGCCGAACCCGAGGCCGGCCAGCACCAGCGCTGCGGTCGGAGCGGCGATGCCAGTGAGCGTCGAGTCGTCCCAGCGGGCCATCAGCGCGAACCCGCAGGCCGATGCGACCAGACCTGTCGCGGCAACCCAGGCGGCACCGAAACGGCGCGTCGCGACACCACCGAGCCAGGCACCGAGGGGCAGCGCGGCGAGGAAGCGCACCAGGACCAGGGCCGCCATCAGCTGCGACTCCGGATAGCGCGTCGTGCGCGCGAAGATCGGGATGTCGACGAGTGCTGCGATCAGCGCGGCGCCGACGAGGAAGCTGACCACCAGCGCACCCCACGCGGGCCGCTCGCGCAGGCTGCGCGGATCGACGAGCGGTCGCTGCGAACGACGGAGGTGGACGGCGAGCGCGACCAGCGCGACGCCGGCTCCGAGGAGGTACCAGTGACCCTGCGGCGCGAAGAGCTGCACTGCCGGTTCGGCTGTCGCGAACGCCAGCACGATCCCGCCCAGCACCGTGGCGAGCAGCAGCGCGCCCACGACGTCGGCCTGCCGAAGTGCCCCCACCCACGCCTGTACGTCGACCAGGGGACGCCGCGCGAACCAGCACCGCAGCAGCAGTGCGATGAGGGCGCCGACCACCGTCAGGCCGAGGGGAGTGGTCCAGCTGGAGTCGCCGGCGTACGGGATGAAGAGCTGGCCCCAGAAGAGGTCGCGCTGCACCGACGACGGCCGGAGGACGAGCAGGACGTACGAGGCGCCAGCAAGGCCGAGCGCAGCGAGGCCGAGCCAGTCCACCCGCCAAAACCCGCGACTCGGCGCGTCAAAACCCGGGTCTCGGCGCGTCAAAACCCGGGTTTCGGCGAGCTTGAGGAGGGCGAGCAGGGTGACGGCGACGACGACGTTGATCAGGAAGATCGCCTGCCAGAACCACAGCGCCAGCACGACCGCACCGAAGAGCGGTCCGAGCACGCTGCCGACCTCCTGGACGGCGGACACGACGCCGAGCGGCACGGCCCGCCGGGAGGGCGGATAGAGGTCGGCGACCAGCGCGAGCGTCGCCGGGACCAGCCCGCCGCCGCCGACGCCCTGCACGAAGCGGCCGGCCACCATCGAGCCGAAGTCGCCGGAGAACGCGGTCATGAACGAGCCGACGGCGAAGATGCCGAGGCAGAGGATGAGTACCGGAAGACGTCCGCGCAGGTCGGCCAGACGGCCGATCAGCGGCAGCATCGCGACGTACCCGAGCAGGAAACCGGAGATGATCGGCGCCGCGCGCTGGAGCTCGGTCACCGGGATCTGGTGCGTCGCCATCATGTCCGGCAGGGCGAGGACGACGACGTAGGTGTCAGCGGCGGCGAAGGCCACCGCGGCGGCCGCCAGCGCGAGGAGCGCCGACGGACGACGGCGTGCGGTCACGGGGCGGTGATCTGCTTGGTGACGTCGTACTTGGTGAGGGATACGGTGTACGTCGCGTCCGGCTCGCCGGCGTAGAAGGCACCCGTGAGGTCGACGGTGCGCAGGTAGCCGTCGGAGTCGACCTCGTAGCGGACCTTGAAGTCGCCGGCACCCATGCCGAGCACGTGGTGGATCTGCGTGCCGGTCAGAACGCCGGTGTACTCGGTCAGGACGTCCTTGTTGTCCGTGCCGCCGCGCACGCTGTCACCCTCGTCGAGCTGGGTCGTCTCGGCGAGAAGGTCGCTGACACCGCCGTCGGCCGCCAGCAGGGCACCCGGGTCAGGAACGCCGTACTGCTCGGGGTCGATCTTCTTGAAGCCGTCGCCGAGCAGGTCGTTCTGGATCCAGACCTTGCCGCCGGTCGCGATGACCCGGGCGGAGGTGCTGAGGCCGAGCGCCTTGATCTGCAGCGCGCCTTCGAAGGCATCGGGCTTGACCGCGGTGCCGTCGCCGCCGACCAGGACGAAGCCGTTGCCCTGGTCGGGGAGGCCGGCCGAGCTGAGCGTCAGCTCGACGCCGGAGGTCGCGTCGAGCTTCTTTGCGGCCGCTGCCAGGACCTTCTCCGGCGAGGCGCCGGCCGGCTTCGGGGTGTCGGACGAACAGGCGGGCAGCAGGAGCAGGGACGCGGCAACCGCCGCCGTCAGGACGCGCATGCCGTCAGCCTGCCACAGGGCCTGCGGCGCCCGGGGTGCCGAGCTGCAAGGTGACTGACGTGGAGCACGCGACGATCGGCTGCGCCACCGGTACGCCGGAGCCGTCGCGCCGCAGGTCGAGCTCCGGGAGGTCGACGGGGGCGCCGCTCGCTGCCGCGGCGCGGGCGGGCGGCTCGCCGGCCCAGGCGAAGACCAGCGTGTCCTCGCCCTTGAGCATGCGGTGGCAGCGGACGCCGCCGGTGCCGCGACCCTTCGGCGGGTACTCGGTGAACGGGGTGACCTTGACCGACCCGGCCTCGGTGCCCGGGAGGGCGGTGCTGGACCCGGAGGCAGTCACGACGACCGCGTCGTCGGAGACGGCACCGAACCACGCCACGGTTGCCTTGTCGGCGAGGCGGATGCCGGCGATGCCGCCGCCCGCACGGCCCTGCGCACGCACGCCGTCTGCGGCGAAGTGCAGCAGCTGCGCGTCGGTGGTGATGAAGCAGAGCGTCTCGGCCCGGTCGGTCATCTCCAGGGCGCCGACGACCTCGTCGCCGTCCTTGAGGCTGATGAACTCCCAGTCGTCCTTGTTGGAGAGGTACTCCGGGTTGACCCGCTTGACGATGCCCTGCTTCGTGCCGACGGCGAGGCCGAGCGAGTTCTCGGCGAACGAAGTGAGGGCGAGCACGCGTTCGCCCGCGGCCAGCTCGACAAATTCAGACACCGGCGCTCCGCCGGTGAGATGGGGATCGTTCGCCGTCGACGGGAGTGTCGGCAGGTCGAGGACACCGAGCTTGATCACGCGGCCCTGCGTGGTGAGCAGGCCGATCTCGCCGCGGGCGGTCGCCCGGACGGCCGAGACGATCACGTCGTGCTTGCCGCGCGGTCCGCCCTGGCCGGGCGCATCGGCCGTCGTCGTACGGGCGAGGAGGCCGGAGGAGGACAGGAAGACGAAGCACGGGTCGTCGGCGACCTCCAGCGGCACGGCGCTGGTGACGGCGACACCCGCCGACTCCAGGAGCACGGTCCGGCGGGGCGTGCCGAAGGTCTTCGCGACCTCGGCCAGCTCGTCGGAGACGACCTTCCGCAGCAGCTTCTCGTCGGCGAGGATCGCGTCGAGCTCCTCGATGGTGCGGCGCAGGTCCTCCTGCTCCTTCTCGAGCTCGAGCTTGCTGAACTTCGTCAGGCGACGCAGCGGCATGTCGAGGATGTAGTCGGCCTGGATCTCCGACAGCTCGAAGATGTCGATGAGGCGTTCCTTGGCGGCCGCCGCGTTGTCGGAGGACCGGATCACCTGGATGACCTCGTCGATGTCGAGGATCGCGATGAGCAGTCCCTGCACCAGGTGCAGGCGGTCGGCAGCCTTGCCGCGGCGGAACGACGAGCGCCGGCGTACGACCTCGAAGCGGTGACCGAGGAAGACCTCGAGGAGCTCCTTGAGGCCGAGCGTGCGGGGCTGGCCCTCGACGAGGCAGACCGCGTTGATGGAGAACGACTCCTCGAGCGGCGTCTGCTTGTAGAGCTGCTCGAGGATCGCCTCGGGGTGGAAGCCGTTCTTGACCTCGATGACCAGGCGCGTGGGGTTCGCCATGTCGGAGAGGTCCTTGACGTCGGAGATGCCCTGGAGCTTCTTCGCCTGGACGAGCGACTTCATCCGCTCGACGACCTTCTCGATGCCCACGTTGTAGGGCATCTCGGTGACGACGATGACCTTCTTGCGGCCCTGGGTCTCGACGCGGGCAGTGGCCCGCATCTTGAAGCTGCCGCGGCCGGTCTCGTAGGCGTCGCGGATGCCGTCGAGGCCGATGATCTTGCCGCCGGTCGGCAGGTCGGGACCCGGGATGAACCGCATCAGGTCGTCGACGGTCGCCTTCGGGTGCGTGATCAGGTGCCGCAGCGCCTGGACGGTCTCGACCAGGTTGTGCGGGGCCATGTTGGTCGCCATGCCGACCGCGATGCCGGTGGTGCCGTTGACCACCAGGTTGGGCAGCGCGGACGGAAGGACCGTCGGCTCCATCTCGCGGCTGTCGTAGTTGGGCTTGAAGTCGACGGTGTCCTCGTCGATGGAGGCCGTCATCGCGAGCGCGGCGGGGGACATGCGCGCCTCGGTGTAACGCATGGCGGCCGGGCCGTTGTCGGGCGAGCCGAAGTTGCCGTGCCCGTCGATGAAGGGCACGCGCATCGACCACGGCTGGGCCATGCGGACCATCGCGTCGTAGATCGCGGAGTCACCGTGCGGGTGCAGGCGACCCATGACCTCGCCGACGACGCGGGCGCTCTTGACGTGGCCGCGGTCGGGCCGCAGGCCCATGTCGTTCATCGTGTAGAGGATGCGTCGCTGCACCGGCTTGAGGCCGTCGCGCGCGTCCGGGAGGGCGCGCGAGTAGATGACGGAGTACGCGTACTCGAGGAACGATGACCGCATCTCGTCACGGACGTCGATGTCGAGGATGTGCTCCTCGAAGTCCTCAGGGGGCGGTGCGGGGGTGGTGCGGCGTGCCATGGGGGAAGTCTCCCGTAGATTTCTCCCCGTGAGCGAAGCCGCGCCGGAGACCATTGAGCCCCCGCACCACTGGGCGGCTGATGTCCTGCTGCTCGACGGTGGCACGGCCCACATCCGTCCGATCCGTCCGGATGACGCCGCGGGGCTCGAGCAGTTCTACGCGCGCGTGTCCGACCGGTCGAAGTACTACCGGTTCTTCGCGCCCCGGCCGAAGCTGTCGACGCGCGAGATCGCGATCTTCACCCGCGTCGACCACACCAAGCGGATCGCCTTCGTCATGGAGCTCGCCGGCCGGATCATCGCGGTCGGTCGTTTCGACGTCGTGTCGCCCGGTGAGGCGGAGGTCGCCTTCCTCGTCGAGGACCGGCACCAGGGTCGCGGCATCGCGCAGATCCTCCTCGAGCACCTCGCGCAGGCCGGCCGGGAGCGCGGCGTACGACGCTTCACCGCCGACGTCCTGCCCGACAACAAGCGGATGATCGCGACGTTCGAGGCCGCGGGCTATCAGGTCATGGGCGGCGTCGAGGACGGCGTGATGACGCTCGGTTTCGACATCGACCCGACCACCACCGCCATCGGTGTCATGCAGGACCGCGAGCACCGCTCGGAGTCGGCGGCGATCGCACAGTTCCTCGCCGCCCGGTCCGTCGCGGTGATCGGTGCCTCGCGTCGCCCCGGCTCGATCGGCCAGGCGCTCGTGCGCAACCTGGTCACCGGCGACTTCACCGGACGCGTCTACGCGGTCAACCCGACGGGGGAGTCGACCAGCGGCCTCGCGGCGTACGCGACCGTGGGGGAGATCCCGGACGAGGTCGACCTCGCGATCGTTGCCGTGCCGGCCGACGCGGTGCAGGACGTCGTTCTCGACTGCGCGGCCAAGGGCGTCAAGGGTCTCGTCGTCATCTCGTCGGGCTTCGCGGAGACCGGTGAGGAGGGGCGCCAGCGCCAGCGCAAGCTCGTCGGCCTCGCCCGCTCCTACGGCCTGCGGCTGATCGGCCCCAACTGCCTCGGCGTCATCAACACCGACCCCGACGTCTCGATCAACGCCTCGCTGTCGCCGAACATGCCGGCCCGTGGTCGCGCTGGCTTCTTCTGCCAGTCCGGTGCGCTGGGCTCGGCGATCCTCGACAAGGTCAACGCGCGAGGCCTCGGCCTGTCGACGTTCGTCTCTGCGGGCAATCGTGCCGACGTCTCCGGCAACGACCTCCTGCAGTACTGGGAGGAGGACGACTCGACCGAGGTCGTCCTGCTCTACATGGAGTCGATGGGTAACCCGCGGAAGTTCTCCCGCATCGCCCGCCGCGTCTCGCGGAAGAAGCCGATCGTGGCTGTGCGGTCCGGCCGGACCACGCAGGGTGTGCCGATGGGCCACCAGGTCCGTACGGCGATGACCCCGCCGGGTGCCGTCGACGCGATGTTCCGCCAGGCCGGCGTGATCCAGGTCGACACGCTGGAGGAGATGTTCGACGTCGCGCAGGTGCTCGCGCACCAGCCGCTTCCGGCCGGACGCCGGGTCGCTGTCGTCGGCAACTCCGACGCCATCGGACTGCTGGCGCGCGATGCTGCGGCCGGCTCAGGTCTCGTGGTGGCGCGCCAGTTCGATCTGGGCGCGCGGGCGACCGCTGCGGACTTCGAGGAGGCGCTGCGCGAGGCGATCGGGTCCGACGACATCGACGCCGTCGTCGCGGTCTGGCTGCCGCCCCTCAACGCCTCGGCCGCCGAGCCCGCGACCGCACTGGCTGCGGCTGCGGCCACGTCGACGAAGCCGATCGTGTCGACGTTCCTCGGTGAGAAGGGTGTCCCGCCGCAGCTCCGCGTGCGCGATGCGTCCGGCGGCGCTGCCGGCCGCGGATCGGTGCCGTCCTATCCGGCTGTCGAGTCCGCGGTCCGAGCCCTCGCCAAGGTCGTCGAGTACGCCGTGTGGCTCCGGCTCCCGCAGCACGAGGCCGCCGAGGTGCTCGTCGACCCCGTCGGCGGCCGCGAGGTCGTCGAGCAGGTGCTCTCCATCGCTCCCCGTGGCCGCGTCCTGGAGTACGCCGAGGCGCACGACGTCCTCGCGGCGTACGGCATGGAGCTGTGGCCGTCGCTGCCCGCCGACACCGTCGAGGACGCGATCGCCGCGGCCTCGGACCTCGGCTGGGACGTCGTCCTCAAGGCGACCGCCGACCGCTTCCGACAGCGTCCGGACCTGGTCCACTCGTGGCGCCACATCCGCGACGCGGGGGAGATGCGCCAGGCATGGGCGCTGCTCCGTGGCCGGGTCGAGCACCCGGACGAGGCGGCGTTCGTGGTCCAGCCGACGGCGCCGCAGGGCGTGCCGGTCTCGATCACAGCCGAGGAGGATCCGCTCTTCGGCCCGGTGGTCTCGTTCGGTATCGCGGGTCCGGTCTCCGAGCTGCTCGGCGACCGCTCCTGGCGCATCCCGCCGCTGTCGGTGCACGACGCCCGTGCGATGACGCGCGAGATCAAGGGGTCGCCGATGCTCTTCGGCTACCGCGGCTCCGACATCGTCGACGTCGACGCGGTCGAGGAGCTGCTGCTGCGGGTCGCGCGCCTCAAGAACGACCTGCCCCAGATCCACCACATCTCGCTGCCGCTGGTCCTGGCCTCGTCCTCTGGTGCCTCCGTGCTCTCCGCGTCGATCCGCGTCCAGCCGGTTACGGATGCTCGCGCTGATTGGTTTGCGCGGCGGCTGAATCCGCTGCCGGGGGACACGCTGCATTGAGTCGGCGACAGCGGTGCGAGTTCGCGTACGTCGCCGTCGTCGGAACCCGAGGCGACGATGGCGCGTCAGACCGACATGGAATCTCCTCGCAGGTGGGTCGTCGCGTTGTCCGGGCTGGTCATCGGCCTTGCGGGTGTCAGTGCGTGCTCGGCTGATGCTGGCGATCCGGGCGACGGCTCGTTTGAGGCGCGTGCGCCGCTGCCAAGTTGCGGGTCGCTGGTCCTCGATCAGGGCATCAGCCTGGAGAGGGCGGGTCGTGACGGGATCACGTGCCTGGCTGCAGCGCTCAGATCGGGGAAGGGCGGCGAGCTCAAGGTCCAGGCGCTGACGACCGAAGGCGACCCGATCGTCAGCTACTACCGCGTGACGAAGCAGCGCACGACCGAGGTGTACGTCGACAGCACGCGCGACAAGTTCGGTGGCGTGGACTGGTCGTACTCGTCCTGTAGCAAGCCGACGTCGGTGCTTGAGGTGAACTGTTGAGCGATGGAGCGGGGGTCGGCGCGATCGGCGACCTGTGGATGAAAACCGGGCTTTGACCTGCGAAAACAGTTTCCACAAGGAGGTCTGGAGGGGTTCCTTTCCGGTACAGGCACAGGTAAAATCGAACACATGTTCGGCATCTCGGGAAACGTCGTCGGCTCGGTGGTCACCGGGCCGACTCGGCTGCCCGTCGATGCGGACACCGTGCGCGGATGGACCCGGTCGCTTGGCTCTGCCGAGCTGGCCGCTGACGATCCGCAGCGGATCGAGCTGCTGCGAGCGCTCGAGGAGCTGACCTGTGCTGCGGCTGGTGCTCAGGCGGTGGTCACGGCGGAGTTCGCTCGCTCCCAGCGAGCCGAGCAGGCGGCGGCCGGTGTGCCGTCGGCGAGGCAGGGGAGAGGCGTTGCCTCCCAGGTCGCCTTCGCCCGCCGCGAGTCGCCGCACCGCGGTCAGCGGCACCTCGGCCTCGCGGTCGTGCTCAGCGACGAGATGCCGCACACCCTGTCCGCCTTGCGCGCGGGCCAGGTCACCGAGTTCCGCGCGACGCTGATGGCGCAGGAGACGGCCTGCCTGTCGCGCAGCGATCGCGCCACGGTCGACCGCGCCATCGCCGGCGACCCGGAGGCCTTCTCGGCGTACTCCGATCGGGAGCTCGTTGGCGACGTCCGCCGGCTGGCGTACCAGCTCGATCCCGGCTCGGTCGTCGGGCGGCGGCGCAAGGCCGAGGCCGACCGCCGGGTCACGCTGCGTCCCGCTCCCGACGTGATGAGCCAGCTCTCGGCGCTGCTCCCGGTGGCGCAGGGTGTGGCGGTCTTCGCGGCGCTGTCGAAGGAGGCCGACCGGCTCCGCGCTGCCGGTGACGAGCGCTCGCGCGGTCAGCTGATGGCGGACCTCCTCGTCGTGCGCGCGACCGGTGCCCGACCCGTCGTTCCGGGCGGTCCGCCGGTCGTCCCGACGACGGTCGATGTCGTCCTCTCCGACCAGACTCTCCTCGGCGGCGACCACGAGCCCGCGCACCTCGACGGCTTCGGCCAGATCCCCGCGGACCTTGCCCGTCGGCTCGCCCACGACACCCTGGACGCCGGCCTCGAGCTCTGGCTCCGCCGCCTGTACGCCGGCAACGACGGCCGTCTCGTGGCCATGGACTCCCGAGCCCGCCTCTTCCCCCGGATGCTGGCGAAGCTGATCGTCTTCCGCGACCAGCTCTGTCGTACGCCGTGGTGCGGGGCTCCGATCCGTCATCTCGACCACGCGCTCGACCACGATGCCGGCGGACAGACCTCCCTCGACAACGGGCAGGGCCTCTGCGAAGCGTGCAACCACGCGAAACAAGCACCAGGTTGGCGAGCAGGTCCAGCGCCTGATGGCTCCATCGAGACTGCGACTCCCACCGGCCACACCGTTCGGTCGCGCCCACCCCGAGCGCCGCAGCCGTACGACGCAGCCTGACTCGATCGGTTCTCCGGAAATCAAGACGGTGGGCGCCGCGTCTCCTAGCGTCGCGGTATGCGTCCCACTGCCGTGGCCCTTGCCGCCTGCTTGATGCTCTCCGCGTGCTCGCACGCATCGGACCCCGGGCGCGCCGAATCGCCCCGGCCGTCCGCGTCGCGTTCAGCGGACCGAGTCGCTACGGCGTCGGAGCTGATCGGCGCGTGGCACCCGGTCGAGCTCTTCGGGAAGCGGGAGGACTGGCGCACGTTCACGGGGAAGCGTCTGGGTGCCTCCTTCTCGCGTCGGGATGCAGACATCGCGTGGAGTGCTGCCGACGGGTGCAACTCCACGAGTGGCACCGCGCTGTTATCGACGTTTGGCGACTGGGCTCAGGCGGGCCCGGCAGTCACCACGCTGGTGGCGTGTCTGACGACCTTGAAGCCCGGCACCGGTTCAGCGTTCGCCGAGACGCCGCAGAACGTGGACGCGATCGCGCAGGCGTCGCAGGTCCGGCTGCGCGACGACCAACTCGTGTTCAGCGACGCCACCGGTGACGTGATCGGCATCTACGAACGCGCGTGACAGCCGGTGTCGTGCGTGCTGGATCAGCGCACCAACGGCGCGCGGTTCCGACGACGACGTACGTAGGAGACGGCAGCGATCCCCAGCACCACTACGCCGAGCGGGAAGACCGGCGTGACAAGCAGCAGGCAGCCGACGATCGCGAGGAAGCCGATGACCTCCTCGGACCAGCGGCCGTCGCTCCGGTCGGCGTCGCGCATCAGCCAGATGAGCCCGAGCAGCATCGACAGCCCGATGAAGCCGCCGACCAGCAGCATCATCAGATCGACAAGCCACATGCCCGACTCGTCGCCGGAGGCATCTCGGCCCCACGGCACCGCGAAGCCGACGACGCCGGCCGCGGCAACGATCCAGATGGACGAACGACCGGGGGAGCGCAGGTAGCCGACGACGGCGCCGAGGGTGACGGCAGCACCGCAGCCGACCACCTGCCACGCGCGGTACGGACCTTGCGCGACGCCGTTGACCTCGTAGTAGCCGTGGTCCCAGCCGAGCCAGGCGAACCACATCGCGGCACTCCAGAGTGCGACGACAAGGGACGTGCGGAGGAGTTCTTTGGTCATGGACCCAGCCTCAGGGAGCGGGAGCCGGAGGGGATGCGTCGTGCTACTCAGGCGGGCGGCATGGCCTCGTCCCGGTCGCCCGGCCTAGCCTGACCAGATGACCACCCTGCGCATGGACAACGTCGCGATCGTGGTGGATGACCTCGACGCCGCGATCGCCTTTTTCACCGAGCTCGGCCTCGACCTGGAGGGTCGTCAGCAGGTCGAGGGTGCGGTCGCCGACCAGTGCACCGGGCTCGACGGCGTACGGACAGAGATCGCGATGATGCGTACGCCGGACGGCAGTGGCCGCCTCGAGCTGACGGCGTACGCCACTCCGGTGGCGACCACCCCCGAGCCGCCGCACGCACAACCGAACACGATCGGGCTGCACCGCGTGATGTTCGAGGTCGACGACATCGACACGATGCTGGACCGCCTCGGACGACACGGCGCGACGCTGCTCGGGCAGGTCGCCAACTACGAGGACATCTACCGGCTCTGCTACCTCCGCGGCCCGAGCGGGATCATCGTGGCGCTCGCCGAGCACATCGGCTGACGGGTTCGGCGGAACCACCTCGCGCGCCAGCGCGTCCGACGATCATGTCGCCCATGCGCCCTGCCCTTGCCGTCGCCGCGTCCGCCGCACTCGCCCTCAGCCTGACGGCGTGCACGTCGGATCCGCCCGCGACGCCGACGCACGCGGCCTCGGCCAACCCGCGCATCCATCTCGACGAGCCGGCCACAGCCGACAACCGGGCCGCGACCGCGAAGTACGCCGACTGGCTGCTGCACGCCGTGCCGATGCCGAAGGGATCGAAGGAGTGGACGACGTCGCCCGCCAAGCAGTTTCGCTCGGCGTCGGTGGGGCTGACGCCGTCGGATGATCACTTCCGCCGAACGACGTGGTGGACCGTGCCCGCGTCGGTGGCGGACCTCGAGACGTGGGTGCACCGGCATGCCCCGCGGCCGCTGCGGGCCGACAACGGCGACTCCTGGTCGAGCACGAACGGGCACATCACCGAGCATGACCTCGAGGTCCTCGGTCGCAGCACGTCCGTGCACACCGGCGGCATCGCGACCTTCGCGATCAGCACGTGCGCCGGCGGGGTCGCGGTCCGCGTCGACACGTTTGTCGCAGCGCGGTTCGCCAGGACTGCGTGGATCCCTCGAGATGTCTCGGAGGTCACGATCCGTCGAACCACCACGTCGTCCTCCGGACCCGGGCCGGCCACGAAGACGACCCGCCGTACGGTCACAGCCGCAGCGGATGTCCAGCGGCTGGTTGATCTCGTCAACACGCAGCCCGGCGTCTCCACGGTCCCGGAGATCCGCCACTGCCCGGACATCGTCGAGACGAGGACCGATGCGCTCACCTTCCACAGCGAGAGTGGTGAATGGGTCGCGGTGCTCACGAGCGACGTCTGCTTCGCCGCGCTGACGCTCCGGCACGATGGCACGGAAGTCGGTCCGGCGCTCGAGCCGTCGAGCCGCCTCTTCAGCGTCGTCAACGCAGCGCTCAGGAACGCATCCGCTCCTGCAACTCCGCATAGCTGATCGCGCCGTCGAGGAACCCGAGCGTGCCGGTGGTCAGCAGCTCGGCACCTGCGCGTTCCAGCAACGCGAACACAGCGCGCGTGATGCTGCCCCCGAGACTCACCCGGGCAACGCCGAGGGCGAAGAGGTCGGGAGCGGAGATGGTGTTGGCGAGTCCGGCGACGATGTTGAGGGGCGCGGGGATCTCGGCGGCGAGACGCCGGATCGTGTCGGCATCACGGACGCCCGGCACGAAGATGCAGTCCGCGCCGGCCTCGACGTAGGCGACTGCCCGCGTGATCGTCTCCGCGAACGGATCCGAGAAGGCACCCGCGAAGTACGTGTCCGTGCGGGCATTGATGACGAAGGTGCCCGCAGGCGCGGCAGAGCGCGCGGCGGCGATCCGCTCGGCGCCGTCCGAGACGGAGAAGAGCGAGCCGTCGGCGATGTCCTCGAGGTTCGCCCCGACGGCGCCAGCATCCACGGCCAGCCCGACAGTGGTTGCGACCCCCGAGGCGGAGGACGAGTAGCCCGCCTCCAGATCAGCGGTCACCGGCACCGGCACGGCGGCGACGATGGCCGCGATGTGCGACAGCATCACGTCGCGCGACACGAGTCCGCCGTCAGGCACACCCAGCGACCACGCGACGCCCGCGCTGGTCGTGGCGATCGCCGGAAAGCCGCACCCGGCGAGGATCCTGGCGGAGCCGGCGTCCCACGCGTTCGGGAGCACGAAGCCGGGGCCTGCGTGGAGGTCCAGCAGGGCCGCGGCCTGCGCCGCGCGTGAAGCAGGTGAGGTGGTCACCTGCCCATCATCGACCCGGATCAGCCCTCGCGGGACTCCCGCAACGCGCGCTTCGCGTCGGCGCAGTACGTGTCGGCGACGTACTCCTGACCGGAGAGGGCGGCGATACGCTCCATGACCAGGTCGGTCAGCTCGCGCTGTGCCTCCCGCGACTCCTCGCGGCCAGCCCAGGGGGAGAGGTCGATCGGCTCGCCGAAGATGATCGTCGGGCGGGTCCAGCGGCCCACGACCTTGCCGGCCGGAGCCAGGGTGTCGGTGCCGATGACGGCGACCGGGACGAGCGGCACCTGCGTGTCGAAGGCGATCCGCGCGACGCCGGTCTTGCCCTTGTAGAGGCGGCCGTCGTGCGAGCGGGTGCCCTCGGGGTAGATGCCGAAGATGTGGCCCTCGTTGAGGATCCGCTTCGCCGTGATCATCGCGCCCTCGGCGGCGGTCGCGCCGGAGCGGTCGATCGGGACGTTGCCGGTGTTGGTGAAGAAGAACCGGTGCCACGCGCCCTGCAGGCCGGTGCCCTCGAAGTACTCCGCCTTCGCGACATAGCGGACCATCCGCGGCAGCGACATCGGGACGACGAGCCAGTCGAGGTACGACAGGTGGTTGCCGGCGAGCAGGACACCACCGGACGTCGGGACGTTCTCGCGGCCGATCACCTTCGGCTGCAGCGCGAGCTTGAGCCACGGCGCGAGCAGCGCGTACTTGAGGGCCGAGTAGAAGAGCGGCTGGTCGGGCAGCATGTCAGGCTCCGTTCGCAAGGGTCTGGTCATCGAGTACGCCGACGGAGCGGAGGAGCTCGTGGGCGCGACGGTACGCCGTGGCGTGGGCGATCCGGATCCGGTCCGGGTCCCGGTCGGTGCGGCCCGGGATCGGGTCGTGCGCTCCGGGCGCCAGCACGGCCGTGCGGACGCCGACCAGCTCGCCGGCGGTCATCGCGGCCCGGTCGGCGGCGTATCGCTCGGGGCGTGCGCGGTAGGCGGCGGCGACGTCGCTGCCGTACCGGCCGAGGTAGCGCTCGATCAGGCGGTCCATGGGACCGCGGCTCGGGGCCGCACCGTCCGGCCGGGTGGCGAGCACGATCGCGTGGGTCGCACCGAGAGCAGCGGCGGCACGCACCGGGATGGCCTCGGAGACGCCGCCGTCCAGCCAGCGCTCGCCGACGTGGTCGACCGGCGGCCCACCGACGAGGGGGAGTGCGCAGCTCGCGAGGAGAGCGCCGGCCAGCTCACCAGGCCCGCGCAGCGCGGTGAGGGGCACGGCGACGCCGTCGGTCAGCCGGGTGGCGACCAGGGCCACCGGCGCGGTGACCTGCTGGATCAGGCTCTCCAGCTCGAGCGCCCGCAGCGTCACGTCGATGACCCGCTCGCCGTGGACCACGGGTCGGCCGCGGAGCAGGTTGCGCGGGTCGATCAGCTCGCGCGAGACGTACGCCGTCGGGTAGAGGTCGCTGAGCACGCTCGACCGGCCGCAGGCCGCGGCCAGGGCGTTGGTCGCGCCGGCCGACGTTCCGACGAACAGATCGAAGTGACGCGTGGCGCCGATCTCCTCCAGCGCCGTCGCCATGGCTGCGGAGATGACGCCGCGCATGCCGCCACCTTCGACGACGAGCGCGAGGCGGGCTCCGTCGGATGACGCGGAGCGTCCGGCGAGGCGGTCGGCGAGGACGGCGAACGGATCGCTGGTCAGGCCCACGACTCCTCCTTCTCGTTACAAAACGGCGAAAGTGTAACCATGAAACACGGAAAACGTTGCGTTCAGGGATGCGGTCGGCGTCCGCGATAATGGGCGCACGCGAAGGACGGAGTTGGAGTGGCTGGTCGAAACGACCTGCGGGAGCGCATCCTCGATGCGGCTGCCCAGGTGCTGCGCGAGCACGGCCCCCGTCCGCGGCTGATCACCACGATCGCCGAGCGGGCGCAGGTGTCGCGCCCCACGCTCTACCGGCACTTCCGCGATCGGACCGAGCTCTACGACTCGCTGATGCGGGTCGAGGTGCACCGGGCCGTCGAGGAGGTCGTGCAGCGCGCCGAGACCTCGACCGATCCGTTCCGCGACTACGTCACCGTGGTCGTCGACATCGTCATGGAGGCGCGTGAGCACCCGGCCATGCGGGCGATCCTGGCCCGGCACCCGGAGATCCTCAACGCGCAGCTCCCGCGGCTGCTCCCGATCGTCCTGGAGACGGCCGAGCCGCGCCTGACCCCGATCATCCGCGCCCGCGTCGCGGCCGGTGTCTGGCCCGACGTCGACCCGCGGGTCGCCATCACCTGGACCACACGGCTGATCGTCTCCTTCATCACGATGCCGCTGCCCGAGGACTCGACCCGCGCAAACCTCCAGGCCACGGTCGAATCCGTCCTCGACATCGCGAGCACGATCTCGCGCTCGCACGTCGACCACCGTGAGCCGTGACAGACTCGGCCCCATGGCAACGAGCAGCTTGAAGCGCGCGATCGAGCGCACGGGGTACTACCCCGAGGTGGTCTTCGACGGCGTGGCGACCGCGCTCGCCGGCGAGGAGATCGTGGACTTCCACGTCCACCACGAGCCGACGATCGAGCACGACGAGGTACGCCGCCACATCACCGTGGTCGTCCTGACCCCGAGCCGGCTGATCCTGGCCCACACCGACGAGCACGGCGGTGACGACCTGCTCCCGCAGCCGTACACGTCGACCTCGACCGAGGCGATCGCCCTGTCTGGCGTGAAGTCCGTCGTGGTGACCCGCATGGTCACCAACCCGGACCGGGGCGCACAGCCCGCTGCCGAGGCCGTGCTGACGATCGGCTGGGGCGGCGTCGGCCGCATCGACCTCGAGCCCGCGGGCTGCAACGACCCCAACTGCGACGCCGACCACGGCTACACCGGTGTGCTCGCGTCCGACGACTTCTCGCTGCGCGTCAGCGCGGCGGCCGAGGGCCAGGACGAGGTGGACCGGCTGCTCGCGTTCGCGGCGTCGCTGAGCGCGCACACGCAGGGATGAGCCTCCCCGGCCTCGAGCTCGGCTTCCCGGCGTACGGCGAGCGGTCGATCGCTGACGTGGTGCCGGCGGTGGCCGCTGCGCTGGGCAAGCCGCTCGGTGTGACGCCGTCGGGGCTGGTCCTCCCGCCTGCGCCGGCGTACGTGGTGCTCCTCATCGACGGTCTTGGCCAGCAGCTGCTCGAGCGCTACGCCCACGCGGCGCCGTTCCTGACCTCGCTGCGCGGGTCCACCGGCACCTCGGGTGTGCCGTCGACCACCGCGACCAGCCTGACCAGTCTGGGCACCGGTCTCCTGCCCGGTCAGCACGGGCTCGTCGGCTACACGGCGCGCGTGCCGGAGACCGGCGAGCTGCTCAACCATCTGCAGTGGGACCGCGACGTCGACCCGTTGACGTACCAGTCGCACGAGACGGCGTTCGCCCAGCTGGCGGCGCGCGGCATCTACACCGCAGCGGTCAACAAGAAGCAGTTCGCGACGTCCGGGCTCACGCGCGCGGCACACCGGGGAGCGACGTACCGCGGCGCGGACACACCGGGTGACCGCCTGGCCGAGACGCTGGAGTCCGCTGACGGGCCGTCGTTCACCTACGTCTACGACGGCGAGCTGGACAAGGCCGGCCACCAGTACGGCGTTGCGTCGGCGGAGTGGCTCGTCGAGCTGCAGCTGATCGACGAGTTCGCCGAGGACCTGCGCGACGCCCTGCCGAAGTCCGTGCGCCTGCTGGTCGTCGCGGACCACGGCATGATCGACTCGCCGGCCGGCTCGCGGATCGAGCTCGACAAGCTCTCGCACCTGCGGCGAGGGATCACCCTAGTCGGTGGCGAGGCGCGCTTCCGTCACCTCTACGTGAAGCCCGGTGCGCTCGACGACGTGCTCGCCGCCTGGCGTGCCCACCTCGGTGATCGGGCGACCGTGCTGAGCCGCGACGAGGCGATCGCCCGTGGCTGGTTCGGTCCCGTCGAGGACCGCGTCGCCGGGCGACTCGGTGACGTGATGGTCGCCTGCCATGACGACCTCGCGATCTTCTCGACCCGCGACTTCCCGCGCGAGAACACCATGATCGGACTCCATGGATCGCTCACGCGCGACGAGCTGGAGATCCCCATCCTGATCGGCTGATCAGCCGAACGGCAGGGGCTCCGGAGCCAGCGAGACGGCCTTCGCGCGGGCGGCGGTGAGGGCACGGCGGTGGTGCTGGCGGCAGAGCACCTCGTACGCGACCCGGACGTCGGCATCCTCGACGACGTCGCCGACGACGACCTGGTCGCCCTCGGTGACCATCGCGCCGTTCTCGGTGCGGGCGTTGTGGGTGGCCTTCTTGCCGCACCAGCAGAGCGCCTCGACCTGCAGCACCTCGGTGCGGTCGGCGAGCTCGACCAGGCGTGCGGAGCCCGGGAAGAGCTTCGTGCGGAAGTCGGTGAGGATGCCGAAGCAGAAGACGTCGATCTGCAGCTCGTCGACGATCTTGGCGAGGTCCTCGATCTGCGCCGGAGCGTAGAACTGGGCCTCGTCGCAGATCAGGTAGTCGATCCGGGCGCCGGCGGTCAGCGACTGGACGACGTGCTTCCAGAAGTCGAAGTCGGGGTTGACTTCGACGGCCTGGTGGGTGAGGCCCAGCCGGCTCGACAGGACGGCCTCGCCGGCCCGGTCCTTGGTGGTGAAGATCAGCCCGACGCGGCCGCGCGCGGCGTGGTTGTGGTTGGTCTGGAGCGCCAGGGTGCTCTTGCCGGCGTCCATCGTGCCGGTACGGAAGATCAGTTCAGCCACAGCGGAGAATCATGCCAGCCGCCACCGACGTCCTTGACCGTCGGTGCAGACTCGCAGGCATGGACTTCAGGTACCTCGGGAACAGCGGGCTCAAGATCTCGGAGATCACGTACGGCAACTGGATCACCCATGGGTCCCAGGTCGAGAACGACGTCGCCACGCAGTGCGTGCGGGCGGCGCTCGACGCGGGCATCACGTCGTACGACACAGCCGACGTCTACGCCAACACAGCCGCCGAGACGGTGCTCGGCGAGGCGCTGAAGGGCGAACGGCGTGAGTCGGTCGAGATCTTCACGAAGGTCTACTGGCCCACCGGACCGCGCGGTCACAACGACTCGGGGCTCTCGCGCAAGCACATCCTGGAGTCGATCAACGGATCGCTTCGTCGCCTCCAGACTGACTACGTCGACCTCTACCAGGCCCACCGGTACGACGTGGAGACGCCGCTCGAGGAGACGATGCAGGCGTTCGCCGACGTCGTCCGTCAAGGCAAGGCGCTCTACATCGGCGTCAGCGAGTGGACCGCCGACCAGATTCGCGCAGGCCACGCGCTGGCGAAGGAGCTCGGCATCCAGCTGATCTCGAGCCAGCCGCAGTACTCCATGCTGTGGCGCGTGATCGAGGACGAGGTGGTGCCCGCCTCGCGCGAGCTCGGGGTGTCACAGATCGTCTGGTCGCCGATCGCCCAGGGCGTGCTGACCGGCAAGTACCTACCCGGTACCCCGCCGCCCGCCGGGTCGCGCGCGACCGACGAGAAGGGTGGCGCCGACATGGTCGGGCGCTGGCTGCGCGACGACGTGCTGACCGCGGTCCAGGGTCTCGTGCCGATCGCCGCCGAGGTCGACCTGACGCCGGCCCAGCTCGCCGTCGCCTGGGTCCTCCAGAACGACAACGTGGCGTCCGCGATCGTCGGCGCCTCGCGTCCCGAGCAGGTGCACGAGAACGTCAAGGCGGTCGGCGTGAAGCTCGATCCCGAGGTGATGTCCCGCATCGACGCCGCGCTGGGCGATGTCGTCACCCGTGACCCCGCGCTCACCGCGAAGAACACGCCGCAGGCGCGGCCGTCATGACGCCGCTGGTGTCCGCAGAGGAGCTCCGCTCCCTGCTCGACTCGGGACGTCGTCCCGTCCTCCTCGACGTCCGCTACCGGATGGGCGGACCGGGTGGTCCGGCCGATCATGAGGCGGGCCACATCCCCGGGGCGGCGTACGTCGACATGAACGCCGACCTGGCTGCGCCACCCGGCGAGGGCGGCCGCCATCCGCTGCCCGAGCCGGCGGTCTTCGTCGCTGCGATGCAGCGGGCCGGCGTGGGCCTGGAGACGCCCGTCGTCGTCTACGACGACTGGGCCGGTCACGCCGCTTCGCGCGCCTGGTGGCTGCTGCGCCACTACGGGCACCCGGACGTGCGTGTCCTCGACGGCGGCTGGTCGGCCTGGACGGCGGCCGGGGGAGAGGTCGAGTCCGGCCCTGTCGTGACGACTCCCGGCGACTTCCACGGCGTGCCCGGCTCGATGCCGGTCGTCGATGCGGACGGCGCTGCGCGCATCGCCGGGGCGGGCACGCTGATCGACGCGCGGGCGCCCGAGCGCTTCCGCGGCGAGGTCGAGCCGATCGATCCCGTCGCGGGCCACATCCCGGGCGCGGTCAACCACCCGACGGCGTGGAACCTCGACAACCACGGTCACTTCCAGGACGTCCACACGCTGCGCGACTCGTATCGCCACGTCGGGGCGGGCATCGGCAAGGACGTCGCCGTCTACTGCGGCAGCGGAGTGACCGCGTGCCACGACATCCTCGCCCTGGAGACGCTGGGTATCGCGGCTGCGCTCTACCCCGGCAGCTGGTCCGGCTGGATCGCCGCCGGTCGCGCCCGCTGACCTGACATGCTGCGCGCATGGACCTGAAGCCGCGTGCGCGTGACTGGAACCTCCGCTCGTGCGGCGCCCGCGGGCACGTCACCTTCCGTCCCGACGAGGAAGCGCTCGCTGCCCGGTTGCACGTCACGACGCCCGCCGGAGAGGCGTGGCGCTGCCTGCGGTGCGACCTGTACGTCCCCGGCGCACCGCAGCTGTCCGGGCCGGCCGACACCGCGCCGATCGTGCTGCGCGGCAAGGCGCTCAAGGACGCCTTCATCCTGCGCCTGCTGGCCGTCGAACGCCTGATCCGCGGCCTGATCCTGTCGGGCATCGCTTACGGCATCTACCGCTTCGAGGGTGCGCGCAACAGCCTGCAGCACTGGTTCGACACCTACCTGCCGCTGTTCAAGCCGATCGCCGACCGCATGCATGTCGACGTCCAGGAGACCAGCCCGATCCACCTGATCCAGAAGGCGATGCACTTCGGCCACGACACCCTGATCTGGGCGGCGGTGGGCGTCGCGGCGTACGCCGGCCTGCAGTTCCTCGAGGGCATCGGGCTGTGGCTGCTCAAGCGCTGGGGCGAGTACGTCGCCGTGGTCGGCACCTCGGCGTTCATCCCGTGGGAGCTCTACGAGGTGGCCCACCACATCAGTCTGATCAAGGTGCTGGCGCTGCTGGTCAACCTCGCCGCCGTCGCCTACCTGGTGTGGTCCAAGCGGCTCTTCGGGGTGCGCGGTGGTCACGCCGCCTTCGAGGCGGAGCGGCACTCGGTGGCCGTGCTCGAGGTCGAGAAGGCCGCCCTCAGCGCTCCGATGGACCGCCGAACATGATCTCGTCCCAGCTCGGGACGGAGGCGCGACCGCGCTTGTTCTTCGGGACGGGCTTGCGGGCCGGCTCCTCGGTGCGCTCCGGCGCCTCGCCGAGCGGGACCTCGTCGCGCGCTGCCGCAGCAGCCGCGGCAGGTGCGGTCGGCTTCGGCGCAGCGGGAGCCGCAGCCGGGGCCTGAGCAGCCGGAGCGGCAGGGGCTGCGGGCGTCGGGGCCACCGGGGCCTGAGCGGCAGGGGCCGGCGTCTCGACGGGCGCCGACGGCGCCTCGGGAGACGTGGTGAAGACCGGGACAGTCGGCTCGGTGTCCTCGACCGGCGCCAGGCGACGCTCGCGGGCCTGCTGCAGGTCGTCGCGCTGCGGTGCCACCGGGGAGGTCTCGAGCGCGTCGCCGATCAGCCAGCGGGCGTCGTCGTTCTCGGTGAGGACGTAGTTGCCCGGGATGTCGAAGGCGAAGCGGGCCTGGCCGGCGCGCGCGTCGCAGAGGTACTCGGCGGTCAGCACCCAGCGGCCGTCCTCGCGGCGCCAGGCGTCCCACTCGACGTCCTCTGCGTGCACGCCGTGCGGACGCAGCTGCAGCGTGACGGCGTCACCCAGGGTCCGGGCCCCCGCCTCGGCGGTGCCGCGGCGACGGACCGCACCCTTCTGCGCGCGCTCGGCCATGTGCTCGCGCTCGGCGAGGACAGGTGCGGCGAAGACCATGATCCGGTCGACCGACGTGCCGGCGGCGGTGGCCACCGACTCGGCGGACTCACCGGCCCGGATCCGGGTCTGGATGTCGCGCGGACGAAGGGTGGACTCCATCTTCTTCTCCCTCGGAGCGGGGCCGGTCGTGCGGTTGTCACGGAGAGCAGCACGGAGTCGGTGATCGACATCGAGGAAGAACCCGTTGCCCGCACCGTCGGTCATCATCAGGCGGCGCCCGTCATCGCTCAGCCCCGTGAGCGAGAGGTGCTGCATCGTGACGTCCCTTACAAACATGGCCCGGCTGGTCGCTGGTCGACTCCGTTTCCCGAACCCTACGCCACGTCTCTCTACGATGGGGGCATGCAGCACGACCCCTCGCCGTACGACGCCCTCCTGCTGGTCTCCTTCGGCGGTCCGGAGGCCCCCGAGGAGGTCGTGCCGTTCCTCGAGAACGTCACCCGCGGCCGCGGCATCCCGCGCGAACGGCTCGTGGAGGTGGGTGAGCACTACTTCCACTTCGGGGGGAAGTCGCCGATCAACGACCGCAACCGCGAGTTCCTTGCCGCCATCCGCGAGGACCTCGCCGGCAACGGTCTCGACCTGCCGGTCTACTGGGGCAACCGCAACTGGGGCCCCTACATCGGCGAGGCGCTGGAGCAGATGGTGGCCGACGGCGTGAAGCGTGCCGCGGTCTTCTTCACCAGCGTCTACTCGTCGTACTCGAGCTGTCGGCAGTACCGCGAGAACCTCGCGGACGCCGTCGCCGCGCTGCCCGAGGGCACGGAGCTCGAGCTCGACGTGCTGCGGCGCTCGTTCAACCACCCGGGCTTCATCGATGCGATGGTCGACGCGACGCTCACCGCGGTCGCCGACCTCCCCGACGCCGAGCGCGAGGCGGCGCACCTCTCCTTCGTCACCCACTCCATCCCGACGGCGATGAACGACGCGAGCGGACCCGACGGCGGTGCCTACGACCTCCAGCACCGCAGCGTGATGGAGGAGATCGTCGAGCGGGTGCGTCTCGAGACCGGCCACCGGTTCCGCCACCAGCTCGTCTACTGCTCCCGCTCGGGCGCACCGCACGTGCCCTGGCTGGAGCCCGACGTCAACGACCACCTGGCCCAGCTCGTCGAGCACGGCACCGCCGCCGTCGTGACCATCCCGATCGGCTTCGTCTCCGACCACATGGAGGTGGTCTGGGACCTCGACACCGAGGCGGCGGCCACGGCGGAGAAGCTCGGGATCACCTACGTGCGCGCCGCCACCGCCGGCATCGACCCGCGCTTCGTCGCGATGGTCCGCGAGCTGGTGCTCGAGCGCGCAGCCGTCGAGCGTGGCATCCCGATCGGCCGGCCCGCCGAGGGCGGCCTCCCTGCCTGCTGGGACCGCTGCGCGCCGGACTGCTGCGCCAACCTCCAGCAGGGCGACCGACCCACGGTCGGTGGGGCTGACCGATGACCAGCGCCTCGGTCACCTCGCGTCCGGGCGATCTGCTGGCCCTGGCTCTCGAGGTCGCCCGCGAGGCAGCGGAGCTCGTGCGGGAGGCCCGCGCCGGCACCGTCGAGGTCGCCGACACCAAGTCGAGCGACGTCGACGTCGTGACCGAGACCGACCGGGCCAGCGAGGCCCTGATCCGCGAGCGGATCCTGGCGGCCCGTCCGGACGACAGCTTCCTCGGCGAGGAGGGCGGTCGCTCGATCGACGGGTCGAGCGGCATCCGCTGGATCGTCGACCCCATCGACGGCACCGTGAACTTCCTCTACGGCATCCCGCACTACGCGGTCTCCATCGCCGCCGAGCGCGCCGACGACCTGGGCGGCGGCGAGATGATCGTCGGCGTCGTCATCGACGTCGCCTCAGGCACGGAGTACGCCGCGACGGCTGGCGGGGGAGCAACCCGCGACGGTCGACCGATCGGCGTACGCGCGGAGGCGCCGCTGGCCGAGCGCCTGGTCCTCACCGGGTTCAGCTACTCCGCGGAGGTCCGCGGCGTCCAGGCAGCCGCGGTGGCCCGGATGCTGCCGAAGGTCCGTGACATCCGTCGCCTCGGCTCCTGCGCGCTGGACCTCTGCCGGGTCGCCGAGGGCGGCGCCGACGCCTACGTCGAGGAGGGCGTGCAGGTGTGGGACCACGCGGCTGCGGCGCTCGTTGCCCGCGAGGCAGGCGCCCGGGTGGAGCTCACGAAGGGCGCGACGGGCCGCGATGTCGTCATCGCGGCGCCGTCCTCCGGATTCGCTGCTTTCCGCACGCTGGCGGTGGCCAGCGGCTTCCTGGGCTGAGACGGCCTGCAACCGGTCCGGACCGGGACCGGAAATCGGGAATACTCCGCACGCGCTCACAGTTCCGTGCACGCAACGCTGGGATACACGTGCATCGGCGCGAGGGATGGTGCACAATCTGCCCCGCCGCAGTCGGGAGTTGCACGGAGTAGACGCGGTAGACGAAGACCTGGGAGAGACGCATGGCGACTGATTACGACGCACCTCGCAAGACTGAGGAAGAGCAGAAGGAAGACTCGATCGAGGAGCTCAAGGCTCGTCGAAACGACAAGACCTCGGGCAAGGTGGACGAGGACGAGGCGGAAGCCGCGGAATCCTTCGAGCTGCCCGGCGCCGATCTCTCGCACGAGGAGCTCAGCGTCGAGGTCAAGCCGAAGCAGGAGGACGAGTTCACCTGCATGAGCTGCTTCCTGGTGCACCACCGCAGCCAGCTGGCTGACGAGAAGACGATGACCTGCCGCGACTGCGCCTGATCATCATCAACGCCGAAGGGCGCCGTACCTCCGAGGTACGGCGCCCTTCGGCGTTGTGAGCAGTCAGTTGACGCCGGCGGAGACGATGTCGGCGATGTCGTCGGCGGACGACTTCTTCTTCGGCTTCTTGCCGGACGGCGCCTTGTTGCCGTCGGCCCGCAGCTCCGGCGGAAGGTTGCCGGTCGACTTGAGGTAGTAGTTCGCGGCGCGGCGGGTGGCCAGCATCTTCATGATGTTGACGAACGTGCCGCTCGCGGCGGCCCAGGCGACGGCCTCCCAGACGTTGACGTCGGGGTCGGCCGGGTTGGCCGGCGGGGTCTTGCCGGTGGCCTTGGTCCAGCCGGTGTTGAGCGTCTTCTTCGCAACGGCGGCGCTGCCGACAGCCGCGCCGAGCGACATGATCGACCAGGCCTTGGAACCCTTTGCCACGGTGGTGCCTTCCTCAGGGGTGGACGTTGCAGCCCACCCTAGTCGGCACGGGCCCTCAGCGAGCGAGTGCGGCCGCGAGCTGCTTCGGACGGCGCGTCGACACCAGCCAGTACGGCGTGGGGTCCTGCGGGTCGTTGACGTCGATCCGCACGGAGCGCTTCACGTAGGGGCGCATGGCGAGGTAGGCACGGGCGTTGGCGTCGCGACCGGCCAGCAGGCGGGTCTGCTCCTTGTCGAGCGGCGTCACGGTGCCGACGTACCCGAGGGGGAGGTGGGCGCGGCCGGCGCGGAGCTCGCCGTCGGTGACCTGGACCCGGATCGCGCCGTACCGCAGGAAGCCCGCGGCGACGAGCGCGGCGATGACCGCGATGATGCTGAACGCCGCGACCGGCGGCACCGCGACCACGAGCGCGAGCCAGAAGGTGGCGACGAGCATGGTCGCCTGCACCCACCAGCGCAGGGGGACGAACAGTCGCTCGGCGTACTCCACGGGAGAGATCCTGACATCCCGGGTGTGGGACCGCGCAGGTAGGGTCGGCAATCATGTGTGACATCGCCATCGTCCGGCTCGACCCGGACGTGCCGCTGCCGGCCTATGCCCACCCCGGCGATGCCGGCGCCGACCTGGTCACGACCGTCGACGTGACGCTCGCACCGGGGGAGCGCCAGCTCGTCCCGACGGGCATCGCGCTGGCCCTGCCCGACGGCTTCGTCGGCCTCGTGCACCCGCGCTCCGGCCTCGCGTGGAAGTCCGGCCTCTCCATCGTCAACGCACCGGGCACCGTCGACGCGGGCTACCGCGGCGAGATCCAGGTCTGCCTGGTAAACCTGGACCCGTCCACCCCGATCGAGCTGCGCCGCGGTGACCGCATCGCCCAGCTCGTCGTCCAGCGCGTCGAGCGCGCCCGATTCATCGAGGTCGAGTCGCTCGACGAGACCTCCCGCGGTGCCGGCGGCCACGGCTCCACCGGCGGGTTCACCGCCCCTGACTCACTCACTGCTGGGAGCACCCACTGATGTTCAACAAGCGCAAGAAGAACGCTGCTCCCGTCGAGGCGTCGCCGGTCAGCGGCGCGGCCGCCGACGAGGCACCGGCCACCCCTGTGCGTCCGCTCGACATCAGCGAGGTCGACCTGGAGGACGGCGCCCCGCGCGTCGACCTGGGCGGCATCGTGCTGACGCACGTCGACGGATTCGAGATCCGGATGCAGGTCGAGGAGGCGAGCGGCGAGGTCCAGTCCGTCATCTTCGCCGGCGACCAGGGCGCGCTCGAGGTCCGGGCCTTCGCGGCGAGCCGTGGTGGCGACATGTGGGACGAGATCCGCCCGCAGATCGCGGCCGACGCCGCGCAGCGCGGTGGCACGGCCACCGAGGCGGACGGTCGCTTCGGCACCGAGCTCGTGTGCCGCGTGCCCGGTCAGCTCCCCGACGGCTCCGAGGTGCTCCAGGAGACCCGCATCGTCGGCATCGACGGCCCGCGCTGGTTCGTCCGCGCCACGCTGATCGGTGCCCCCGTCCGCGACGACGCGGTCCGCCCGGCGTACGACCAGGCACTGTTGTCGCTCATCGTCCGCCGGGGTGCCGGTGCGATGGCGCCGGGCGACCCGCTGCCGCTCGCCGTCCCCAGCGACGCCCGGCGCGTCTGAAACCGGCCTAGGCTGGAGTCATGGGAGACGGACGCTCGCGGCTGCGCCGCACGATCAGCCGCTGGGCCGACAGCACCGACCAGCACGCCCGCGAGCTGCAGAAGTCGGTCGAGGGGTCGGGCTGCTGTGCCATCGCCGACGCGCCCGACCGGCAGCACATCAAGCTGCAGGGCTCGCTCCGCACGGTGACGCTGCGCCCGCGCGGTGGCGTGCCGGCGCTTGAGGCCGAGCTCTTCGACGGCTCGGATGTCCTCACGGTCGTCTGGCTCGGTCGCCGCCGGATCACCGGGATCAGCCCGGGCCGCTCGATCCGGGTCGAGGGTCGGATCGGCGTCCAGGACGGTCACCGCGTGATGTTCAACCCGCGCTACGAGCTCACCTCGTGAACGACATCGCCGACCTGCGCGGTGCCGGCGACCACCACGCCACGACGGAGACGGTCGAGGCCGTCGTACGCCGCCAGCTGAGCACCGCCCTCGGCGGCCGGCGCGGCATGGTCGAGGCGGCTGTGCCCACGATCCTGTTCACCGTCATCTTCCTGACGACGCGCGAGCTGCCGCTGGCCCTCGGCATCAGTCTCGGTGCGGCCCTGGTCGCCCTGCTGGCGCGGGTCGTGCAGCGGCAGACGGTGCAGTTCGCGGTCAACGCCCTGTTCGGCATCGGCATCGGTGCGGCGTTCGCGTGGCGTGCTGCCCGCGGCGGCGGGAGCGCGGACGACCAGGCGCTGGCCTACTTCCTGCCGGGCCTGCTCTACAACGCCGGCTACGCGGCGGCGCTGATCCTGTCGATCGTCACCCGGTGGCCGCTGGTCGGCTTCATGGTCGGCAGTGTCACCGGTGACCCGACCGGCTGGCGCGACGACGTACGGGTGCGCCGGCTCTGCAGCCAGCTCACCTGGGTGCTCGTCGCGCCGTGCGTGCTGCGCGTCGTCGTGCAGGCGCCGGTCTACCTGCTCGCGAGCCATGGGCCGCTCGACAGCGGTGTCGCCGTCGGCATCCTGGGCGCCTGCAAGCTGGTCATGGGGTGGCCGCTGCAGCTCGCCTCGCTCGCGCTGATGGTGTGGCTGCTCGGCCGCAACCGGACGCCGGTCGCGGCCGAGGGCTGAGCCTGCGTCAGCCGTGCGAGCGCGGGGAGAGGAGCTTCTCGAGCTCCTCCTCGACCTCGGCAGGCACGACGAAGAGCAGCTCGTCGCCCGACTCGAGCGGCTGCTCGGCGTCAGGGGCATAGACCTGCCCGTCGCGCAGGATGGTCACCAGCGCGCAGTTGGCCGGCCACGGCACGTTGCCGCTCGGGACGCCGACGTGCGGAGAGTCTGCGGGCAGCACCATCTCGACGAGGTTGGCGTTGCCCTTGCGGAACGTGAAGAGGCGCACGAGGTCGCCGACGGAGACGGCTTCCTCGACCAGCGCCGACATGATGCGCGGGGTCGAGACGCTGACGTCGACGCCCCAGGCCTCGGTGAAGAGCCACTCGTTGTTGGGGTGGTTGATCCGTGCGACCGTGCGCGGCACACCGAACTCGGTCTTCGCCAGCAGCGACGTCACGAGGTTGACCTTGTCGTCACCCGTCGCGGCGATGACCACGTCGCAGTGCTCGAACCGTGCTTCCTCCAGCGAGCTCAGCTCGCAGGAGTCGGCGAGCAGCCACTCGGCGTTCGGGACGCGCTCGGGGCGGATGGAGTCGGGGTCCTTGTCGACCAGCAGCACGTCGTGACCGTTGCCGATCAGCTCACGGGCGATGGACCGGCCGACAGCGCCGGCTCCGGCGATGGCTACACGCATGAGTGGGTCAGTGCTCCTCGGGGCCGTTGCGGAGGACGTCGTACGCCGCGGAGGCGGTCTCTTCGCGCATGACGAGGTGGAGGCGGTCGCCTTCCTGCAGGAAGGTGTCGCGCGTGGGCAGGATGCCCTCGCCGAGGCGGTCGATCCACGCGACGCGGGCGCCCGACTGGATCTGGAAGTCGATCATCTTGTGACCGATCCAGGCCTCGGGGGCGCCGATGTGGTCGACGCGGATGGTGCCGGACGGGTCGCGGAAGTCCGGCTCGGCGCCGGCCGGGAGCAGGCGGCGGAGCACCTGGTCGGCGGTCCACTTGACGGTGGCGACTGTGGTGATGCCGAGGCGCTGGTAGACCTCGGCGCGGCCCGGGTCGTAGATGCGGGCGACGACCTGCTGGATGCCGAACGACTCCCGCGCGACGCGCGCCGCGATGATGTTGGAGTTGTCACCGCTGGACACCGCGGCGAACGCGTCGGCGCGCCGGATGCCGGCCTTCTCCAGGACTTCCTGGTCGAAGCCGTAGCCCACGACCTTCTCCCCGTTGAACGACGGACCCAGGCGCCGGAAGGCGTCTGCGTTGTTGTCGATCACCGAAACGGTGTGGTTGCGGTCCTCGAGGCTGCGCGCGAGCGTCGAACCGACGCGGCCGCAGCCCATGATCACGACGTGCACACGCTGACGCTAACGCAGGCACGACGACAGCGGTGCACTAGCCTCGTCGTTCGTGAGTGTCGGCGACGTATCAAAGCGCATCCTCCTGGGCCGCAAGCTCAGCTCATCGCAGCTGGGGGAGACGCTCCTTCCGAAGCGGATCGCGCTCCCGGTCTTCGCCAGTGACGCGCTCTCGTCGGTCGCCTACGCCCCGGACGAGGTCTTCATCATGCTGTCCGCGGCCGGCGTCACGGCGTACGCGTTCAGCTGGAAGATCGGCCTCGCGGTCGCGCTGGTCATGCTCACCGTCGTCCTCTCCTACCGCCAGAACGTCCACGCCTACCCGTCCGGCGGCGGCGACTACGAGGTCGCCACGGTCAACCTTGGTCGTACGGCGGGCGTCACCGTGGCGAGTGCGCTGCTGGTCGACTACGTCCTGACGGTCGCGGTGTCGATCTCCTCCGGCGTGCAGAACGCCGCATCCGCGCTGCCGTTCATCAACCACCACGAGACAGCGTGGGCCTGTGCGCTCGTCATCCTCCTCGCGGGCGTGAACCTGCGCGGCGTGCGCGAGTCGGGCACGGCCTTCGCCATCCCGACGTATGCGTTCATGGCCGGCGTCATCGGCATGGGCATCTACGGCCTCTTCCTCGGCATCACCGGCAACCTGCCGGACGTCGAGAGCGCCGACCTGACCATCGCGCCGGCTCCGGGCTACGAGGGCGACCTGGGCCAGATTGCGCTGATCTTCCTGCTTGCCCGCGCCTTCTCCTCCGGCTGTGCCGCGCTGACCGGTGTCGAGGCGATCTCCAACGGCGTGCCGGCGTTCAAGAAGCCGAAGTCGAAGAACGCCGCCACCACCCTCGCGCTCCTCGGCGGCATCGCCATCACCATGCTCATCAGCATCATCGGCCTGGCCCGCAGCATGGGCCTGAAGTACGTCGACCCCGACGACATCGACCGCCTCACGCTGCACGGCCAGCCGCTGCCCGAGGGCTACGACCAGCACACCGTGATCGCGCAGATCGCCCGCGCGGTCTTCGACGGCTTCCCGCCGGGCTTCTACTTCATCGTCGCCACGACCGGCATCATCCTCGTGCTCGCCGCCAACACGGCGTTCAACGGGTTCCCGGTGCTCGGCTCGATCCTCGCGCAGGACGGCTACGCGCCGCGGGCCCTCGCCTCGCGCGGCGACCGCCTCGCCTACAGCAACGGCATCATCTTCCTGGCGACGCTCGCGATGGTCCTGATCATCGCCTTCGACGCCGAGCCGACGCGACTGATCCAGCTCTACATCGTCGGCGTCTTCGTCTCCTTCAACCTCAGCCAGCTCGGCATGATCCGGCACTGGACGCGGCACCTGAAGTCCGAGACCGATCCGGCCGAACGCCGCCGGATGTACCGCTCCCGGGCCATCAACACCTTCGGCCTGGCGATGACCGCGGTCGTCTTCGTGATCGTGCTGCTGACGAAGTTCCTCGCCGGCGCGTGGATCGCGATCCTGGCGATGGCGTTCTTCTTCGTGCTGATGAAGGGGATCCGCAAGCACTACGACCGGGTCGCCGAGGAGCTCAAGGCCGACGAGCAGGACAAGGTCATGCCGACCCGCGTCCACGCGATCGTGCTGGTCTCCAAGCTGCACAAGCCGACCCTGCGCGCCCTCGCCTTCGCCAAGGCGACGCGGCCCAACACGCTCGAGGCGATCTTCGTCGACATCGACGACGACACCACCAAGCGGCTGCTGGACCAGTGGGACGAGCGGGGCATCGACGTGCCGCTCAAGGTCCTGCACTCGCCGTACCGCGAGATCATCCGTCCGATCATCGACTACGCAGTCGAGGTCCGGAAGCAACACCCCCGCGGCGTCGTCGCGGTCTACATCCCGGAGTACGTCGTGGGCCGGTGGTGGGAGCAGCTGCTCCACAACCAGACCGCCCTGCGGCTGAAGGGCCGCCTGCTCTTCACGCCCGGGATCATGGTGACGTCCGTGCCGTTCCAGCTGCGGTCCTCCGCAGTTGCGCTCGAGCGTGAACGTCGGGAGCAGGGCCGCGTCCACGCCGGAGACCTCCGCCGTGGCCGCACCCGAGAAGAGGGCGATGCCCGTGGAGAAGGAGACGAATGAGCGGCCAGCAGCGCCCTCGTAACACCCAGCAGCGCCGGAGCCAGCGGGTCAACCGCGAGAAGAAGGCGCGCGGTGCATCGATGGTCGGCACCCGGTTCGAGGTCGAGGTCGGCAACATCGCGCACGGTGGCTTCTGCATCGCGCGCGTGCCCGTGGGTGACGACACGCGTGTCGTCTTCGTCCGCCACTCCCTGCCCGGCGAGACCGCGGTCATCGAGATCACGGAAGGCACCGAGGGCGACCGCTTCTGGCGCGCCGACGCCGTCGAGATCCTCACGGCGTCCGCCGACCGGGTGGAGGCGCCGTGCGCCGTCGCGGGCCCCGGCCTCTGCGGCGGCTGCGACTTCCAGCACGTGAAGCCGGCCGCCCAGCGTGCCCTCAAGACTGCCGTCGTGCGTGAGCAGCTGCTCCGCATCGCGAAGCTCGACCCGGCTGACCCGCTGGTGGCGAACCTGGTCGTCGAGGACTGCTCGGGTGGGGACAGGGAGCTCAAGCGAGGTCTGCGCTGGCGCACCCGCACGACGTTCGTCGGGCTGCCGGGTGCTCCCGGCCGCAAGGGCCTGCGCAAGTACCGCTCCAACGACGTCATCGAGGTCGACGACTGCCTGATCACGGCGCCGGCGACGGCCGACGACTCCGGTCTGGTGACGCGCACGGTCGAGGCGTCGGCCGGCACGCGCGACTTCCAGGTCGCGAGCGACGGCTTCTGGCAGGTGCACCCCAACGCGCCGCGGGTCCTCGTCGACGCTGTCCTCGAGCAGCTGCAGCCGCAGCCGGGGGAGAAGGCCCTGGACCTGTACGCCGGCGTGGGTCTCTTCGCGGCGTACCTCGCGGAGGCGGTGGGGGACGGCGGCAAGGTCGTCGCCATCGAGGGTGACGCGGCCGCGGTGCAGAACGCCAAGCGCAACCTCGGCATGTGGCGCCACGCGTCCGCAGTCGCCGGCGGCGTGGCCGAGGTCCTCAAGGAGGAGTACGACGAGCCGTTCGACCTGGTCGTGCTCGACCCGCCGCGTGAAGGCGCCAAGCAGGCCGTCGTCGCGCAGATCGTCGACCGGGCCCCGCGCGCCGTCTCGTACGTCGCCTGCGACCCGGCCGCGCTCGCCCGCGACGTGGCGCTGTTCGCGGAGATGGGCTACCGGCTGACGGCGCTGCGGGCCTTCGATCTCTTCCCCATGACTCACCACGTCGAATGCGTCGCGCAGTTCACTCGACGTGATGTATCTTGACATCAAGAGACTTCGGTTTCTGAGACTTCCGCCGATGCTCTACCCGCTACCGCGGGGGAGCGGCAGTATGGCTCCGGGTTGCCACCTAGCAAGCAGCACCACCAACACGAGGAGTAAGTGACTGATGGCCAGTCAGGACAGCTTCGGCGCCAAGGGCGCCCTCGACGTCAACGGGACGTCGTACGAGATCTTCCGGCTCAACGCCGTCGCGGGCGAGGGCCTCGACGTCGACTCCCTGCCCTTCTCGCTGAAGGTGCTGCTGGAGAACCTCCTCCGCACGGAGGACGGCGCCGACATCACCGCCGACGACATCAAGGCGCTGGCCGGCTGGGACGAGACCGCGGAGCCCGACAAGGAGATCCAGTTCACGCCGGCGCGCGTGATCATGCAGGACTTCACCGGCGTCCCCTGCATCGTCGACCTCGCGACCCTGCGTGAGGCTGCGGCTGACCTCGGCGGCGACCCGTCGAAGATCAACCCGCTCTCGCCGGCCGAGATGGTCATCGACCACTCCGTCATCGCCGAGGCGTTCGGCACCCCGGACGCGTTCGAGAAGAACACGGTCATCGAGTACGAGCGCAACCGCGAGCGTTACCAGTTCCTGCGCTGGGGCCAGACCGCGTTCGACGACTTCAAGGTCGTCCCGCCGGGCACCGGCATCGTCCACCAGGTCAACATCGAGCACCTGGCCCGCACGGTCTTCACGCGCACGGTCGACGGCGTCCTCCAGGCGTACCCCGACACCTGCGTCGGCACCGACTCGCACACCACCATGGTCAACGGCCTCGGCGTCGTCGGCTTCGGTGTCGGTGGCATCGAGGCCGAGGCGGCGCTCCTCGGCCAGCCGGTCTCCATGCTGATCCCGCGCGTCGTCGGCTTCAAGCTCACGGGCGACCTGCCCGAGGGCACCACCGCGACCGACCTGGTCCTCACCATCACCGAGCAGCTCCGCAAGCACGGTGTGGTCGGCAAGTTCGTCGAGTTCTACGGCGCCGGCGTTGCCGCGCTCCCGCTCGCGAACCGCGCCACCATCGGCAACATGTCGCCGGAGTTCGGCTCGACGATCGGCATCTTCCCGATCGACGACGAGACCATCAACTACCTGCGCCTCACCGGCCGCTCCGAGGACCAGCTCGCGCTGGTCGAGGCGTACGCCAAGGAGCAGGGCCTGTGGCTCGACCCCGAGGCCGAGCCGCGCTTCTCCGAGAAGCTCGAGCTGGACCTGTCGACGGTCGTCCCGTCGATCGCCGGCCCGAAGCGCCCGCAGGACCGTGTGCAGCTGACCGACGCCGCGACGTCGTTCGCCGGCCACCTGCCGACGTACACCTCGCAGCCCGACGCCAAGATCCCGGTCACGCTGGCCGACGGTTCGTCGTTCGAGCTGGAGAACGGCGCGGTCACGATCGCGTCGATCACCTCCTGCACCAACACGTCCAACCCGTCCGTCATGCTCGGTGCCGCGCTCCTGGCGAAGAAGGCCGTCGAGAAGGGCCTGACCCGCAAGCCGTGGGTCAAGACCACCCTCGCCCCCGGCTCGAAGGTCGTCACGGACTACTACGACAAGTCCGGCCTCACGCCGTACCTCGAGAAGCTTGGCTTCGACCTGGTCGGCTATGGCTGCGTCACCTGCATCGGCAACTCGGGCCCGATCATCCCCGAGGTCTCCGCCGCGGTGAACGAGCACGACCTCGCCGTCGTCTCGGTCCTCTCCGGCAACCGCAACTTCGAGGGTCGCATCAACCCCGACGTGAAGATGAACTACCTCGCGTCGCCGCCGCTCGTCATCGCCTACGCGATCGCCGGCAACATGAACATCGACCTGTTCAACGACCCGATCGGTCAGGACCAGGACGGCAACGACGTCTTCCTCAAGGACATCTGGCCGTCGCCGTCCGAGGTCGAGCAGGTGATCGCCGAGTCGATCACGCAGGAGATGTTCACCAAGGACTACGCCGACGTCTTCGCCGGCGACGAGCGCTGGCAGTCGCTCCCCACCCCGGAGGGCAACACCTTCGAGTGGGACGAGTCCTCGACGTACGTCCGCAAGGCGCCGTACTTCGACGGCATGTCTCTCGAGACCACCCCGGTCTCCGACATCACCGGCGCCCGCGTCCTGCTGAAGCTCGGCGACTCGGTCACCACTGACCACATCTCGCCGGCCGGCAACATCAAGGGCGACACCCCGGCGGGTCAGTACCTCACCGCCAACGGCGTTGCTCCGCGTGACTTCAACTCCTACGGCTCGCGCCGTGGCAACCACGAGGTCATGATCCGCGGCACGTTCGCCAACATCCGCCTGCGCAACCAGGTGGCCCCGGGCACCGAGGGTGGTTACACCCGCGACTTCACCCAGGACGGCGGCCCCGTCGGCTTCATCTACGACGCCTCGCAGAACTACCAGGCCGCCGGCATCCCGCTCGTCGTCCTGTCGGGCAAGGAGTACGGCTCGGGCTCGTCCCGTGACTGGGCTGCCAAGGGCACCTCGCTCCTGGGCGTCAAGGTCGTCATCGCCGAGTCGTACGAGCGCATCCACCGCTCGAACCTGATCGGCATGGGCGTCGTCCCGCTGCAGTTCCCCGCCGGCCAGAACGCCGACTCGCTGGGCCTCACGGGCGAGGAGACCTTCTCGGTCACCGGCCTGACGGCGCTCAACGACGGTGTGACGCCGAAGACGGTGCGCGTCGCCACGGACACCGGTGTCGAGTTCGACGCCGTCGTCCGCATTGACACCCCCGGTGAGGCGAACTACTACCGCAACGGCGGCATCCTGCAGTACGTCCTGCGCAACCTGGTCAAGGGCGCCTGACGCTCCGCTGACAACGGCCCGGCCCGTCACTCCTCGTGAGTGGCGGGCCGGTCCGCATTTCCGCGCGCTAGCGTGGAGGCATGCTCGTCGCCTTCTCCGTCGCACCCACGACGACCGCCACCGAGGACGGCTCGCTGTCCGAAGCCGTCGCCGCCGCCGTTCGGGTGGTGCGCGACTCCGGCCTGCCCTATCGCCTCGGCTCGATGTTCACCGAGGTCGAGGGGGAGTGGGACGAGGTGATGGACGTCGTACGCCGCGCTACCGAGGCCGTGCTGCCGTTCGCTCCCCGGGTGGGGCTCGTGCTCAAGGCCGACATCCGGCCCGGGCACGACGGCATGCTGACCGGCAAGGTCGAGCGCGTCGAGGAGCGGCTCCGCGGCGACGCGTTCTGAGGGTTTCCGACGCGACCCAACCTTTTTCGGACCTCGTGACGTGTGAGGGGGTAGAGACTTCGCACGGGAGGACCGATGAGCACCGAGCTCCATGAACAGCTGCGCGACCTGGCAGCCGAGGCACCCGCACCGACTGCCGGCGGCGCCGACGGCCTCTGGCGTGCCGGCAAGCAGCGCCAGCGGCGGCGTACGGCGGCGGGCGCGGTCGCCGCATTCGCGGTCGTGGCAGCAGGTGTGGGCGGAGTCGGCGCGATGCTTCCGCGTGACGCCGACCGCTACGTGCCGCCTGCCGCGACGAACGGCGCGGGAGCGCTGCCGGACGAGCTCCACGTCCCACCACGCTGGACGGAGCCCAACGAGAAGGCCCCTGTCGGACCCATGGCGGCGCTCCTGACCGCCGGCACCGGCTGGTCCGGGTCGACGCACTACGTCGGCGTGTCAGCGACCACCGGGGAGTACCGCACCATCGACCTGCCGGACGGGGTCGCGCCCGAGTCGGGTCCGCTCGACCCGGATTCAGTGCTGTCACCGTCGGGTCGCTACATCGCCTACTGGCTTGCCGACAACAAGGCCGGGGCGCGGGACGTCGACGTGCCCGGGCCGCCGCTCACCGGCATCGCGGTCTACGACACCACGACCGGGAAGGTGACCCGGCACGAGATCACGTCGCCGCACGGCCTGAGCGCCTGGGATCTCGTCTGGGTTGATGACGCCCGCCTGTACCTCCAGGCCGGCGAGATCCAGGGTGCCGCGGGCACGGATAAGGCGTCGTCCTCCCGCACCTCGGGAGCCGGCTGGATCTGGGATGTCGAGGACGCAACGAGCGGGTGGTCAGCGTTCGCCGCGCCGCGGGTCGGCAAGGTCGCCAGCGTCATCGCCTCGGACGGGCACGGTCGGCTCGTGGTGGACCTCAACGGTCGCGGCAAGAAGCACCTCCTGGTGGACCTGACGGGCACTCCGCGCAGCACTCCGATCGCCGTGGGATTCGGCCCGTACGACGCCACCTCGTCGCCGATGCGCGCCTCGCGTGACGGATCCGTGGCCCTCGCGGCGAGTGACGACCAGGGTGCGCGGCTCGTCGTGAGTCGCCCCGACGGGCGGCACCGGAGCTGGCCGAAGGTCCGGGCGTACAGCCTCTTCGGCTGGGCCGGCGGGACGCAGGTCGTCGCTGGGGTGTCTCCCGACGGGAGTGCCGACTTCCGGGCCACGATCGTCTCCGTGGACACGACGACCGGGGAGACGAAGCCGCTCATCGCCCTTCCTCATGCGCAGCTCAACACGCCGGACCTGGCCACGGATCTGTTGTCAGCGGCGCCAGTGCACCGGCCGGACCCGCGAACGACGCTGAACACGCTCTGGGTGAGCCCGGTGCTGGTCGGGCTCGTCCTGGCCGGTCTGGTTCCCCTTCTGGCCGTCCTCGGCCTGGGTGTCCTCCGGAGGCGACGTGTCCGCGGCTGAGCGCGCCTTCGAGGAGTACGTCGGCGCGCGGCGCGCGGCGCTGGTGCGGACGGCGTACCTCCTGACGGGGAACGCCGAGGACGCCGAGGACCTGGTGCAGACGGCGCTGATCAAGGCGGTGCCGCAGTGGGGCCGGATCGCGGACAACCCGGAGCCGTACGTGCGCAGCATCCTGGCCCGGGAGTCCGTCAACCGCTGGCGACGCCGACGCTGGCGGGAGGTCGGCACCGACGCCCTGCCCGAGCGTGCAGCGGACGCGCCGGATCTCGCGGGGAGGCTGGCACTGCGCGCCGCCCTCGGTGAGCTTGCGCCGCGGCAGCGTGCGGTCGTGGTGCTGCGGTACTACGAGGACATGACCGAGCAGCAGACCGCCGATGCGCTCGGCATCTCGCTCGGCACCGTGAAGTCGCAGTGCCGGGACGCGCTCGCGCGGCTCCGGACGGGTCAGCTCGTCGAGGCTCATCGCGAGCCGACACACTGACCGGCCCCGGGCTAGCGTTCTCCCATGGCCGAGCGACCTGACCCACCGGAGGAGTGGATCACCCGCATCGACGCCGTCCTGACCGCACTGCCCGAGTGCGTGCGGGTGCCTGCCTGGACCGGCATGAGCTGGAAGGTCGGCAGTGCGACGGTCGCTCACGTCTTCGGTGGCGAGGACCAGCTGATCCGGCTCGTCCTGCGGGCGGAGCCGGACGAGGTGATGGCGCTGCAGCACCTCGGCGCGCCGTATTTCAAGGCCTCGTGGGGCACCAACGTCGTCGGTCTGGTCCTCGACGGAGACACGGACTGGGACGAGGTGGCCGAGCTGCTGACCGACTCGTACTGCGTGCAGGCGCCCGGGCACCTCGCCGCAACCGTGGCCCGACCGCTCCGCTGACTGGTCTGGACCGGCCCATTTGGTGCGTTTCCCCCAGCGCGGACGCCCGTTAGGGCAGTGACCGGCACCACACCACTCTTCGGGGGATCCATGTCTGACGCTCGTCTCCGCGCTGCCATCGCTGCGCTCACGCTCACCGCACCTGCCGCTCTCACGGTCCTCGCCACGGCGCCGGCCTTCGCGACCGCTGGCTCGGCCACGCTGACCAACGGTGTGCTCAGCATCAAGGGCGGTGACGTCGCCATCGCCGTGACCGTCGCCCCCGACACCACCGGTGGCCTCGAGGTCACGGCCACCAGCGGTGGAGACCCGATCGGCGAGATCGCCGGTTGCACGTGGGATGCCGCCACGCCGACCGTCAACGACTGCGCGGGCGTCACCTCGCTCAACATCGTCGGCTCCAACAAGGCCGACTCGGTCGCGGTCGGCAGCGCTGTGACGCAGCCGCTGACCTTCAACGGCCTGGCCGGCAACGACACGGTCACGGGCGGTGCGGGCAACGACAACCTCATCGGCGGACTCGGCACGGACACCCTCAACGGCGGTGGCGGCAACGACGCCCTCCGGCCCAACGCGCCGACCACGACGCTCTGGCAGGACGGCGGCGACGTCGTCAACGGCGGCGGCGGCAGCGACCGGGCGCTGTACTCCGGCTACCCCACCAGCACGACGTACCTCGCCGTCTCGCTCGACGGCACGGCCAACGACGGCGTGGGCGGCGAGAACGACAACATCGCCACCGACGTCGAGAACGTCACCGTCAGCGGCCTGAAGTCGGCCCAGGTCGTCGTGGTCGGCAGCGCAGTCGCGAACAGCATCTCGGTGAGTGACGTCAAGAGCGGCGTCGTCGACGGCGGTGCGGGCAACGACACCATCACGAACACCGGTGACACCACGGGCACGAACTCGACCAACCCCGACGCCTCGGCGTCCACGCACGGCGGTGACGGAAACGACAAGATCACCGGCCGCGGCTACCTGTACGGCGACGCCGGCACCGACACGCTCACCGGCACGGCTGGTGCCGAGAACATCAACGGCGGCACCGGCGCGGACACCGTCAACTCTCTCGGCGGCACGGACACGATCGACGCCCTCGACGACTCCGTCGACACGGTCAACTGCGGTGACGGGACTGACGGCATCCGTGCCGGCAGCACCGACACCCTGACCGACTGCGAGACCGTCGCGATCCCGGCGCCGAGCTTCACGACGCCGGCGGACGGTGACGCAGTGCCGGTAAGCAGCACCGGCGTCGCGTCGATCACGGTCACCAACCGTCTGCCGATGACCAGCGGCGCCTCGGTCACGGTCAAGAACGCGCTGAGCGCCACGATCGGCACCGGTTCGATCTCGGTCGGTCCCAACGGCACGGCGATCATCACCGTCCAGCTCAGCGCTGCCGCGGCCAAGGCCGTTGCCGCCAACCCCACGAAGTACACGAGCGCCTTCGTCTTCACCGGCAACGGCAAGACCGTCCGCGTGAACCGTTCGCTCGTCTTCACGGCGTCCTGACGCCTGTCGTTACCCACCGGGCCCCGGCCCGTCGGCTCCTCGAGGCCGGCTGCGAGACTTCAACCATGACCGTCGCTTCCCGCTGGACGAAGCGCGGCCCATGGCTCGCGGTCGGCCTCGCCGGCGTTCTGGCGGCGGGCGGGGTCGTGGCCGCGTTCACCGTCCCCGAGCACACGACGCACGTCGCCGACGTGCGCACCGTCCGGATCGAGACGCGCAATCACGTCCTCGAGCCGCACTACAGCTCCGTGCCGCCGGCCGGCGGCGACCACGCGCCCCAGTGGCTCGCGTGCGGTGTCTACGACCGCCCGGTCGACGACGGCCTCGCCGTCCACGCGCTGGAGCACGGCGCCGTGTGGATCACCCACGACCCGGCGATGGACGCCGACGAGGTCGCCGCGCTCGGTCGCGCACTCCCGGCCGAAGGCATCCTCTCCCCGTACGCCGGCCTGCCAGGGCCGGCCGTCGTGACGGTCTGGGGTCGTCAGCTGGTGCTGAGCGGCCCCGACGACCCCGGCCTCGCCGCCTTCCTCAGGAAGTACGCCGACGGCCACACCGCTCCGGAGGCGCTGGCCAGCTGTGCCGGTGGCGTCGTCGCCTACGCCCAGGTCGAGGGGGAGGCGGTCTGACGATGTACCGCACGGTCAACATCCTGCTCGTCAACGCCGCGGGCCAGCTGCTCCTCCAGGAGCGCGACGAGCACGCGCCACGTTGCCCGGACCAGTGGGGCGCTCCGGGCGGACACGTCGAGCCGGGCGAGACCCACGAGGAGGCGGCGTACCGCGAGCTCGCCGAGGAGACCGGTGTCAGCCTGCCGCCGGGCGCCCTGACCCTCTGGCGCGACGAGGTCTTCGCCTACGCGGAGGAGGAGCGCGTCGCGCACTACCAGCTGTGGATCGGGCGAGCGGACCTCACCGATCGCGACGTCGTCTGCAACGAGGGCCGCCAGATGACGTTCGTCGACCCGGACCGGGTCAGCACCCTCGACCTCTGGGAGTCGGCGCGGCACTTCCTGCCGTCGTTCCTGGCCTCGGCGGACTACCGCGCACTCGCCGTCGACCGGGTCTTCGCGAGCATCGCGGTGGTTGACCCGCGCGGCTGGATCCTGATGCAGGAGCGCGACGAGTTCCCGGAGCTCGACCCGGAGAAGTGGGGCCTGCCCGGCGGCCACGTCGAGGCGGGGGAGCAGCCCCTCGCCGCGGCGTACCGGGAGCTGATGGAGGAGACCGGGCTGGCGCCGGACGGCCCCCTCCAGGAGGTCACCGTCGCGCTGGTCCAACACCGCCCGGGCCGCCTCGACGCCGTCCACCTGTACGCCGCGGCCACCGCGGCCACCGACGCGGACGTCGTCTGTGGCGAGGGACGGCAGATGGTCTTCGTCGACCCGGCCGCGGCGCTCGACCTCGACCTCACCACCGGTGCCACCGCGCTGCTGCCCGGGTTCGTCGGATCGGCGAGCCACAGGGCGCTGACGACCCCTCCTCAGGGCTAGACTTCCCACTCATTCACCGAAGGCCGGAGGAACGCACCATGGGCTACCTGGAGTCGATCTCGACCCCTCGTGACCTCCGTGGCCTGACCGCGACGCAGCTCGACGAGCTGGCCGCCGAGATCCGCGAGACGCTCGTGCACACGTGCGCACGGACGGGTGGTCACCTCGGCCCCAACCTGGGCGTCGTCGAGCTCACGATGGCGATCCACCGGACCTTCGACTCCCCGCACGACCGGGTTGTCTTCGACACCGGCCACCAGGCGTACGTCCACAAGCTGCTGACCGGCCGCGCCGGCCGGTTCGACACCCTGCGCCAGGAGGGCGGCCTGTCGGGCTACCCAAGCCGCGCGGAGTCCGAGCACGACATCGTGGAGAACTCCCACGCCTCGACCAGCCTCAGCTACGCCGACGGCCTGGCCAAGGCCTACGCGCTGAAGGGCGAGGAGCGCCACGTCGTCGCCGTCATCGGTGACGGTGCCCTGACCGGCGGCATGGCCTGGGAGGCGCTCAACAACATCGCGATCTCCCACGACAGCCGCCTGGTCATCGTGGTCAACGACAACGAGCGCTCCTACACGCCGACCATCGGTGGCCTCGCCACCGCTCTGACCAGCCTGCGCACCAACCCGCGCTACGAGCAGGTGCTCGGCAGCGTCAAGAAGCGCCTCAACGCCGTCCCCGGCGTCGGCCCCGTCGCGTACGACGCGCTCCACGCGATGAAGAAGGGCGTCAAGGACGCCCTCGCGCCGCAGGGCCTCTTCGAGGACCTCGGCCTGAAGTACGTCGGCCCGATCGACGGCCACGACCGCGCTGCTCTGGAGCAGGCGCTGGCGCAGGCCAAGAAGTTCAACGGGCCCGTCATCGTCCACGCGCTGACCCGCAAGGGCAACGGCTACCACGGTGCCGAGCAGCACGAGGCCGACCAGTTCCACGCGCCCGGCCCGTTCGACGTCGCGACCGGCGAGGAGCAGCCCAAGGCCGCGATCTGGACCGACGTCTTCGCCGACGAGATCGTGAAGATCGGCGAGGAGCGCAGCGATGTCGCCGCGATCACCGCCGCGATGATGCACCCGGTGGGCCTGGACCGCTTCGCCGCCCGCTTCCCGGAGCGGACCTTCGACGTCGGTATCGCCGAGCAGCACGCGGCCACCGCTGCTGCCGGTCTGGCGATGGGCGGCGTGCACCCGGTCGTCGCGGTCTACGCGACGTTCCTCAACCGTGCCTTCGACCAGGTGCTCATGGACGTCGCGCTGCACCGCTGCGGCGTCACGTTCGTGCTCGACCGCTCCGGGGTCACCGGTGACGACGGCGCGAGCCACAACGGTATGTGGGACATGTCGATCCTGCAGGTCGTGCCGGGTCTCGCCATCGCGGCCCCGCGTGACGGTGCGCGGCTGCGTGAGCTGCTGCGCGAAGCTGTCGCCGTCGAGGACGCCCCGACCGTGGTGCGCTTCCCGAAGGGCCCGCCGCCGGCTGACATGCCGGCCCTGGAGCGGATCGGTGGCGTCGACGTGCTGGCGCGCGGCGCGGCTCAGGACGTGCTCCTCGTCGGCGTCGGCTCGATGGCCGCGACGGCGCTCGAGACCGCGGCGCTGCTCGAAGCCCGCGGGATCGGTGCGACCGTCGTCGACCCGCGCTGGGTCAAGCCCGTGGACCCGGCCCTGGTCGATCTGGCCCGAAGCCACCGCCTCGTCGTCAGCGTGGAGGACAACGGCGTCGCCGGCGGTGTCGGCACGGCGATCCTCCAGGCGCTCAACGCGGCCGGGGTATCGACCCCGGTGCAGCTCCACGGCATCCCGCAGGAGTTCCTCGACCACGCCAAGCGCGCCGTCATCCTGGAGCGCATCGGCCTCACCCCGACCCACCTCGCCGACGCCGTCGCTGCGGCGGTCGGGGTCGCGGCCGACGACGCACGCGTCGGCTGACCCCGTGCGGCGAGGCTTCCAGCGGCTGGCGCCGCTCCTGCTGGGCGCTCTGCTCGTCGCCGGCTGCTCCTCGCCGACCCCGGCCCCGGCTCCCACGCCGGTCGGCCCGCCCCTGGACGACGCGATCAGCACCTTGCTCGCCGCGCGCGCCAAGGCGGTGCTCATGCACGACCAGCCCGCCTTCATGGAGACGGTGGACCCCGCGAAGCGCGGCTTCCTGCACAACCAGCGGCGGCTCTTCGCCAACCTGCAGGAGCTGCCGCTCGCGGCGTACGACCTGCAGCTGCGCGGCGTCACCGAGCTGCCCGGCGGCAGCATCCAGGCCGAGGTCACCGTCATCATGCAGCTCGACCAGTACGACGTGGTGCCGGTGCGCGCACCGGGACTGTTCACGTTCCGTCGCGGCGCTGACGGCACGCTGGCGCTCGACGCCGACCACGACCGGACGTACGACGAGGACCACGACGTCGACCTGCAGCCCTGGGAGCGCACGCGCATCGAGGCGGAGAACGAGGACGGTGTCCTCGGCATCTTCGACCACGCGAGCATCGACGACGCCTACCAGGTGATGAGCGCCGTGCACCGGGGGATCGAGGACATCGCACCGCGGATCCCGCTGCCCTGGTCCCACCATGTCGTCGTCTACGCACTGAGCGACGTCGCCCAGATGGCCTCGCTCGACGAGCTGCCCGGGGGAGACCCTGAACGGCTCGAGGGCGTCGCGTTCAGCGTCCCGGCCGGCAACGGCAGCACGGACGTCGCCTCGGTGCGGTTCATGCTTCACCCGCGGATGCTCGGCCGTGACGACGCCCGGCGCGACCGGCTGATCCGCCACGAGCTCACCCACGTGGCGGTTGCCGACCGGGACGACCGGGTGCCGACCTGGCTCGCCGAGGGCATCGCCGAGTGGGTCTCCGTGCAGGCCGTCCCGCGTGACGACAGGGTCATCTCCCGTGAGGCACTCGAGATGGCGCAGGCCGGGCTGACGGCACTGCCGAGCGACGCCGGTTTCAACGACGCGCACACCGCCGCCAACTACGGCATCTCGTGGTGGGCCTGTCAGGTCATCGCCGACCGTTTCGGTCCGGAGACCGTCTGGCAGCTCCTCGCCGCGATGGGTCAGGGCGGTGGCACGTCGGAGGCCGACCAGGACGACGTCCTGCGGCGGGTGCTCGGCATGAGCGGCGCGGAGCTGGCCGCCGCAGCAGGACGCCGGATCGTGCGCACCTTCGGCTGACCGCTAACGTCGCCTGCATGGATCTGCTGCGTACCAAGTCCGTCGAGGCGTCCATCGCCGAGACCGTCGAGCCCGAGCACCAGCTCAAGAGGACCCTCACCGCGCTGGACCTGACGGTCTTCGGCGTCGGCGTCGTCATCGGGGCCGGCATCTTCACGCTGACCGGCAAGGTCGCTGCCCAGTACGCGGGCCCGGGCGTCGTGTTCTCGTTCCTGATCGCAGCGTTCTGCTGTGCCCTGGCCGCGCTCTGCTACGCGGAGTTTGCCTCGACCGTGCCGGTCGCGGGATCGGCGTACACGTTCTCCTACGCGACGCTCGGTGAGCTCGTCGCCTGGATCATCGGCTGGGACCTGCTGCTCGAGTGCCTGCTCGGCGCGAGCGTGGTTGCCCAGGGGTGGAGCACGTACTTCGTGACCTTCCTCGACCAGATCGGGCTCGGCTGGCCGACCAGCCTCGGGCCGGACGGGTCGTTCAACCTCGCGGCGTTCATGATGGTCGCGGCGCTGGGTGCCCTGGTCTGCTACGGCATCAAGGAGAGCATGCGGGTCAACCTCGTGCTCGTGGCGGTGAAGCTCTTTATCGTGCTCTTCGTCATCGCCACGGGCATCAGCCTGATCGACACGAGCAACTACTCGCCGTTCATCCCGGACGCTGCGGGCCCGGCTGCCGGGGTCGGCAGCGGCTGGCTGCACACGCCGCTCGTGCAGTCGCTCTTCGGCATCCAGCCGCACGTGTACGGCGTCCTCGGCATCGTGTCGGCTGCGTCCGTCGTGTTCTTCGCCTACATCGGCTTCGACGTCGTGGCGACGACGGCAGAGGAGGCCCGGCGGCCGCAGCGCGACCTGCCGATCGGCATCCTCGGTTCGCTCGCCATCTGCACGGTGCTCTACATCGCGGTGGCGCTGGTGATCACGGGCATGGTCCGTTACGACCACATCGACAGCGAGGCCGCGCTCGCGCGGGCGTTCATCGCGCACGGCAAGGACGGCTACGCGACGCTCATCTCCGCGGGCGCCGTCGCCGGTCTGACCACCGTGGTGATGACGCTGATGATCGGTGCGGTCCGCGTGGTCTTCGCGATGAGCCGTGACGGGCTGCTCCCCGAGGGGCTGGCCAAGGTCAGCGGGCGCACGGGCACTCCGCTCCGGACCAGCGCCGGGATCGCCGTGCTCGTCGCCGTGATCGCGTCGCTGACGCCGATCGGCAAGCTGGAGGAGATGGTGAACATCGGCACGCTGGCGGCGTTCTCGCTCGTGTCGCTGGCGGTCCCCGTCCTGCGCCGCCGGCGCCCCGACCTCGAGCGCGGCTTCCGCGTCCCGCTGTCGCCCGTGCTCCCGGTCGTCGCCGCGCTGGTCTGCATCTACCTGATGCTCAACCTGAGTGGCGAGACCTGGCTCCGCTTCGCGATCTGGATGCTGATCGGCGGCGTCATCTACGGCACCTTCGGCTACCGCAACAGCCGGGTCGGGCGTCAGGCCGAGCCGGTGTCCGTCGGCTGACCCCACCGCGTTCAAACGACGAACGCCGCCGGCCCCTCGCGGGACCGGCGGCGTCGTCGTTGGTGCTGGATCAGGCGTGGAACTTCGCGCCCGCGACCTTCTCCGAAACGCCCTCGCGGTCGAGGAGCTTCGTGATGCCACCGTTCCAGAACTGGAAGCCGGCACCCATGATCATCGCGAGGTCGATGTCCTCCGGAGCGGAGGCGACGCCCTCGTCGAGCATGCGCTTGATCTCGTCGGCGAGCGCCTCGAGGACCTGGTTGCGGACCTCCTCGGTGCTCTTGACGACCGGGTTCTCCGGGGTGGTCACCAGGGCGGCGACCTCCGGGGAGACCTCGCCGTCCGCGCCGTACCAGGAGCCGATCTTCGCCTCGACGACCTTCTTGAGGTTCTCCGACACGTACATGCGGTCGGGGAAGGCCCGGTTGAGGGTCTCGTTGTTGTGCAGCGCGATCGCCGGGCCGACCAGGCCGAGCAGGACGAACGGCGGCATCGGCGCGAGGCCGGCGAACGCCGCGTCGGCGTCCTTGACCGGGGTGCCCTCGTCGACGACCTTGGCGACCTCGCCCATGAACCGGCCGAGGAGGCGGTTCACGATGAAGGACGGGGAGTCCTTGACCAGGATCGAGGTCTTGCCGAGGCCCTTCGAGGTGGCGAACGCCGTCGCGAGCGCCTCGTCGGAGGTGGTCTCGCCCTTGATGATCTCGACGAGCGGCATGATCGCGACCGGGTTGAAGAAGTGGAAGCCCACGACCCGCTCCGGGTGCTCCAGGTCGGCCGCCATCTCGGTGATGGAGAGCGACGAGGTGTTGGTCGCGAAGACGGCCTCGGCGGGCGCGACCTTCTCGGCGTTCGCGAAGACGGTCTTCTTGACGCCCATCTCCTCGAAGACGGCCTCGATGATGAAGTCGGCGTCGGAGAAGGCAACGGCGTAGTCGACCTCGGCGGTCACGAGCGCCTTGAGGCGGTTCGCACCGTCGGTGTCCAGGCGGCCCTTGGCGACGAGCTTGTCGATCTCGCCGTGGACGTAGGCGACACCCTTGTTGGCGCGCTCCTGGTCGAGGTCGGTCAGGACGACCGGAACCTTCAGGCGACGCACGAAGAGCAGAGCGAACTGCGAGGCCATGAGACCGGCGCCGATGATGCCGACCTTGGTGACCTTGCGGGCCAGCGCCTTGTCCGGGGCACCGGCGGGACGCTTGGCGCGCTTCTGCACGAGGTCGAACGAGTACAGCGACGCGTCGAGCTCGGCGGTCTGCGCCATGTCGACCAGCGCCTGGTCCTCGAGCGCGAAGCCCTCGGCCTTGGTGTTGGTCTTCGCGGCCTCGATCAGGTCGAGCAGGCGCGTGGCGGCGACGGACTTGCCACCGGTCTTGCCCGCGGCAACCATGCGGCCCCAGGCGACAGCGTCGTCCCAGGCCTTGCCACGGTCGACCTCGGGCCGGACGACGGCGGTCTCGCCGGTCAGCACGGAGGCGGCCCAGACGAGCGACTGCTCGAGGAAGTCGGCACCCTGGAAGATCGCGTCGGCGAGGCCGAGCTCCTTGACCTCGGAGCCCTTGAGGACCTTGCCCTGGTTGAGCGGGTTCTCGAGCGCAACCTTGACGGCACCGCCGGCACCGATGAGGTTCGGGACGAGCCATGCGCCACCCCAGCCGGGGACCAGGCCGAGCATGACCTCGGGGAGGCCGGCGGCCGGGATCGAGTCCTGCACGGTGCGGTAGTCGCAGTTGAGGGCGACCTCGAAGCCACCGCCGAGGGCGAGGCCGTTGATGAAGCCGAACGACGGCTTCGTGCCGGCGAGCTTGCCGAACACGTAGTGGCCGAGCTCGGCGATCGTGCGGATCGCGTCAGCCGAGCCCGCGGCGCGGAGCGACGTGAGGTCGGCACCGGCGGCCAGGATGAACGGCTTGCCCGTGACACCGATCGAGGTGATCTCGTCGTCGGCGATCGCGGCGTCGATGGCCGTGTTGAGCTCGACGAGCGAGCCCGGGCCGAAGGTGTTCGGCTTGGTGTGGTCGAAGCCGTTGTCGAGGGTGATCAGGCCCATGACACCGGCGCCACCCGCGAGGGTGACCTTCCGGAGCAGGGCCTTGGTCACGACCTCGGCGTCGGTGCGGAGCGCCTCGGCGCGTGCGATGACGTCGTTCACTTGGACTCTCCGTTCCAGTTGGCGTTCTCCCAGATGACCGTGGCGCCCTGGCCGAGGCCGACGCACATGGTCGTGATGCCGTAGCGCTTGGCCGGGTCCTGCTTGAACTGCGCAGCGAGCTGGTTCATCAGGCGCACGCCGGAGGAGGCGAGCGGGTGGCCGAACGCGATGGCGCCACCGAACGGGTTGACGCGGGCGTCGTCGTCGGCGATGCCGTAGTGGTCGAGCAGGGAGAGCACCTGGACGGCGAACGCCTCGTTGATCTCGAAGGCGTCGATGTCGTCGATCGTCAGGCCGGCCTGGGCCAGCGCCTTTTCGGTCGACGGGATCGGGCCGGCGCCCATGAACTCCGCCTCGATGCCGACGTAGGCGTAGGAGACGAGCTTCATCTTGGGCTCGAGACCGAGCTCCTCGGCGACCTCGGCAGCCATCAGCAGCGCGGCGGTGGCGCCGTCGTTGATGCCGGCGGCGTTGCCCGCGGTCACACGACCGTGCGAGCGGAACGGCGTCTTCAGCGCGGCGAGCGACTCCATGGTCGTCTGCGGGCGCATCGGCTCGTCGGTGGTGGCCAGGCCCCAGCCCTCTTCGGCGGAGCGCGTGGCGATCGGGACGAGGTCGGGCTGGATGATGCCGGCCTCGTACGCCGCAGCGGCCTTCTGCTGCGAGCGCACGGCGTAGGCGTCCGCGCGCTCCTTGGTGATGGCCGGGAAGCGGTCGTGCAGGTTCTCCGCGGTGTTGCCCATGAAGAGCGCCTCCGGGTTGACCAGCTTCTCCGCGACGATGCGCGGGTTCGGGTCGACGCCCTCACCCATGGGGTGGCGGCCCATGTGCTCGACGCCACCGGCGATGACGACGTCGTACGCGCCGAAGGCGATGCCGCCGGCGGTGGTCGTCACAGCGGTGAGCGCGCCGGCGCACATGCGGTCGATGGCGTAGCCGGGGACCGTGGTCGGGAGACCCGCGAGGATGCCCGCGGTGCGACCGATGGTCAGGCCCTGGTCGCCGATCTGCGTGGTCGCAGCGATGGCGACCTCGTCGATCCGCTCGGGCGGCAGGTTCGGGTTGCGGCGAAGGAGCTCGCGCATGCACTTGATGACCAGGTCATCAGCGCGGGTCTCGGCGTACTGGCCCTTGGACCGGCCGAACGGAGTACGAACGCCGTCAACGAAGACGACGTCGCGGAGCTGTCGGGACAACAGGATCTCCTCGATTGTTCGTGGGTGTCGGATCTGATGCTACCCGCCAGTAACCGGAACGGGGCAGGCGCTGGACAAGTGGTGCTGCCCACTAGGCTCAACGCACCAGCAAACTACCGAAGAGGGGTGTCGCGTGGCAGGGTCCAACCGCTTCGTGCACATCGTCGACGACGTGACCGATCTCGGCGACGATCCCGTGCTCGTCGTCGCACTCCATGGCTTCCTCGACGCGGGCAACGGTTCCGTGCTCGCCGTCGACCACCTGGAGTCCACCGGGGGAGTCGGCCCGGTGGTGGCGACGTTCGACGTCGACGTCTTCCACGACTACCGCGCCCGCCGTCCCGCGATCTCGTTCGTCGAGGACCACTACGAGTCGTACGACGCCCCGCGGCTCGTCGTCCGCGTGCAGCGCGACGCGACGGGTCGTGCGTTCCTGCTGCTCTCCGGCCCGGAGCCGGACAACCGCTGGGAGGCGTTCGCCGGAGCGGTGCGCGAGGTCGTTGAGGTCCTCGGCGTCTCGCTGGTCGTCTCGCTCGGGTCGGTGCCGATGGCAGTGCCGCACACGCGACCGCTCGCGGTGACGCAGCACGCCAACCGCCGCGAGCTCCTGCTGCGTGCCAACCAGTGGCGCGGCGAGCTGCGCATCCCGTCGTCGGCGCACGCGCTGCTCGAGGTGCGGCTGGGGGAGAGCGGCCACCCGATGGTCGGCTGGGTCGTCCACGTGCCGCACTACGTCCAGGGCAGCGACTACCCGGAGGCCGCGCGTGCGCTGCTGTCCGGGGTCGAGGACTCGACCGGCCTCACCTTCGACCTCGACGCGCTCAAGGTCGCGGCCGAGCGGCGTACGGCGGAGATCGCCGAGCACCTCGCGGAGAACCCCGACGTCGCCGAGCTCGTCGCCGGCATGGAGCAGCAGTACGACGCCTTCCAGCGCGGCATCGACGAGAGCCTGCTCGCGACGGATCAGCCGATCCCGACCGGCGACGAGCTGGGGGCGGAGTTCGAGAAGTTCCTCGCCGGACTCGACGGCCCCGGCGCCGGCAGCGACGAGACCCCCGACGCCCCGGAAGGCACCGACTGATGCCCACCTCTGCCAGCGAGCTGGTCGACCTGCTCGACCTCGAGACGATCGACGTCAACCTCTTCCGCGGCCGCCAGCCGATCACGTTCTTCCAGCGGGTCTTCGGTGGGCAGGTCGCCGGCCAAGCCATGATCGCCGCCGAGCGCACGGCGCCCGAAGGCATGTCGATGCACTCGCTGCACAGCTACTTCCTGCGGCCGGGCGACCCCAACGTCCCGATCATCTACGACGTCGAGCGGATCCGTGACGGGTCGTCGTTCGCCACCCGGCGGGTCGAGGCCCGCCAGCACGGTCGGCCGATCTACTACCTGACCGCGAGCTTCCAGGTCGACGAGGAGGGGCTGGAGCATCAGGACGTCATGCCCGACGTGCCGGCTCCGGACGACTGCCCGGCCTCGCTGGACCTGCTCCGCAAGCGTGCCCCCGCGGCGTACGTCGACGTGCTGGCGCAGGAGTGGTCGGTCCTCGACATGCGGGCTGCGGGTGACTCCCGGGCCGGGGGAGCGCTCGAGGGCGACCCCGATCACCCGGCGCGTCAGCGCTTCTGGGTGCGCGTCGACGGTGAGCTCCCGGACGACCCGATGATCCACAAGGCGGCCCTGACCTACCTCAGCGACGTGACGCTGCTCGGCACCGCGCTCGTCGTCCACGGCACGTCGTTCATGGAGCCGGACATGCAGGCGGCCTCGCTCGACCACACGGTCTGGTTCCACCGCCCGTTCCGCGCCGACGAATGGCTGCTCTACGACCAGGTCTCCCCGAGTGCTTCGCAGGGACGCGGTCTGGCCATCGGTCGCCTCTTCACTGCCGACGGTCGCCTCGTCGCCACCACGGCCCAGGAAGGCCTGATCCGCCTCCGCCGCTGACCCGGCCGAAAACGACGAACGGCCGCGACCCCCGTGAGGGAGTCGCGGCCGTTCGGCGTACTACGTCAGAGCGCCCGGGTGCGACCGAGCACGTGCGGAGCGCCGTTCTTCGGGTTGGTGACCGCGAAGTCGACACCGCCCTCGACCGGGACCGCACCGAAGCGCACCTTGCCCGGCAGGAAGATCGGCGTCTTGAACGCCACGTCCAGCCGGACGGCGTCCGGCATCCGCGCCTCGAGGGTCGCGGCCGCCTTCGACATCGTCCACATGCCGTGAGCGATGTGGCCCTTGAAGCCGAGCGCCTTGGCGGTGAACGGGTAGAGGTGGATCGGGTTGCGGTCACCCGAGATCGCCGCGTAGCGACGGCCCAGGTTGGTCGGGAGCGACCAGATCGCACCGGTGGCCTCGACGGGGGCGAGGTCCATGCCGGCGTCCCCGTTCTCCTTGTCACCGCCGCCGACGCGGAGGTACGTGGAGGTCTCCTCCCACACGGTCTCGCCGCCGACGCTGACCGTGGTCAGCATGTCGAAGGCCTTGCCCTTGGTGGACTTCCGCAGGTTGGCGGCCTTGACCTCGACGTCGACCTTCTCGCCAAACGCGATCGGACGCAGCTGCGAGATGGAGTTCTCCAGGTGGACCAGGCCCATCGCCGCGAATGGGAAGGACTGGTCGGTCAGGAGCGCCATGTGCAGCGGGAACGCCAGGTTGTGCACGTACGGCAGCGGCGCGACGTCCTTCACCGGGAAGCCGGCGATGGCGGCGTACGGCGCGACGGCCGCGCGGGTGATCTCCAGGCCCTCGCGACGGAGCACGAGGTCAGGGAGGTCCTTGGAGGTCTTCTTCACGCCGGGGAGCTGGTTGACGCCGGGGACCGTCGGGAGGACGGCCTTCAGCATCGCACCGGCGCCCGCGGTGCCCTGGATGATCCGCGTCTCCGCCATCTCAGGCGCCGAGCATCATCAGGCCGCAGACGCGCACGACGTTGCCGGTGACGGCGGTCGAGGCGGGGGAGGCGTACCAGGCGATCGTCTCGGCGACGTCGACCGGGAGGCCACCCTGCTGCATGGCGTTGAGGCGTGCGCCGACCTCGCGGGTGGCGAACGGGATCGCCGCGGTCATCGCGGTGATGATGAAGCCCGGGGCGACGGCGTTGATCGTGATGCCGTCCTTGAGCTCGTCGGCCAGCGAGTCGACGAAGCCGATGACGCCGGCCTTGGAGGCGGCGTACTGCGTCTGGCCCACGTTGCCCGCGATGCCGGCGATGGAGGAGACGCCGATGATGCGGCCGTTCTTGTTGATCGCACCCTGGGTGAGGAGCTCACGGGTGATCCGCTCGGGGGCGGTCAGGTTGACGGAGATGACCGACTGCCAGCGGTCCTCGGCCATGTTCGCGAGCTTCTTGTCGCGGGTGATGCCGGCGTTGTGCACGACGATGTCGACGCCGCCGAACTGCTCCTTGACGAAGTGCGCAATGCGCTGCGGGGCGTCGGCGTGGGTGATGTCGAGGGTCAGCGAGGTGCCGCCGATCTCGCCCATGACGGCCTGCAGGTCCGAGGCGGCCTGCGGGACGTCGATGCCGAGGACGGTCGCGCCGTCACGGTGCAGGACGCGGGCGATCTGCTCGCCGATGCCGCGGGAGGCGCCGGTGACGATGGCGACCTTGCCGGCGAGCGGCTGCTCGATGTCGACCTTGGCGAGCGCCTTCTTGGCGTTCGTGCCGATGCGGACGACCTGGCCCGAGACGTAGGCCGACTTGGGGGAGAGGAAGAAGGCGAGGGTCGAGTCGACCGCACCCTCGGCGCCCGGCGTCACGTAGACCAGCTGGACGGTGCTGCCCTTGCCGATCTCCTTGCCGAGCGAGCGGGTGAAGCCCTCGAGGGCGCGCTGCGCGATGCGGGCGCCGCCCTTGACCTCGCGCGGGTTGAGGCCGATGACCACGACGCGCGCGCAGTTCTCGAGCTTGCGCATGACCGGGGTGAAGAACTGCTGCAGCTGGACGAGGTCGGCCTCGGAGTCGAAGCCGGTCGCGTCGAAGACGAGGCCCTTGAACTTGGCGCCCTCCTCGACCGACGTAGCGGACTCGATGCCCAGGCCCTCGAGCGTGGAGGGGAGGGTCGCGGCGAGCTTGCCGGCGCCGCCGACGAGCACGGTGCCCTTCACCAGCGGGGCACCCGCGGTGTAGCGGTCGAGCTCGACCGGGTTCGGGAGGCCGAGCTGCTTGACCAGCAGCTTGCCGATCGACGACTTCGTGAAGCTCTGGTAACGGTCGGTCATGGGTGTGGCTTCCTCATCTCGGATGAAAGGCGGCGTGCGGGACGGCCCTACGGGGACGGCGCGCTGTCAGGATCATGTAACTTGAAGTGTAACTGGGTGTCCACATTTCGTGATCTGGCACTCACACGGTTCCATCACCCGTCCCGACCGGCAAGGATAGGGACATCTCAGACCTCTAGAGGAGTGACCATGCAGGCCAAGACCCGCCGCGTCGCCATCATCGGCGGCAACCGCATCCCGTTCGCCCGGTCCAACACCGTCTACGCCGAGGCGTCCAACCAGGAGATGATGACCGCGGCTCTCGAGGGCCTGGTCACCCGTTTCGGCCTTGAGGGCAAGCAGCTCGGCCTCGTCGCCGGCGGTGCGGTCGTCAAGCACTCCCGCGACTTCAACCTGGTCCGCGAGTCGGTCCTCGGCACGCAGCTCGACCCGGCCACGCCGGCCGTCGACATCCAGCAGGCGTGTGGCACCGGCCTCTTCGCCGCCAACGTGGTTGCGCTGCAGATCGCCACGGGCCAGATCGAGTCCGGCATCGCGTGTGGTTCGGACACGACCTCCGACGCCCCGATCGCGATCTCGGAGAAGCTCCGCAAGAAGCTCATCAAGATCAACCAGCTCAAGACCAACAAGGACCGCGTCAAGGCGCTCCTGGGCATCCGCCCGGGCGACATCGGCCTGCTGCCGCCGGCCAACTCCGAGCCGCGCACCGGCCTCGCCATGGGCGACCACCAGGCGATCACCGCGCTCGAGTGGGGCATCACCCGCGAGGACCAGGACGAGCTCGCCGCGAAGTCGCACCAGAACCTCGCCCGCTCGTGGGCAGAGGGCTGGCAGGACGACCTCGTCACGCCGTTCCGTGGTGTCGAGCGTGACAACCACCTGCGTCCCGACTCGACCGTCGAGAAGCTCGCCAAGCTGAAGCCGGTCTTCGGCAAGGGCGAGGCCGCGACCATGACCGCCGGCAACTCGACGCCGCTCTCCGACGGCGCCTCGGCCGTCCTTCTCGCCTCGGAGGAGTGGGCCAAGGCCAACGGCTACGAGCCGCTCGCCTACATCTCCGACTTCCAGGTCGCTGCTGTCGACTTCGTCGGTGGCCACGAGGGCCTCCTGATGGCCCCGGCGTACGCCGTCGCGCAGCTCCTCGAGCGCAACAACCTGACGCTGCAGGACTTCGACTACTACGAGATCCACGAGGCGTTCGCCGCGCAGGTCCTCTCGACGCTCAAGGCCTGGGCCGACCCGGTCTTCTGCAAGGAGCGCCTGGGCCTCGACAAGCCGCTCGGCGAGATCGACCGCTCCAAGCTCAACGTCAACGGCTCGTCGCTCGCCGCGGCGCACCCGTTCGCTGCCACCGGTGGTCGCCTGATCCCGGTCGCCGCGAAGCTGCTCAAGGAGAAGGGCAAGGGCCGCGTGCTCCTGTCCGTCTGCGAGGCCGGCGGTCAGGGCATCGTCGCCATCGTCGAGCGCTGATCGACCGCTTCACGCGAGAAGCCCCCGCCCGGTTCGCCGGGCGGGGGCTTCCTGCGTAGGAGCGGGATCAGGCGCCGGCCAGTGCCAGCGCCGCGTCGACCATGTAGTTCTTGACCTGCTCCGCCGGCAGCGGCACGACGGTCGGCAGACCCGACGAGGAGGGGCGCACGGTGATGCCGAGCCGCGCGAGCTGCAGGGAGCCGAGGCCGGCGGCGTACAGGGTGTTGGCCAGCTGGTAGGGGTCCTCGACCCGCATCTCGCCGCTGTCGTTGCCGCGGCGTACGACGTCGGCGAGCTGCTCCATGCACCCGGTGATGCCACGACCCAGCTTGAACATCGCGCTCTCGCTGACCTCCTCGAGCAGCTCGGCGCCCGGTCGGCGCATCAGCGTGAGTGCGCAGTCCACGAACGCGGGGAACTCGATGCCGAAGTCCGCGAAGGCCTCGACCGCAGCAGCCAGCTGGGTCTGCGGCTTGCGGCGGCTCTTCACGGCCTCGCGCAGGCGCTCCTCGAGCTCCTCGGTGTAGCCGACGAGCGTCAGCGCGAAGAGCTCCTCCTTGCCGGAGAAGTGCCGGTAGATGATGGCGCGGTTGATGCCGACCGACCGGGCGACATCCTCGATCTGCACGTCGCGCACGCCGCGCTCGTCGAAGAGCTCACGGGTGGCCTGGATGATCTCGCGACGACGCTCGCGGCGGCGCGCGGCGGCTGCCGTACGCCGACCGTCGGTCTGGCGGCCGTCAGGGCGCTGCACGGAGGTCATGCCAGCAGCATAGGCCGAAGTTGTCACAGCCAGTTACATACGTGTTCGGTAAGTTCGCCTTCATGACGGCGACCGAGCGCACCTGGCGCCCGGCGTGGCCGTGCCCCGCGGGCCAGATCCTCGTGGCGGCCCGTCGCGGCGCGGGGGACCCGACGTACGTGATCGAGGGCGGCAGCCACTGGCGCGCCTTCCGTACGCCGGAGGGCCCGGTCCGTCTACAGGTCATGCCGCGTCCCGGGCTGGGCGAGGTGGGCGGACGTGCCTGGGGGCCGGGCGCCGTCTGGGCGCTCGACGCGCTGCCCGCGCTGCTCGGCGCGCTCGATGATCCGACCGGCTTCGACCCGCGGGTTCCGGTCCTCGTCGAGGCGCATCGCCGCCACCAGCACCTGCGCATCGGACGGACGGGCCTGGTCTTCGAGGCGTTGCTCCCGGCGATCCTGGAACAGAAGGTCACCGGCCAGGAGGCGTTCGCCGGCTTCCGGCGCCTGGTCCGTCGGTACGGTGAGCCAGCGCCGGCAGGGGAGGGGCCCGACCTCTTCCTCCAGCCGAGCCCGGCAGTGGTTGCTGCTGTGCCCAGCTGGGAGTGGCTGGATTTCCACGTCGACGCGGCGCGGTCGCGCGCGCTGGTCACCGCGGCCTCACGAGCGGCTGCGCTCGAGCGCATCACCGCCGACGACCTGGAGACCGCTGACCGCAAGCTGCAGTCGCTGCCCGGGGTGGGCGTCTGGACGAGTGCCGAGGTACGGGCACGTGCGCTGGGTGACGCGGACGCCGTCAGCTTCGGCGACTATCACGTCGCGAAGGACATCGGGTGGGCGCTGACGGGTGCCCCGGTCGACGATGCGGAGCTCGCCGTACTGCTCGAGCCGTGGCGTCCGCATCGCCTGCGCGTACAGGTGCTTGTTGCCCTTGCTGGCTTGGGAAAGCCGCGCCGCGGACCGCGAATGGCACCAAGGAGACATTTGCCTGGCCGAGATGTGGACAGGCCGTGACCCCTGCCACATTCGGCCGTTAGGCAGTCCAGCAGGTACCGGTAAACACCATCTTTGGTCACTCCTGTGACCACTGATGTGATTGCCGTTACGCTGCGCTGACGTCGGATCGTGTGAGTCGAGGAGTGCGCAAGTGACACAGATCAGGGCATGTGTCCCCGTAGACGAGGGGCGGCTCTCATGAGCGCGGTCACCGCACTCGTCAGTGACATGACGGGCCGCGCCAAGAAGGGCGTGACGACGGTCGGCGGCATGGCGCTGCTCTCTGTCGAGTCGATCATCGCCATCTTCGGCGACATCGTGAAGCGCAACTTCTCCTGGAGTGAGTTCTTCTTCCAGTGCTGGTTCATGATCCGCGTCGGCCTTGCGCCCGCGATCATGGTCGCCATCCCGTTCGGCGTCATCGTCTCGGTGCAGGTCGGCGCGGTCGCCAACCAGATCGGTGCCGGCTCCTTCGCCGGTGCGGTCAACGGCATCGGCGTCCTGCGTCAGGGCGCGCCGCTCGTGACCTCGCTGATCATCGCGGGTGCCGTCGGCTCCGCCATCTGTGCCGACGTCGGCGCGCGCACCATCCGTGAGGAGGTCGACGCGCTCAAGGTCATGGGTATCAACCCGGTCAACCGCATCATCGCTCCGCGTCTCGCGGCGGCGATCCTCGTCGCGCTGCTGCTCAACGTGGTCGTCGCGGTTGCCGCCATCTGCACGGGCTTCCTGCTCAACGTCCAGAGCGGCAACGTCAGCTCCGGCACCTACCTCGGCGGCTTCATCGCCTTCGCTCAGCCGACCGACCTGATCCTGGCCGAGTTCAAGGCGCTCCTCTTCGGCTTCGTCGCCGTCATCGTCTCCTGTTACAAGGGCCTCGCCGCTTCTGGTGGCGCCAAGGGTGTCGCAGACGCGGTCAACCAGTCGGTCGTCATCAGCATCGTCGCCCTGGCCGTCATCAACGTCGGCATCACGCAGGCCTACGTGATGCTCGTCCCGCAGTCGGTGGCATAGGAGATGGCCGTGCTCGCAAACCAGATCTCGTCCGTCAAGGGCACCCTCGTCCGGGGCGGCGACCTCGCGACCTTCATGATGCGCGTGATCGTGTCGTTCCCCGCGGTGATCCTGAAGTACCGCAAGGAGTACCTCCGCCAGGTCATGGACATCGCCTGGGGCTCCGGCGCCATCCTCGTCGGCGGCGGCACCATCGGCATCATGATCCTGCTGGGTCTCTCGTCCGGCACCTCGCTCGGCATCGAGGGCTTCAACGGCCTCGAGCTGATCGGTCTCGCACCGATCACCGGCTTCGTGTCCGCTTCCGTCAACACCCGTGAGCTGGCGCCGCTCGTCGCGTCGCTCGCGCTCGCTGGTCAGGTCGGCTGTCGCTTCACCGCGCAGATCGGCTCGATGAAGCTGCACGAGGAGATCGACGCCCTCGAGACCATGGCGGTCAACCCGATCGAGTACCTCATCACCACCCGCGTGCTCGCCGCGATGACGGCCATCGTCCCGCTCTACTTCGTCGGTCTGCTCGGCTCGTGGCTGGCGTCGAAGTTCGCGATCGTCTTCCTCTTCGGCCAGTCCGGCGGTCAGTACGACCACTACTTCTACTCGTTCCTGCAGCCGAAGGACGTCATCCTGTCCGTCGTGAAGATCCTGGTCTTCTCGCTGCTCGTCACGATTCTCCACACCTGGTTCGGCTACAACGCGAGCGGCGGCCCGCAGGGCGTCGGTGAGGCCACCGGCCGCGCCATCCGCGCGTCCATCGTCGTGGTCGTCATCGCCGACATGCTGATGACCCTCGCGTTCTGGGGCAACGACCCCGGATTCCGGATCCAGGGCTGAGGAAGGCAGAACATGAACATCCGTGATGTCCTGGCGGGCAATGGTCGCCCGCCGACCTCCAAGGTCCTGATGATCCGTGGCGTGATCTTCACCATCTGCGTCGGTCTGCTCCTCGCAGGCCTGGTGGCGGTGTCGAAGGGCGCTCTGGCCAACCGCATCTCGACCACCGCGGTCTTCCGCAACGCCGGTGGTTCGCTGATCAGCGGCGCCGACGTCAAGTACCAGGGCGTCAATGTCGGCAAGCTCTACAGCCTCTCCGAGGGCGCCGGCGGCGCCGCCGAAGGCGGCATCGAGCTCGGCCTCCACATCGACGACCGCTACGCCAGCGACATTCCGTCGAACGTCACCGCGCGCGTCATGCCGCAGTCGATCTTCGGCACGTCGTTCGTCGACCTGGTCCGCCCGGCTGCGCCGACGGGTGCTCTCAAGGACGGTGCGCGCATCGTCCAGGACACCTCGAAGCAGACGCTCGAGCTCCAGACGATCCTCGACGGCCTCGACCGCGTCGTCCGCGCCCTCGGCCCGGCCGAGCTGTCCGAGATGCTCGGCAGCCTGGCTGGTGCGCTCGACGGCAAGGGCAACGCCCTCGGCCAGACGCTGACGAGCCTCGACGACTACCTCGGCAAGCTCAACCCGAAGCTGCCGCTCGTCACGCAGAACCTCGACCTGCTCGCGGGCAACCTCGAGGCGCTGCAGAAGGCCGCTCCGGACCTCTTCGAGGCCACGGACAACCTGCTCGTGACGGCTCGCACCCTCGCGCAGAACCAGGACAACTTCCACAACCTGGTCTCGACTGCGACTCCGGTGATGGCCAAGACGGATGCGCTGCTGTCCGCCAACGAGAAGGCCCTCTCCAACACGCTCGCGCACACCGCGATCGTCGTCGACGCCCTCTATGACGAGCGTTCGGACCTTGTCCGCGGCGTCGTCGCCATCGGCTCTCTCGCAAGGAAGCTCGGTTCATTGGTCAAGGACAACGCGATGGTCCGCGTCGACGCGACGGCTGTCGCTCCGACGCCGGCCGACTACGGACGCGGTCAGTGCCCGTCCTACAACGGCGTGCGCGGACGGGGGTGCTGACATGACCGGATTCCGCTCAACGATGATCAAGGTCCTGGTCTTCGCCACGATCTGCCTCGTGTTCTTCGTGATGCTCTACAACACGATGAGCAACGTCGTCGAAGGCAACGCCAACGTCTGGAAGGCCAACTTCACCTCGACCTCCGGCCTCCGTGCCGGTGACGACGTCCGTATCGCCGGCGTCAAGGTGGGCCGCGTCGAGCACATCGAGGTCACCCCGGACAACCAGTCCCAGGTCACCTTCAAGCTCGTCGACGACCAGAAGATCTACTCCTCGACCCTGCTGAAGCTCCGCTACCAGAACCTCCTCGGCCAGCGTTACCTGTCGCTGACCGCGGGAGCGGACCGCGGCCAGGAGCTGTCGTCGAGCAAGGTCATCGGTGTCGGCATGACCGACCCGGGCTTCGACCTGACGGCGCTGCTCAACGGCTTCAAGCCGCTGTTCGACACCCTGCAGCCTGCCGACGTCAACAAGTTCGCGCAGAACATCATCGACGTCCTGCAGGGCCAGGGCCCGGCCGTCGAGTCGCTCCTGCAGTCCACGGCGTCCACCGCGAAGTTCCTCTCCCAGCGTGACCAGGCCTTCACCCAGGTCCTGGACAACCTCACGCCGGTCCTGAAGAACCTCGCAGCCCACTCCGACGACCTCGACGCGACCGTCAAGCAGCTCACGCTGCTGATGGGCGGTCTGGCCAAGGAGCGCGGCACGTTCGCCAACTCGATCGACACGCTCGGTGGCCTGACGGGCACGACGGCCGATCTGCTCAAGACGATTCGCCCGGACGTCCGCACGGACGTCACGGCGCTCAAGCAGACCTCCGGGATCCTCGCCACCAACCGCAACGACGTCGTCAAGGGCGTCACAGCGCTGGGCAGCATCACCGGAAACCTCGCCCAGATCACGTCGTACTACTCGGCGCTGAACATCTACTTCTGCAACTTCGGCCTCGACGTGGTCGGACCGAACGGCAAGCCGCTCGCGCCGACCTTCTGGATCGGTGGCACGGGTGGCCCGTACTCGGAGGTGTGCAAGTGAAGCCGATCTACCAGTACGACAAGTACCGGACCGGTCTCGTCGCCGTAGGCGCGCTCGCGATGCTGGTGGCGCTCGTCATCGGTGCGAGCCGCCTCAACATCGGAGCCCGCGGGTACTCCGCGGAGCTGGCCAACACGGGTGGCCTCCGCAACTCCGAGCCGGTGCAGGTCGCCGGTGTCGACGTCGGCAAGGTCACCAGCGTCAAGCTCGACGGTGACAAGGTGAAGATCACGTTCACCGTCGACAAGGACATCAAGCTGGGCGACCAGACGCGTCTCGAGATCAAGATCTCGACGCTGCTCGGCACGCACTTCCTCTCGGTCGTTCCCGGGGGAGCCGGCGACATCGGCGACACGCCGATCCCGGTCTCGCAGACCCGCGTCCCGTTCAACCTGCAGGACGTCATCGAGAAGGGCACGCCGACGGTCAACGCCTTCGACGTGAACAAGATCGAGAAGTCGCTCAACTCCATGGCGCAGGTCCTGAGCGTGGCCGGCGACGACGTGAAGCCCGCCCTCCAGCAGGTCAGCGCCCTGTCGTCCCTCATCGCCAAGCGCAGTGACGACCTGGGTGACCTGCTCAAGGCGACCTCGCAGGTCTCCCAGCAGCTCACCGAGAGCAGCGACGACATCATCGCCCTGATGAAGGCGTCGGACCTGATCCTCGACACGCTCAACACCCGCCGGGCCGCGATCCACAAGCTGCTCGCCGACCTGAGCACGCTGGGCACGCAGCTCAACGGCATCATCCAGGACAACCGCGCCGACCTCGGTCCGATCCTGCACAACCTCAACCTGGTGATCGGCACGCTCAAGTCCAATGACAAGGCGATCGGTCGCGCGGTGGACAACCTCGCCATCGCGGGTCGCTACGTCAGCAACGCCACGGGCGGCGGCCCCTGGGTCAACCTCTACTCCAAGGGCGGCCTGCTGCCCGACGCTGCTTCGTGCGGAAGGGGCATCCTGTGCTGACGAAGAGCCACCGCATCGTCGGGGCCATCGCTGCCCTGGCACTCACCGGCGCCACGTCCACCGCGTGCTTCCCCTTCGGGGGCGGCTCGCGCACGGTCACGGCGTACTTCGAGAACACCGCCGGCCTCTTCGTGGGCAACCAGGTGGGTGTCCTCGGCGTGCCGGTCGGTGAGGTGACCGACATCGAGGCCGACGGGGCCCAGGTCAAGGTCACGATGTCCATCACGGACAACGACCTGAAGGTTCCGGCCGACGCCGGCGCGCTGATCGTGGCGCGCTCCGTCGCGACCGACCGCTACGTCGAGCTGACCCCGGTCTTCCACTCGGGCGACTCCGAGATGGCCGAGAACGCGACGATCCCGCTCGCGAAGACCCGCACCCCTGTCGAGTGGGACGAGATCATCGCCGCGCTCGACCGCTTCACCAAGGGCCTCGGCGGCAAGGACGGCAAGGCAGGTGCGCTGAGCAACCTGATCGCCGTCGGCGCCAAGTCGCTCTCGGGCACGGGTGAGCTGGCCAACCAGACGCTCACGGACGTCGCGCAGGCCGCCACGGCGCTTGCAGACCACCGGGGCGACATCTCCTCGTCGATCGACAACCTTGCTTCGCTGACTCAGGTTCTTGCTGCCAACGGCCGCACGATCGACGAGTTCGCGGCGAGCGTGACGACCGCTGCCTCGCTGTTCAACGACGAGAAGGAGGAGTTCGGCACCGCGCTGAAGTCCCTCGCCTCGGCGCTCAACGGGCTCGCGGGCTTCATCAAGGAGAACCGCAAGGCGCTGAAGACGTCGCTGACGGGTCTGACGACGGTCACCGGCAACCTCCTGCAGCACAGCTCGCAGCTGGCCGAGGGCGTCGAGACCCTGCCGGTCGCGTTCGACAACCTCGGGCGCGCGGTGACGGTCAACGGCTACGTCAACGTGCGTATCCCGCTGCAGGATCTCTCCCCGGTTCCGGACCTGACCAACGCGATCTGTGCGGCACTGCCTCCGGCTCTCTGCAACGCGCTGAGCCTTGATGCGGCTACGTCCCTCAACGATCTGCTCAACCTCCTGGGAGGTGGCCTCCTGTGAACGCCCGTCTCGCAACTGCCGCACTCGCCGGCGTCGGCCTCCTCGTCTCGGGCTGTGGTTTCACGGCCGGTGACCTGGCACGTGCCAACAACAGCCGTGGCGACGGTTACCTGGTGTCGCTCGCCGTGCCGGACGCGCTCAACCTTCCGGACGGCTCGCCCGTCCGCATCGGTGGCGTCTCCGTCGGCAAGGTCGACTCCGTGAAGGCCAAGAACTACGAGGCCATCGTCACGCTCAAGATCAAGAAGGAGACCCACCTCACCGACCAGGCGAAGGTGCGGCTTCGCTACACCACCGCCCTCGGTGAGATGTATGTCCAGATCGAGCCGTCGTCGAGCGGTACCCCGCTCCAGGGTGGCGAGATGCTTGCGCGTACGCAGTCCGAGACCGCTCCGTCGGTCGAGGACGCGCTCGCCTCGGCGTCCCTGCTGATCAACGGTGGTGGCCTCGGCTCCATCGAGACGATCGTGACGGAGCTCAACAAGGCCGTTGACGGTCGCGTGCCCACCACGCACGCGCTGATCTCGAAGCTCGACACGTTCATGCGGACGGTGACGGGCAGCCAGCGTCAGATCGACCGGATCCTGACCGCGCTCGCGTCGACGTCGAAGACGCTGAACGCCCGCCAGGACACGATCAACAAGGCGCTCGTCGAGATCCGGCCTGCGGCGAAGACGCTGACCGACAACACGCCGCAGCTCGTCGCCCTCCTCAAGGAGGCCAACAAGCTCGGTGCGACCGCGAAGCGGATCGTCGACGCCAACCGCGGCAACGTCGAGCTGACCGTCAAGGAGCTCGGTCCCGTGCTCCAGACGATCAACGCCAACAGCAACTCGATCCTGGGCGCGCTCGCGAACCTCCGCGCGGCGGCTCCGCTCGTCAAGCAGGTCGCGCGGCCCAGCTACGCGAACCTGTACGCGACGGTCCACCTCAGCGCCAACACGCTGCTCGGTGGTCTCACCGGCGGTGCCCTCGGTGGCTCGTCCGGTGGCACGGGTGGCACGGGTGGCCTGCTCGGTGGCCTCACCGGTGGGCTGACCGGCGGCTCGACGGGCAGCACGAATCCGCTCGGTTCCGTGACCGGCATTCTTTCGGGCCTGGGAGGCTGACGATGCTGAAGAAGTTCGACAAGCTCACGCTCAGCTTCGTCGCCCTGGTGGCGGTCTTCCTGCTGCTGATGGCCTACATGGTCACCTCGGTCCTGAAGCTCCCGCTCACCGGCGCTCCGGACCGGATCACGGTCCACATGGCGCAGACCGGCGGCCTCTTCAAGGGCTCGGCTGTCACGTACCGCGGCGTCAACGTCGGCACCGTGACGGACATCAAGGTCGGCAAGACCGGCCCGGATGCGACGGTCACGTTCCGCAACGGTGCCAAGGTGCCGAAGACCGTCGACGCCAAGGTGATCAGCCTGTCGCCGATCGGTGAGCAGTTCCTCGACCTGTCGCCGAAGTCCGCTTCCGGCCCGTACCTCGAGGGTGGCGACCAGATCAGTGCTCAGGCGGTGTCGCTGCCGATCACGGTCGCGTCGGCGGCTGACAACCTGGACAACCTGCTCGACGAGATCAACGACAAGGACGTCAAGATCCTGATGACCGAGCTCAACGCTGCGGTCAAGGACAGCGGCGACGACCTCGATCGACTGCTGACCTCCAGCAACCAGCTGGTCACGACCCTCGACAGCTCCTGGGGCAAGACCAACGAGCTGCTGACCAACGGTCTGACGGTCAACCAGATCCTGGCGCGCCACACGGCGGACCTGCAGAACTTCTCGAAGTCCGCAAAGTCCCTGACGGCCTGGCTGGTGAAGTTCGACCCGACGTTCCAGCGGATCCTGAAGAACGCTCCGGCGGACCTCAAGACCGTGGGCAGCCTCGTCGAGGAGCTCGGCCCGATCCTGCCGGCGCTCCTGAAGAACCTGAACGCCACCACGGACATCCTGGCCGACCGTGACGCCAGCCTCCGGGCCCTGGCCCAGGTGACGCCGGGCTCTCTCGGCAAGGCCATGAGCAGCATCCACGGTGGTTCGTGGTACCTGCGGGCGTTCCTCGACGGCGAGTCGCTCTGTGACTACGGCGGCCCGAAGTCCGACCCGTCGCGGTTCGACCCGAACCCGATGAACCGCAACGGCCACTGTGGCTCGAACCCTGCCCGCTGGCGCGGTGCGAACCACGCCCTGCCGCCGATCAACAAGTGATCGACGCCTAGCAGCACGGACCGAGGCCCGGCCCCCGACAGGGGACCGGGCCTCGTCCCATTTCACGGAGTGCAGAGGGCAGCAGCGCAGTGGTGAGGGGCAGGACCGCAGCACCGAGAGGGCAGCACCGCAGTGCCGAGAGGGCAGCACCGCAGCTCAGTAGCTGCGCTCTGCGTCAGAGCAGGGGGCGCAGCGGCCCGAGGATCGCCTCGGTGAAGCGCCGGTAGACGTCGCGGGACTCCCACTCGTCCATGGTCAGCTCGGCGCAGTTCGACAGGTCGGTCTCGAAGATCGTCTCCATCACCTGCGCCTGGGCGGGGTCGATGATCTCGACATTGATCTCGTAGTTGCCCTGCATGCTGAGGCGGTCGACGTTCGCCGTACCGATGGTGGACCAGCTGCCGTCGATGGTGGCGGTCTTGGCGTGCACCATGGCGTCGCGGAAGCGGAAGATCCGGATGCCGGCGTCGAGCATCTGCGCGAAGTAGCCGCGCGAGATCCAGTCGGCCACGATGTGGTTGGACTTGCGCGGCAGCAGGATGCGTACGTCGACGCCGCGGCGGGCCGCCTCGCGGAGGGTGTCGACGAAGTTCGCGTCCGGGATGAAGTAGGCGTGCGTCATCCACACCCGGCTCGTGGCGCGGTTGATCGCCTCGAGGTACATCGACCGGATCGGGAAGCTCCACAGCGTCGGGATGTTGCGGTGGAAGCGCATCCGCGGCTCCCACTCGGAGGCGGTCTCGAGCAGCAGCGGCCGCTCGTTGGCACGGAAGCGGCGCTTGCGGTGCAGGTTCCAGAAGTCGGCGAAGGTGCGCTGGAGGTCCCAGACGCCGGGGCCGGTGATGCGGCAGTGGGTGTCACGCCACTCGGTCGCGTAGGCCGACCCGATGTTGTAGCCACCGACGAAGCCGACGGCGTCGTCGACCACGAGGATCTTGCGGTGGTCGCGGCCGTAGTGGCGCAGGTCGAAGAAGCGGAGGCCGGCGTTGTAGACGGGGTAGCGCAGCACCTTGATGGCCGCCGGGAAGCGCTTGAACGACGGCGGCACGACGAGGTTGGCGAAGCCGTCGTAGATGACGTGGACGGCGACACCCCGACGCGCGGCACGGACCAGCGCCTGCTTGAAGCGCTGGCCGATCTCGTCGTCCTTCCAGATGTAGGTCTCGAAGAGGATCTGGCGCTCGGCGGAGTCGATGGCCGCCAGCATGTCGTCGTACAGGTCCTGCCCATAGGTGTACGTCGTGATGGTGCCGTCGCCGACCGGCACCTCGATCGGCGCGGTGATCGGGAACGGCTTCGGCTTCTTGTTGCGTCGTCGGTAGGAGTCCACGAGGGTCAGCGAGATCGCGAGGATCACCTGGATGCCGACGATGGTGAGCAGGGCGCGGCGCGCATGGCGCGCGGCTCGTTCGAGGGCAGTGGCTCGGCTCACGGGCTCAATGTAGCCATGCAGGCATCACCGCGAGGGCAGAGGGCTGTCAGTGGTGACAACTACGCTGGCCGCATGCGACCAGTGACCGATCTGGAGCGACGCGTAGCGCCGTTCCGCGTGATCTCCGACTACGAGCCGTCCGGCGACCAGCCGGCCGCGATCGCCGAGATCAGCAAGCGCCTCGACGACGGCGTGCAGGACATCGTGCTGCTGGGCGCGACGGGCACGGGCAAGACGGCGACGGTCGCCTGGGTGGCCGAGCAGGTGCAGCGTCCGCTGCTGGTCCTGCAGCCCAACAAGACGCTGGCGGCGCAGTTCGCCAACGAGCTGCGGCACCTCTTCCCGGACAACGCGGTGGAGTACTTCGTCAGCTACTACGACTACTACCAGCCTGAGGCCTACGTGCCGCAGACGGACACCTACATTGAGAAGGACTCCTCGATCAACGAGGAGGTCGAGCGGCTGCGTCACTCGGCGACCAACTCGCTGCTGACCCGGCGCGACGTGATCGTGGTGTCGACCGTTTCCTGCATCTACGGTCTCGGCACCCCGCAGGAGTACGTCGACCGCATGCTGCGGTTCAAGGTCGGAGAGGAGCACGACCGCGACCAGATCCTGCGGCGCCTCGTCGACAACCAGTACACGCGCAACGACATGGCCTTCACCCGCGGCACGTTCCGGGTGCGCGGCGACACGCTCGAGGTCTTCCCGGTCTACGAAGAGCTCGCGGTCCGGATCGAGTTCTTCGGCGACGAGATCGAGCGGCTGATGACGCTGCATCCGGTCACGGGCGAGGTGGTCACGGAGGACGAGGAGCTGCACATCTTCCCGGCGACCCACTACGTGGCGGGGCCGGAGCGGATGGAGCGCGCCATCCGGGGCATCGAGACCGAGCTCGACGACCAGCTCGAGACGTTCAAGCGCCAGGGCAAGCTGCTCGAGGCACAGCGACTGCAGATGCGCACGTCGTACGACGTCGAGATGATGCGACAGGTCGGCTCCTGCTCGGGCATCGAGAACTACTCGATGCACATGGACGGCCGCGAGCGGGGGACCGCGCCCAACACGCTGCTCGACTACTTCCCCGAGGACTTCGTGCTCGTGGTCGACGAGTCGCACGTCGCGATCCCGCAGATCGGCGGCATGTTTGAGGGAGACATGTCCCGCAAGCGCAACCTCGTCGACCACGGCTTCCGGTTGCCCAGTGCCATGGACAACCGGCCGTTGCGCTTCGAGGAGTTCCTCGACCGCATCGGTCAGACCGTCTACCTGTCCGCGACGCCGGGCAACTACGAGCTCGACAAGGTCGAGGGCGACGTCGTGCAGCAGATCATCCGGCCGACCGGTCTCGTCGACCCCGAGGTCATCGTCAAGCCGACGAAGGGCCAGATCGACGACCTGATCCACGAGATCCGGCTCCGCACGGAGAAGAACGAGCGGGTCCTGGTCACGACGCTGACCAAGAAGATGTCGGAGGACCTGACCGACTACCTGCTCGACGCCGGCATCCGCACGCGTTACCTGCACTCCGAGGTCGACACCCTCAAGCGCATCGAGCTGCTGCGCGACCTCCGCCTGGGTGAGTACGACGTGCTCGTCGGCATCAACCTGCTGCGTGAGGGCCTCGACCTCCCGGAGGTCTCGCTGGTCGCGATCCTCGACGCCGACAAGGAGGGCTTCCTCCGCTCGGACAAGTCGCTGATCCAGACCATCGGTCGTGCGGCGCGCAACGTTTCCGGCGAGGTTCACATGTACGCCGACAAGATCACGCCCTCGATGGAGAAGGCGATCGAGGAGACCAACCGTCGCCGGGCGATCCAGGTGGCCTACAACACCGAGCACGGCATCGATCCGCAGCCGCTGCGCAAGAAGATCGCCGACATCTCCGAGATGCTCGCTCGCGAGGCCGAGTCGACCGACGAGCTGCTCGCCGACTGGCAGAAGTCCGACGCTCAGAAGAAGTCGCCGACGCCGAACCTGTCGAAGCTGCACAAGGACATCCCCGACACCGCCGGACTGCCGACCAGCGATCTCGCGCAGCTGGTGCAGGAGCTGACCGACCAGATGAAGACGGCGGCAGCCGAGCTGCAGTTCGAGGTCGCGGCCCGGCTGCGTGACGAGATCTCGGAGCTGAAGAAAGAACTACGCCAAATGCTCGAGGCGACCAAGTGAGTCGCGAGGAGAGTCCGCTGGCGGCGTTCGCGGCCTCGCTGCCCGGGGCTTGGCCGGACAGCCCGTGGGGTGAGGACCATCTCGTCTACAAGGTGGGCCCCGCTGAGCACGGCAAGATCTTCGTCTTCATCGGCGAGGACGGCATCGGCATCAAGTGCGGCGCCACGCGCGACATCGCCGACGAGTGGCTGCAGCGGTATCCCGAGGACGCCAGCGTGATGGCGTACATCGGCCGCTCGGGGTGGAACGATCTGCGCTCGGGCGGCTCGATCCCCGAGGACGAGCTCCGCGAGGCTGTGCTCGACTCCTATGCGCTCGTCGTCGGCAAGCTGCCGAAGAAGCATCGACCCGACGGCTGGGACCTGCCACCATCGATCGTGTGAGCACGGATCGTCCGCGTGCGGGACAGCTCCACCACGACGTCGACCTCCTCGTCATCGGGGCGGGTCCGGCTGGCCTCTTCGCGACGTACTACGCCGGCTTTCGCGGCCTGAGTGTCGCGATCGCGGACGCGCTGCCCGAGCTCGGCGGACAGATCACCGCGATGTACCCGCACAAGCCGATCCGCGACGTCGCGGGTTTCCCCGACATCAGCGGCACCGATCTCGTCGACGGACTGATCCGACAGGCGGCGACGGCCGATCCAGCGTACCTGCTCGGGCGGGTGGCGACGACGCTCGACGCACGTGAGGACGGTGTGGACGTCGGATTCGACGACGGCACCTCGGTCTCCGCAGGGGCTGTCCTGCTGACCACCGGCATCGGCCGGTTCCGGCCGAGGTTGCTGCCAGCCGCGGGGGAGGCCTGGGCCGGTCGCGGGGTCGACCACTTCGTCACCGACACCAGCGCGTACGTCGGCGCCGACGTGCTTGTCGTGGGCGGCGGCGACAGTGCGCTCGACTGGTCGCTGCACCTCGCGCCGGTCGCGCGCTCGGTGACGCTGGCGCATCGCCGCGACACCTTCCGCGCCCATGCGGCTCTCCTGGCGCAGGCCCGCGCGGCGGGGGTCGAGGTCGTGACCCCCGCGGAGGTGGCCGCCGTCCGTGGCAACGGCCGGGTCGAGGAGGTGGATCTCGACGTCGGGGGAGAGGTGCGCACCCTGCGGGCGCAGCGGATCGTCGCTGCGCTCGGATTCGTGGCGGACCCGGGTCCTCTGGAGCGCTGGGGGCTGGCGCTCGACCATCACCACGTCGTGGTGGACAGCGCGATGCGCACCAACCTGCCGCGCGTGTTCGCGGCCGGCGACATCACGTCGTACGCCGGAAAGGTGCGGCTGATTGCGGTCGGGTTCGGTGAGGCGGCGACGGCGGTCAACAACGCGACTGTCGCCATCGATCCGGCGGCGCACCTCTTCCCGGGCCACTCCACCGACGCCGGCTGAGGAATGTGGCGTAGGCCACGGATTGACCGCGGAAGGGTGGACGGCCTGTCCGGCGTTCTCGATGCGCTTAGGCTTGTCCTTCGTGCCGTCGCGGCGCGAGTGTCTGAAAGGTTGGTGACGGCATGCGCATTGCACTGCTGTCGTATCGCAGCAAGCCCCACTGTGGTGGGCAGGGCATCTACGTCCGCCACCTCAGCCGCGAGCTCGTTGCGCTCGGTCACGAGGTCGAGGTCTTCTCCGGTCAGCCGTACCCCGAGCTGGACGAGGGCGTGACGCTCACCAAGGTCCCCAGCCTCGACCTCTACCGCGAGCCCGACCCGTTCCGGATTCCGAAGCTCCGCGAGTTCCGCGACCTGATCGACGTGCAGGAGTTCGCGATCATGTGCACGGCCGGGTTCCCCGAGCCGCGCACCTTCGCCAAGCGCGTCATCAAGCTGCTCCGCGAGCGCAAGGACGACTTCGACGTCGTCCTCGACAACCAGGTGCTCGGCGGCGGCCTCCTCGAGGTCGAGGAGCTCGGCTTGCCGATGGTCACCGCCATCCACCACCCGATCACCTTCGACCGCCGGATCGACATCGCGGCGGCGAAGACGCTCCGGCGCAAGCTCAGCCTGCGCCGCTGGTACGGCTTCCTCGGCATGCAGGGCACGGTCGCCCGTGCTGCCCGCAAGGTGATCACGGTCAGCGAGTCGTCGTACGCCGACATCGTGAAGGACTTCGGCGTGGACCCCGACCGCATCGAGGTGATCCACCTCGGCGCGGACAACGAGTTCCAGCCGCCGGTTGTCGAGCGGGTGCCCGGTCGCCTGCTGGCGATGGCCAGCGCCGACTCGCCACTCAAGGGCATCGATGTGTTGCTGGAGGCGTTCGCCAAGCTCCGCACCGAGCGCGACCTCCACCTGATCCTGGTGTCCAAGCCTCAGGAGGACGGCCCGACCATCAAGCTGATCGAGCAGCTCGGCATCGGCGACGCGGTCGAGTTCCGCAGCGGCCTGACGCAGACCGACCTGGTCGCCCTGATGGGTTCGGCCGAGCTGGCCGTCGTCCCCTCGCGCTACGAGGGTTTCTCGCTGCCGACGGTCGAGCTGATGGCCTGCGAGACGCCGCTCGTCGTGAGCCGCGCCGGCTCGATCCCGGAGGTCGTCGGTCCCGACGGCCTGTGCGCCGACCTCGTCCCGCCCGGCGACGTCGAGGCGCTGCGCGATGCGATCGCCGCACTGCTCGACGACCCCGAGCGTCGCGCCCGTTACGGCGCCGCTGGCCGCAAGCGCGTCGACGAGACGTTCAGCTGGCGCGCCGCCGCCACGCACACCGCTGAGGCCCTGGCCGGGGTCATCGAGCAGAAGAAGCAGGAGAACCACTGATGCTGACCGTCGACTTCGACCGCCTGGGCCTCAAGGCTGGCGACCGGGTCCTCGACATGGGGGCCGGCGCCGGTCGCCACTCGTTCGAGATCTACCGCCGTGGCGGCAACGTCATTGCCTTCGACCAGAACGCCGACGAGCTCTCGCAGGTCCGCGACCTGTTCCACGCGATGAAGGAGGTCGGCGAGGCGCCGGCCGAGGCGGAGGCGGACGTCAAGGAGGGTGACGCGCTGTCGCTTCCCTTCGCCGACGGCGAGTTCGACCGCGTGGTCTGTGCCGAGGTCCTCGAGCACATCCACCGCGACGTCGACGCGATCAAGGAACTCATCCGTGTCCTGCGTCCGGGCGGCACGATGGCGATCACGGTGCCCCGCTGGCTCCCCGAGGTCATCAACTGGAAGCTGTCGTCGGCGTACCACAACGCCGAGGGCGGCCACATCCGGATCTACACCGACCACGAGCTCGTCGACAAGGTCACCAAGGGCGGCCGGATGAACGACGGCACCGACGGCGACGCGATGATCTTCGAGGGCAAGGACTACGCCCACGGCCTCCACGCGCCGTACTGGTGGCTGAAGTGTGCGGTCGGTGTCGAGAACAACGACAACCCGCTCGTGAAGGCGTACCACCAGGTCCTCGTCTGGGACATCATGAAGACGAAGGGCTGGAGCACCCTGACGCGCGGTGCGGAGAAGGTGCTCAACCCGGTCATCGGCAAGTCGATGGTGCTCTACTTCCGCAAGCCGGACGCTGCCTGATGCACCCCCAGATCCCGTACGTCGAGGGCGTGCTGACCGCCGAGGACGTGGCCGCGACGGCCGCATCGATCGCGCGCATGCAGGAGTCCGACGGCGGCATCCCGTGGACCACGGGGGAGCACACCGACATCTGGAACCACGTCGAGGCGGCCATGGCGCTGCTCGTCGGTGGGCAGGTCGAGGCGGCCGAGAAGGCGCTGCGCTGGGTGCCGACCCTGCAGCGTGCCGATGGCTCGTGGCCGATGAAGATCGTCGCCGGCGAGGTCGAGGACGACCGCGGCGAGGTCAACATGTCGGCGTACCTCGCGGTGGGGGTGTGGCATCACTGGCTGGTCCGTCGTGACCGTGCCTTCGTCCAGGAGCTCTGGCCGAGCGTGCGCGCCGGTCTCGACTTCGTGGTCTCGCTCCAGCAGGACTGGGGCGGCATCCAGTGGACGCCGCAGGACGACTTCTGCCTGCTGACCGGCTGCTCGTCGATCTACCAGTCGCTGCGCGCAGGCGTCGCGCTCGCCGAGCTCCTCGACGAGCCGCAGCCCGAGTGGGAGCTCGCCGGCGGCCGGCTGGGCCATGCGATCCGGCAGCACCCGGAGCGCTTCGCCGACAAGTCGAAGTACTCCATGGACTGGTACTACCCGGTCCTCGGCGGCGCCGTCCGCGGTGGAGCGGCGCATGAGCTGCTGGCCACGCGCTGGAGCGACTTCGTCGTCCCCGACCTGGGCTGCCGCTGCGTCGACACCAACCCCTGGGTGACCGGTGCCGAGACCTGCGAGCTGGTGATGGCGCTCGACGCCATCGGCGACCACGAGCGCGCCCTCACCCTGCTCAAGGACATGCAGCACCTGCGCGCCGAGGACGGCTCCTACTGGACCGGCTGGGTCTACGAGCTCGAGGGCTACGAGAACGAGAACCCGAACGTCTACTGGCCCGTCGAGCACACGACGTACACGGCGGCAGCGGTGCTGCTGGCGGTGGATGCGCTCGGCGAGCGCTTCGGTGGCAGCACGCCGGGTTCGGGCATCATGCGCGGCGAGACGCTCGCCGCGGACTTCCCGGAGATCGCGCTCGAGTGCGGGTGCAGCGAGGTCAGCACATCCCGGTGACCGGTGTGGTCGCTGGGGTGAGCGCGGGCGTCGTCGACGGGATCGTCGAGCCGGCCTTCGCCAGGCTGAAGTAGCGGTCCCAGTCCGTGGTGGCGCGCGTGTGCGTCATCGCCTTCCCGGCGGTGCCGTCGAGCACGAGCCGCGGGACGAGCGGCGTGGTCGTGAACGCGCCGGGAGCCTGGGCGGACGTCAGGCTGCCGACGGCCTTGCCGTCGACGAACCACGTCATCGCGGTGTCCTTGATCTCGACCGCATAGGTGTGGAACACGTTTGCCTGGCTCAGGGCCAGGGGAGTGCGGGTCCAGGTCGAGGCGCCGTTGCGTACGCCGAGCTGGGTCGCTGTGCTGCTCGTGTAGCCATTCCAGCTGGCCAGGGTCACCGCGGTCGTGCCGCAGCTCGACGGCAGGGTGCCGGCGGGGACCAGCTCGAGCCGCACCTGGTACGCCGTCGCGGTCGCCCACTGCTTCGACTTCATCCGGAACTCCCAGCGACCGCGGCTGTGGGCGTTGCCGTCGAGCCAGGTGACGACGTCACCCGTCGCCGTCGCGTTGTACGACGCGGGGCCGCTGTCGAGTCCGAGCTGTCCGTAGTAGATCCCGACGCGACCGGTGCCGTCGACGAAGTCGCGCCAGCCGACGGTCGACTCGCCGCGCTCCCAGTCCCAGACCTCGGTGGCGCCGCCCCAGCCGTACGTCGAGCTGGCGGTCGTCGCGGCGTTCGCTCCGCCGAGCGGGGAGATGAAGGGGCTCAGGCCCGCGGCGACGAGGGCGGCCGCTGCGGTCGCGATGCCCGCGCGGAAGCGGCGGGTCACGAGACGACCACCGTCGCCGGGAAGGACGGGAACCAGCCGACCAGGGTGTTGGTGCCCGCGGGGGCCCAGTCGCGGGCGACGGCCCGGTAGGTCCGGGTGCCGGCCGAGTCGAGCGTGAGCGACGCCGTCGCCTTTCCGGTGCTGTCGAGCGCGAAGGGGCCGGCCACCCAGGTCCAGGTGCCGTCGGCGTTGCGGCGCTGCAGCGACATCTCGCGTCCGGCCCGGATCGGGCCGGTGCCCGATCCGAGGGTCACCGTGACCGTGGAGCCGACGGTGGCAGTCTTCGGCAGCGCGATGCTGGCGTCCTGCTGGAGGCCGTCGACGCGCAGGCTCGGCGTGAGGCGGGCGCCGTCGGTCGAGGTGGCGGCGGCGTAGACGCGGTAGCGGTTCTGCTCCATGGCGTGGACGCGCGTGGAGAACGTGTAGGCGTGGTTGCTCGTCGTGGCGCTCATGACGGCGACCCAGTAGCTGCAGGTCGAGCCGCTGTAGCCCACGCAGCGGTCGAGGCGGACCGAACGGGCTGCCGGGCCGGGGAGTGCGGTGACCTTGACCGTGAGTGCCTCACCGGGAATGCCCGAGGTGCGGCTCACGGCGAGCGTGCCGCCGCTGGCGGTCGATCCGGTGGCGCTGCCCGACAGCACCACGGGTGCAGCGAGGAGCAGGGTCGCCACGACCGACGCCCGCGCTGCGCGCGCACCTTGTACACGCTTGTTCCCACGAATCACGGAAGACACGCTAGGTGACTTCTGCCATTTTGGCGACATGGGTCACACAAATGACCCGTCTGCCCGGGAATTCAGCCCGATCGATCAGGCTGATCGGCCGGCATGCGGTCAGTGCGTGCGGCGCAGCACCCGCATGGATCCGAGCGCCTCGATCTCCTCGAAGTCACCGCGCGCCAGCGTCGGCAGGTAGATCTCCTCGTACGGCGGCCGGCCGCCGTCCGCGGGGTCGGGGAAGACATCGTGGATGACCAGGACGCCACCGACGGCGACCTGCGGCACCCACGTCTCGAAGTCCGTGCGCGCGGGCTCGACACCGTGGCCGCCGTCGATGAACAACAGCGCGAGCGGCGTACGCCAGACGCGGCCGACCGGGCCGGACTGGCCGACCAGCGCGACGACGTGGTCCTCGAGGCCGGCGCGCTCGATGGTGCGACGGAAGAAGGGCAGGGTGTCCATGCGGCCGGTCTCGGCATCGACGACGTCGGTGTCGTGGTGCTCCCAGCCGGCCTGGTTCTCCTCCGAGCCGTGGTGGTGGTCGAGTGCGAAGACGACGCCGTCGCCGACCGCCTTCGCCGCCGCGCCGAGGTAGACCGCGGACTTGCCGCAGTAGCTGCCGACCTCGAGCGCCGGCCCGGTCGGCAGCTGGGCCAGCGCCCAGCGGTGCAGCAGCATCCCCTCGTCCTCGGGCATGAAGCCCTTGGTGCCACGGATCAGGTCACGCAGCTCGTCGGACAGGGTCGACTGGGCAGCGGAGGGGGTCTCGGTCACCGGGTCACCGTAGCGGTCTGGGAGACTTCTCCCATGCCCGGCACCTCCGACTTCGAGCTGCGCCCGGGCGAACCCGTCGACATCGACGACTCCGCTGCGGCGCGGGTCCGGGCGCGTTACTTCCGCGAGGTCGTCGGCGAGTTCGCGACGGGCGTCGTCGTGGTGACGGCGTACGTCGAGGGTCGGCCGGTGGGCATGACGTGCCAGACGTTCTCCAGCGTCTCGCTGGACCCGCCGCTGGTGAGCTTCATCCCCGCCCGTACGTCGCGGTCGTGGCCGTTGATGCGTGAGGCCGGGCACTTCTGCGTCAACGTGCTTGCTGCCGACCAGGCCGATCTGGCGGGAGTCTTCGCGTCGAAGGGTGCGGACAAGTTCGCCGGTCTCGCCTGGCGCCCGGCCGGGAGCGGTGCGCCGATCCTCGAGGGCGTGCTGGCGTACGTCGACTGCACCATCGCGGCCGTCCACAGCGCGGGCGACCACGACATCGTGATCGGTCAGGTGCGTGCGCTGTCGAAGCTCTCCGACGCGGAGCCGCTGCTGTATCACCGTGGAGCCTTCCGGTGACGATGGACGACTTCGCCGAGAAGGTGACCCGTCGCTTCTTCGGCTTCTGCGAGAACCAGCGCACCCAGGCGGCGGTCATCGCGACGATCCGTTCGGCGATGGAGGGCGAGGGCCGCAGCCAGAAGGTCTTCCGCCGGCTCAACCGGCTCGTCTTCGTGCCGCTCGCGGGACCCGCGGGCCTGCACGTCTCGACCGTGCGCCTCCAGCTCGCGCTCGGCACGCTCTCCGCCGCGGCGATGATGCGCTACCAGATGAAGCTCGAGCCGCTCGCGTCGATGGATCTCGAGGACCTGGTCCAGGCGCTCACTCCGGCGGTGCGTGGCGCGCTCCAGGCCGAGCCGGTCGGCGAGATCGAGGCCTGGGACGACGAGGCCGCGCCGTACCCCCGGGCGGAGCCGCACCGGCTCGATGCCCGCCGTCAGTGGAAGCTGACCGGCCGCCTCTCCTGACCAGAACCCGGGTCTGAAGACGCCAAAACCCGGGTTTCGGCGGACCAAAACCCGGGTTTCGCGGATGGATCAGTTGGCGGCGAGTGCCTCGATCGCAGCAGCGATGGAGAGCGTGCGCTTGGCGGACTCGACGTGGAGGTTCTCCACCATCTTGCCGTTGTAGGTCACGACGCCACCGTCGGAGGACTCGAACGCCTCGATCAGGCCCTTGGCGTTCTCGACCGCGGCCTCGGACGGGGCGAAGCCCTCGTTGGCCGGCGCGATCTGGCCCGGGTGGATGATCGTCTTGCCGTCGAAGCCGAACTGACGGCCCTGCTCGACCTCCGCGAGGAAGCCCTCCTCGTTCTTCACCTCGTTGTAGACGCCGTCGAGGATGACCTTGCCGGTGGCGCGCGCCGCGAGGACGGCGTGCTGCAGCGAGGTGACCAGGTTCGTGCGACCGGGGACGTGGTCGACGAAGAGCTCCTTGACCAGGTCGTTGGTGCCGAGGACGGCGACCGTGAGGCGGTCGGAGGCACCGAGGATCTCGCGGGCGTCGAGGATCGCCTGCGGCGACTCGATCATCGCCCAGAGCTTGGTGTGCTCCGGGACGCCGGCAGCCTCGAAGGAGGCGATGAGCTCGCGCACCTGCTCGGCGGAGTTGACCTTCGGAACGACGATCGCGTCCGGCCCGGCGGCAGCGGCGGCCGCCAGGTCCTCGGCGTGCCACTCGGTGTCCGCACCGTTGATGCGGATCGTGAGCTCCTTGGCGCCGTACTCGCCCGACTTCACCGCAGCTGCGGCGTTGAGGCGCGCCTGCGGCTTGGCGTCGGGGGCGACGGCGTCCTCGAGGTCGAGGATGAGGGCGTCGACGGCCAGCGTCTTCGCCTTCTCCAGCGCGCGCTCGTTGGACGACGGCATGTAGAGGACCGTACGGCGGGGGCGGAAAGCCTGCTCAGTCATGGATTCAGTCCACCTCGATCGCGTCGTACATGGCCTTCAGGTCGGGGTCGGTCGCGGCGAGACGCTCGGCGAGCTCGACCATGACCTTGCACTGCTTCACGGAGGCGTCGTCCTCCATCTTGCCGTCGAGCATAACGGCGCCCGTGCCGTCGCCCATGGCGGCGATCACGCGGCGCGCGTGCTTGATGTCCTCGACAGACGGCGAGAAGACCTTGTTGGCGATCTTGATCTGGACCGGGTGCAGCGACCAGGCGCCGACGCAGCCGAGCAGGAACGCGTTGCGGAACTGGTCCTCGCAGGCGACGGTGTCCTTGATGTCGCCGAACGGGCCGTAGTACGGGAACAGGCCGTGCATCGCACACGCGTCGACCATGCGGGCGATCGTGTAGTGCCACAGGTCCTGCTGGTACGTCGTGCGGGCGGCGTCGTACTGCAGCTCGCCGGCCTCGTTGCGCGGGGCGTCGGCACGGACCAGGTAGCCCGGGTGGCCGCCACCGACGCGGGTGGTCTTCATGCGGCGGTCGGCGGCGAGGTCGGCCGGGCCGAGGGAGAGGCCCTGCATGCGCGGCGACGCGGCGCAGATCTCCTCGATGTTGGCGACGCCCCGAGCGGTCTCGAGGATCGCGTGGATGAGGATCGGCTTGGTGATCCCGGCCTTCGCCTCGAGCTGGGCGAGGATCCGGTCCATGTAGTGGATGTCCTCGGCGCCCTGCACCTTGGGAACCATGATCACGTCGAGCTTCTCGCCGATGGCGGGGACGAGCGTGGTCAGGTCGTCGAGCACCCACGGGGAGTCGAGCGAGTTGATGCGGGTCCAGAACTGGGTCGGACCGAAGTCGACCTCCTGGCCGATCTTCACGAGGCCCTCGCGGGCGATCTCCTTGTTCTCGGCCTTGACGGCGTCCTCGAGGTTGCCGAGGAGGACGTCGACGGTGCCGACCATGTCCGGGACCTTGGCGGCCATCTTGGGGTTGCCCGGGTCGAAGAAGTGGATCGCACGGCTCGGCTTGGCCGGGATCTCGCGGACCGGTGCCGGAGCGCCGACGGCGAGCGGGGAGAAGAAGTCCTTGGCTGAACGCATGAGCGCGATGCTACTTGTGCCCGCACCGGCATGATGGGCCTCGTGCATGCTGCGGACAACCACGACGTCATCCGGGTGCAGGGCGCCCGCGAGAACAACCTCAAGGACATCTCGGTCGAGATCCCGAAGCGCAGGCTGACGGTCTTCACCGGTGTCTCGGGCTCGGGCAAGAGCTCGCTGGTCTTCGGCACCGTCGCGGCCGAGAGCCGGCGGCTGATCGACGAGACCTACTCGACGTTCGTGCAGGGCTTCATGCCGAACCTGCCGCGGCCTGACGTCGATGTCCTGTCCGGCCTGACGACCGCGATCCTGGTCGACCAGGAGCGGATCGGGGCGAACCCGCGCTCGACGCTCGGCACGGTCACCGATGCCAACGCGATGCTGCGTTCGCTCTTCAGCCGGCTCGGCCAGCCGTACATCGGCGGCCCGACGGCGTTCTCCTTCAACATCCCGACCACCAAGGTCGGGGGAGTGAGCGTCACCGAAAGCGGCAAGAAGAACGTCATCAAGCAGCAGGTCTACCTCGGCGGCATGTGCCCGGCCTGTGAGGGGCGCGGCACGGTCTCCGAGCTCGATCTGAGTGCGATCGTCGACGAGAGCCGGAGCCTGGAGGAGGGCGCGATTCTGGTGCCCGGCTACACCGCCGACGGCTGGATGGTGGCGGCGTTCAAGGCGGTCGTCCCGTCCGACGTGCCCGTCGGCAAGCTGACCGACGCGCAGAAGCAGGACCTGCTGTACGCCGAGCCGCGCAAGGTCAAGGTCGACAAGATCAACATGACCTATGAGGGCCTGATCCCGAAGATCAGGAAGTCCATGTTCAGCAAGGACCCCGACAGCCTGCAGCCGCACATCAAGGCGTTCGTCGAGCGGGCCGCGGTCTTCGGCGAGTGCCCGACCTGCGACGGCACCCGGCTCAACGACTCGGCCCGCACCTCGAAGATCAAGGGCGTCGACATCGGCGACGTCTGCCGGATGCAGGTCACCGACGTGGCTGCCTGGGTCCGGACCATCGAGGAGCCCGGCGTCGCGCCCCTGGTCGCTGGCCTGCTGCACCTCCTCGACGCGCTGACCGAGATCGGCCTCGGCTACCTCTCCCTCGACCGGCCGTCCGGCACGCTCTCGGGCGGCGAGGCGCAGCGGACGAAGATGGTCCGCCACCTCGGCTCGGCGCTGACGGACGTCACCTACGTCTTCGACGAGCCCACGATCGGCCTCCACCCGCACGACATCGAGCGGATGAACACGCTCCTGCTCGAGCTCCGCGACAAGGGCAACACGGTGCTCGTCGTCGAGCACAAGCCCGAGACGATCGCGATCGCCGACCACGTCGTCGACATGGGGCCGGGCGCCGGCACACACGGCGGCGAGGTCGTCTTCGAGGGCACGTACGACGAGCTGCGGGCCGCCGACACGCACACCGGGCGCGCGTTGGCCTACCGCGCCGCGCTGAAGGAGACGGTCCGCGAGCGGACCGGGGTCCTCGAAGTGCGCGATGCGACGTCGCACAACCTCGACCACGTCGACGTCGACATCCCTACCGGTGTGCTGACCGTCGTGACGGGTGTGGCGGGATCGGGCAAGAGCTCGCTCATCCACGGCTCCGTCGCAGGCCGCGAAGGCGTGGTGGTCGTCGACCAGGCACCGATCAAGGGATCCCGCCGCAGCAACCCGGCGACGTACACGGGACTGCTCGAGCCGATCCGCAAGGCGTTCGCGAAGGCGTGCGGCGTGAAGCCCGCGTTGTTCAGCGCCAACTCGGAGGGCGCCTGCCCGACCTGCAACGGCGCCGGCGTGATCATCACCGAGCTGGGCTTCATGGACACGGTCTCGACGCCGTGCGAGGACTGCGGCGGCAAGCGCTTCCAGGCGGACGTGCTCGAGCTGCGCTGGGGCGGGCTCAACATCGCCGAGGTGCTCGACCTGCCGGTGACCGAGGCGCTCGCGTTCTTCAGTGAAGGCGAGACGAAGACGCCGGCCGCCGCTTCGATCCTGGCCCGGCTCGAGGACGTCGGCCTCGGCTACCTCCGCCTCGGTCAGCCGCTCAACACGCTGTCGGGTGGCGAGCGCCAGCGCGTCAAGCTCGCGATGAACATGAAGGACACCGGGGGAGTGTTCGTCCTCGACGAGCCGACCACGGGCCTGCACCTCAAGGACGTCGACAACCTGCTGCGGCTGCTCGACCGGCTGGTCGACGCGGGCAAGACGGTGATCGTGATCGAGCACCACCAGGCGGTCATGGCCCATGCCGACTGGATCATCGACCTCGGCCCCGGCGCCGGACATGACGGAGGCCGCGTGGTCTTCGAGGGAACGCCGGCGGCCCTGGTCGCCGACCGCTCGACCCTTACCGGCCAGCACCTCGCGGAGTACGTCGGCGCGTGACCGCCGTCACCGTCGTTCGTTGACGGATGCATGGATCACCGCAACGCCGTCCGTCGGCTCATCGCGCCCGTCGTCGTCGCCCTCGGTCTGGGCACGCTCGGCGTCGCGGGTGTCTCGCAGGGCGCGGACGACGCCTGGCCGGCCGCGACCCCGAAGGCCGTGTGCGGCCCGGGTTCGCTGCCCGAGACGTCGTGGCAGGGCCGCGTCCCGCAGGCCGACTACGACAGTGGTCGCGCCGCGCAGGGCTACTTCTGCAACACCAAGCAGGTGGCCCACCAGGGCTCGTCCGGCGGTTTCAAGGTGCAGCGCTACACCGACCCGAGCGGTCACACGTGCGCGTTCTATGACTCCACGCTGGTCGCCGGCCGCGACATCCTCAGCAACACGCTCAACGGCTCCGGCCTCGGCGTGCAGGTGCTGGACATGAGCAACCCGGCCGCGCCGGTCAAGACGGCGAGCCTGGTCACGCCGGCGATGCTCAGCCCCCACGAGACCCTGCTGGTCAACCCGGCGCGTGGCCTGCTGGTCGCGGTCATGGGCACGCTCGCCACCCTCCCGGGCGTGATGGACGTCTACGACGTCAAGACCGACTGCCGGCACCCGAAGCTGCTCTCCACCTCGCCGATGGGCATCCTCGGCCACGAGTCCGGCTTCGCGCCGGACGGCAAGACGTTCTGGAGCGCGGGCATCGCCGGCACGCTGGCGGCCATCGACCTGACCAACCCGCGCACGCCCAAGCTGCTCAAGCTGCAGACCGGCGTCGTCTACCACGGCGTCCGGCTCTCGCCCGACGGCCGAACGATGTACGTCGCCAACATCGGCTCGCCCTCCGCCACGGGCATCTCCGGTGGCGGCCTCCGGATCCTCGACGTCAGCCAGGTCCAGGACCGCGTGCGCAACCCGCAGATCAAGACGCTCTCCAGCCTGACCTGGCGTGAGCTGTCGATCCCGCAGGTCGCGGAGCCGTTCACCAAGAACGGCCGGAAGTACGTCATGGAGGTCGACGAGTTCATCGACCTGTTCTCGCTCAAGGGCCTGACCAGCATGAAGACCGCGCCGGTGGGAGCCGCCCGGATCATCGACGTGACCGACCCGGTCCACCCGAAGATCATCTCCAACCTCCGCCTCGAGGCGCAGCAGCCCGAGCGCCGCGACGCCGAGTGGAGCGACCCGGGTGCGTCGTTCCCCGCGCAGGGGTACGCCGCCCACTACTGCTCGATCCCGCGGACCAACGCCCCGAAGCTGGTCGGCTGCTCGATGATCCTGTCGGGCCTGCGGCTCTTCGACATCAGCGACCTGGCGCACCCGAAGGAGGCGGCGTATTTCAACCGTCCGCTCACCAAGGCGAAGGGCGCGGTCATCCTCCCGCCGGCCATCGGCTCGTGGGCGATGAGCGCTCCGGCGTACGACGCGGCACGCGGCCAGGTCTGGTACACCGACGGCAACTCCGGCTTCTACGTCGTGCAGCTCACCAACGGCACGGCGGCCCTGCTCAAGTGACGGTGGTCACGGCGACGTGGTGTCCCGGTAACCCGTAGTCTGCTTTACATGTCAGGCCAGATTGTCGAAATTGACTCGTACCTCCTCCCTGTCGTCGAGGTCGTGGAAGAGACCCACGATGCACTCACGGTCGCCCTCGAGGTGCCCGCGGAGTTTGCTGCGGAGTTCGACTACCGGCCCGGCCAGTTCCTGACGATCGCCGTGCCGAGCGACACCCACGAGCTGGCTGCGCGCTGCTACTCGCTGTCGTCCTCGCCGCATGACGGCGGCCCGCTGCGCGTGACGATCAAGCGCACTGCCGAGGGCTATGCGTCCAACTGGATCGCCGACAACCTCAAGCCCGGCCACAGCCTGCGGGTGCTGCCGCCCGCCGGCATCTTCACGCCGAAGGACCTCGACGACGACCTGCTGCTCTTCGCCGGCGGCTCGGGCGTCACGCCGATCATGTCGATCACCCGCACGGCGCTCGCGCACGGCTCCGGGCGGATCGTCGTCTTCTATGCCAACCGCGACGAGAAGTCGGTCATCTTCGCGCGCGAGTTCGCCGAGCTCGCTGCAATGCACCCCGACCGGCTGCTCGTCGTCCACTGGCTCGAAAGCGTCCAGGGCCTGCCGACGCAGGACCAGCTGAAGGCGTTCGCCGCCCAGTTCTCGTCGTACGACGCGTTCTGCTGTGGCCCGGGGCCGTTCATGAAGTCCGTGTCGCTGGCCCTGCGCGAGCTGGAGTTCCCACGCGAGCGTCGTCACCAGGAGAAGTTCGTGTCGCTTGCCGGCAACCCGTTCGGTGACGGCTTCTCCGTCGACACCGTGGAGTACGAGGTCGGAGCCTCCGACGCCGACGGCGCCTGAGGCTCCACCTGGAGGCGTACGTCGAAGTTCCTCCCGTGGGTGGACGCCGGGGTCCTTCACGGGTGGATAGATTGCGCCGGTGATCGAGACCTCCCTGACCCTGCCCTGCGGCGTCACGCTGCCCAACCGCCTGGCCAAGAGCGCGCTCTCCGAGCAGCTTGGCACGATCGGGTCGCACGCCCCGGATGGCCGCCTGGTCAAGCTCTACTCCCGCTGGGCGCAGGGCGGCTCGGGCCTCCTGGTCACGGGCAACGTGATGGTCGACCGCCGTGCACTGGGCGAACCGGCCAACGTCGTCGTCGAGGACGACCGTGACCTCGAGGCGCTCTCCGCCTGGGCCGCCGCGGCGAAGTCCGACGGTGCCGTCGCCCTGGTCCAGGTCAACCACCCCGGCCGCCAGTCGCCGCGCTCGCTGTCGCCGCGTCCCGTCGCGCCGTCCGCGATCGGCCTGAAGGGCATGGGTGGTGCGTTCGCCGTCCCGCGCGAGCTGACCGTGGCCGAGATCCAGGACCTCGTCGCCCGGTACGCCGAGACGGCCCGCGTGTGCGTGGAGGCCGGCTTCGACGGCGTACAGCTGCACGGCGCGCACGGCTACCTGATCAGCCAGTTCCTCTCGCCACTCGCCAACCAGCGCACCGACCAGTACGGCGGCTCCACGGAGAACCGGGCCCGCTTCCTCCTCGAGATCGCCGCCGCGACGCGTGCCGCGATCGGTGCCGACAAGGTGCTCTCGGTCAAGCTCAACAGCGCCGACTTCCAGCGCGGCGGGTTCAGTGAGGACGAGTCGATCGTGGTGGCGAAGGCGCTCGAGGCGGCCGGTGTCGACCTGCTCGAGATCTCCGGCGGCACCTACGAGGTTGGCGCCATGATGGGCGTGACCAAGCGTGAGTCGACGCGGCAGCGCGAGGCCTACTTCCTGGACTTCGCTGAGCGCCTCCGTGGTGAGGTCTCGCTGCCGCTCATGGTCACCGGTGGCTTCCGCACCAAGGAGGGCATGGACGAGGCGATCGCGACCGGCGCCGTCGACGTGATCGGCCTGGGCCGCCCGCTCGCCGTGGATCCCGACTTCCCGCGCCTGCTCCTGGCGGGCAAGCGCTCGGAGGTCGCGGGCATGGAGCCGCGCTCCATCGGCATCCGCAAGCTCGACGCGATGGCCGAGGTGGTCTGGTACACGACGCAGCTGTGGCGCATGGGCCGCGGCAAGGAGCCCGCGATCACGAAGCCGTCCGCCGTCGGCGTGGGGGAGTACGTCGTCAAGTCGCAGCTGCCGGCCGTCGTACGCGGCGTGGCCGGGCAGGTCCCCGGCCTTGGTGGCCTCTTCCGCTGAGGGTGTGACGACCGTCGCCGACGAAAGTCGGGACAACTAGAGACTTACGGCCCTGCCGCAGTAGCCGGATCGCTGCCTAGTCTGAGGTCACGAAAGCCCCTCCCGGCCTTCACCTCCTGATGGTCCCGGTGACTTCCCCCCCCTCTGGCCACCGACCGTCGACAACGGCCCCGCCACGACACGCTCGTTGCGGGGCCCTGTCGCGTCCGGGGCCGGTCGCACTCTCGGGCGGGTGAGGCAGGTCTCGTTGGCACGGCTGTCCTGGCGCGCCTATGGTTCTGACCGATCGGTTAAATGACCGATCGGTCAGACGGCCGATCGCCGTCGGGTCCTCCTCGTCTGCAAGGGAGCGCCGCCATGGTGCACGACAAGTTCCTCATGCGCCTGGGCGCGTGGTCCGGGTTCGCCTACATCGCGATGTTCGGACTCGGCTGGCTGGTGCTGGCGCACTTCATGCCGCCGATCGCACCCTCGGCGTCGGCCGCGGCGGTGGCCGCGCGCTACACCGAGCACCACTGGGCGCTGATGGTGGCGGCCGTCGCGATGATGGTCTCGACCGTCATGCTCCTCCCGCTCGGCGCGCTGCTGATGCAGCTGACCGCGAAGATCGAGCGGGGCGTCGGTGCCCTCACGCTGATGATGGGCCTCACGGTCGCGACCACGATGGTGCTGACCTTCTACACGGGCCTCTCGTTCGACGTGGCGGCGTTCCGGACGGGCCGGTCGGCCGAGATCGTGCAGGCCTTCGATGACGCCGCCTTCCTCCAGTTCATGGGCGGCACTCCGATGTTCCTGGCGATCTGGGGCCTGCTCGGCTACGCGATCCTCGTGACCCAGCCGCGCACCGGCATCCAGCTCTTCCCGCGCTGGGTCGGTTACGTCAGCGTCCTCGTGGTGGTCGGCTTCCTGCCGGAGGTGCTGGTCTTCCTCTTCCAGACCGGCCCGTTCGCGTGGAACGGCGCTGTCGGTTTCTGGATCCCCGCAGTCCTGCTGATCGGCTACCTCGCCGCGTCGCCGTTCGTCCTCGCCCCGGCGGTGGCCCGTGTCCTCGCTGACGACGACCGAGCCTGATCCGGTCGCAGAGCGACCGGCCCGCCGGGTGCCGGCGGAGCCGGAGTTCTGGATCCTCGTCCTCGGTGACCTGGCCCTCTTCACCGTCTTCTTCTTCGTGTGGACGACGGGGGAGCGCGCCGACCCGGCACACTTCGCCGACGGACGCGCGACGCTCGCCCGCGGGATCGGGATCGCCAACACGCTTGTGCTGCTCGCCGGATCGGCGGCGGTGGTGCGGGCGATCGCCGCACTGCGCCGCGACGACGAGCGGGCTGCCCGCGCGGCGTACGGACTCGCGATCCTCGGCGGTGCCGTCTTCCTGGTGCTCAAGGCGGTCGAGTACGCCGGCCACCTCCGGCACGGCGTGGACGCGCTCGCCGGGCCGTTCTACATCGACTACTTCGTGTTCACAGGAGTCCACGCACTCCATGTCGTGCTCGGCATGGTGCTGCTCGGTGTCGCTCGGGCGCGCGTCGGTCGCGGTCCTGCGGGCGCGGCACGGCCGATGGTGCTGCAGGAGGCGGCGGCGACGTACTGGCACGTGATCGACATCGTCTGGATCGTGCTCTTCACCCTCATCTACCTCGGCTGACGGAGGCTGTCGTGCGTGCTCATGAGGCGACTCGTCGCCACCTTCCTGCACTGGTCGTGCTCGTGCTGCTCGCCGGCCTGCTCGCGCTCTCGGTGTTGCTCGCGGACGTGTCGTCCGGCGTTGCCCTGCGCCTCGCCGTGCTCGGCCTGGCAGCCCCGAAGGTCGCCCTCGTCGCATCGGAGTACGTCGAGGTGCGCGGCTCGGCGCGCTGGCTCACGGCGGTCTGGACGGTGTGGTGGATCGGGACCTTTGCGGGGTTGGCGATCCTCTCGGTGTAAGGCTGTGGAGGGCGACCTCAGGATGTCGGTGGCTGCTGCGACAGTGCCTGCGTGCCAACTTCGATACAGGCCGCTGCCGCACTTGTGCTGAGCCTCCTTCCTGGCGCGCTCTACATCTGGTCCGTCGAGCGCATGGCTGGACGGTGGGGCGTTGCGCTGAGCGACCGGCTGTTTCGGTTCGTCGGTACGTCGGCCGTCTTCCACGCGGTCGCGGCACCCGCGACGTACCTTCTCTGGCGTTCCCAGTGGCTTTCAGTGCGCAACGGTGACCCTGTGACTTGGTGGCTGTGGCTGGCGCCACTCGCCTACGTCCTCCTCTCGCTGGCCGCCGGCACGGCCATCGGATGGGGTAGTAGGAATGGCAGGGGCTGGGCGCGGGCGTTCACGGGACCTGACCCTGCTCCGCGTGCGTGGGACTACCTGTTCCAAGGTGGCCGCGACGGCTGGATCCGATTGCGGCTCAAGTCGGGGTCGTGGATTGGGGGCGCATTCGCCACAACGGAATCGGGTCTCAAGTCCTACACCGCGGGCTACCCAGAGCCGCAGGACGTCTTCCTGGCGACCGCTGCTGACATCGATCCGGAGACCGGTGAGTTCTTGTTTGACGAAGACGGTGCGCCCCGCCTGCGAACGGGTGGCGTCCTCGTTCGGTGGGAGGAAGTCGAGTACCTTGAATTCATCGATGCCTGAGGAGGCAGCCATGTCCAAGAGCGTTCGCAAGACCACGGGCTTCGCCGTGGAGAAGCGCGGTGGCTACAGTTCCTCGACCAAGCTCGTCACCAAGCTCTCCCCGCCGCCGCGCGGTGCGGCGCCGGGCGCCAAAGTCGTTCAGGCGCCCACGTCGGAGAAGAAGGCCGGCTGACTCTGCGGCCCTACCAGCCGCGGGCGCGCCACTCCGGCAGGCTGGATCGCTCGGCGCCGAGCGTGGAGTCGCCGCCATGGCCGGGGTAGAACCACGTCTCGTCGGGCAGCCGGTCGAAGATCTTGGTCTCGACCTGGTCGATCAGGGTAGCGAACGCCTCTGCGTCGCCGAAGGTCGCGCCGACGCCACCGGGGAAGAGTGAGTCGCCGGTCCAGAGGTGCGGGTGACCGTCAGGATCGGTGTAGAGCAGGCAGATCGAGCCAGGGGTGTGGCCAGCGATGGCGATCACCTCGAGAGCGACGTCGCCGACGTGGACGATGTCCCCGTCGCCGACTCTCCGGGTCACCTCGACACCCGTGGCGTCGGCGATCGCGTCAGCATCCGGCTCGCCGGCCACCGTCATCGGCCGGGTCACGGCCGCGAGGTCGGCGAGGGCCCGGTGGTGGTCCCAGTGCTGGTGCGTCGTGACGATGGTGTCGACGATGCCGCCGGTGAGCTCCATGAGGGCGGGGGCGTCGTCGGCCGCATCGATCAGCAGCTGCGCGCCGGTCGTCGTACAGCGCAGGAGATAGCAGTTGTTGGCCATCTGGGGATCGACGGCGTACTTGGTGATCGTGAGGCCGGTGAGCTCGCGGACTGCGGGCTGGCCGGACGGGGTCACTGCACCCGTGTACGTCGCTTCCATGGGCCCAGCGTAGGCAGGCCCCGGATGGCGACGAGGTCATCGCCGGTGCCGCGACCGACCAGCCACCACGCGAGCGCACCAGCGGTGCCGGCGATTCCGTGTCCTCCGGCGCCGACCCGGAACGTCTTGCCGATGTCCTGGGCGTGCAGCGTGGCGGTGAACTCCTCGCCACGGTCCCAGGCCGCCTCCTCCACGAGGTACGCCGCGAACGTCGCGGGCCAGTCGGCGGGGGAGTAGTCGAGGCCCAGGTCGGCGTGGTGGATCTCGACCTCGCGCCAGCGCAGCTCGACGACGTCGACCACGGAGAGCACAGTGCCGCCGGGGGTGCGCTCGACCGAGCCGACGGCCTTGAGCATGTTGAGCTCGCCCGCGATCCGGAGGCACTGCATCTGGGTGAAGGCCTGCAGCTGCTCGAGGGACGCGGCGGCGTACGACTCGATGTCGGCGTCGCGCTGCTCGTCGCTCGCGTAGACGGGAGTGGGCGTGCCGGTGCGCAGGCCGCGGAGTGCGCCGGCGAATCCGTGGGCGTTGAGGGCGACGTGGGCGACCACGTGGGCGCGGGTCCAGCCGGGAAGGACAGACGGCTCGCGGAGCTGCTCCTCGGTGAGGCCCGCGACGGTCGTCAGGTAGCGCTGAGTCGCCTCCAGGACGGCCGTGATCGGGTTGTCGGCCGTGGCCTGCTCGCTCATGTGGGCCAGTGTAGGATGACGAACACATGTTCGAACCGGCCCCCGAAGGGACCAGCGTTGGCTGATCAGCTCGTCATCCGTGGCGCACGTGAGCACAACCTCAAGGACGTCTCGCTCGACCTTCCGCGTGATGCCCTCATCGTGTTCACCGGCCTGTCCGGATCGGGCAAGTCGAGCCTCGCGTTCGACACGATCTTCGCCGAGGGCCAGCGTCGCTACGTCGAGTCGCTCTCGGCGTACGCGCGCCAGTTCCTCGGGCAGATGGACAAGCCTGACGTCGACTTCATCGAGGGCCTGTCGCCCGCGGTCTCGATCGACCAGAAGTCCACGTCGAAGAACCCCCGCTCCACCGTCGGCACGATCACCGAGGTCTACGACTACCTCCGCCTGCTCTATGCGCGCGCGGGTCGCGCGCACTGCCCGACCTGTGGCGAGCCGATCGAGCGGCAGACGCCGCAGCAGATCGTCGACCGGATGATGCAGCTCGACGAGGGCACGCGCTTCCAGGTCCTCGCACCGGTCGTCCGCGGTCGCAAGGGCGAGTTCGTCGACCTCTTCCGCTCGCTGCAGTCCCAGGGCTTCAGCCGGGTCCGTGTCGACGGGGAGACCCACCCCCTCGACAACCCTCCGACGCTCGACAAGAAGCTCAAGCACTCCGTCGAGGTCGTGATCGACCGCCTCGCCGTCAAGGAGACCGCGAAGCGCCGCCTCACCGACTCGGTCGAGACCGCGCTCAACCTGGCTGGCGGCCTGATCGTCTTCGACATGGTCGACGCTGGCCCGGACGAGACGCGCGAGCTCAAGTTTTCCGAGCGGATGGCCTGCCCCAACGAGCACCCCATCGAGACCGACGACCTCGAGCCGCGCTCCTTCTCGTTCAACTCGCCGTTCGGTGCCTGTCCCGAGTGCCACGGTCTCGGCACGCGGATGGAGGTCGACCCCGAGCTGGTCATCGCTGACCCGTCGGCGACGCTGGCCGAGGGTGCGATCCAGGTGTGGACCGGCGCCCACGTCTCGGAGTACTTCCAGCGCCTGCTCGGGGCGCTCGGCGAGGAGCTCGGCTTCGACCTCGACACCCCGTGGGAAAAGCTCTCCGCGAAGCACCAGCGCGTGATCATGGACGGCCACCCGTCCAAGGTCCACGTCCGCACCACCAACCGCTACGGCCGCGAGCGCAGCTACTTCGCGGCGTACGAAGGTGTCCGGCCGTACGTCGAGCGCCGGCACCGCGAGTCGGAGTCCGATACGGCGCGCGAGCGGTTCGAGGGCTTCATGCGCGAGGTGCCGTGTCTCGCCTGCAACGGCTCCCGCCTCAAGCCGGTGTCGATGGGCGTGACCCTTGGCGCCAAGGAGGCGGGCGGCAAGAACATCGCCGAGGTCTGCGCGCTCCCGATCAGCGATGCCGCGGAGTACCTCAACAACCTCGTGCTCAGCGAGCGCGAGCTGCAGATCGCCGAGCGGGTGCTCAAGGAGATCCAGGAGCGGCTGACGTTCCTGCTCGACGTCGGTCTGGACTACCTCTCCCTGGACCGGCCGAGCGGCTCGCTGTCCGGTGGCGAGGCCCAGCGGATCCGGCTGGCCACGCAGATCGGCGCCGGCCTGGTCGGCGTTCTCTATGTGCTCGACGAGCCGTCGATCGGTCTGCACCAGCGCGACAACGAGCGGCTCATCGAGACCCTGCTCCGGCTGAAGAACCTCGGCAACACCCTGATCGTCGTCGAGCACGACGAGGACACCATCAAGACGGCCGACTGGGTCGTCGACATCGGTCCGGGCGCCGGCGAGCACGGCGGCCACGTCGTCCACTCGGGCACCGTCAAGGGGCTGCTGGCCAACAAGAAGTCCGAGACCGGCAACTACCTGTCGGGTCGCAAGTCGATCGAGGTGCCGCTGACCCGTCGCCCTCCGACGAAGGGCCGCTCGCTCGTCGTCCACGGCGCCAAGGAGCACAACCTCAAGGACGTGACGGTCGAGTTCCCACTGGGCTGCTTCGTCTCGATCACCGGCGTCTCGGGCTCGGGCAAGTCGACGCTGGTCAACGACATTCTCTACACGTCGCTGGCGAAGACGCTCTACAACGCCCGCACCGTCCCGGGCCGACACCGCAAGATCACCGGCCTCGAGCACGTCGACAAGGTGATCCACGTCGACCAGTCGCCGATCGGCCGTACGCCGAGGAGCAACCCCGCGACGTACACCGGTGTCTTCGACCACGTCCGCAAGCTCTTCGCGCAGACGCCCGAGGCGAAGATGCGCGGCTACCAGCAGGGGCGCTTCTCGTTCAACGTCAAGGGCGGTCGCTGCGAGGCGTGCTCCGGCGACGGCACGATCAAGATCGAGATGAACTTCCTGCCGGACGTCTACGTCCCGTGCGAGGTCTGCCACGGCGCGCGCTACAACCGCGAGACGCTCGAGGTCCACTACAAGGGCAAGACCATCGCCGACGTGCTGGACATGCCGATCGAGGAGGCAGCGGACTTCTTCGCCGCCGTCCCGGCGATCGCGCGCCACATGAAGACGCTGTGCGAGGTCGGTCTGGGCTACGTCCGGCTCGGCCAGCCGGCGACGACGCTGTCGGGCGGTGAGGCACAGCGCGTCAAGCTCGCCTCCGAGCTGCAGAAGCGGTCCACCGGGCGCACCGTCTACGTGCTCGACGAGCCGACGACGGGTCTGCACTTCGAGGACATCCGCAAGCTGCTCGGCGTGCTGCAGAGCCTCGTCGACAAGGGCAACACGGTGCTGACCATCGAGCACAACCTCGACGTCATCAAGACGGCCGACTGGCTGATCGACATGGGCCCCGAGGGTGGTTCGCGCGGTGGCACGGTCGTCGCGACGGGCACGCCCGAGGAGATTGCCGCCAACGGCGACAGTCACACCGGTCGCTTCCTGAAGCCGCTGCTGGGCTGACGCCCGGATTTCACGGGGTGCTTTCAGGTTGCCGTTCTAGGGTCGGTGCCATGAGTCAGGACGCGTACTCCCGCCGGATCGTCTTCCAGGGTCTCGGTGCCCTCGGCGTCGCCGCTGCACTCGCGGGCTGCGGTGGCGCCTCGGGCAGCGGCGCGACGGCGTCCCCCGGTGCCGCAGGCCAGAAGCTCGCCGTCGCAGCAGACATCCCCGTCGGCGGCGGCATCGTCCTGCAGGACCGCCACATCGTCATCACCCAGCCGAGCAAGGGCGTGTTCAAGGCGTTCAGCTCGCGCTGCCTGCACCAGGGCTTCGACGTCGGCAAGGTCGAGGACAACACGATCACCTGCACGATCCACGGCTCGACGTACGACGCGGCCACGGGCAAGGTGACCGGTCCGCCGGCACCCACCGGTGGCCAGCTCGCCTCAGTGGCCATCAAGGTCTCGGGCGCGGACATCGTGGCTGCCTGACCCCGGGATCCCGCACTGGGGTCGTCGGCAGGTGGCGTGAGTCCTACCGTCGAAGCATGACCGGCATCGCGACACGCAACATGGAAGCGCCTCACGAGACGCGGCAGTTCCATGGCCACGGACACCTGGACGTGGTCACGCTCGGCGACTTCACTCTCGGACGCGCCGTCTTCGAACCCGGCTGGCGCTGGTCGAACGACGTCAAGCCGCTCGCGGGCACCGACTCCTGCCAGACCGCGCACAGCGGCATCTGCCTCTCCGGGCACATGACAGTGCGGATGGATGACGGCTCGGAGGCCCAGATGGGTCCCGGTGACGTCGTCACCATCGCGCCCGGACACGACGCGTGGGTCGACGGCGACGAGGAGTGCGTCTTCCTCGACACCGGCATCGCGGCGTACGCGATGCCAGCCTGAGGTCGGTGCAGGTCCTCGCCCGGGCGAAGACTTGTACGTTCCGACGGGTCTGGAACCGCGCAGATCTTCACCCGTGTGAAGACCTGCGCCGCACAGCGCGTCGTTGTAGGCAAGACTGCCTTCATGAGTTCTGCACCGTGGCGCGACGGTCTGGTCACTGACGCGTCCGCTGACGAACGCCGACCCTGGTCGTGGGTCATCGGTTCGATGGGTCTGAGCATCGGCGGCAGTGTCGCGGCGCGTTATGAGCAGTCGACGGTGTGGCTCGCGCTCGGGTTGGCTATTGCAGCCTGCGCGGGAGCGGCGTGGCAGGTCTGTTACCGGCGCGATCTCGCCGACCGGCTTGTCTGGCTCTCGTGGCTGCTGGTGACCGCCATGATCCTGTGGGGCACGCTCCCCGCGATTCCCGGGTTTGACGAGCCGTCACACAAGAACCTCGCAAGCCTGATGGCGATGCCGGGCCTCATCGCCGGTCTCGTCCTGGGCGAGCAGTGGCAGCGCAAGCGCGACTGAGCATCGAGGGAACGTGTGCATTCACGTCGGGCCGCGTGGCACTCTCACGCCGTGAGCAAGCGGCCATGGCGTGAAGGCATCGCGACGAAGAATCCGGCGTTCGCTCGCGGCATGCCCATCTGGTGGGCGTGGCTTCCTGTCTATGTCGGCTTCACGATTGCTACCAGGTGGTTCGAGGACGCCGGCTCGCGGATGGGTGCTGGCGGTGCCTACGGGCTGGCCCTGCTGCTTGGTGCTTTCTGGCAACTCGTCGACCCGCATGACCTCGCGGAGCGGCTGACGGTGATCGCAGGACTTGCTGTCGTCGTCGGGCTCGTACTCCTGGTGCCGATGGACGGCAGCGCCTCGCTCGTACGCGACGACACGCGTCATTTCGTGCTCGTGGTTCCACTCATTGCGGGACTGGTCCTGGCCGAGCGGTGGAGGCGCCTTCGAGCACGAACCGTGCGCGACTGACGCTGTCAGTCCTCCGCACTAGGGTTGGGGCGTGCCCGATCCGCTGACGTATCGCCCCAAGACGGGGGAGATCCCGACCCAGCCGGGTGTCTACCGCTTCCGCGACACCAACCGCCGGGTCATCTACGTCGGCAAGGCGAAGAACCTCCGCGCACGGCTCTCCAACTACTTCCAGCCGATCCACAGCCTCCACCCGCGGACGGCGACCATGGTCACCACGGCCGCCAGCGTCGAGTGGACGGTCGTCGGCACCGAGGTCGAGGCGCTGCAGTTGGAGTACTCCTGGATCAAGGAGTTCGACCCGCGCTTCAACGTGAAGTATCGCGACGACAAGTCGTACCCCTGGCTGGCCGTGACCCTCGACGAGGAGTTCCCACGCGTACAGGTGATGCGCGGCGCGAAGAAGAAGGGCACCCGCTACTTCGGCCCCTACAGCCACGCGTGGGCGATCCGCGAGACGGTCGACCTGCTGCTCCGGGTCTTCCCGATGCGTAGCTGCAGCCAGGGCGTCTTCAAGCGAGCCGAGCAGACTGGCCGGCCGTGCCTGCTCGGCTACATCGACAAGTGTTCGGCGCCCTGCGTCGGACGGGTGAGCGCCGAGGAGCACCGCCAGATCGCGCGCGACTTCTGTGACTTCATGGCCGGCAACACGACAGGGTTCGTGAAGCGTCTCGAGCGCGAGATGTACGCCGCCAGCGAGGCCATGGACTTCGAGAAGGCGGCGCGCCGTCGTGACGACGTCGGGGCGCTGCGCACTGCGCTGGAGAAGCAGGCGGTCGTCCTCGGCGACGGCACCGACGCGGATGTCATCGCGCTCGCCGAGGACCCGCTCGAGGTGGCGGTGCAGGTCTTCCACGTCCGCGGGGGCCGGATCCGGGGTCAGCGCGGCTGGGTCGCCGACCGCGTCGAAGAGGGCGAGACCCCCGAGCTGGTCGAGCACTTCCTGGTCCAGCTCTACGGCGGCGAGGAGGGCGACGGCGTACCCCGGGAGATCCTGGTGCCCGCGCTGCCGCCGGAGGCCGGCGTCCTCGAGGAGCTCCTGTCCGAACGCCGGGGGAGCCGCGTGCAGATCCGCGTCCCGCAACGCGGCGACAAGAAGACGCTTCAGGAGACGGTCGCGCGCAATGCGGCCCAGTCCCTGGCGCTGCACAAGACCAAGCGCGCGAGTGACCTGACCACGCGCAACCGGGCGCTGGCAGAGATCCAGGAGGCGCTCGGCCTGGCCGAGGTGCCGCTCCGGATCGAGTGCTACGACATCTCCAACCTGCAGGGCACGGAGGTCGTCGCGAGCATGGTCGTCTTCGAGGACGGCCTCGCCCGCAAGTCCGACTACCGCCGGTTCGTCATCAAGACCGTCGAGGGCCAGAACGACGTGGCGTCGATGCACGAGGTGATCACCCGACGCTTCCGGCGCCTGCTCGACGAGCGCGGCACTGCCGTCGAGGACGGCCCCCTGCTGGTCGACCCGGAGACCGGCCGCCCGCGTCGTTTCGCGTACACGCCGGGGCTGGTCGTGGTCGACGGCGGTCCGCCGCAGGTGGCGGCGGCGGTCGACGCGCTGACCGGGCTGGGTCTCGCCGACGAGATCCCGGTCGTCGGGCTGGCCAAGCGGCTCGAGGAGGTCTGGCTCCCCGAGGACGACGATCCGGTGATCTTCGCCCGCAGCTCCGAGGGCCTCTACCTGCTGCAGCGGATCCGCGACGAGGCGCACCGGTTCGCGATCACCCACCACCGCAACCGGCGCAGCAAGTCGATGGTCGAGAGCGTCCTCGACGACGTACCGGGCCTGGGCGAGGTGCGTCGCAAGGTGCTCATGAAGCACTTCGGCTCCCTCAAGAAGCTGCGTGCTGCGACGGTCGACGAGATCGCCGTCGTTCCCGGCATCGGGCCGCGCACGGCCGAGGCGATCGCCGCGGCCGTCGCTGCGGCGAAGCCGACCGCCCCGACCATCAACATGACCACCGGTGAGATCACCGAGTCCTGACCAGGAGAGAGATGACCTTCGATCCGCTCGCCCCCGAGCTCCCGCCGCAGAACGACGTCGAGCAGCTGCTCCACGACGACGCACCGCTCGAGGAGGTGGCCGCAGCCCTGCTGGAGGCACACCTCGGCATGCCCGGCCAGGAGGACGCTGCCGGTGTCTTCTCGCCGGAGGTGCGTGAGTTCGGCGACGGCCCCGCTGTGCTGGCGTTCACGCACCCGGGTCGGCTCGACCGCTGGCTGGGCGCGGCGACCGCGTCGGGCGACCGGCCCGAGGGCAAGCTCGTCGCCCACGCTGCCTCCGGCCGTGATCTCTTCGGTCACCTCGTCGCCGAAGGGCTCCCGCTCGCGCTCAACGCCGCCAACGACAACGCCCGGATGCTCACCGTCCCGGACATGCAGGCGGCGCTCGAGGTCGGCGAGTAACGTCCACGCCTGAGTCGAGGAGGAAGCATGTACCCACCCGAGGACGGCGGCACGTCGCACCGCGGCGAGCTCGTGGTCGTGACCGGCATGACCGGAGCCGGCCGCAGCACCGCCGCGAAGGAGCTCGAGGACCTCGGCTTCTATGTCGTCGACAACCTGCCGCCGACGCTGCTGCGCGACGTCGTGCGGCTCGTCGACGAGACGCGTGGCTTCGAGCAGCCGATCGCGGTCGTCGTCGACGTGCGCTCGGGCTCGTTCTTCGAGACCTTGCAGGCCAACCTCGCGCAGGGCGCGACCGGTCGGCGTACGACGCTGCTCTTCCTCGAGGCGACCGACGACGTCCTCGTACGCCGCCAGGAGGCCGCCCGCCGACCGCATCCGCTGCAGGCCGGTGGCCGGCTGCTCGACGGACTGCAGCGCGAGCGCCAGGTCCTCGCCGACCTGCGCAGCGACGCCGACGTCGTCATCGACACCAGCAACCTCAACGTGCACCAGCTGACGGCCCGGGTGGCCGAGGCGTTCGGTGCCCCGGACAACCTCCGGCTCAAGATCACCTGCACCAGCTTCGGCTTCAAGTACGGCATCCCCGTCGACGCCGACCTGGTCGCCGACATGCGCTTCCTGCCGAACCCGCACTGGATTCCGGAGCTCCGCCCGATGACCGGCCGAGACGAGGCCGTCGCGGCGTACGTCACCGAGCGTCCGGGCGCCCAGGACTTCCTCAACCAGTACGTCCCGGTCATCCAGACGGTCGCCGAGGGCTACCTCCGCGAGGGCAAGCGCTTCGCCACGATCGCGATCGGATGCACCGGTGGCAAGCACCGCAGCGTCGCGATGACCGAGGAGATGGCGCGCCGTCTGCGCGAGCTCGGCTTCGACGCCACCGCGACGCATCGGGACCTGGGGCGCGAGTGACGCCAGAGCTTGCGGCCGGCCTGACGGGTCAGCCGATCCTTCCCGACGCCGTGGTCGCCCTCGGTGGCGGCCACGGCCTCTCCGCGTCGCTCGCCGCGCTGCGTCGTGTCGTCGACGACCTGACGGCGGTCGTGACGGTGGCCGACAACGGCGGCTCCTCCGGCCGCCTCCGCGAGGAGTTCGGGGTGCTGCCTCCGGGCGACCTGCGGATGGCTCTTGCGGCGCTGTGCGGCGACGACGAGTGGGGCCAGACCTGGGCCAAGGTGCTGCAGCACCGCTTCGCGGGCGAGGGGGAGATGAAGGGGCACAGCCTCGGCAACCTGCTCATCGTCGCCCTCTGGGAGCAGCTGGGGGAGCACGTCGACGGCCTCGACTGGGTCGGTCGGCTGCTCGACGCCCGCGGACGGGTGCTGCCGATGACGCTTGCCGGCGTGGACCTCTGTGCCGAGGTCATCGGCCACGACCCCACGCAGAGGGACGCGCGGTCGACCGTGCGCGGACAGGTGCAGGTGGCGACGACTCCCGGACGCATCACCAGCGTCAGTCTCGACCCGGCGACCGCCCCGGCCTGTCCGGAGGCGGTGGCTGCCGTGCTCGCTGCCGACTGGATCGTGCTCGGCCCCGGCTCCTGGTACTCCTCGGTGATCCCGCACCTGCTGGTGCCCGAGCTCCGGCAGGCCCTCGTCGAGACCGACGCGAAGATCCTCGTCGTCCTCAACCTGGGAGAGCAGAAGGGCGAGACCGACGGCTACGCCCCTGAGGACCACGTTGCCGCGCTGCTCGAGCACGCTCCCGGGCTGAGGATCCACACGGTGCTCGCCGACGTCGCCAGCGTGCCCGATCCCGTCGCCCTCGAGGGGGCTTTGGGGACCCACGGTGCCCAGCTCGTCCTCGCCGAGGTGGCGGTGGCCGGCAGCACGACGCAGCACGACCCGGTCAGGCTCGCGGATGCGTATGCCCGGATCTTCGGCGGTGTGGAATCATTCGCGCCATGGCGATGACGGCACAGGTGAAGTCCGAGCTGGCCAGCAGCGTGGTCACGAAGACGTGTTGCCGCAAGGCCGAGGTCTCGACGATGCTCCGCTTCGCTGGTGGCATCCACATCGTCTCCGGACGGATCGTGGTCGAGGCCGAGCTCGACACGGGCGGTGCAGCGCGCCGTCTGCGCAGGGACATCGCGGAGATGTTCGGCCACAACTCCGAGGTCGCTGTCGTCCAGGGTGCCGGCATCCGTCGCGGCAGCCGCTACGTGCTCCGTGTCGTCCGTGACGGCGAGCAGCTGGCTCGCCAGACGGGTCTCCTCGACCAGCGTGGCCGCCCGGTCCGCGGCCTGCCGCCGCAGGTCGTCTCCGGCGGTGCCTGCGACGCGGTCGCGGCCTGGCGGGGTGCGTTCCTCGCTCACGGTTCGCTGACCGAGCCCGGCCGGTCGTCGTCCCTCGAGGTGACCTGCCCCGGCCCCGAGGCCGCGCTGGCCCTCGTCGGTGTTGCCCGCCGCCTCGGTATCCAGGCGAAGGCCCGCGAGGTCCGCGGCGTCGACCGCGTCGTCATCCGTGACGGCGACGCCATCGGCGAGCTGCTGACCCGACTCGGTGCCCACGAGACGCTCATGGCCTGGGAGGAGCGCCGCATGCGCCGCGAGGTGCGCGCGACCGCCAACCGCCTGGCCAACTTCGACGACGCCAACCTGCGTCGTTCGGCCCGGGCAGCTGTCGCCGCCGGTGCGCGCGTCGAGCGGGCCTTGGAGATCCTCGGCGCCGACGTCCCGGACCACCTCAAGCTCGCGGGCCACCTGCGTCTCGAGCACAAGCAGGCCTCCCTCGAGGAGCTCGGCCAGCTCCACGACCCGGTCCTCACCAAGGACGCGATCGCCGGCCGGATCCGCCGCCTGCTGGCCATGGCCGACAAGCAGGCCAAGGACCTCGGCATCCCGGACACCGAGGCGTCGCTGACGCCCGAGATGCTGGCCGACGAGGCCTGACCCGCGCTCACCCTGTTGCCTCGCGCCCGACGTCGCTAACGTCGGTTCATGGCTGTCAGGGTGGGCATCAACGGCTTCGGCCGCATCGGACGCAACTTCTTCCGGGCAGTGCATGCCCTGGATCCCTCGGGCACGGAGATCGAGATCGTCGGGGTCAACGACCTCAGCGACCACGGCGTACTGGCGCACCTGCTCGAGTACGACACCATCCTGGGGCGCCTCGACGTACCCGTGCACGCGACGGCGGACACGATCGTGGCGGGCGAGCAGGAGATGCGGGCGTTCTCCGAACGCGACCCCGCGGCGCTCGGCTGGCGTGATCTCGACGTCGACGTGGTCATCGAGTCGACCGGCTTCTTCACCGATGCGGACAAGGCGCGTGCGCACGTGCTCGGCGGTGGCGCCCGCAAGGTGATCATCTCGGCGCCGGCGACCAACGAGGACGTCACGCTCGTCATGGGCGTCAACCACGCGGCGTACGACCCGGAGCGGCACGTGGTCGTCTCCAACGCCTCCTGTACGACGAACTGCCTGGCGCCGATGGCGAAGGTGCTGCACGACGGCCTCGGCATCAAGCACGGCCTGATGACGACGGTGCACAGCTACACGGCTGACCAGAACTTGCACGACAACATCCACACCGACCTGCGCCGCGCCCGTGCTGCGGCGCTCAACCTGGTGCCGACGTCGACCGGAGCGGCCAAGGCGATTGGCAAGGTCCTGCCGGAGCTGAGCGGCCGCCTCGACGGGTACGCCGTCCGGGTGCCGACGCCGACCGGGTCGCTGACCGACCTGACCTTCGAGGCGGAGCGCGAGACGAGTGTCGAGGAGGTCAACGCGCTGATGCGCGCTGCGGCGGAGTCGGGCGACCTCGCGCCGTACCTGACGTACTCGGAGGCGCCGTTGGTCTCCAGCGACATCGTCACCGACGCGTCGTCGTGCATCTTCGATGCGCCCCTGACCAAGGTGCAGGCCCAGCAGGTCAAGGTGGTGGGCTGGTACGACAACGAGTGGGGCTACTCCAACCGGCTTGCCGACCTCGTGCGGCACATTGGCACTACTCTCTGACGCGTGACTGGCATCGAGAACCTGGGCGACGTGCGCGGCAAGCGCGTCCTCGTCCGCAGCGACCTGAACGTTCCGCTCGACGGGACCACCATCACCGACGACGGCCGCATCCGCGCCTCGGTGCCGACGATCAAGGCCCTTGCCGACGCCGGCGCCCGTGTCGTGGTGACCGCCCACCTGGGCCGCCCGAAGGGTGAGCCGGAGGACCGCTACTCGCTGGCGCCGGTCGCCGCGCGTCTGGGCGAGCTGCTGGGTGCGCCGGTGGCGTTCGCGGCCGACACGGTCGGCTCGTCGGCGCAGGCCGTCGTGGCGGGTCTGGCTGACGGCCAGGTGGCGCTGCTGGAGAACGTCCGGTTCAACGCCGGCGAGACGTCCAAGGACGATGCGGAGCGCGGTGCCTTCGCTGATGAGCTCGCGTCCCTGGCGGACGCGTTCGTCTCCGACGGCTTCGGTGTCGTCCACCGCAAGCAGGCCTCGGTGTACGACGTGGCGCAGCGTCTCCCGCACGCGATGGGCACGCTCGTCGCTGCGGAGATCGACGTCCTCAAGCGTCTCACCGAGACTCCGGAGCGTCCTTACGCGGTCGTCCTGGGTGGCTCGAAGGTCTCCGACAAGCTCGGTGTCATTGACAACCTGCTGGGCAAGGCGGACAAGCTGCTGATCGGCGGCGGCATGGTCTTCACCTTCCTCAAGGCCCAGGGCCACGAGGTCGGCAAGTCGCTGCTCGAGGAGGACCAGATCCCGGTCTGCCTCGACTACCTGGCCCGTGCTGCGGAGACCGGCGTCGAGATCATCCTGCCGACCGACATCGTGGTGGCCGACGCGTTCGGTGACGAGGCTTCGGCGCGCGTCGTCGCGGCGTCCGAGATCCCGGCGGAGGCGCTCGGCCTGGACATCGGTCCGGAGTCCGGCAAGGCGTTCGCTGCGGCGCTCGCTGACGCCAAGACGGTCTTCTGGAACGGTCCGATGGGCGTCTTCGAGCAGGCCGCGTTCGCCGAGGGCACGCGTGCCGTCGCCGAGGCCCTGACGACGACGGACGGCCTGTCGGTCGTGGGTGGTGGCGACTCCGCTGCTGCGGTCCGCACGCTCGGCTTCGACGAGGCGGCGTTCGGCCACATCTCCACGGGTGGCGGTGCCTCGCTGGAGTACCTCGAGGGCAAGACCCTCCCCGGCATCGACGTTCTGGGGGGCTGACTCATGGCTCGCGCGCCGCGCGTCCCGCTGATGGCGGGCAACTGGAAGATGAACCTCAACCACCAGGAGGCCGTTGTCCTGGTGCAGAAGCTCGCGGTCACGCTGTCGGACAAGAAGCACGACTTCGCCCGGGTCGAGGTCGCCGTCATCCCGCCGTTCACCGACATCCGTTCGGTGCAGTCGGTCGTCTCTGGCGACCGCCTCGGCATCAAGTACGGCGCGCAGGACGTCTCCGTGCACGAGTCCGGCGCCTACACCGGCGAGATCTCCGCGGCGATGCTGGCCAAGCTCGGCTGCACGTTCGTGGTCGTGGGCCACTCCGAGCGTCGCGAGTACCACGCGGAGACCGACGAGATCGTCAACGCCAAGGCGAAGGCGACCATCAAGGCCGGCATGACGCCGATCGTGTGCGTCGGCGAGGGTCTCGACGTCCGCAAGGCGGGGGAGCAGGTCGGTCACTGCCTCGCGCAGGTCGACGGCTCGCTCGCCGGTCTCACCGCTGAGCAGGTCGGCGCGCTCGTCATCGCCTACGAGCCCGTCTGGGCCATCGGCACGGGCGAGGTCGCGACCCCGGACGACGCTCAGGAGGTCTGCCACGCGATCCGCGAGCGGATCCGCGAGACGCACGGTGACGCCACGGCTGACGCCGTACGCGTCCTGTACGGCGGCTCGGTCAAGGCCGGCAACATTGGCGGAATCATGGCCAAGGCCGACGTCGACGGAGCGCTTGTGGGCGGTGCCAGCCTGCAGGCGGACGAGTTCGGCGGCATTTGCCGTTTCTACGACATGCCGGTGCTCTGAGCCGGGGCGCAGAACCCGACCAGACGTGAAGTAGAGTTCCGCATCGTGACCCTGCTCCTGACGATCCTGCTCGTCGCCACCAGCTTCCTGCTCGTCATCCTCGTGCTCCTGCACAAGGGCCGCGGCGGAGGCCTGTCCGACATGTTCGGCGGCGGCGTCTCGAGCACGCTCGGCGGTTCGTCCGTCGCGGAGCGCAACCTCGACCGCCTGACGGTCGGGCTGGGTCTCGTCTGGTCGGCGTGCATCGTCGCGCTGGGCCTGCTCTACGCCTACGGCGCCTGAGCCACACGCTTTTTCACGAGGAGAACGACGAAGTTGGCTGGAGCTGGAAACGCGATCCGCGGTAGTCGGGTCGGTGCCGGTCCGATGGGTGAGGCGGAGCGCGGCGATGCCGCACCGCGACAGAGTGTCACCTACTTCTGCTCGAAGGAGCACCGCTCTGTGGTGACCTTCGCGCTCGAGGCCGTCGCGCCCGAGTCGTGGGACTGCCCGCGCTGCGGTCTGCCCGCCGGTCTCGACGCGGAGAACGCGCCGCCGGCCGTCAAGATCGAGCCGTACAAGACGCACCTGGCCTACGTGAAGGAGCGCCGCTCCGAGGACGAGGCCAAGGACATCCTCGAGGAGGCGCTGCAGCTCCTCCGCTCGCGCCGCAAGTCGGGCGACATCATCTTCTGAGCTTCTGCTCCGTTGTACGCCGGGCGGCCACCCTTCGTGGGTGGCCGCCCGTTGTGCGTCTTGAGGGCATGCGTGCGGATCTACCGAATTGAGGGCGTTGCCGAGGTCAACTGGCATCCCGTGATCTTCACTCCCGTGGCTGTGCCAGCTAGGCGCCACGGTCGCTTTCGAGGATTCGCGCCAAGCCCGTCCATGCGGTGTAGCTCCATGCCTCGGCGCGTGTGTCCTCCGGTCGAGGGCGGAGGTGGGCGACGACCTTGAAGCCGAGTCCGGCCCAGTCGGGGTCCTTCTTCCGGTGACGGGCGACTCGATAGGTGTCGCTTCGCGCCTGCGTGCTGCGAAGGCCGTCGTGTGCGCGCATTCGGACCTTGAGTTTGCGAATCTTGCGCTCTGACGGAACCCGATTTCCGGCCCAGTCGAGCCAGCCGACGATTGGCGCAATGCCAACTCGGTGATCGTCGATCCGAAGTACGCGAAGCAATCTGAGGGTCCCGGCCGTTTCGAAAGCGAGAACGTCGCCCGCCGCCAGTTCGGTGACGTCGCGCCACGGACGACGGACCGCCTTGCGGACCGGCTGCTCGCCTGTGAGTTGAGTGCGGAGTTTCGCCAGAGAAGCCTTGCGCTTAGCGAGTTCGCGGGGTCCTTCTTCCTCCCACAGTTCGAGGCCGATTCCGCGGTCGATCACCTCAAGTGCACGCGTCTTGACGTTGTCGTCGAGCCGGCCAAGGGCTGATTGGGCGGCAGCCAGGACAAGCCAAAAGGCGTGCTTCTCGTCCTCGCCGAGGTGGGCGTATGCATCAATGGTCTGTTGCGTCGCTTCGTCGTCCGGAACCTGATCCTCAAGAAGCTCGCGATAGTCACCACGAATGTCACAGGCCGTGTCGTCCGAGAAGATCGCAGGTCCCCAAGCGCCCATGCCGTGAACCTAGTGGAGTCGTTGTTGTTCCGGGAGCACTGAAGAGATCTGCCGATGTCCCAATGCCGGGCTCAGGGCTTGGAAACGACCTGGATGCCGTTCAACCCGAGCCGAAAGACACGATGCAGCGAGCGGCGCACTGCGGCGTCGGCTACCTCCCGGCCCATCGACGGCAGTCGTTCCGGCTCGACGTCGATGGTCGCAAGACCTCCAGCCGAGTCCTCGGCGAGCGCTGCGAGTACAAGGCACCGGATGGCGCGGACGCCGCCTCCCAGTTCTTCGCGCATGAAGGTCATCAGCAGCACTTCGTCGTCGCGCAACTGTGCCCGAAGTGCTGCCTCCGAGGACCACCGCGTGCCCCACTCCAGTGCTTCAGCCCGTCGCTGGAGGGCAACTAGCCCCTCGAACGGAGGCGACAGATCCGAAAGTCAGGGTCGGCGTACTGAATGAGGGACACAAAGTGAAGTGTCCCTCGGAGGGAGGTCGAGCGACCGGCAGACACCGCGCTGCGGCACTCGGATCTGCCGCGGTTGGCGCGGCTCTACCGATGCGGCTCAGGTCGGGCAGCGAACGCCGTCCCGGAACGCGTCGTGGAACTTGGCGAGCTGGCGGCGGTTTGGCGTCGTGCCGAACGCGAGGGTCTCGAGAAGAACGGTTCCGGTGTCGCACCTGACCGCGGTGAATAGTGCTGGCAGCCCTGCGCCGTGCCCAAGGTCAATTGCTAGTTCGTAGTTGTATGCATCTTCGTGGGCGGTCGGTCTGTGGATCACGGGACCGACGGGGCTGACTTCGCCGTCTGCAGAGAATGCGGTCGCTGCAAGCGAACGGCTCTGCTGGGCCACCTCGCGGGCTGAGCGAGGATCCTCCGGAAAGATCGCAACGTTCATGCCCAGCCGGTCCGGGAAGCGTAGGTCGCCGCCTTCGTAGTACCGCGCGGTCTGTGTCCCCTGCTGCTGGATCCTCGGCTTGCGACTCTCGGCACTTCCCATGCGGCTGGACGTCACGAATCGGATCCCGGTTGCCTCGTCGACGATCGCTTCCCAAGGGACGTAGCTTCCGCCAGAAGCCGAGGGACCGTCTGTGACGTCGTTTGGCGAAGGGAACACCGACGGGGACATGCTCGGCTCGTTTATGCCTGCGCCTGGGCTCGTCGCCGTCGGGTCCTCGGCGGGATTGCACGCGGCGGTGACGAGCAGTGCTACCAGGAGTCCGAGAAGGCTCGACCGATGCATGCCGCGAGCATAGGGGCGCCGTCGCACTGAGTCTCGGAAGTGCCGATACCGCGGCGGCTGTTCGCCCATGCTGAAAACACGCGCTTATGCGGCGATCAGTGCGGCACCGCGTGACTGCTCATGCCGCGATACGCGCATCTAAGGGATCATGTGGCTGTGGGTAGTCGAACGCGTCGCGCGGAGCATTACCAAGACGCCTGGACGGTGACGGTGCGTGTGGCCGACGGTCAGGTGCTGTTCTACTCGACTGAGTCCGAGCGCTCCGGGCAGTCGCAATGGACCCCGCGAGTCACGCAGGCTCTCCACTTCGAGAGCGAAGGCGCCGCACGCGACTTCGCAGCTGAGTGTGAGGTCAATTCATGGGCTCGTCAGTACTCAGCGGCGGTATTGCGGCCCAGGCGCTAGCCTGCGGATCTGCCGCTATTGCGTCATGCGCAGCCAGTCCGAAGGAGCAACCTGGCGACTCGCCACTGCCGCCGCTTCGAGGGTCTCCCAGCGCTGGAGCACATGACGCTCGAATTCCCCTGGAAGACGCACCCGGTGGCGCTCGACGTAGTGCGCAAGCCCTTCTGGCCACAGATAGGCACCGTCAGTCAGCTCCGCGCTTCCGTTCTGGGCGAGGTCGCACATACGACAAGGCGAGAAGCCAAGCATGTGCAGCACCGGTAGCCCGCCGCGCAGATAGTCGACAACGACGTTGCACTCTTCCTCGTTCCACGCCAGGTCGACGTAGGAGCTTGGGTGCGGCAAATCAGGCTCCAGTGCGCTCCGCCAGTACCCAACGCGGACGAGATTCGTCATGTCGACATCGTGACGGAAGCACATGGCGAACCGCTCGGACATGCCGCGAATAGTTCGGTTCTGCCAATGACGCCGCACAGCCGGCATTAGCGTCAACGCATGGCGACCGAACCGTCGAGCTTCGGCGAGGATTGGGGTGGCGCGCGGTTCTTCGCTGGCCTTGTCACGGGTTTGGTGGTTGCAGTCGGCGCCAACTACCTCTGGTTTCGCTCGGGGCCGGACGGGGATGCGTTCTTCAAGCCGACGCTGGTAGTTGCAGCCGTTACGGCTGCAGGCGGGCTTGCCCTGCAGGTGACGTCTGAATGGCGACCCTTCGGCCTTGGTTGCGTGGCGGGCGCTGCGTTGAGCCTTCCGGCCATCCTTTCAGCGATGTGGTGTCTTTTTCTGATCGTCGGCAGCTGAGACCTACCAATCAGTTCTGCCGCGGCCAGGACGGCGCAGCGTGACCGCTCACGCCGCGAGCAGTTCGGTTCATGCCGAGTTTCGAACGCCGAATCTGTGCAGCGAATGCGCAGGCGACTGCGACACTGGCCGCATGACTCGCTGGTTCGCCTGGCTCCTGGCAGTCCCGTTCGGGACGTACGTTGGGCTTGCCATCTGCGGACTCGGCGTGTGGGCAGGCGATGTGCGGGGCATCTACATCGGGCTGGCTGTCGTGGCGGTGAGCCTCTGGGCGCTGCAAGGGCCTGCACCGGCAACTGCCGAGCAGCGCGATAGCAGCGAACCTAGTAACGGATGAGGGTCGCGCGCGGCGCCGAGCTAGCCGACTAGGTTTCGTCGCGGCCGCTCATGCGCGATTGGTGCGTCCTCGTGTGTTCGTCAGACCTGCTGCAGCAGGTGCCGGCTGGGGGAGTAGTCGATCTTCCAGTCCGCATAGACACCGAGCTGGCCGTCGGCGACGCACCGGGCGCCGACGTAGACCCACCTGATCTCCTGGTCTTCGCGGAGCGCGAACCCCACGGCGATCTCGAACTGCTCCGAGCCGCACGGGCACTGAGCGTCACCGATCTCGGCCTCCTCGGCGACGTCCGCAGAGTCGAGCATCTCGAAGCGCTCGCCGCAGCCCGCGCAGGAGCGGAGGACGTAGCCCTCGTCGTCGTCGATCTCGATGTCGAACACGTTCCCGCCGCACGCCGAGCAGCGGGCGTCGACAACCTCCTGCACCGGATAACCCTCGGCAGCGATCGCCTCGAGGTAGGCCTGGATGTCAGCCTGCTCGGTACCGAACCAGCTGGAGGACTCGCGCGTGATCGTCACAGCGCCACGGTAGTGCGACGAACGCAGGCCCGCGGCCCGGACTTCTCAGAGGATCCGGGTGCCGTGGGGTGTGACGAGGAAGCGGTGGCCGTTGGGGGAGCGCCAGAGGTAGTGGCCGGGGTCAAGCATCGAATAGCTCCAGCCGGCGTGGGTCTTGAGGCGGTGGTGGGTGCGACAGCACGGTGCGAGATTGTCGCTCGCGGTCTGGCCCGGTGGGCCGCCTGATCCGTCTGGTCCGGCGTCGTAGGGCGTGATGTGGTCGATGTCGCTGGTGCTGGCGGGGTGGTTGCAGTGGGGGAAGCGGCAGGTGCCGTCGCGTTCGGTGATCTGGTGGCGGAGGCGGTCGGGGATTTCCCATTGGTCGACGCGGATGGTGGCGGTGGTGTCGATGACGGTGCGCATCGAGATCTTCGCGTCGGGTCGCTGCAGCCAGGTGCGGAGGGTGTCGAGGGTGATGAAGGCGCCGTTGCCGCCGGTGCCTTCGACCCGGGCCAGGCCTGAGGTGTTCGGGGCGCCGGTGGGGTTGGTGGTGAGGTCGTCGGCGTTGACGTGGACCTTGAGCTCTACGCCGGTGCGGGGTGAGCGTTCGCCGGTGGTGAGGTTGAGGGTGAGGTCGTCGCGGGCCATTTCGCCGAGGGCGAGGGCGCGGCGGGCGTCGAGGGGGAGGCCTTCACCGATCGCGCCTTCGGCGGCGAGGTGGGAGGCGCGGCGGGCGAGGGCTTGTTCGAGGTCGCACGCGTCGGCGTAGCCGAGCTCGCCGAAGATGTCGGCGGTGCCGTTGGTGGACATCTGTCCGAGCTTGATAGTGACCTTGCGGCCGTCGGGCCGGATGGGGCCGCCTTGGGGTTCGTAGCCGGCGATGAACCGGATCCGGGCCTCTTCGAGGAGGCGTTGGAGGGCGGCGTAGCCGATGCGGTGGGCGAACGCGGCGACGTGGTCATCGACGTAGGTGGCGCCGTCGGGTGGCAGGCCGTAGGTGAGGTGGGCGATCTGTCGGGCACGCCAGACCTGCAGGGTGCCGGTGGTGACGCGGTGCCAGACCTTGGGCAGGCGGTGGCGGGTTTCGAGGGCGTCGCCGATCAGGGCGCGTCCGGCGTGAGTGGTCAAGCCGAGGACGGCGGCGAACTCGGCGATGCAGAACTCGGCGACCTCGGGGGTGCCTTCGCCGGCCAGGGGCATGGCTTTTTCGTCCCAGTCGGCGCGGGCGCGGGCGAGGGTGTCGGCGGTGTGCTGGTCGGCCCAGGTGGCTGCGGCGAGGAAGACGTTGGCCTCGGAGTGGTCCGCTGCGCGCCGTTCGGCGAGCGCGTACGCCAGCACGTCGGGGGCGGATTCGGGGGCCGAGGTCATGACCTCATTCTATCGAACGTGTGTTCGATGTCGACCCGATATGTCCGACTGTGGAAAAGAGTTTCCGCAGGTCAGGTACGGTGCGCGGCGCCCGGCACCGCGCGGACGGCGCTCGCAGCCCCGCCCATCCTCAGAGCAGAGCGGCAGCGTCCTGGTCGAGCCACCACACGGTCGCCTCGCGACCACGCGGAGCCACTGCGGGCACCTCGACCGGGTCCACGGTGCCGCCCGGAGCCGCCAGCGCCGAGCCCACAGCCGCAGCCTTCGCCGAGCCCGACGCGACCAGCCAGACAACTGTCGAGCGAGACAGACGTGCAGGCGTCATGGAGAGCCGCAGGGCCGGAGGCTTGGGGGAGTCGACGACGGCGACAGCGTCACGCGCCGAGAGCACGTCGTCGGAGCGGCCCGGGAAGAGCGAGCAGGTGTGGCCGTCCGGTCCCATGCCGAGCAGGACCACGTCGAAGTCCTCAGCAGGGAACTCCTGCGCGTACGTCGCAGCGGCGTCCTGCACCGGCTGACCGGAGTCGGTGGCCGGCGGGACGTGCACCAGCTCAGCAGCAGCGCCGACCACCCCCAGCAGGTCGCGCGAAGCCGCCAGACAGTTGCGCTCGGCGCTCCACGACTCGACGTACCGCTCGTCGCCCCACCAGAACTCGACGCGCGACCAGTCGACGGCCCCGGGTGACGCGGCGAGGGCGCGGTGCAGCTCCTCGATGATCGATCCGCCGGCCAGCACCACGCGCGGCACCCGGCCCGAGGCCTGCACGGCAGCCAGGCGAGAGGTGAGCGCTCGTGCCACGTCGCCGACGAGCGTCGCCGCGTCGGCCGAGACCTCGACGGAGATGGTCATCACTCGCTCCGGTGCCGGTGGTAGTAGTCGATCAGGGCCTGCGTGGACGCGTCCTGCGCCTTCAGCGCCTCATCGTCCTCACCCAGGGCGGGAACGATCTGCTGCGCCAGCTGCTTGCCGAGCTCGACGCCCCACTGGTCGAAGCTGTCGATGCCCCAGACCGTGCCCTGCACGAACGTGATGTGCTCGTAGAGCGCGATCAGCTGGCCGAGGACCGTCGGGGTCAGGTCCGGCGCCATGATCGACGTCGTCGGGCGGTTGCCGGGGAAGACCCGCGCGGCGACGATCCGCTCCGGCGTACCCTCCGCGCGGACCTCGCCGGCCGTCTTGCCGAAGGCGAGCGCCTGGGTCTGGGCGAAGAAGTTCGCCAGGAAGAGCTCGTGCACGTCCTGCTCGCCGTCGACCAGCGGGTACGCCGGGTTGGCGAACGCGATGAAGTCGGCCGGCACGAGGTCCGTGCCCTGGTGGATCAGCTGGTAGAACGCGTGCTGGCCGTTGGTGCCGGGCTCGCCCCAGAAGACCTCGCCGGTGTCCGACGTGACCGGGGAGCCGTCCCAGCGGACCGACTTGCCGTTGGACTCCATCGTCAGCTGCTGGAGGTACGCCGGGAAGCGGTGCAGCAGCTGCGAGTAGGGGAGTACGGCGTGGGTGCCGGCGTCGAGGAAGTTGCGGTACCAGACGTTGAGCAGGCCCATCAGCGCCGGCACGTTGCGCTCGATCGGCGCCGTCCGGAAGTGCTCGTCCATCATGTGCATGCCGCCGAGGAACTCCGCGAAGCGGTCGTGACCGATGGCGATCGCGAGCGACGTGCCGATCGTGGAGTCGACCGAGTAGCGGCCACCCACCCAGTCCCAGAAGCCGAAGGCGTTGGCCGGGTCGATGCCGAACTCGGCGACCTTGTCGAGAGCGGTCGACACCGCGACGAAGTGGCGCGAGATCGCGGCCTTGTCGTCGACCCGCATCAGGCCGCGGGCACGCAGGTTGCTGATCAGCCAGTCGCGGCACAGGCGCGCGTTGGTGAGCGTCTCCAGCGTGCTGAACGTCTTGCTGGACACGATGAAGAGCGTCGACGCCGGATCGAGGTCGGCCAGCTTGCGGGCCGCGTCGGTCGGGTCGATGTTGCTGATGAACCGGCACTCGAGGTCCAGGTGGCGGTACGGCGCGAGGGCCTCGTACGCCATCATCGGACCGAGGTCGGAGCCGCCGATGCCGATGTTGACGACGGTGCGGATCCGGCGGCCGGTGATGCCCTTCCACTCACCCGAACGGACCTCGGTCGCGAAGTGGTACATGTGCTCGAGCGCGGCATGGACGTCGGCGACGATGTTCTTGCCGTCGACCATCACCGTCGCGTCGGCGGGAGCGCGCAGCGCGGTATGCAGGACAGCGCGGTTCTCCGTGACGTTGATCCGCTCGCCGCTGAACATCGCGTCGCGACGCTCGGCCAGCCCCACCTGCTCCGCGAGGTCGAGCAGGGTCTGCGCGATCTCCGGCGTGACCAGGCTCTTCGACAGGTCGACGTGCAGGTCAGCGGCGTCGAGCGTCATCCGCTCGACGCGGCCGGCGTCCGCGGCGAACCAGCCGCGCAGGTCCGGCTGGAACGCCGTCGCGTGCTGGCTGAGCTCCTGCCACGCGGTCGTCAGGGTGGCGTCGACCGGCGGCCGCTTGCTCACTGGGCGACCGCCGCCAGCTGCGCCGTGACGGTGTCGACGAGCTCGCCCCACGACACGTCGAACTTCTCCACGCCTTCGCGCTCGAGCACCTCGAGGACGTCGTCGAAGTCGATGCCGACCGCGGCCAGGGCGGCGAACACCTCGTCCGCCTCGGTGCCGCGTCCGGTGACGGTGTCGCCCGTGACCTCACCGTGGTCGGCGAAGGCCTGCATGGTCTTCTCCGGCATCGTGTTGACGCAGCCGTCGACCACGAGCTCGCTGACATACAACGTGTCCGGGTACGCCGGGTCCTTGACGCCCGTGGACGCCCACAGCGGACGCTGCACGTTGGCGCCGGCGAGCGCCGCGAAGCGCTCGCTGCCAAAGACCTCCTGGTACGCGGCGTACGCGGCCCAGGCGTTGGCGAGCGCGGCCTTGCCCTTGAGCGCCGTCGCCTCGGAGCTGCCGATGGCGTCGAGGCGCTTGTCGACCTCCGAGTCCACGCGCGAGACGAAGAACGACGCGACGGAGTGGATCGTCGAGATGTCGATGCCTGCCTCGACGGCCCGCTCGAGACCGGTCAGGTAGGCGTCCATGACCTCGCGGTATCGCTCGTTGCTGAAGATCAGGGTCACGTTGACGCTGATGCCCGCAGCGATGGCGGCCGTGATGGCCGGCAGGCCGGGCTTCGTCGCCGGGATCTTGATCATCACGTTGGGCCGACTGACCGCCTGCCAGAGCTCACGCGCTTGCGTGATCGTGCCGTCGGTGTCCATGGCCAGACCGGGCTCGACCTCGATCGAGACACGGCCGTCGAAGGCGTCCTCGTCGTAGACCGGGCGGAGCACGTCGCAGGCGTTGCGGACGTCCTCGGTCGTGAGCGCGAAGATCGCGTCCGCGGCCGTGCCGCTCGCGGCAGCGACCTCACGCAGCTGGGCGGTGTAGCGCTCTCCGTTGGAGAGGGCGCCGGCGAAGATCGTCGGGTTGGTGGTGACACCGACGACCGACGACGTCGCGACGAGGTCGGCGAGGTTGCCCGTCTCGAGACGCTCGCGGGAGAGGTCGTCGAGCCAGATGGAGACACCGGCTGCGGAGAGTGCTTCGAGACGTGCGGACATGAGTCTTGCTCCTCGTGTAGCGGGGTCTGGATCAGGCGGTGGCGGCGATGCTGTCCTCGGCGGCGCGGACGACCGCCTCGGCAGTGATGCCGTACTCCGCGAACATGCGCTCGGCCGACGCCGACGCACCGAAGGTCTCGATCGACACGATCCGGCCGTGGTCGCCGACCAGCTCGCGCCAGCCCTGGGCGATGCCCGCCTCGACGGAGACACGGGCCTTGACGATCGGCGGGATGACGGAGTCGCGGTAGGCCTGCGTCTGGGCGTTGAACCACTCGATGCAGGGGAGCGAGACGACGCGGGCGTTGATGCCCTTCGCCGCCAGCTGCTCGCGGGCTGCGACGGCCAGCTGCACCTCGGAGCCAGTGCCCATCAGGATCACGTCGGGCTCGCCGCCGTCGGCGTCGATCAGGACGTAGCCGCCCTTGGCGACGTCGTCCGTCGTGGAGAAGCCCTGCTCGCCACGGGGGAACGTCGGGAGGTTCTGGCGGCTCAGCAGCAGACCGGCCGGGCGGTCGGTGTGGCCGAGGATCGTCAGCCAGGCAGCTGCGGTCTCGTTGGCGTCGGCCGGGCGGACGACGTCGAGGTGCGGGATCGCGCGCAGCGCCGCGGCGTGCTCGATCGGCTGGTGGGTCGGGCCGTCCTCGCCGAGACCGACGGAGTCGTGGGTCCAGACGTAGATCGCCGGCGCCTTCATGAGCGCGGCGAGGCGGACCGCCGGACGCATGTAGTCGGCGAACTGGAGGAACGTGCCCGCGAAGACGCGGGTGCCGCCGTGCAGCGTGATGCCGTTCTGGATGGCGCCCATGGCGTGCTCGCGGATGCCGAAGTGCAGCACGCGACCGGCGTACGGGTCGGCCTTCCAGTCGTGCGTCGCGTGCGCGGCCGGCAGGAACGACGGGGCGTCGGAAATCGTGGTGTTGTTGGAGCCGGCGAGGTCGGCCGAGCCGCCCCACAGCTCCGGCATCAGCGGCGCGATGGCGTTGATGACCTTGCCGGACGCGGCGCGGGTGGCAACGCCCTTCGCGTCGGCCGGGAACGTCGGCAGCACGTCGGCGAGGCCCGCAGGCAGGGCGCGGGTCTTGGTGCGCTCGAGGATCGCGAGCTCGGCGGGGTGAGCGGCGGCCCAGGCGTCGTACTCCTTGGCCCAGGCCTGCTCGGCCTCCTTGCCGCGGGCGACGAGGCTGCGGGAGTGCTCGAGCACCGCGGCCGGGACCTCGAAGGTCTGCTCGGGGTCGAAGCCGAGCAGCTTCTTGGTGGCCGCGACCTCGGCATCGCCGAGCGCGGAGCCGTGGGAGGCCTCGGTGTTCTGCGCATTGGGCGCGGGCCACGCGATGATCGTGTTGAGCACGATCAGGGTCGGCTTGTCCGTGACCTCGCGGCCGGCCTGGATCGCGGCGTAGAGCGCCTCGACGTCCTCGTGGTAGCCGGCGCCGTCGGCGTGGTTGCCGCCCTTGGTCCAGTCGATGTGGTGCACGTCCCAGCCGTACGCCGCGTAGCGCGCCGCCACGTCCTCGGAGAACGACACGTCGGTGTCGCCCTCGATGGAGATGCGGTTGGCGTCGTAGATGACGGTGAGGTTGCCGAGCTGCTGGTGGCCGGCGATCGAGGAGGCCTCCGCGGAGACGCCCTCCTGCAGGTCGCCGTCAGAGGCGATGACGTAGATGTCGTGGTCGAACGGCGAGGCCGTGTCGACGGCGTCCGGGTGGAAGAGGCCCTTCTCGCGGCGCGCGGCCATCGCCATGCCGACCGCCGTGGCGATGCCCTGGCCGAGCGGGCCGGTGGTCGTCTCGACGCCGGCGGTGTGGCCGTACTCCGGGTGGCCGGGGGTCTTGGAGCCCCACGTGCGGAACGCCTTGAGGTCCTCGAGCTCGAGACCGAAGCCGCCCAGGTAGAGCTGGACGTACTGCGTGAGCGAGGAGTGGCCACACGAGAGGACGAAGCGGTCGCGGCCGATCCAGGAGGTGTCAGCCGGGTTGTGCCGCATGACCTTCTGGTAGAGCAGGTACGCCACCGGGGCGAGGCTCATCGCGGTGCCCGGGTGGCCGTTGCCGACCTTCTGCACGGCGTCCATCGCGAGCACACGTGCGGTGTCCACCGCCTGCCGGTCGAGATCGGTCCAGTCCAGCGGGGTGGCAGCGGGGCTCACGAGGGTCCTCTCCTGAGGGTGACGATCGGCACGTTGCCCGGTCTCGGCAACGAGTCCGAGCCTAGTCGGTCGTGCCGTTAGACTCGACCCGCATCCCACCCCGTTCCCCAGAGGTTCCCGTGACGTACGTCGACCAGCCCGCCCCGGGCGTGGACCAGCCCCTTCCGGCTGTGACGACCGACGACGGACCCGCGACGTTCAAGGACGTGGTCGCTGCGTACGTCGGGCTCACCAAGCCCCGCGTCATCGAGCTGCTGCTCCTGACCACCGTGCCGGTGATGTTCTTCGCCGCGCGTGGCATCCCGGACCTGATGCTCGTCGTCTGGACGGTCATCGGTGGCACGCTGAGCGCCGGCTCCGCCTCGGCGTACAACTGTGTCTACGACCGTGACATCGACGAGCAGATGCGTCGCACGCGCCGCCGTGCGCTGCCGCGCCACCTCGTGGGTGCGCGGGGTGCGCTGATCTTCGCGACCGTGCTCGCCGTGCTGTCGACCGTGATCCTGTGGTTCGGGGTCAACCCGCTCTCCGCGGAGCTGTCGATCGGTGCCAACGCGTTCTACGTGTTCATCTACACGATGCTCCTCAAGCGCCGCACCACGCAGAACATCGTGTGGGGCGGCATCGCCGGCTGCTTCCCGGCGCTCATCGGCTGGACCGCGGTCACGGGCCACCTCGCGTGGACGCCGGTCATCCTGTTCCTCGTGGTCTTCTTCTGGACGCCGCCGCACACCTGGGCGCTGGCGCTGCGCTACCGCGAGGACTACGCGAACGTCGACGTGCCGATGCTGCCCGTCGTGAAGCCGGCCGCCGAGGTGGGGCGCCAGATCGTCCTCTACTCGTGGGTGATGGTCGCGACCTCGCTGGCACTGTGGCCCATCGGCAACCTGGGCTGGTTCTACCCGGCCGCCGCGCTCGTGCTCGGCGTTGTCTTCCTCGTGGAGGCGCACCGCATGGCGCACCGCGCCAAGGGCACCGAGGAGCTGTCGGTGATCAAGCCGATGCGGCTCTTCCACCACTCCAACCTGTATCTCTCGCTGCTCTTCGTCGCTGTCGCGATCGACCCGCTGATCACGCGCTGAGTCTGAGCAGTCAGATCGGCGAGGAGCCCTCGACGGCTCCGATCGTGCAGCTGGCCGGACGCGGCACACCGCGCTGGTCGTACGCCGGCCCGGCCGTCGCCGCCGCGAGCAGCGGGCTCGTCTGCGCGGGGAGATAGGTGTCGGTCGGACCACCGAAGTCGGCCGGACCAACGAGCTGCGGGTCCGTGCCGCGTACGTCGCCCACCGCGGTGAACGGGCAGGACGAGGCGTCCTCGAGGTTGTGACCGAGCGAGACGAGCGGCGCGACGGTGTGCTTGCAGTTCGCGGCGCCGCTGTCGGAGGTGTTGCGCGCGATGACGGTGTTGCGGACGGTCACCTTGCCGCCGATGGCGGGGAGCAAGCCGCCCGGGTTGCCCTGGTAGCCGGTCGCAGCGTTGAGCCCACCGCCGCCGGTGGCCGCGTGGTTGTCCACGATGGTCGAGCTGATGATCGTCACCGGCCCCGCGCCGCGGGTGTCGATGCCGCCGCCCTCGCCAACCAGGCTCCCGTCGAACGAGCCGCCCGGGCAGCAGCTGGCGAGAACGCGGTTGCGCGCGACGGTCGAGTTGACGAGGGTCCCCGCGGCGTCGAAGCGGATGCCCCCGCCCTCGCGGTTGGCGATGTTGTCGAGGATCGAGCTGTCGTAGATTTCGGCCCGCGCCGACGGCGTGTTGAAGATGCCGCCGCCATAGTCCGCGCGGTTGCCCTGGACGGTGACGCGGTGCAGGACGAGATGACCCTGGTTGGCGATCGCTCCACCGCCGGTGACGACGACGAGCTCACGCTCGCGTGCGATGCCGCCGGTCAGGGTCACGTCACTGAGGTCGAGGGTCACCCAGGGCGGCGCGACTGTGAAGATCCGGTCGAGGCCGTTGCCGTCGATCACGGTCTGCCGGGCGCCGGCACCGCGCACCGTGACGTTGCTCAGGACCATGAACGGTCCCGCCAGCGACGGTGAGGCGTTGACGATCGGCAGGAGCGGACCGCGCGTGATGGTGAAGTGACCCGCCGGCATCTGGATCGTGGTGCGCTGCGTCGGATGGAAGTCGGCCTCGATCATGGCCGCGCGCAGGGAGCAAGTGCCCGCGGCTGTGCGGCAGACGCCGTCGCCGGGGCGGGCGTCGATCTGGTCGGCGGTCGTCGTGACCCGGAACGTGAGGCCGGTGGCGGCCGTGGCCGTCGGGACCGCCGGGCCGACGAGGAACGCGGCTGCGGCCAGCGGTGCGAGGAACCTGCGCGACGGGAGCATGGTCATGGCCATCACCATGGCGCGTCCGGTTGGTGGTGTCGAGGGTCAGGACGGTGCTACGGCGTAGACCAGCTGCAGGTCGGTGAAACCCTTCACATGCAGCTCGCCGTGCAGTTGCACGGCTTCGCTGGGGCAGAGGCCGGCGGCGGCCGCGTCGAGGAGCACTTCGCCGGCTGCAGCGTGGGAGCAGAGCCGCGCTGCGAGGTTCACCGGCATGCCGATCGCGGTGTACTCCATGCGGGTCTCGGCGGCGATCGCACCGACAGTGACCCGCCCGCTGGCCAGCCCGACGCCGAGCCCGAGCGGGTGGAGCCGCGTCTCCCAGCGTCCGATCACTGGCTCGACGGCGGTGAGCAGCTCGCGTGCGAGGGCCAGGCCGGTGGCCGCGTGCTGGGGGTCGGCGATCGGTGCACCGACAAGGATCAGGATTCCGTCGCCGGCGTAGTTGGTGATCGTGCCGCCGTACTTCGCCACCACCTCTCCAGCCGCGTCGTAGTAGTCCGCGAGGAGGTCGACCACCGCTTGCGACGGCACCCCCTCGGAGTACGCCGTGAAGCCGCGCAGGTCCGCGCAGACGACCGTGAGGTCGGCCTGGTGGGGCTTCATCGCCTCGGCCATGCCCCGCGACTCGACGAGCCGGCTGACCTGGGGTGACAGGAAGCGGCTGAGGAAGACGCTGCGCTGGGCCCGGGCCGTGGCGTACTCGAGCTGCCCGTAGACGCAGAGACAGATCCAGCACGCGACGCAGATCCCGGCGGCAACCGGCGGCAGCGCCGTCGCCGCGATGACGAACGCCGACGCGAGCATGAAGGCGAAGGCACGCCGCTCCTGAGCAGCGTCCAGGCCGCCGACCGCCAGCCCGCCCCAGCCCACGGCGTAGGCGATCAGCGCGACGATCCAGAATCCGGCGAAGAGCCAGAATCCCGGTGTGGAGAGCGTGCCGGGTTCGCCGAGCGAGAGCTCGTAGTCGTTGAGGCGCTGGACCGGCCACGTGATCGCCATGGCGGCATGCACCCCGGCCAGCAACACCGCAGCCCACGAGCTGGCGCGTACGACGCGAGCGCGGGGTCCCCGCACCTCCGAGGAGCCGAGCAGGCTGAGCATGTAGAAGCCGGCCAGCGCGATGGCCGCTGACTCGGTGAGTCCCTGCAGCCGCGCGAGCATCTGCGGGTGGGCGACGTCGACGCCGTCGGCGTACACGGGCATGGTGGCGACAGCCAGACCGACCGTGCCGGCGAAGAGTCCGGCGAGCAGGTTGGACCGTGTCCGGTCGATGCCGACCGACATGATGAACGACATTCCCAGTGCCACGGCACCCAGCGCCAACGCGGCGTATTGGAACTGTTCGATCGTCATGGCACGACCCCTGCCTGGCGGCCGGGCGCGGCCGTCAGTTCAGTGTCGACCCAAAACGGACATTCGGGAAGGCGTCTCCCGAGGGCCGTCGCACCGGGAAACCGTCAGCGGTCGCGCGACCCGAGCCATGGCGCACTGAGTCGCACGTGCGAGACGACGCGCCGTCGGCACAGGTCCGGCCGGCGTGTCCCTTCGCATGTGCGACTCGCCGCATCCAGGCGGTGCGGGTGGCGTCAGGCGCGAGCGCGCGTCGTCAGGACGACGCGGGCGAGACCCGCTGCGACGAGGGCGGCGCCGAGCATGTGGAGACCGACCAGGAGGCCCGGCAGGTCCGTGTAGTACTGGACGTACCCGAGGACGCCCTGGCCGAGCTCGATGCCGAGCAGCACCGAGGCGAAGAAGGCGAGGGTGCGCTCGTTGCGCCGCGCGGCGAGGACCATCAGCGTGATCGTCAGCAGCACCAGCGCCCAGACCGCGAAGCCGTGTACGTGCGAGGCGACCGCCGGGTCGAGGCCGTTGCGCGGCGCCTTCTCGTCGCCGGCGTGCGGGCCCGATCCGGTGACGACCGTGCCCAGCCAGAGCACGACCGCTCCGACGGCGAGGACCGTCCAGGCGAGCGCCCGCGACGGTGCTGAGGCGGCCGGACGCACGGGACCCATGACCTCGTCGACCAGCCAGACGCAGAGGCCGATCATGCCCATCGAGATGAGCAGGTGGATCGCGACGATCCACGGGTTCAGGTCGGTGAGCACGGTGATGCCGCCGACGACCGCCTGGGCCGGGATGCCGAGGGCGATGCCGACCGAGAGCCAGAGGATCGCCCACCGGCCACGGTTCTGGGTGGTCACCACGTTGGCCAGCGCGAACGCGAAGCAGGCGACGGCCACGACGACGAGCACGAACGTGAGCATCCGGTTGCCGAACTCGATCGCGCCGTGGAAGCCGAGGTCCTCGTGGTAGACGAGGTTGTCCTCGGTGCACTTGGGCCACGTCGGGCAGCCGAGGCCGGACGCGGTGAGGCGCACGGCGCCACCCGTCACGACGATGCCGATGTTCACGACCAGGTTGGCGATGGCGGACCACCGGAGCCAGCGCTGCACGGACGTCACAGGGTCACTCCCACTTGAAAAATCGGCCGGCGAGCAGCGAACCCGCGATCGCCCAGACCATGAGCACGAACATCCCCAGCGCATCGCACTGCCCGTCGGCGAGACCCGAGCGCATCACATCGCCGAGTGCGCCGGACGGCAGCAGGCGCAGGACGCCGGCGCCGCCGCCGTACGAGGTGTGGGGGAGGACGACGCCGCCGCCCATCATCAGCAGGAGGTAGATCAGGTTGGCTGCGGCGAGGGTCGCCTCGGCGCGCAGCGTGCCGGCCATGAAGAGGCCGAGTGAGGCGAACGCCAGCGTGCCGAGGAACGCGCCGGAGAGGGCGACGATCGCGCCGATGACGCCGCCGTGCGGGTGCCAGCCCAGCGCGAAGCCGACCGCGGAGATCACGACCGCCTGCAGTGCCATGACTCCGAAGAGGGCCACGACCTTGCCCAGCAGCAGGCCGAACCGGGGGAGCGGCGAGGCGCCGAGGCGCTTGATCAGGCCGTAGCGGCGTTCGAAGCCGGTGGCGATGGCCAGCGAGGTGAACGACGTCGACAGCACGCCGAGCGCGAGCACGCCTGGCGTCAGGACGTCGACCACCCGGTCGTCGAAGGTCAGGCCGAGCCGCTCCGCGCCGACGACGCCACCGACCAGCGCGAGCACGGGGATGACGAGGGCGATCAGCAGCTGCTCGCCGTTGCGGAGCAGGAGCTTGGTCTCCATCGCGGCCTGCGCGCGCACCTGCTGGACCAGCGGCGCGGCGCCGGGCTGCGGGGTGAAGGTCCCCGGGGTGGCAGTGCTCATGACTCGAGCTCCCGTCCGGTCAGGTGGAGGAAGACGTCCTCGAGCGTGCGGGAGCCGAAGCTGATCGACTGGAGACCGACCTGGTGCTGCTCGCTCCACGTCGAGACGGCCGCACGCAGCGCGGCCTCGGCGTCGGCGGGCAGCTCGCGGTCGACGACCAGGCGCACGGTCGCGGAGGACCCGCGGGTCAGCTCTTCCGGGGAACCGGTCGCGATCAGCTGGCCACGGTCGATGATGTGCACCATGTCGGCGAGGCGCTCGGCCTCCTCGAGGTAGTGCGTCGTCAGGACGATCGTCACGCCGTCGGCGCGCAGCTCCTGCAGCAGCTCCCAGGTCGTACGCCGGGCGGCGGGGTCCATGCCGGCCGTCGGCTCGTCGACGAAGACCAGCTCGGGGCGGCCCACGACGGCCATGGCCAGGCCCAGCCGCTGCTGCTGGCCACCGGAGAGCCGGCGGAACGGCGTCTTGCCGCACTCACCCAGCCCGAGCCGCTCGACGAGCATGTCGACGGGCAGCGGGTTGGCGTGCAGCTTGGCGACGTGGCGCAGCATCTCCTCCGCGCGTACGCCGGACCAGGCGCCGCCGCTCTGCAGCATGACGCCGATCCGGGGGAGCAGCTCGCGGCGCTGGGTCACGGGGTCCAGGCCGAGCACGCGGACGTGCCCTGCCTGCGGTCGCCGGAAGCCCTCGCAGGTCTCGAGCGTGGTGGTCTTGCCGGCCCCGTTGGGGCCGAGAACGGCGGTGATGGAGCCACGCTCGACCGTGAGCGAGAGTCCGTCGACGGCGACCTTGTCGCCGTACCGCATCACCAGGCCGTCGATCTCGACGGCAGGAGCGGAGGATTCGGGCACGGGCGTCAGTGTAGGAACCAAAGTCGAATGCGCCGACGCGAGTCCCACCCCTAGGGTCGTGAGCATGACCACGACATCCAGGGAGGGGCTCGCGATCGAGGCCGATGGCCTGGTCAAGCGCTTCGGAGACAACGTGGCCGTCGACGGCGTGAGCTTCGGAGTGCCGCAGGGCACCGTGCTCGGTCTGCTCGGCCCCAACGGTGCCGGCAAGACCACGACGGTCCGCATGATGACCACCCTGACCAAGCCCACGGCCGGCACCGCGCGGGTCGCCGGATTCGACGTGTTGCGGCACCCGGCGGAGGTGCGGGCGCGGCTCGGCCTGACCGGGCAGGCGGCGACGGTCGACGAGCTGCTGACCGGTCGGGAGAACCTGCGGATGATCGGCGCGCTCTACGGGCTGCCGACTGCGGAGGTGAAGCGTCGCAGCGATGAGCTGCTCGAACGCTTCTCCCTCACTGAGGCAGCCGGCCGGATCGCCAAGGGTTACTCGGGCGGCATGCGCCGCCGGCTGGACCTCGCGGTCAGCCTGATCGCCCACCCGCCGGTCCTCTTCCTCGACGAGCCGACGACGGGCCTGGACCCGCGCAGCCGTGTCGAGCTCTGGGAGGTGCTGCGCGACCTCGTCAGCGAGGGCACGACGCTGTTGCTGACGACGCAGTACCTGGAGGAGGCCGACCACCTCGCCGACGACATCGTCGTCATCGACCGGGGCACGGTCATCGCGCAGGGCACCCCGCTCCAGCTCAAGGACGCCGCAGGCAAGGCGTCGATCGTCGTGACGGTCTCGAAGTCCGACGACCTCGCCGAGGCCGAGCGCCTGGTCCGGTCCTCGATCGCCGAGGTCCACGTCGACGCGGCGTCGCGCCAGATCACCGCGGCTGCCAGCGGACTGGCCGACATGACCCGCATCGCCGGGGTCTTCGCGGACAGCGCCATCGAGCTCGACGACCTCGGCCTGAAGCGGCCCAGCCTCGACGACGTCTTCCTGCACCTCACCGGACACCGTGCCGAGGAGCTCGACGGCGCGGCCGTCGATCACGCCGAGGAGGTCACGGCATGAGCGGCCTCGACCTCCAGCCCGAGATCGGCGTACGCCGCGGCGGACTGCTGCGCCAGTCCCTCGTGATCACGCGGCGCAACCTGACCCACATCAAGCGCATGCCCGAGATGCTGATGGACGTCACCATCCAGCCGGTCATGTTCGTGCTGCTCTTCGCCTATGTCTTCGGCTCGTCGATCCAGACGGACTCGCCGGCGGGATATCGCGAGTGGCTGCTGGGCGGGATCATGGGGCAGACGATCACGTTCTCGTCGTTCATCGTCGCGCTGGGCCTGACGGCCGACCTCGACAAGGGCATCGTCGACCGGATGCGGTCGCTGCCGATCAACCCGGCCGCGGTCCTGGTCGGGCGGAGCATCTCCAGCCTGATCCACTCGAGCATCGGCCTCGTCGTCATGTCGCTGACCGGTCTGGTCGTCGGCTGGCGGATCCGGGGGAGCTTCGTCGACGCCGTCCTCGGTTATCTGCTGCTGATCGCGTGGGGCTTCGCGATGATCTGGGTCGGCATCCTCGTCGGCTCCGCGATGCGCTCGGTCGAGGCGGTCAACGGGCTGATGTTCGCGACGATGTTCCCGATCACCTTCCTGGCCAACACGTTCTCGCCGACCGACCGCATGGAGCCGTGGCTGCGTGCGATCGCGGAGTGGAACCCGATCTCGTCGCTGGTCCAGGCGGTCCGCAACCTCTGGGGCAACGACCCCGACGGCGTGCCGGCCTCGGCGGCGTACCCGCTGCACCACCCGGAGATCGCGACGCTGATCTGGGTCGTGATCATCACGCTGGTGATGGCGCCGCTCGCTCTGCGGGCCTTCCGGAAGCGCACGTCGGCGTGACTTAGGGGACCCTTCGTTGAGTGCCGCGCGTATTAACGTCACACTGTTGTTGTGCAATTCGAGCGGATCTCGACGGTCGTCCCTGATGGGGACGCCTCGACGCGTGCGCGCGTGCTCCGTTTGATTGCCGAGCAGGGTCCCCGCACGGCTGCCGATCTGGCGGCTGCCCTCGATCTCACCGCGGCCGCGGTGCGGCGCCATCTCGACCACCTGGTCGAGATCGGCACCTTGGAGTCGAGGGAGCAGCGGGTCGGCCCGGGGACCCGCGGTCGCGGGCGCCCGGCGCGCGCGTTCCGCCTCACGCAGGCGGGGCGCGACCAGCTCGACAACCAGTACGACGACCTGGCCACGCAGGCGCTGCGCTTCCTCCGGGACACCGGCGGAGACGAGGCGGTGATGGGCTTCGCACGTCAGCGCGTGGAGTTCATCGAGCGTGACTACGCCGCGATCGTCGCCGAGCAGCCCGACCTGACGCCGGCCGAGGCGCTGGCCGAGGTGCTGACGCGTGGTGGCTACGCCGCCGGCGTACAGACGCTGCCGATCGGTGACCAGCTCTGCCAGCAGCACTGCCCCGTGTCTCACGTGGCTCATGAGTTCCCGCAGCTGTGCGAGGCCGAGACCGAGGCGTTCAGCCGCGTGCTCGGGTCCCACGTGCAGCGGCTCGCCACCATCGCCCACGGCGACGGCGTCTGCACCACCTGCATCCCCCTGATCCCTGCAAAGAAGGACGGAGCGTCGCGATGACGATCTCTCAGGACACCCCCAACGCGATCGAGGAGCTCAACCCCGAGCTCAAGGGCATCGGCAAGTACGAGTTCGGCTGGGCCGACAAGGACGTCGCCGGTGCCAACGCGAAGCGTGGCCTCAACGAGGACGTCGTCGCCGACATCTCGGCCAAGAAGTCCGAGCCGCAGTGGATGCTCGACCTGCGCATGAAGGGCCTGAAGCTCTTCGACCGCAAGCCGATGCCGACGTGGGGCTCCGACCTCAACGAGATCGACTTCGACAACATCAAGTACTTCGTGCGCTCCTCGGAGAAGCAGGCCGCCTCCTGGGAGGACCTGCCCGAGGACATCAAGAACACCTACGACAAGCTCGGCATCCCGGAGGCGGAGAAGCAGCGCCTCGTCGCCGGTGTCGCCGCGCAGTACGAGTCGGAGGTCGTCTACCACTCGATCCGCGAGGACCTCGAGGCCCAGGGCGTGCTCTTCCTCGACACCGACACGGCTCTCAAGGAGCAGCCGGAGCTCTTCAAGGAGTACTTCGGCACCGTCATCCCGGTCGGTGACAACAAGTTCGCCGCGCTCAACACGGCCGTGTGGTCGGGTGGCTCGTTCATCTACGTCCCGAAGGGTGTCCACGTCGACATCCCGCTCCAGGCCTACTTCCGCATCAACACGGAGAACATGGGCCAGTTCGAGCGCACGCTGATCATCGTCGACGAGGACGCCTACGTGCACTACGTCGAGGGCTGCACCGCGCCGGTGTACTCCTCCGACTCGCTGCACTCCGCGGTCGTCGAGATCATCGTCAAGAAGGGCGGCCGCTGCCGCTACACGACCATCCAGAACTGGTCGAACAACGTCTACAACCTCGTCACCAAGCGCGCCGTCTGCGAAGCCGGCGCGACGATGGAGTGGGTCGACGGCAACATCGGCTCCAAGGTGACGATGAAGTACCCCGCCGTCTACCTGATGGGCGAGCACGCCAAGGGCGAGACGCTCTCGATCGCCTTTGCGGGCGAGGGCCAGCACCAGGACGCCGGCGCCAAGATGGTCCACGCCGCGCCCAACACGTCCTCCTCGATCCTGTCGAAGTCGGTCGCGCGTGGCGGTGGCCGCACGTCGTACCGCGGTCTGATCCAGATCAACGAGGGTGCCCACGGCTCCAAGAGCAACGTCCTGTGCGACGCGCTCCTGGTCGACCAGATCTCCCGCTCGGACACCTACCCGTACGTCGACATCCGCGAGGACGACGTCTCGATGGGTCACGAGGCCTCGGTCTCGAAGGTCTCCGACGACCAGCTCTTCTACCTGATGCAGCGCGGCATGGAGCAGGACGAGGCCATGGCCATGATCGTCCGCGGCTTCGTCGAGCCCATCGCGAAGGAGCTCCCGATGGAGTACGCCCTCGAGCTGAACCGCCTGATCGAGCTGCAGATGGAGGGCGCGGTCGGCTGATTCAGCCACCGCCCGCCCCGACCACCCGACGTACGAAAGCACCAACTGTGACTGTGACTGAGAACCTGAGCGCCGCGCTCGAGCTCGACAAGGTGGAGTCCCACCTGCACCCGACGGGATCGTTCGACCTCGCCGACCACGCCATCCCGACGGGACGCGAGGAGATCTGGCGGTTCACCCCGCTGAAGCGCCTGCGTGGTCTGCACACCGACGCCCCGCTGGGTGGCGCGTCGTTCACGACCGACATCAAGGCGCCCGAGGGCATCGCCGTCGAGGCCGTCGCGACGGCCGAGGCGAAGCGGGGCCTCAGCGGCCTCGTGCCGTGGGACCGGATCGCCGCCCGCACCTGGGACGCCGCGGCCCGCACGCTGGTCGTGACCATCCCCAAGGAGCACATCGCCGACGAGCCGGTCTACGTGACCGTCGACGGCACCGCGACCTCCGCGGAGGACGAGGCCACTGCCACGCACGTCGTGCTCACTGCCGAGGCGTTCTCCAAGGCCACCGTCGTCTTCCGGTTCACCGGCTCGATGACGCTCGCCGACAACGTCGAGATCATCGTCGGTGACGGCGCGCAGCTCACCGTCGTCTCCATCGACGACTGGGCCGACGACGCCGTCCACGTCGGACACCGCCACGTGCGGGTCGGTCGCGACGCGTCGTTCAAGCACGTCGACGTCACCTTCGGTGGCTCCGTGGTCCGCCACGACACCACCGCCGACTACGCCGGTCCCGGTGGCTCGGTCGACATGCTCGGCCTCTACTTCGCCGACGCCGGGCAGCACATCGAGCACCGCCTCTTCGTCGACCACACGGCCCCCAACACCAAGTCGAACGTCGTCTACAAGGGCGCGCTCCAGGGTGAGGGTGCCCGCACCGTCTGGATCGGCAACGTCCTGATCCGCAAGGTCGCCGAGGGCATCGAGACCTACGAGGAAAACCGCAACCTGGTCCTCACCGACGGGTGCCACGCGGACTCCGTGCCGAACCTCGAGATCGAGACCGGCGAGATCGAGGGCGCGGGCCACGCCGCCGCCATCGGTCGCTTCGACGACAACCAGCTCTTCTACCTGCGCTCGCGCGGCGTCAGCGAGAAGGAGGCGCGCCGCCTGGTCGTGCACGGCTTCTTCAACGACCTGATCCGCCACATCGACGTGCCGGAGCTCGAGGAGAGCCTCTTCGCGACCGTCGAGGCAGAGCTGGCCAAGAACGTGCTCGCCGAGGACAACGCCTGATGGCCTTCGAGTTCGCGGCCGCACTGGCCGACATCCCCGAGGACGAGGCGTTCGGCGTGACCGTCGACCGCTACGACCTGGCGCTCGCCAAGCACGGTGACGAGGTGTTCGCGCTGCAGGACATGTGCAGCCACGCCAACATCCCGCTCTCGGAGGGCGAGGTCGCTGTCGACGCCGACGGCACCTGCACCGTCGAGTGCTACCTGCACGGGTCGACGTTCGACCTGCGCAGCGGCAAGCCCACCTGCTTCCCGGCGACCGAAGCCGTCGCCACCTTCCCCGTAGAGATCCGTGATGGCGACGTCTACGTCGACGTCACCACCACCCTGAATGGAGTTTCCCCCGCATGAGCACCCTCGAGATCAACGACCTGCACGTCACCGTCGACACTGAGGACGGTGCCAAGGAGATCCTCAAGGGCGTCACGCTGACCATCAAGGATGGCGAGACGCACGCGATCATGGGCCCCAACGGCTCCGGCAAGTCGACGCTGGCCTACTCGATCGCTGGCCACCCCAAGTACACGATCACCGGCGGCACGGTGACCCTCGACGGCGAGGACGTCCTCGCGATGTCCGTCGACGAGCGCGCCAAGGCCGGCCTCTTCCTCGCCATGCAGTACCCCGTCGAGGTCCCGGGCGTCTCCGTCGCCAACTTCCTGCGTACGGCGAAGACCGCGCTCGACGGCGAGGCCCCGAAGCTCCGCACGTGGGTCAAGGACGTCAACGGCGCCCTCGAGAAGATGAACCTCGACCCGGCGTTCTCCTCGCGCTCGGTCAACGAGGGCTTCTCCGGCGGTGAGAAGAAGCGCCACGAGATCGCCCAGATGGACCTCCTCGACCCCAAGGTCGCGCTGCTCGACGAGATCGACTCCGGTCTCGACATCGACGCGCTCAAGGTCGTCTCCGAGGGCATCAACCGCTTCACCGAGCGCGAGGGCAAGGGCGTCCTGCTGATCACGCACTACACCCGCATCCTGCGCTACGTGAAGCCGGACTTCGTCCACGTCTTCGTCAACGGCAAGATCGCCGAGGAGGGTGGCCCGGAGCTGGCCGACCAGCTCGAGGCCGAGGGCTACGACAAGTACGTCAAGGCTGACCAGCAGGAACTGGTCTGACCATGTCCGACCTTGTCCTTCCGGGCCTGCTGGATGACCTCGCGGTCATCCGGCAGGACTTCCCGATCCTCGAGCGCATGCTCGCGGGCGGGCAGCCGTTGGTCTACCTCGACTCGGCGAACACCTCGCAGAAGCCGCAGGTCGTCATTGACGCGATGGTCGACCACCTGGAGCGGCACAACGCGAACATCGCGCGTGCCATGCACCAGCTCGGTGCCGAGGCGACCGAGGCGTTCGAGGCCGGCCGGGACAAGGTCGCGGCGTTCCTCGGAGCGCCCTCGCGCGACGAGGTCATCTTCACCAAGAACGCCTCCGAGGCGCTCAACCTGGTCGCCAACGTCCTCGCCTGGCCGAATGCATCTGGTGGGGCACCCTTCCAGGTCGGCGAGGGCGACGACGTGGTCATCACCGAGATGGAGCACCACTCCAACATCGTGCCGTGGCAGCTGCTGACGCAGCGCACCGGCGCGAACCTGAAGTGGTTCGGCCTCACCGACGGTGGCGAGCTCGACCTCTCGAACATCGACTCGCTGATCACGGAGACGACCAAGGTCGTCGCGTTCACCTGGGTCTCCAACATGCTCGGCACGATCAACCCGGTCGCCGAGCTGACCCGGCGTGCGCACGCCGTCGGCGCGCTCGTCGTCGTGGACGCTTCGCAGGCCGCGCCGCAGCTGGCGATCGACCTCGCCGCGATGGCGCCCGAGGAGCGGCCCGACTTCGTGGTCTTCACCGGCCACAAGGTCGTCGGCCCGACCGGCATCGGCGTCCTCTGGGGTCGTGGCGACCTGCTCGAGCAGCTGCCGCCGTTCCTCGGAGGTGGCGAGATGATCGCCACCGTGACGATGGAGAAGTCGACGTACGCCGGCATCCCGCACCGCTTCGAGGCCGGCACGCCGCCGATCGTCGAGGCCGTGGGTCTCGGTGCTGCGGTCGACTACCTCGGCCACGTCGGACTCGACCGGATCCACGCCCACGAACAGGCCATCACGGCGTACGCGCTCGAGGGGCTGCAGACGATCAAGGGCCTGAAGGTCATGGGACCGCTCGACGCTGCGAAGCGTGGCGGCGCGATCTCGTTCGAGCTCGAGGGCGTGCACCCGCACGACATCGCGCAGGTGCTCGACTCGCGCGGCATTGCCGTGCGCGCGGGGCACCACTGCGCGAAGCCCGCGCACGCGCGTTTCGGTGTGCAGGCCTCGACCCGGATGTCGTCGTACCTCTACACGACGCCCGCCGAGATCGACGCGCTGATCGAGGGCCTGGAATACACCCGCAGCTACTTCAAGTTGGGCTGACCCTATGGACCTCGACGCGCTGTACCAGGACATCATCCTGGATCACTACAAGAACCCCCACGGCAAGGGACTCCGCGAGGAGTTCGAGGCCGAGGTGCACCACGTCAACCCGACCTGTGGTGACGAGATCACGCTCCGCGTGCACGTGGAGGACGGTCGCGTTGCCGACGTCTCCTACGACTCGCAGGGCTGCTCGATCTCCCAAGCCTCCGCGTCGGTGCTCTACGACCTCGTCCACGGCAAGACCGTCGACGAGGCGATGGAGATCCACGCGAAGTTCCAGGAGCTCATGCAGGGCAAGGGCCAGGTCGAGCCGGACGAGGACGTCCTCGAGGACGGCATCGCGTTCGCCGGTGTGGCGAAGTTCCCGGCCCGCGTGAAGTGCGCGCTGCTGTCGTGGATGGCGTGGAAGGACGCGACGGTGCAATCAATTGGCCAGGCAGCCGCTGGCGGCCAGACGGAGGAGAAGGCATGACCGACCAGCTCGTCGAGCAGATCACCGAGGCGATGAAGGACGTCGTCGACCCCGAGCTCGGCATCAACGTCGTCGACCTCGGCCTCGTCTACGGCGTTCACGTGGGCGACGGCGACGTCACCCTCGACATGACGCTGACGTCCGCGGCCTGTCCGCTCACCGACGTCATCACCGACCAGACCAACTCGGCGCTCGAGGGTCTTGTCAACGAGGTCACCATCAACTGGGTCTGGATGCCGCCGTGGGGCCCCGACAAGATCACCGACGACGGCCGCGAGCAGCTGCGCGCCCTCGGCTTCAACGTCTGATCCGGAACGCCCGGCACGCGCGCTGGCGGCGTTGTCGTCGGTCGAAGTCCGCTCCGCTGCGCTCCGCACACGGACTCCTTCCCTCCTCCGCCTTGCCTTCGCAGGCTCCGGACGTCCCGGACGTCCCGGACGCCCCGGACGACGGCAACGTCGGGATCAGGATGCGGCGAGTCGCACGTGCGCATCGACGCGCCGAGGCGGCCGGCTTCGTGGGCGTGTCGATGCACACCTGCGACTCGCCGCAGCCACCTGGCCGCCCTGGCGCCTTTGATCACATCGGCGGCGGGGCCTGGAAGTCCCAGGCCCGGAACGCCACCCCGTTCGGTACGCCGAGGGCGTTGCCCTGCGCCGTCGTGATCCACTCGACGAGGTCACGCGGCGCGGGATGCCAGGGGAGTGCGGCGAGGTAGGCCTTGTGCGCCTCGAGCGAGGCGATGCCCGCCTCGACCGGCGCGCCCGTGACGTCGACGCCGTGCGTCGGCCGGTCGTCTGCCGTGACAAGGAGCCAGCGCGGTGAGTGCGGCTCGAGCCCCGCGTCCGCGAGCTCCGGAAAGACCCAGCGGTTGCCGGCGTCGCGCACCGCGTCGAGGGTCGCCATCCCGGCGGCCCGGTGGTCGGCCTGGTTGAGCATGCCCATGAACTCCACCTGCCAGGTGCCGGTGAGCACTGCGTCGGGCCGGAACTCGCGGATCGCCCGGGCGATGTCGCGGCGCAGGTCGAGACCGTAGACCAGCATCCCGTCGGGGTGCTCGAGAAAGTCGACCCGCTCGACACCGACAGCGCGGCAGCCCGTGCGCTGCTCCTCCATCCGCGCGCTCGCGCAGGTGTCGGGCTGCATCGTGTCGATGCCGGCTTCGCCGCGGGTCAGCAGGAGATAGCGGACCTCGATGCCCGCAGCGGTCCAGGCCGCCACGGCTGCGGACGCGCCGTACTCCATGTCGTCGGGGTGGGCCACCACGCAGAGCACGCGCTCGATGCCGTCGGTGGGCCAGAGGGGGAGCTTGTCGTCCATGCGTCGAGCGTCCTCCCGCCGACGAGGACGGTCAATGCGTCGAGGGCAGCTCTCCGTCATCCCAGCCGTCGGTCGGGATCGGCTGCACGGTCAGCTGCGGCGACGGGACGACGGGTGAGCGCGGGACGATGACCATGCCCGGGTTGCCGTCCGCGGGCGCATGCGCAGCCGGGAGGCGGCTGAACCCGGTCACTGCCGCGAGCAGTGCAAGACCCAGGACGAGTGGCTTCATGGTGGTTCGACGGTAGCCCCGCGTCGCCGGTTCCGCCATCAGATCCCCGCGCGGGCGGCGTTCGACCGCTAACGTGCGGCACATGTGGCAGCCCGAGGCGCACTGGGAGCGCCTGCCGAGCGGGATGGGAGCGTCGACGCTGGGCGTCTGGCGCGACGGCGACCTGATCGTGAAGCGCCTGGTCGCACCGACGGGCGAGGACCCGGTCGCGCCCGATGCGGTGGGCTGGTGGCGGCGTCAGGCGGACGTCGCGGCATCCGGCATCGTGGAGTCGACCCCGGGGTTGCGCGGGCCGGCCGTCGTACGCGTGGAGCAGGACGGCGACGGCCTCACCTTCTGGTACGCCGCGGTGACGCCGCAGGCGCTGCCGGGACCGTTCGTGGCGCAGGCGCTGGGACGCTTCGCCGGTGCCGATCTCGGCTCCCACCCGTGGCTGTGCCGCGGGCAGCTCGCGCAGCGGATCACCGCCACCGAACGCCGGGGCGGCTGGTCCACCCTGGCCCGTACGACGGTCGCAGATCTCGCCGACCGACTCTGGCAGCGGCGCGGCCACTTCCTCACTGCCCTTGCCGAGCTGCCGCACGTCGCCCAGCACGGTGACCCGGTGCCGGCCAACCTCCTCGGTCGCGACGACGACGCCGTCCTCGCGATCGACTGGTCGAACCTCGGCACCGGTCCGGTGGGCTCGGACCTGGGCTACTGGTCGCTGTCGGCGCGCGAGGAGTTCGACGTACTGCTCGAGGCGTACGTGAGCGGCCTGCCGGAGGGGACCGCCACGATCGAGCAGGCGCGGCTCGGCGCTCAGGTCACTGCGGTCTACACGGCGCTGTCGCGGGCCGACTGGGCGCTGGCACGCGCAGCTGAGGGGAGTGGCGCGCTCGCGGCGAAGTACCGCCACCCGAGTGTCGCGCCGTACCTCAAGGCCCTTCAACGACAGTTCCCCCAGCTCGAAGCGCTCATCTGACAGCGCCCCGAACCGGGGGAACAGGAGTCGTGCGGTCAGCCCCAGATCGCGCGGCAGGAGTTGACGTCGCCGGCGTAGCCGGTCTTGAACCAGGTCATGCGCTGCTCGGACGAGCCGTGCGTCCACGAGTCGGGGTTGACCGAGCCCTGGGTCTTCTCCTGGATCGAGTCGTCGCCGACCGCCTTGGCCGCGTCGATCGCGTCCGCGATGTCCTGCTCGGTGATCGACTCGAAGATCTTCTGGCCGTTGCCGTCATCGGTGCCGAGCGCGCCCTGGGCCCAGACGCCGGCGTAGCAGTCGGCCTCGAGCTCGAGCTTCACCGAGTCGCTGTTGGCACCCTGCTGCGTGCGGACGTTCTTCATCTCGCCGGTGATGTCCTGGATGTGGTGGCCGAACTCGTGGGCCAGGACGTAGGGCTCGACGAACGGCTTGTCCGCGCCACCGATCTGCTCGAGCATCGAGGAGTAGAAGCTCGGGTCCTCGTAGATGTGGCCGTCGGTCGGGCAGTAGAAGGGACCCATCTGGGCGCTCGCGGCGCCGCAACCGGTCTGCGTCTGACCACTGAAGGTGCGCAGGTCGGACGGCTGGAACTGGTCGCCGAGCTGGCCCTTCCAGAACACGCGGAGCGACTTCATGATCCCCTTGCGCTCGCAGACGCGGGACTTGTTGGCGTCATCGCCGGTCTTGCAGCTGGCGTAGTCGCCGTTGTCGGTCGCCTGGCTGCTCTGGTCCGAGCCGGCGCCCAGGCTCGGGCCCGGGAGGCCGCCGCCGGTGCACATCTGCAGGATCACGTAGAGGATGACGATGACGATCGTCCCCTTGATGCCGAAGCCGCCCGGGATCGGGAGTCCGCCGAGGCCGCCACCGCCGCCCAGGCCGCCGAGGCCACCCCCTCCGCCGCCACCGCTCGAGCCGGACGCCTCGCCGTCGCTGATGTCTGCCTTGGGGTTGAACCGCATTGCGGGTTCCTTCCGATGGGGGAGTACCGAGCTTCCGCCCGTACACTAAGCGCCCGAGATGATCACTTGCCAGAACCTTGAAGTCCGTGCCGGATCGCGTCTGTTGATGGAGGGTGTCACCTTCCGCGTTGCGGCCGGTGACAAGGTGGGTCTGGTGGGCCGCAACGGCGCCGGCAAGACCACGCTCACCAAGATCCTTGCGGGCGACAACCCGCCTGCCGGGGGCACCGTCACCATCAGCGGCGAGCTCGGCTACCTGCCGCAGGACCCGCGTTCGGGCGACCCCGAGCAGATCGCCAGCGAGCGGATCCTGTCCGCCCGCGGCATCGACGACGTCGTACGCCGGCTGCGCCAGGCCGAGGTCGAGATGGCGTCCGAGGACCCCGAGGTCTCGGCCAAGGGCATGAAGCGCTGGTCCCGCGCGGACGACGAGATGCAGGCCGCGGGTGGCTACGCCGCGGAGTCCGAGGCCGCCACGATCGCGGCCAGCCTCGGCATCGAGGAGCGGATCCTCGGCCAGGAGCTCAAGACGCTCTCCGGCGGTCAGCGCCGTCGCATCGAGCTCGCCCGGATCCTCTTCTCCCAGGCGGAGACGCTGATCCTCGACGAGCCGACCAACCACCTCGACGCGGACTCGATCGTCTGGCTGCGCGGCTTCCTGCAGCAGTACAAGGGCGGCGTGATCCTGATCAGCCACGACACCGACCTGCTTGACGCGACGATCAACAAGGTCTTCCACCTCGACGCCAACCGCGCGGTGATCGACATCTACAACGTGGGCTGGCAGCCGTACCTCAAGCAGCGCCAGACCGACGAGGCCCGCCGCAAGCGCGAGCGCCTCAACGCGGAGAACAAGGTCAAGACGCTGACTGACCAGGCCAACCGGATGAAGGCCCGGGCCTCCGGCGCCTCGGCTGCACAGTCGATGCTCAAGCGTGCCGAGCGCATCTCCTCCGGCATCGAGGGCGAGCGCCAGTCCGACAAGGTCGCCGCGATCAAGTTCCCCTCGCCGCAGGCGTGTGGCAAGACGCCGCTCATGGCCGAGGACCTCTCCAAGTCGTACGGTGCGCTCGAGATCTTCACCTCCGTCGACCTCGCCATCGACAAGGGGTCGCGGGTCGTCATCCTGGGCCTCAACGGCGCCGGCAAGACGACGATGCTGCGCATGCTCGCCGGCGTCACCGAGCCTGACACGGGCCGCCTGATCCCGGGCCACGGCCTGAAGGTCGGCTACTTCGCCCAGGAGCACGAGACGCTCGACACGAGCAAGACCGTCCTGCAGAACATGCAGTACGCCGCTCCGCAGCTGACCGACTCCGAGGCGCGCTCGGTGCTCGGCTCGTTCCTCTTCTCCGGCGACGACGCGCACAAGCCGGCCGGCGTTCTCTCGGGTGGTGAGAAGACCCGCCTCGCGCTGGCCTCGCTGGTCGTCTCGTCGGCCAACGTCCTGCTCCTGGATGAGCCGACCAACAACCTGGACCCCGCCTCCCGCGAGGAAGTCCTGGCCGCCATCCGGCGTTACGAAGGCGCGATCGTCCTCGTCACCCACGACGAAGGCGCTGTCCACGCCCTCGAGCCGGACCGGGTGCTGCTGCTCCCCGACGGCGACGAGGACCTGTGGAGCGACGAGTACGCCGACCTGGTCTCGCTGGCCTGACCATCTGATCCGAGAAGTGCTGGAGGTGTCCGCATGAGCGGTATGCAGGGCATGGCCCCGATGATGCGGAACCTCCGCACCGACCGGTCGATCCTCGAGAAGAAGCTGGCGCGCGACACCCTGCGCCGGGTCCTCGGGTTTGCCCGACCCCACCGCGTGCTGATCGCATGGTTCCTGGTGCTGACCGTGATCGACGCGGGCCTCGTGGTCGTCTCGCCGTTGCTGGTGCAGCGGCTCGTCGACGACGGCGTCGCGAAGCATGACGGTGGGCTGATCACCACGATCGCCGTGGCGATGGCGGGGGTCGCGCTGCTGGATGCCGTCCTCACGGTGGCGGCCGGCCTGCTGAGCTCGCGGATCGGTGAGGGCCTGATCTTCGACCTGCGCACGCGGGTCTTCAGCCACGTGCAGCGCCAGTCGCTGGCGTTCTTCACGCGGACCCAGACGGGCGCGCTGGTCTCGCGCCTCAACAACGACGTGATGGGCGCGCAGCGCGCCTTCACCTCGACGCTGTCGTCGACGGTTGCCAACCTGATCAGCGTGGTCGTGGTCGGTGTCGCGATGCTCGCGCTGTCGTGGGAGGTCACGCTGCTGTGCCTCTGCCTGTTCCCGCTGCTGGTGCTCTCGTCGCGGATCGTCGGCGGCAAGCTCGCCGGTCTCGCCCGGATGCAGATGGACGGCAATGCCGACATGGGCAACGCGATGACCGAGCGCTTCAACGTCGGCGGCGCGATGCTGCTCAAGCTCTTCGGCCGCCGCGCTGACGAGGACACGCTCTTCGCGTCCAAGGCCGGCGTCGTCCGCGACCTCGGCATCCGGATCGCGCTGGTCACCCGGGTCTTCGGCGCCACGCTGATGCTGATCCCCGCACTCGCCACCGCCGTGGCCTACGGCGTCGGAGGTCACCTGGTCCTGTCCCACGCGCTCTCGGTCGGCACGCTGATCGCACTGGCCACGCTGCTGCTGCGCCTGCTCGGTCCGCTGCAGGGTCTGTCCAACGTCCGCGTCGACGTGATGACCGCACTGGTCTCCTTCGAGCGCGTCTTCGAGGTGCTGGACCTGGAGCCGGCGATCGCCGACGCACCCGATGCGGTCGAGCTGCCGCGGGACGCCTCGTCGATCACCTTCGACGGCGTCTCCTTCACCTATCCGAAGGCCGCGGACGTCTCGCTGGCATCGCTGGAGTCGGTGGCCCGCAAGGAGTCGCGCGACGTCCGCGAGGTGCTCCACGGGGTGACCTTCACGGTGGAGCCGGGACAGATGGTGGCCCTGGTCGGCCCCTCAGGCGCGGGCAAGACCACGCTCACGCACCTCGTCGCCCGGCTGTACGACGCGACGGCCGGCGCTGTCCGCGTGGGAGGGCTCGACGTACGCGAGGTGACGCTGGAGTCGCTCGAGGCGCAGGTCGGCTACGTCACGCAGGACGCGCACATGTTCCACGACACGATGCGGGCGAACCTGCTCTACGCGCGGCCGGACGCCTCCGAGCAGCAGGTGTGGGCGGCGCTCGAGGCGGCGCAGATCGCGCCGATGGTGCGGGCGCTGCCCGACGGTCTGGAGACCGTCGTGGGCGACCGCGGTTACCGGCTGTCCGGCGGCGAACGCCAGCGGCTCGCTATCGCGCGGCTGCTGCTGAAGGCGCCCGCGATCGTGATCCTCGACGAGGCGACCGCGCACCTGGACTCCGAGTCCGAGGTCGCCGTCCAGCGCGCCCTCGATGCCGCGCTCGAGGGGCGTACGTCGCTCGTCATCGCCCACCGGCTCTCGACCATCCGGCACGCCGACCAGATCCTCGTGGTCGAGGACGGCACGGTCGTGCAGACCGGCACGCACGACGCGCTGCTCGCCACGGGCGGGCTCTACGCGGAGCTGCACGCGACGCAGTTCGCGCGCGACCTCAGCTGAGGTACTGGTCGGCCCAGGCGCTGATGATCCGCCCGACACGCTTGCCCTGACCGCGGGCGGTGAGCAGGTGGTCGCTGCCCTCGAGGTCGATGAAGTTCCGCGGGTGGTGCGCGGCCCGGAAGATCTTCGCGGCGTTGTCGATCGCGACCGTCTCGTCGGTCGGGGAGTGCATCACCAGGAGCGGGCGCGTCAACGAACCGATGTCGCGGTTGAGGTCCTGCCCGCGGACATCCTCGACGAAGTGTCGGCGCACGGTGAGCGCGCGGCCGCCGACGAGCCACTCGGCCTCGCCGTCCTGGAGGACACGGTCGATGATCGCGTCGTACTGCTTCTCGACGTTGGCCGGGTCGTACGGCGCCCCGACCGTGACCACGGCGACCGCCGTTGTGCGGTGCGCGGCGGCGAGGACGGCGGCACCGCCGAACGAGTGTCCGACCAGGAGCTGGGGGCGCGTGCCGCGGGCGGCCATGAAGTCGCATGCCTCGACGACGTCGTTGACCTTGTGGGTGAACGACCCCGAGCCCCAGTCGCCCTCGGAGTCGCCGAGGCCGATCGCGTCGAAGCGGAGCATGCCGATGCCTTCGGCCGCGAGCTGCTTGCAGATCCGGGCGGCAGCGGGCGAGTCCTTGCCGAGCGTGAAGCCGTGGGAGAAGACGCCCCAGCCGCGGACCTTGCCCTCCGGTTCGTCGATGAGACCAGCCAGCATTTCGCCCGTCGAACTCGGGAACTGCACCTTCGTTGCCACGACACCAACCTAGGGCGCGAGGGGCCCCAGGTCGGGTGTGCGGGGCTCTCGTCCGGAAACTGGAAAGTAACCACGGTCCGCGGCGTTCACTGGGGGAGACCCGAGCCCGGCCGGGTGATCCTGTGCTCGGGTGTTGACACCGGGACGCACCCGAGGTTCGGCGGGCGGCTCTCGCGTGGCGCGGAGGGACCGGAGGAGGCTGCGAGAACCGTGTTGCGCAGGGCAACCGCGTTCGTTCATGGGGTGAATCCATGCTCAAGTCATTCCGCCGCCGCACGTCGGCGGCACTCCTGGCCGTCGTCTCGACGGTCGCGCTGGTGGGGCTCTCGGCAGCCCCCGCCAACGCCGCGTCGAGTGCGCGGCTCCTGATGAAGGGCGTGGGGTCCGTGTACTCCGACGCGCCCTACAACAACGTCGCCGTCGTACCCGGCGGGCCGGCGAAGCCGTTCGGCTTCAAGCTGGTCAACAACAGCGGCGCCGTCCAGCAGTACAAGGTCGAGACAGCCCCCGCGGCGGGAGCCACCGCCAAGCTCTACAAGGGCACGACGCTGCTCCCGAACACCTGGACCAGCGCGCCGGTCAACCCCGGAGCGTCGATCCTGCTGACGCTCAAGGTCTCGCTCCCCGGCAGCGCACCGCAGACCCAGTTCTACAACCAGGTCTCGGTCCGCGATGCCGCCACCGACGAGTTCCTCGCCTACAAGTACGCCGTCGCGAACACCGCGGCGCCAGCTACCCAGACCACGGCCCACACGGCCCTGCTGAAGACCGGCTCCCAAGCCAACGTCGGCGGCGCGACGAGCTACATGTACGAGAGCTCGAATGCGCTCAAGGTCGGCCAGAACGTCAACTTCACGCTCCGGCTCGCCAACAACTCGCAGCAGATCAGCGCCATCAACCTCACCGCTGACGGGGTCTACTGCGGCGTCGTCGCGACGTACAAGGTGGGGACGACGAACGTGACCGCCCTGGTCCAGGGCTCCGGCTACTCGACAGGCAACCTGCTGCCGGGCAAGTACAAGAACGTCACGGTCAACCTCAAGCGCGTTGGCGCGGACACCTGTGACGCGTACTACCAGGGCCTGCACGCGGTCGGTGTCGATGGCGACACCTACGTGTTCGCACACCTGCCGTTTGCCGCGCTCTGACCATCAGCCACGGCCCGGACGAACCTGGAGAGCCAGGACGTCCGGGCCGCGTCGCGCGGCCGGCGTAACGGCGTGGTGTCGACAACCGGCCGCGTCTCTCGCGCGTGATCTTCACGAGGTGTGAGGACGAGGAGCGGGGCGATGAGCGTGTACATCCGGGTTGTCGGGGCACTGGCTCCGTTGGTGGTCTTCCTGGCGGGCTGCGCGTCGGGTGGTGTGCCGCAGACGGAAGGCCCGCCGTCCGTGAGCCCCACGCCTCACTCTCAGCTGCCCTCGCCGACGGCGAGTGCGGATCAGGGGAGCGCCGGTCTGGTGTCCGACGGTTCCGGAGCAGTCAGCGCTGACCTCGTCCGCCTGGCACACGACGTCGTCGCCTACGTGGGTGGCACCAGGGATTCGGTGCCCCACACAGGCGAGATCGAGCTGCGCATCGGTGGTGCCCGCGTGGGCACCGCGACGTTGCCGACAGGCCCGAGCGGACCGCGCACACTGAACGCCGCGTGCCCGCACGGACAGTCGACCTACGCCGCGGCGGTCTGCCCGGTCGATCTCTTTGGCCCGATCAAGAACGCCCGGATCAACAACGTTGGCCTGACCTACGCCCCGGACGTCGCGCCGATCCTGTGCGCCCCGCCGCGTGAGGGACCGCCGCCGCGAGGCAGCGTGATCGTGCTACGGCCCGTCGAGGCGTGGAGGACGTGTGCCTCTGACTTCGAGCTCGTGCTCATGAGCGACGGCCACGGCCGAGTGACGGGCATCGACCTGACACTGTCGGAGCCTTGAGTCCGAGCCTGCCCGATATCCGCTCCCGAGCACCGCGGCGCGTGCGATGCTCGCGTCCGTGAAACCGCTGGCCGTGTTCGTGCGCGACGTCGTGGCTCCGACGCTGCGGAAGCACGGCTTTCGACGGAGTCACGGCACGTTCCGTGTGGTCACGGACAAGGGTGTCGCGGTGATCGAGGTGAGCGGCCGTGGCGGCATCGGCAGGCATGACCTCGACTTCGACGTCGGCGTCGGGTTCACCACACATGAGGATCGCGCGGTCTTCCCGAGCCTCGCAGGAGTCAGCGCCGAGAAGGTGCGGCTGGCGATCGGCTACAGCACGTGGCTCGACTGCGTTCGTGACCCGGGCCTGACAGCCCTCGACCTCAATGCGAAGTGGCGCTTCAACCTCGATGACGCTGCGCTGGAGAGCCTCTTCGTGGCGGTCCTCGATGCCGCAGCTACGGACCTGCTGCACCGGCTCGATTGCTGGCCGCTCGTGCCCGAGGACAGCCTGAGCCATCCGCCACGGTTTGCCTTCCCGGTCGAGCTCGAGTCGCGGTCTCGCTGGCGCACCGGCCCTGACGGCCAGCTGGACCTCCACTACGCGGCCAACTCGCCGGTCCAGCGGTGCCACGGCAGCATCGGGACGGAGTCGTTCGTCGTCGACCGCCTGTACGACGTGGAGCGGTCTGGTGTGCTGATCGCCGTCGACGCTCAGGCGCTCCGTCTGCTCGCCGGCGGAGCCTCACGGGCAGCGTGGGCTGAAGCCATCGGGCTGAAGCCGGTGCCCGAAGGCCCTGCGGGAGCCGTCCTGGGGGTCGGCGTGATGCCGGAGACGCTGAGGCTGGAGGTAGCGGGGTCCGACGCCACGCTGGTGATCGAAGTTGCTCCGGGACGGCGGGCGAGCCTGGCCCTCGGCGCGTTGCCGGCATCGCTCCAGAAGATGGTCGAGGGACACCGGTTCCTGCACGTCGTCCTGGTGGATGTCGACAGGGAGGGCCTGGAGGCTCTGACCTGGCGATCCAGGATGCGGCTCGCGACCGCGGGCAAGGTCTGGTGGGCTGCGGTCCGCGTCGGATCCTGATCGGCTGTCGTCGCGCGCTGGAACGGTTCCGCGAACGCGCAGACGGTTCAGCCCGGAGGTGAGGCCGTCACCGAGCTTCGTGCGGAGGCACGTACGCCGCCCGCGCTTCCTCGAAGGCTTCCGCAAGCTGTGCGGCCGTCAACTGTCGTCCGCCCGCGCCGAAGCCGGCCGGAAGTGATCGCCGGCGCTGGCCGGTCTGAAACCGGACGTGACCGCCGAACAGACGCTGCACAGGCCGGAAGTCGGAGCACTCGGCCCAGGGATGGATCTGCGTGCGAATGATCGTGGTGACAGCCAGGCCAGCGTCGCTGAGTTCCAGGGTCGGAGGGCGGAAGAACGCGACGACGGTGCCAGCCAGGCTTCGCATGGCAAGCAGTCCGAAGACGAATCCGAGGACCTGAACGACGGCGTGCGACTCGGTCAGCACGAACCAGGTCCAGAAGACGACGAGGCCGCTGTTGATGGCGAGCCATCGAGTCAGGTGTCCGCGGGTCATGGTGAGGACTGCGTTCGACATGCGAGTGATGCTCTTGTGGATTGGGCAATCGTGCAACCGGGACAGACGGGACGGTCTCGCTCCCGAAGCACCGGCCTAGCGAGAGTCGAAGGGAGGAGATCTGCCGTGGACCCGAGCCACGAATTCCGCGCCGCCGAGCCCCAGGCCTCCCTAGAGTCGCAGGCATGAACAACGACGCTCGCGCGGTCGCTCGCGGCATCCAGATGGCCCGTCGTGACTGAGCAGGCGCGGCCGATGGCGGCGAGGGTCGGACTTACCGCGCTCGGGCTCCTGGCGATGGGCCTGTGGTTGATGACGTCGCTGTTCCTCTTCGTCTTCCGCTGCGACGACACCTGCTCGGGGAACGTTGCGCAGTCAGGCCGCTGGCTCTACACCGGCCAGTTGCTGCTCACGCTGCCGTGCGTCGCGGCAGGCCTCGTCGGCCTGGTGCTGATGTTCGTCCGGTCCCGATGGTCACCGACGCCGTTCCTCGTGGCAGCGGCTGCTGGCGGGGTGATCTGGCTGAACTGGGTGCCCGGCAACGCGTGACGATCAGCGGCTGTGCTCGACCAGCTCCAGCTCGATGAACGCCGCGATCATCGCCCGGTACGTGGCCTCGACCACGTCGGGTGAGGTCGTCGTACGTGGGCATGGCGTGACCGTAGCCGTGGTGCTCAGAGAGCGCACTGCGGTTTCGGCACCTCAAGGGTGTCGGCCGAGGCGCTTGTCGGGGGCAGCAGGGCCACCAGGGCGTCGTGCCCGGCCAGGGCGCGTCGTGCACGCAGGAGCCGCATCCGCGCCGTCCCGGGGCGGAGCCCGAGCACCACGGCGGCCTCGGTCACCGGCAACTGCTCCCACTCCGTGAGGCGGATCAGCTCGCGGTCGATCTCGCGCAGCGAAGCGAGCGCCATGCGCACGGCTGCCGCCCGCGCACTGCCTTCCTCGGCGGAGCCCGACAGCGGGTCGTGCAGGCGGCTGCGCTCCACCTCGGCACGCGTACGCCGACCGGCCGCGCGTCCCTGCGCCAGCAGCAGCCGGCGCGCCGTGCCATAGAGCCACGCCCGCCGGAGGTGGGGCGCGGGCAGGTCGTTCAGCCGCTGCAGGGCGACCACGAACACGTCTCCGAGCAGATCGGCACCCGTCTGGCCGGCACGGCGCCAGAGGAAGGCGTGCAGCTCGTCGGCGTACGACCGGTAGAGCTCCTCGAGGTCGGAGCGGGTCGCACCCGTCGTCACTGGGCGCGTCCCATGCCGAGCTCCGGGGCGAGCCCGGGCATGCAGGTCTGGTTGCCGAAGAGGGCGGCGCGCGCGGCCCGCGGCTTGCCGTCTGCGACGGCCCTTTCGAGGTCGGGGAGCCAGGCGGCCTCCGACTGGTGAGCCATCTCCGGATCGGTGTCGGTGATGGCGGGCCACGTCCGCGCGGACCGGAGGACCGACGCCGCCTCCTCAACCCCAGTTGCGTCACCCGCGCGGAGCGCGACGGCCCAGTCGTTCGTCCACGCACACACGGCGTGGCCGGCGATCCACAGTCGCAGCGCACCCGTCGACACCACGGGACCTGAGTCATACGGGAAGTCGGCGGCCTCCCAGTCGAGGGCCTTCTGGCGCGTGGCTGCCGACGGGAAGCGGATGTCGCGGCTGATCTCGTCCAGCACCTGAGCGAAATCGGGGGCCGAGGGGTCGAGGCGCTCGCCCGGGCCGCCGAGCTCGACGTCTTCCGCGTCCACCGGGCCCTTGCCGGTGTGGGCGCTGAAGACCGCGGCCGTGGCCACCCCGGCAACGCCGATCGCCGAGGTCGCGACGAGAGCGGCGACGACCGTGCGCCAGGACCTGCGCGACCGGCTGGCGACGTGAGGAGTCGTGGCGATGCGCTCCCAGAGCGCGTCCTTCTCCATGTCCGTCAGGTCCGGCACAGCCGGTGAGGCGTCGTGCACGGTGTGGCCGATCGGCCGCCACGACGCGTCGTCGTACCTGCTCCGCATCTGTCCTCCTCGTGTGGATGGTTCCACCCATGGAGTGTCCGCGCGTCACATCCGCGCGGATCGTTCTCTAGCAGTCGTTCTCGGCCGCTGCCTGCTCGTCGGCGACGATGTCGAGATCCACCAGCCCGCCGGCGGCGAGCACGCGATACAACGCGCGGTGCGCGAGCCGGAGGCAGACCAGGCCGCCCGGGATCTCCAGCAGCAGCGCCGAGAGCAGCGCCTGGCGGTGGTCGTCCCCACGTGCGCTGGAGACGTCGAACCACGCGTCCGTGAAGAGCAGGGTCGCCGCGACGGCGAGCGCGATGATGATCGTGGGGCTGCGGCGGAACGCACACCAGCCGACCGAGGCCAGCGCTACCGCGAGACCGACGTCGAAGATGACCCAGGTGCCGCGGTAGTGATCCGTCGCGTAGTTCGCGGGCAGCGTGAGCGCCAGGTAGAGCGCCCACGGCACGAGGGCCACGCCGCCGGCGAGGTAGACCCAGGGAAGCGCACGAATCACCCAGCGCGGCAGCGGACGCGGCGTACGACGGAGCACGGTGCCAGTCTGCCGCGACATCACTGCTCGTCCAGCCAGCTCTGGCTGACGAACGCCTCGGCGTCGTCGGGAAGTGCCGGTGCAGAGCCGTCCGCGAGCAGCCGGCAGGTCTCCATCAGATCGTCGAACGGGGGAGCGTCGAGGCCCGAGGTGCCGCTCTGCCAGGTCGACCACCGGGCTTCCCACGTGGGGCCGGTGAGGATCACGACCGGGCCGCCGATCGCAGACCTGATCGCGTCGTCGACGGCCTCCAGGAGGTCGTCCGATCCGCAGTCGCAGGCATCGCATCCGCAGTCCGGCCAGGTCGCGAGCAGGTGCCCCGGATCGCCCAGCGCGACGTCGAGGAACGCGATCGGCCCGGCGTCATCCGTGGCCAGGACGGTGCGCAGAGCAAGGTGCAGCGGAGCCGTGCGGGCGCGTGAGGAGGAGACCCGTAGGAGGTCGCCGTCACGTGACACCGAGACGTCGGGCAGCCCCGCGAGCGCGGATGCCCAGGCCGCGGCGCGCGCGTGCACGACGGCGTACCGCTCGGGGTCCGTGACGCGCGAGTACTCGTCGTCCGCCGGCACGTCGCCGATCCGACGGGGTGATGGCCAGGACGGCATGCCGGCTTCGGCGTACTCCGCGAGCATCGTGCACTCGACGTCAGCCAGGTCCATGCCCGGAGCGTAGGACGCGGCGGGTGCTGCGTGCGCTGGATTTTCGACGACCCCGTCCGGCGCTCCCAGCCGGAAACGGGGACACGGCTGCCGCGTTCGGCAAGACTCACCACATGACCGAACGCCGCACCGCCGCGACCACAGCCGGGGCTGCCATCTCCGTCACGGGCAGGGTGCTCGCCCGGGCGCTACGCGTGTTGCTCGGCGTCTTCGGGGCGATGGAAGGCCGCGGCAACGCCGTCGCGCCGCCGCCCATGCCGACGCCGCGGCCCGAGAAGTACCGTCCGTGAGGCGGGGCATCTGGATTGCGGTCGTGGTGGCGCTGGCCGCCGGGCTGTCGTGGGGTGGCTGGACCTGGACCCATCCGACGGTCCTGCGTGATACCAGTGCGCTGGGGAACTTCGACTACGCACCCCAGCCGGTCAACGAGTCCTACTGGATGGGTGTGGCGGGCGCGATGCATGGCTCACGACAGACAGTCACTCTTCACGGCGTGAGGGCGCACTTCGCATCCAACACGGCGGCTGCCACGGCGACGTTCTGGGTCTGCCGCACCAGCGTCGCGGTGGGAGCTGGCAGCACTCGAGGCGGTGACCAACTGGGGCGCATGTGCAGCCGTCTCGATCCGGTCCATGACGAGCAGCGCCTGGTGCTCGCTGCAGAGACAGACCATGACCAGATCGTGATGAAGCTGGTGGCGTCGAAGCCCGGCACTGCTTACGTGGACCGGGTCGACTTCACCTACACACGGGATGCCCGCCACCTCTGGCAGCACGGAACGGACACCTCCGAGCAGGACTGGCGGATCACCGCCCGCTGACTGCAGGTAATCCCTGCGGCGCGCCGCCTGCACGGATAGCGTTGCCCGGTCGGACCCGCTGTCGCACCAGGAGCATCCATGACGATCGACAACCCCGGCATGCAGCCGCCCGCGTTGCCGCCCACGAAGGCGACGGGCCGCGAGATCCTCGCGGCCAGCTGGTCGATGCTCAAGGTCGACAAGCAGCTCCTCTGGATCCCGGTCATCTCCGCGATCGCGTCGCTGATCGCGGCCGTGATCCTCTTCGTGCCGGGGTTCCTCCTCGGCCGCAGCGTCGGCGGCACGGACGACATCGGTGGCTACCTCGGCGGCGCGCTGGCGGCGTTCGCAGCCTCGGTCGTCGCGATCTACTTCCAGGCCGCGCTGATCATCGGCGCCAACCAGCGTGCCGAGGGCGAGCAGCCGACGATCGGCGGCGTGCTGGCGGCCGCGTGGCGCCTGCGCGGTCCGATCCTCGGGTGGGCGTTGCTCACGACGACGGTCGGTCTCGCCATGCGCGCGCTCGAGGAGCGCCTCGGGTTCCTCGGCAAGTTCTTCGGATTCCTCGGTGGTCTGGCCTGGGCGATCGTGTCGTTCCTCGTGGTGCCCGTCGTCGTGGCCGAGGGCCTCGGTCCGGTAGCAGCCGTGAAGCGCTCGTCTCAGCTCCTGCGCGACACATGGGGGACCAGCCTGCGCACGACGCTCCGCTTCGGTCTGCTGCAGGTCCTCGTCTCCTTCGGCCTGACGGCGGCGTTCATCGTCGGCATCGTGATGGCCTTCTCCGGCTCGGTCGTGTTCACCACCGCTGGCGTGGTCCTGATCGTCGCGGCGGTCAGCGCGTTCATCGCCGTCGTCACCGTCTTCACCGCGATCTCGACGTACGCCCGCGCCGTCATCTACCGGTACGCCGCCGGCCTGGCGACCCCGGGTGTGCCGCAGGCCGCGCTGGCCGGCGCCTTCGCGCCGAAGAAGCGCCGCCGGGGTTGAGGTCGGCGACGATGCCGAAGCGGATCTGGATCCCCGGCCTGGTCATCGCCGGATTGATCGCAGCCTTCCTCGCGTTCCGCCCGGCCGCTCCGCTCCGGCTGGCCTTGCGTGAGTGGCACGTTGTGTCGATGACGGGCTTCGCGACGGACCCGCCTGGAGGCGCGTCGTTCCGCTTCGTGGGCGATGACATCCGCCTCGACGACACGGTCAACGAGATGAACTTCCGCATCGCGTGGGACGACAGCGGCTTCATCGTCCGTCGCATGCTCGTCTCCACGGACGTGGCGCAGCTGGGCGGCGGAAGCACGTTCGCCGACCTCTTCGAGGCTGGCGAGCACGTGGACGTGCACCTGGATCACGGCCGCCTCACGCTCGCGCGCGACGGGATGGCCGCGATCGCCCGCAGCTGACGTCCGCCTCAGAGGAACGGACGCACCTCGATCTTGCGGTGACATGCCTTCGACGCTTCCGTCGCCAGCGCGACGGCCTCGTCGTGCGAGTCAGCGGTGATGATCCAGAAACCCGCGAGGTACTCCTTCGACTCCACGAACGGACCGTCCGTGACGATCGGGGAGTCGCCGCGGTTGTCGATCACGCTGGCCGGTCCCGGCGCCCCGAGTCCGCCCGCGAAGACCCACTGGCCGGACTGCTGGAGCTTGGTGTTGAAGGCGTCGATCGCGGCGTCCTCGGTCGCGGTGGCGCGGCCGGCGCCGTCGTCGATGACGGAGATCAGGAACTGCATGGTGGTCCTCCTCGGTCGGGCCGTCCCCGATGGACAGCCTCCACCCACACCACGTCCGGCGGCACCCCGATCCGACAGGAGCGCCGAAAGTCAGCGGATCCGCTCGACCGACTCCACGTGCGGCATCGCGCCGAGCGCGACCTTCACGGCGTTCATCTCGACGACGTTGGACCCCGGCTCGCCGCGTACGACGATCCGGCCCTGCGCATCCGGGTGCGCCGACCCCACGCTCGGTACGTCGACCCACCGCTTCGTCAGCTGGTCGGGCAGCGACCGGGGCGCCGAGGCGTCGAGGGTCACCCGCAGCACCCAGGGTGCGTCGCCCTTCGTCGAGGCGGAGGGGTGCCCGCCGACGGGCGAGGAAGGCAGGTCGGTGGAGACACCACTCGCGCCGATGGCGACCACGACGGCACCGAGGAGGAGCGCGCCCCCGGCGACCCGGGAGCTCCACACGAAGACCAGGAGACCCGTCACCGCGACGACGGCGACGAGCAACCACGGGGACATGACGGGAATCATGCCGTCTGGCTGGCATGCTTCCGGTCATGCCGCGCCACACCGGGACGTTCCTGCTGGTCTCCCTCGCCCTCGTGGCGTTCGAAGCGCTCCTGATCCTGCAGGAGGCCGTCGGGCAGGGCTCGAACCACCTCGTGCTCTATGTCGTGATGCCGCTCGCGTTCTTCGCGACGGGCGTCGCGATGATCGTCTTCGCCGAGCGCCAGGAGGAGCCGAAGGACCGCGACACGGTGCGCGGTGCGTCCGTCGTGCCGTTCGGCTGCTTCATCGCCAGCGGCGCGATCGCGTTGTGGGTCGCCATGCTCACCTTCGTCCACCAGTGACCAACCGGCTGCCCGCTAGGTTGCGGTCATGACGACCGCACTCGTGACCGGTGCCAGCAGCGGCATCGGTGCTGCCACCGCCCGCCGCCTCGCCGCCGATGGCCTGGACGTCGTGGTCGCGGCGCGCCGCCTCGACCGGCTCGAGGCGCTCGCGGAGGAGATCGGTGCCCGGGCCGTTGCGCTCGACGTCACCGACGACGCCTCGGTGGCGGCTCTGGCCGAGGCCGTCGGGGACCTCGATGTCCTCGTCAACAACGCCGGAGGCGCCGTCGGGCTCGACTCCGTCGCGGGCGGCAGCACCGACGACTGGCAGCGGATGTACGACGTCAACGTCCTCGGCACCCTGCGCGTCACGCAGGCGCTGCTCCCGGCGCTGCGCCGTCGGCCGCACGCGACGATCGTCAACCTGACCTCGACGGCCGGGCACATCAACTACGAGGGCGGCGGTGGCTACAGCGCCGCCAAGCACGCGCAGGCCGCCATGACCGAGACGCTCCGCCTCGAGCTCAACGGCGAACCGATCCGCGTCGTCGAGATCGCGCCCGGCATGGTGCAGACCGAGGAGTTCTCGCTCAACCGCTTCGGCGGCGACAGTGCCCGCGCCGACAGCGTGTACGCCGACGTGGACCGGCCGCTCGTCGCGGACGACGTCGCGGCGTGCATCGCCTTCGCGGTGCAGCTGCCGCCCCACGTCAACATCGACCGGCTCGTCGTACGACCGCTGGCGCAGGCCGCGCAGCACAAGACGTTCCGCGGGCAGCTCTTCTAGTCGCCGATCCGCACCTCGGGGCAGCCCGCGCAGGCGTACTCCCTGACGACCATCGCGTCCTCGAAGTCGACGGCCGCCAGGTGCCACTCGTGTTCGTGCTCGCCCATCAGGCACCTCCGTCGTTCCATGTAACCGTCCCGGGTCGGCCGACTCCCGGCGACGCGCCGTCCTTCTTTCGACGTGCGGGGCGCCGTCGAGGGCGTGTCTGACAAACCCTGCGCCTGCTACGCGTCGCCCTGCACGTGCCCTGGCTGCGTTGTCGTCAGTCGCCGTGGCTCCGCCACGGCTCCCTCCTCCGCCTTGCCAGCCCACGCACCGGACACCGCTCGCGACGGAGACGGTTTGTCAGACACGCCCTAGGCTCCTTGCCATGGATCTCCAGCTCGCCGACCGCGTCTTCATCGTCACCGGGGGAGCCCGCGGCCTGGGCCGCGCCACCGCTGACCAGCTCGTCGCCGAGGGCGCGCGGGTCGTGCTCAGCGGCCGCAGCCGGGAGAGCCTCGACCACGCGGTCGCCGAGCTCGGCGAGGAGAACGCCGTCGGCGTCGTCGCTGACAACGCCGATCCGAAGGTGCCCGGACTGCTGGTGCGGACCGCCCTGGACACGTTCGGCCGGCTCGACGGCGCGCTCGTGAGTGTCGGCGGCCCTGCGCCGGGCACCGTCGCGAGCAGCACCGACGAGCAGTGGACCAACGCGTTCCACAGCGTGTTCCTCGGCGCCGTGCGCCTGGGGCGCGAGCTCGCGGCGGCCCTGCCCGCCTGCGGAGCGATCGCGTTCGTGCTGAGCAGCTCGGTGAAGTCGCCGATCACCGGCCTCACCATCAGCAACGGCCTGCGCCCCGGTCTGGCGATGGTGGCCAAGAACCTCGCTGACGAGGTCGGCCCGCGCGGCATCCGGGTCAACGGCCTGCTGCCGGGCCGGATCGCGACCGACCGGCTCAAGGAGCTCGACGCGCTCGGCGGCGACCCCGAGGCGGCGCGTGCGCGGGCGACCGCGACGATCCCGCTCGGGCGCTACGGCGAGCCCGAGGAGTTCGGCCGCGCGGCGGCCTTCCTGCTCAGCCCTGCGGCGTCGTACCTGACCGGCGTCATGCTCCCCGTCGACGGCGGAGCGCTGCGCTCACTCTGAGCTCACTTCGAGCGGTCGGAACGCTTCGAGACCCGCTGGTCGCGGGGGAGCCGGCGGCCGGTGAGCATCGCCCACTCGTCGAACGCCAGGTAGCCGAAGCCGAAGACGGCGAGGATGCCGAAGAACCACCACTGCAGGCCGTAGAAGAAGTGCGGTCCGTTGCCGAGGTCGGGGAGGTCACCCGGACGCAGCGTCGGCTTCGCGGTCGCGGCGGGGGACTCGGAATCCAGCTGCAGCCAACCCCGGAACGCCGTCAGCCCGGTGGCCTTGTCGTAGGTCTGGCTCGAGATCGCCCGGGTCGAGAGCACCCCGTCCGCCGTGTCGACGGCGTTGGACTCGGTCGCGTCCGCGCGGGCCCAGCCGGTCACGATGACCTGCCCCGTGGGCGGCGCCGGTACGGCAGCGGCCGGCGCGGTGGCCTTCTCCGTCTGCAGCCAGCCGCGGTCGACGAGGAGCACCGTGCCGGTGGAAGTGGTGAGGGGTACGACGACCTCGACACCTCCGTTGCCCTCGAAGGTCCGGTAGCGGATCTGCAACGTGTGGGCGGCGTCGTACGTGCCGGTGGCGGTGACGCGCTTCCACTCCGACGAGGCGGGGAGATCCGTGTCGGTCGAGTACACCTCGCGCAACGAGGCGGGCGTGCCGTGGAGGTTGGTCTCCGTGACGGCGTTGCGCTCCTTGCGGTCCTCGAGGCGGTGGAACTGCCACTCGCCCAGCCACCAGGCGAAGTAGGCGAGAAGGGCGACGACCAGGGCGAAGGAGATCCATCGGCGACTGATCAGGAACGACAGCGAACGCACGGCCGAAGGGTAGCGGGACCTACCATGGAGCCATGCAGCTGCTCCAGGACCGCTTCGGCCGTGTGGCCACGGACCTGCGCGTCTCGTTGACCGATCGCTGCAACCTCCGCTGCTCGTACTGCATGCCGGCCGAGGGGCTCGACTGGGCGCCCGACGAGACGCAGCTGACCGATGACGAGGTCGTGCACCTGGTCCGGATCGGTGTCGAGCAGCTCGGGATCCGCGAGGTCCGCTTCACCGGCGGCGAGCCGCTGGTGCGCCGCGGCCTGGTCGACATCGTGCGACGCAGCGCCGCGTTCGGACCTGAGGTGAGCCTGACCACCAACGGCCTCGGGCTGGCCCGCACGGCGCAGACGCTGGCCGACGCCGGCCTGAGCCGGGTCAACGTCAGCCTCGACACGATCCGGCCGGAGACGTTCGCGACGATCACCCGCCGCGACCGCTTCCACGACGTCGTGGCGGGCCTCAAGGCGGCTGCGGATGCAGGGCTCGGACCGGTGAAGGTCAACGCGGTCCTGCTGCGCGGTGTCAACGACGACCAGGCTCCCGAGCTGCTCGACTGGTGCCTCGCGCGCGGCTACGCGCTCCGCTTCATCGAGCAGATGCCGCTGGACGCACAGCACGGCTGGCAGCGCGACGAGATGGTGACGGCCGACGAGATCCTGGCCAGCCTGCAGGCGTCGTTCCGGCTCGACCCGGCCAGCGAGCCGCGGGGCAGCGCTCCCGCCGAGCTCTGGACGGTCGACGGCGGCCCGGGCACGGTCGGCGTCATCGCCAGCGTCACGCGCCCGTTCTGCGGTGACTGCGACCGGGTGCGCCTGACCGCGGACGGCCAGATCCGCAACTGCCTCTTCGCCCGCGAGGAATCCGACCTCCGTACGCCGCTGCGCGCAGGCGCGTCCGACGAGGAGATCGCCGGGCGCTGGGTGGCGGCACTGCGCGGCAAGCGCGCGGGCCACGGCATCGACGACCCGACGTTCCTCCAACCGGACCGGCCGATGAGCGCGATCGGCGGCTGACGCCGGATCAGGCCTGCGGGCCCTCGTCGGGGACGAAGTCGGCGATCGCCTCGGTCTCGCGCAGGAAGTTGCGCGCCGTGAGGAAGTCGGTGAGCGACGCCAGGTGCTCGGCGCACGCCAGCCACGCCTTGCGGCGGTCGGAGGTGTGGATCTTCGGGTTGTTCCAGCGGAGCGCCCAGACGGCGTCGGCGGTGCAGCCCTTGGACGAGCAGGTCAGCGCAGGGTCGTGTGTGTCCATGAGGCGGCAAGTATCCCAGTGAATCCCGGCGCTCACGGCTCGAGGATGTGGCGCGAGTCCATCACGGTCGCAAGGGGAGCGTCGTCGCGCCGGTTGACGGCGTTCGCCATCACCACCGCGACGTACGGCAGGAAGACGGCGCCCACGAGGAAGACCCACATCGCCCACGTGTCGCGGAAGACGACCGCGAGGATGAAGCAGACCGTCCGGATCGTCATCGCGATGACATAGCGACGCATCCGGCCCTTCATCTCGTCCGCTGGCGAGATCGGCGCCGAGGTGATCCTGACCGGTTCGGACATGCCTCCAGCCTACGTCGCAGCCCACGTCGATAGGCTGGCCGGGTCGACGGTCGACCGGCCGTTCGTGATGTCCAGCACCGACCCGTGGGAGGCCACCATGTCCAGCCGCACGTACCGCATCTCCGAGCTCGTCGGCACGTCCCCGGACGGCATCGACCAGGCCATCCGCAACGGCGTCGAGCGCGCCAGCAAGACGCTGCGCCACGTCGACTGGTTCGAGGTCACCCAGGTCCGTGGTCACGTCATCGACGGCGTGGTCGACCACTTCCAGGTCTCGCTCAAGATCGGCTTCCGTCTCGAAGACGACGAGTGACCCGCTCGTGAAGCGCACGCTGGTCCTGGTCCGTCACGCCGAAGCCGCGAGTTGGGCGCCGTCCGACGTCGAGCGCGAGCTCACGCCGGCCGGGACGGAGATGGCCGGCGTGCTCGGCGGGTGGCTGCGCGACCAGGGCGTCGTGCCCGACACCGCGCTGGTCTCCGGGGCCACCCGCACCCGCCAGACCTGGGCGGCGCTCGCGGCCGCCGCAGGCTGGCAACTGGCTCCGACGTACGACGACGGGCTGTACGCCGCGGGGCCGGACACCGCCCTCGACCTGATCCGGTTCGCGGATCCCGACGCAGCCACGCTGCTCGTGCTCGGGCACAACCCGACGATCCACTTCCTCGCCCAGGTGCTGTCCGACGGCACCGGCGACCCGACGCTCACCGAGTCGCTGATGATCGGCTTCCCGCCGGCCTCGGTCGCCGTGCTCGAGTTCGACGTCGAGTGGGCGCGGGTCACCGAGGGCTACGGCCTGCTGACGGCGGTCCGGCCCGGCCGCTGACCGTTCGCGGCCAGCTCAGACGAGCGGCTCGGGCGTCACGAAGCCCGCTGCCGCGTCCGCGGCGACGATCTCCTCGCGGCTGATGCCGAGGAGATACATGATCGTGTCGAGGTACGGCACGTTGACCGCCGTGTCGGCGGCCGCCTGCACGACCGGCTTGGCGTTGTAGGCGATGCCCAGGCCGGCGGCGTTCAGCATGTCGAGGTCGTTGGCGCCGTCACCGATCGCGATGACGGACTTCTCGTCGATGCCGAGCTCGGCGGCGAACTCGCGGAGCGAGGAGGCCTTGGCGGCCCGGTCCACGACCGCGCCGATGACGCGACCGGTCAGCTTGCCGTCGACGATCTCGAGGTCGTTGGCGCGGGCGAAGTCGAAACCGAGGTCGGCGGCGATCCGGTCCGTGACGGCCGAGAACCCGCCGGAGACCATCGCGAAGCGGTAACCCAGGCGCTTGAGCGTGCGGACCATGGTGCGCGCGCCGGGGTTGAGCTGGACCTCGTCGTAGACCTTGTCGAGGGCGGAGGCGTCGAGGCCCTCGAGGAGGGCGACGCGCTCGCGGAGCGACTGCTCGAAGTCGAGCTCGCCGCGCATCGCGGCCTCGGTGACCCGGGCGACCTCGGCCTCGCAGCCCGCGTGGGCAGCGAGCATCTCGATGACCTCGCCCTGCACGAGCGTCGAGTCGACGTCCATGACGATCAGCCGGGCGCCACGGCGGAGCAGCGACGCCTCCTGCACGGCGACGTCGACGCCACGCTTGCGCGACTCCTTGACCAGCTCGGTGCGCAGCACGTCGGTGGGCACACCGGAGACCTGCAGCTCGATCGCGGTGACGGGGTAGCGCGCCATCCGCTGGATCCGGTCGATGTTCGCGCCGAGGTCGGCGATCCGGCCGGAGATACCGGCGACGGCCGATGCCTTCAGCGGTCCGCCGATCAACGTCACCAGGCTGCGGCCGTCCGCACGCGAGGCGTTGTCGCCCGTGCCGCGCTCGATGGAGAGCAGCATGCCGAGGTCGGCAGCCGTGGTCTCCAGCGAGGCCCGCAGCTTGCGCGCGTCGCGCGGCGCCGTCACGAGTACGCCGAGGACGAGACGTCCGCGGAGCACGATCTGCTCGAGGTCCACGACCTCCACACCCGCAGCCGCAAGTGCCTCGAAGACGGTCGACGTCACGCCCGGGCGGTCGTCGCCGGTGAGCGTGATCAGCAGGGTGTCGGCAGCAGTGGTGGCATCAGTCATGACGGCGGAAGGTTATCGCTCCGCTGCGCCGGGGAGGTGCCGCGATCAGCGGGCGGGCGGCCACACGCTGGGCGAACACGCGGCGACCAGGGCCCGTCGCGCGGCGGCTGCGAGCGGACGCAGCTCGTCGAGCTCGGCCAGCATCGTCAGCCCGAACGCCTGGAGTCCGCGGGCCGCGAGGTCGACGCACGCGGCCGGCGTACCGGGTGGGGCGTCGAGGGGGTCACGCCGGCGCAGGTCCATGAGGGCGTCCGCGAGGTCGGGATGGTCGTGGCCGAGGTTGCGACCGTCGAATGCGTGGGCGGTCTGGGCGAGCGCGAGCCGGAGCCCGCGGTCGGCCTCGCCCAGGTCGGGCAGCTGGCGCCGGTCGGCGGGCAGGAGGGTCCAGGTCACGCCGTGGCCGGCACGGTGCGGGACGAGGCCGACTCCGGCGCCGTCGAGGACGACTGCCTCGCGCGCGTCGACCGCGGCGCGGTTGAAGGCCGCGGGACCACCCAGTCCGAGGGGGTCGCCGTCATCGGGCAGCGCGAGCCCGGCTGCGGTCGCGCCGAGATCCCGCAACGCGGCGAAGGCGAAGATCGGGCCGACCGGCTCGTCGTACCCGGGCAGGCCGAGGAACTGGTGGAAGCCGTCGAGGGCGTCGACCGCGTCGTCGAGCGAGCAGTCGCCGCGCCGCCAGGCGCTCCACCACCACGAGAACACGGCGGCGTCGGAGAGGGTCACGTCGGACGAGGGTAGGCGCTGTATAGGGTCGACCACATGTCCGCCGTGATCGAGTTCGCCGATGTGACCGTCCGCCGGGGCCAGGCCCTGCTGCTGGACGCCGTGAACTGGACCGTCCGGGAGGGCGAACGCTGGGTCGTCCTCGGCCCCAACGGAGCCGGCAAGACCACGCTCATGGCGGTGGCGTCGGCGCAGATGCACCCGACGTCCGGCGTCGCGGGCATCCTCGGCGAGGTCCTGGGCGCGGTCGACGTCTTCGACCTGCGTCCGCGCATCGGCCTGACCAGCGCTGTCCTCGCGGAGCGGATCCCGCGCGACGAGATCGTGCGCGACCTCGTCGTCTCCGCGGCGTACGGCGTCGTGGGTCGCTGGCGCGAGGAGTACGACGACCTCGACCACGCGCAGGCGGAGGCGCTGCTCAGCGAGCTCGGGTGCAACGGCTTCGCAGACCGCACCTTCGGCACGCTCAGCGAGGGCGAGCGCAAGCGGGTCCAGATCGCCCGTGCGCTGATGACCGACCCCGAGCTGCTGCTCCTCGACGAGCCGGCCGCCGGTCTCGACCTCGGCGGCCGTGAGGATCTGGTCTCCACCCTCGCCGTCCTGGCGTACGACGAGTCGTCGCCCGCCACGGTCCTCGTCAGCCACCACGTCGAGGAGATCCCGCCGGGCTTCACCCACGCGCTGGTGCTCAAGGCAGGCAAGGTCATGGCGGCCGGCCCGATCGAGCACGTGCTGACCGACAGCGTCCTGTCGGCGACGTTCGGGATGCCGCTCCTGGTGACCCACGAGGACGACCGCTGGCAGGCGCGTCGCGCGCACCGTCACGTCGGCTGACCGGGGCTGGGGAAACAGCTCACGGTTGGTTGGCATTTCCCGCTAGATTCGCACCATGGAATGGATCCGGGGCCACGCCTGGGAGGCCTGGGTGGGGCTGGCCTTCGTGCTGGCCGCCCTCGAGCTCGCCAGTCTGGACTTCGTGCTGCTGATGCTGGCCGGTGGTGCCCTCGCGGGCGCTGTGGCTGCTGCGTTCGGCGCCGGCTGGGTGCTGCAGGTGATCATCGCCGGCATCGCCGCGGTGGCCGCGCTCGGGCTCGTTCGCCCCGCGCTGCTGCACCGCCTGCACCGCTCGCCCGGCACGGCGCTGGGCATCCAGCGCTACGTCGGCATGCGGGCGGTCGTGACCACGCGCATCGCGGGCCACGAGCCCGGTGCCGTGCGGCTCGACGGCGAGACGTGGACCGCCACGGCGGCCGACGGTGTGGCACTCGAGCCGGGCCGGTCGGTCGACGTGATCGAGATCCGGGGTGCGACAGCCGTCGTGCGCCCGTCAGTTGAGGGGGAGTGAAGTGGAAGCAGTAGCCGTCATCCTGGTGCTGGGGCTGATCCTGGTCATCGTCTTCCTCGTGAAGACCGTGCGGATCGTGCCGCAGGCCTTTGCGGGAGTCGTGGAGCGGTTCGGCAAGTACCACGCGACGTTGCCCGCCGGTCTGAACATGGTGGTGCCGTTCATCGACAACGTGCGCTACATGATCGACCTGCGTGAGAACGTCGTGTCGTTCCCGCCGCAGCCGGTCATCACCGAGGACAACCTGACCGTCTCGATCGACACGGTCATCTACTTCCAGGTCACCGACCCGGTCGCCGCGACCTACGAGATCGCCAACTACATCCAGGCGATCGAGCAGCTCACCATGACCACGCTCCGCAACATCGTTGGTGGCATGACGCTGGAGCACGCGCTCACCTCGCGCGACCAGATCAACAACGGTCTGCGTGGCGAGCTCGATGGTGCCACCGGCAAGTGGGGCGTCCGCGTCAACCGTGTCGAGCTCAAGGGCATCGACCCGCCGCCGTCGATCTCCGACGCGATGGAGCAGCAGATGCGTGCCGAGCGTTCCAAGCGCGCCGCCATCCTGACCGCCGAGGGTGAGCGCCAGTCGGCGATCCTCACCGCTGAGGGCAACAAGCAGGCTGCGATCCTCAACGCCGAGGGCGCCAAGACCGCGCTGATCCTGTCGGCCGAGGGTGACCGCGAGGCCGCGATCCTGCGTGCGCAGGGTGAGGCGCAGGCCATCGGGCAGGTCTTCCAGGCCATCCACGACGGCAACCCCGACCAGAAGCTGCTGGCCTACCAGTACCTCCAGGCGATGCCGAAGCTGGCCGAGGGTTCGGCCAACAAGGTCTGGATCCTGCCGAGCGAGTTCAGCGGCGCCCTCGCGGGCCTGGGCAAGCTCACCGACGGGGCTGCAGACCAGGCGTGAGTCCGCTCGAGATGGCGGCGATCCTCCTCGCGGGGGTCGCCGCCGGCACGATCAACACCGTGGTGGGGTCGGGGACGTTGGTGACGTTCCCGACCCTCCTCGCGTTCGGTGTTCCGCCCGTGACGGCGAACATCTCCAATGCGATCGGCCTGGTGCCCGGTTCGGTCTCTGGCGCCTACGGCTACCGGCGCGAGCTGGCCGGCCAGCGAGGCCGCATCCTCCGGTTCGCGTCCGCGACCCTGATCGGTGCGACCGCGGGCGCCCTGCTCCTGCTGGTGCTGCCGTCCGCGGCGTTCCGCGCGATCGTGCCGGTGCTGATCCTGCTCGGCCTGGTCCTGGTCGTGCTGCAGCCGCGGATCTCGCGGGCGGTCGCCCGCAAGCACGCCGGGCTCGGTGGCCTTCCGGCCAACGGCGCCGGCTGGGTGTGGCCCTCGATCCTCGGTGTCGGGGTCTACTGCGGCTACTTCGGTGCCGCGCAGGGTGTGCTCTGCATGGCGGTCCTCGGCGCCGGTGTCGATGACACGTTGCAGCGCCTCAACGGCGTGAAGAACGTGCTGGCGGCGCTGGGCAACGGCGTCGCCGGTCTGGTGTTCGTGATCGCGGCGTTCGGCACGATCGACTGGCGCATCGTGGCCTTGATCGCCGTCGGCTCGACCATCGGCGGCCAGCTCGGCGCGAGCTGGGGCCGCAAGCTGCCGGCGCCCGCGCTGCGTGCGCTGATCGTGGTCGTCGGCAGCGTGGCGCTGGTCAGATTCCTCGTCGGCTGAGCGCAAGCCCGACCACGGCACCCGCCACGGCGGCGACGGCGGGAGCCATCAGCTTCGCCTGCCCGACGCGACTGACCTCACCGTCCTCCAGTGCGAGGTAGCCGGCCACCGCGTCGCTGGCGTCGATCGCGATGCCGCCCGCGACAAGAGCGGTCCGGACGTTGGCCGGTGCAGCGAGGGTGGCCACGCCGAGACCGATCTCCCGCGCGGCGAACAGCCGCATGACGTACGGCGACGACGCGTCGGCATCGAGGTTGAAGAGCGTCGCCGAGGCACGAGGAGCGACGAGCGCTCCCGCTCCGATGGCGGTCCGGATGACGGCGATGCCGGTGATCGGGTTCATCGCAGCAACCTAGCCGAGGTGTGTGCCCAACCAGTCGCCGATCGCGTCGTAGAAGCGCGTCCGCGCGTCCTCGCGCGACAGCGACAGGTCGTGCAGGCCGCCCTCGATCGCCACGCTCGTGACGTCGTCACCGAGCGACGGAGCCCACTGCCGGATCTGCTCGACGTCGAGGACAAGGTCCGTGGATCGGGCCGTCTCGTCGACGGTGGCTGCGGTCCCGGAGCGCGCCGAGGAGAGCACCAGGATCGGCATGGTCAGGCCGAGGCCGCGGTGCACCGCGGCGTGTCCGCGACGGATGGCGCTGATCCAGCCGAAGCGGACCGGGAACGAGTCGGCGGGCTTCCATGCGAGATCGAAGTCCCACTCGCCCTCGAAGTCGCGGTGCAGGCTGCGTCCGTAGGTGCCGCTCACGTTGCGAGGCATGACCGCCATCGGCGCCAGCCGCCCGACAGCCTGGATCAACGACGTGCCCCAGGTCCGCTGCCAGGCCGGGCCCTGCAGGTCGAACCAGGGGGAGTTGAGGACGATGCCTGCCGCCGGGATCGCCCGCTCACGGACCCACAGCGGCACCGTGAGGCCGCCGGTCGAGTGTGCGGAGAGGACGACCTGGTCGTGGCCGTCGCGCGTCGTGATGCGCGACCACGCCTCGTCGAGCTCGCGGAAGTGGTCGGCGAGGTCGTGCACGAAGTTCGGCGTCTGGTGGGGGAGCAGGGACCGTCCGTACTTCCGCAGGTCCAGCGCGTAGAAGTCGTAGCCGCGCGACGTCCACCACTCGGCGTACGAGGTCTGGAAGAAATAGTCGCAGAAGCCGTGCACGTGGAGCACGGCCTTGCCGGTCGGGGCGTCGGCCGACCGCTTGACCAGCGTGGCGACCACGCGGCCCTCGGCGTCAGCGGGGAGGTCGATGACTTCGGCGGTGTACGGAGCGCCGAGGACGTCTGTCGTCGTCATGGTGCCGAGTCTGGCAGGCGGCGGCCGAAGGCGACCAGCAGACCCGCGACGAGCCCGCCGGTGGTGCCGAGCGCCTCGTCGCCGAGGGTGTCCTCGTACGCGGTATTGAGCTCGGTCCCGTGCCGGATGAAGGTGTACCACTCGCCGAGCTCCCAGCAGATCGCCAGCAGGGCACCGATGCCGGCGGTCAGCAGCACCACCTGCCAGCGTCGCGTGAGCCCGCCGGTGAGGAGCAGCCCGACACCGGCCGAGAGCGGGATCCAGTTCACGAAGTGGTTGAGGTCGTCCCACCACACGACCGAGTCGTAGAGGTCGAGGGTGTTGCCGGTGACGTCGACCAGGAACGGCACCATGATCAGCGCGAAGGCGCCCCACGGCGCCGGGGCGTGCCGACGCGTGGCGCGCTGGCGCAGCCACCACGCTGCGGGGACGGCCAGCATCATCAGCGGGTACGCCGCGAGCCGGGCGCCGAAGGCCTTCCCCGCGAAGCGGTCGATGCCGGGCACGAACGTCGCCACCGCGAGCTGGCTGACCGTGGCCGCCAGCAGGAGCATCGCGAGGACGAGGAACGCCCGCGGGCCGGGGCGGGACAGGGTCATGGCCGCATTCTGTCCGGATCGGCGCGTTCCGTGTCCGGGAATGCACCCGAAGGGTATATGGTTGACACGTCATCTACCAAGGAGTGATGGACATGCAGATCGGCATCTTCACCGTCGGCGACGTGACGCCGGACCCGGTCAATGGCACGACCCCGACCGAGTACGAGAAGATCAAGAACACGATCACCCTCGCCAAGAAGGCCGAGGAGATCGGGCTGGACGTCTTTGCGACGGCGGAGCACCACAACCCGCCGTTCGCCTCGCCGGCCAACCCGCCGATCCTGCTCAGTGCCATCGCCGCGCAGACCGAGAAGCTGATCGTGTCCACCGCGACCACGCTGATCACCACCAACGACCCGGTGCGCCTGGCCGAGGACTACGCCTACCTGCAGCACGTCTCCGACGGCCGCATGGACGTCATGCTCGGCCGCGGCAACACCGGCCCGGTCTACCCGTGGTTCGGCAAGGACATCCGCGACGGTATTCCGCTCGCGATCGAGAACTACGACCTCCTGCACCGGCTGTGGCGCGAGGACGTCGTGACCTGGGAGGGCAAGTACCGCACGCCGCTCCAGGGCTTCACCTCGACGCCGCGCCCGCTCGACGGCGTTCCCCCGTTCGTGTGGCACGGCTCGATCCGCAGCCCCGAGATCGCGGAGCAGGCGGCGTACTACGGCAACGGCTTCTTCGCGAACCACATCTTCTGGCCCGCTTCGCACACCGAGCAGATGGTGCGCCTCTACCGCCAGCGGTTCGAGCACTACGGCCACGGCGACGCCGACCAGGCGATCGTCGGCCTCGGTGGTCAGTTCTTCATGCGGAAGAACAGTCAGGACGCGGTGAAGGAGTACCGCCCGTACTTCGACGTCTCGCCGGTCTACGGCCACGGCCCGTCGCTGGAGGACTTCTCCTCGCAGACGCCGCTCACCGTCGGCTCGCCGCAGCAGTTCCTCGAGAAGACGCTCTCGTTCCGCGACTACGTGGGCGACTACCAGCGCCAGCTCTTCCTCGTCGACCACTCGGGCCTGCCGATCAAGACCGTCCTCGAGCAGATGGACCTGCTCGGCGAGATCCTCCCCGACCTGCGGGCCGGCTACGCGGAGGGTCGTCCGGCGCACATCCCGGACGCGCCGACCCACGGTGCCCGGGTGGCGGCTGCCGGTGGCGCGCACGACGCGACGGTGTACGCCGACGCGGACGCGGCGACCGGTCACCGGGCGGAGGACGCCTGATGACCCGGCACATCGCTGTCGTCTCCGCGGGCCTGTCCAGCCCGAGCTCGACGCGGATCCTGGCCGACCAGCTCGCGAGCGCGGTCGAGGCGCGGCTCTTCGAGCGGGGCGAGGACGTCCGGCTCCACGTGATCGAGCTGCGCGAGCACGCGCGGGCACTGGCGGACAACCTGCTCACCGGGTTCCCGTCCGGTGCGCTGGCGCAGGCGCTGCAGACCGTCGCGGACGCCGACGCGGTGATCGCCGTGACGCCGGTCTTCTCCGCGTCGTACTCGGGGCTCTTCAAGACGTTCTTCGACGTCCTGGAGCCGGGAGCGCTCGAGGGCAAGCCGGTCCTGATGGGTGCGACCGCCGGTACCGCGCGCCACTCGCTGGTGCTCGATCACGCGCTGCGGCCGCTGTTCTCCTACCTGAAGGCGACGCCGGTCCCGACGGGCGTCTTCGCTGCGTCGGAGGACTTCGGCTCGAACGCCGGCGGCCGACTCGCGGCGCGCGTCGATCGGGCAGCGGCGGAGCTCGTGGCGCTGCTCGACGGGCCGTCGGCGCGGGCCGACGTACCGCCCGCACGCAAGCTCCAGGGCAGCACCGAGTTCGACCCGGACGCCGCCGGGTTCCTCAGCTTCGACAAGCTCCGCGGCTGAGCGACGCCGCGCCAAACTGTCAGTCTGACAGTTTCGCCGCAGTTGACACTTCGGAAGTGTCACGGGGCGCCAAACTGTCAGCGTGACAGTTTGGCGCGGCGCTCAGTGCTGGTAGGTGCCGACGATGACGGCACGCGCCAGCGTCTTGAACGCGAGGTTGAAGCCGACCACCGCGGGGGAGACCGAGCCGTCGACGCCCAGCGTCTCCTCGCTGACGGCGTGCACCACGAAGTAGTAGCGGTGCACCTGGTCACCCTGCGGCGGGGCGGCGCCCATGAAGTTGAGGCCGCCGCCGTCGTTGCGGACGTGGAACGCGCCGGCAGGCAGTGATCCGTCGCCTGCGCCGGCACCGGTGTCGAGCGACGTCACCGACGCGGGGATGTCGCACACGGTCCAGTGCCAGAAGCCGGAGACGATCGGCGCATCAGGGTCGAAGCAGGTCACGACGTACGACTTCGTCCCCTCGGGGGCGCCGCTCCAGTGGAGCTGCGGCGAGGTGTTGCCGCCGGCGTTGACCTGCGCCTGGTCGAGTGGAGCACCGTCGGTCACGTCACTGCTGGTCACCGCGAACGCCGGCACGGGCGGCAGCAGGTCGTAGGGATCCGGCGTCACGGGGCGATCGAGGCTCATGCGGGCACCGTAGCCACGCCAGGCGGGCAGGGGAATGCCCGCAACGCACTGTTAACGCGCCCGCCCTCTGGGCACCGGTACGCCGATCCACCGTGAGGTGGAGAGAATGGGGGCGTGAGTGAAGTCCTCAGCAGCACCGTTGCCAGCATCCAGCCGATCGACGCGGAGGCGGTGGCTGCCGCCGAGGCCGCACAGGCCGGCCTGGCCAAGCCCGCCGGTGCGCTCGGCGTCCTGGAGTCGCTCTCGGCCCAGCTCGCCGGCATCGCCCGCACCTGCCCTCCGGCGGTCCCGGCGAAGCCTGCCGTCGGTGTGTTCGCCGGCGACCACGGCGTGCTCGCGCAGGGCGTCACGCCATGGCCCTCCGACATCACCTTCGTGATGTGCAACGTCTTCCAGCAGGGCGGCGCGGCGATCAACGTCCTCGCGCGTGCCGCTGGTGCTTCCGTGACCGTGGTCGACATGGGCGTTGCTGGCCCGTTCGCCGAGGGCCCTGGCGCTGAAGGCGGCGCGGAGCTGGTCTCGAAGAAGGTCCGCCCCGGCACCGCCGACCTGGCGAAGGGCCCGGCGCTGACCCGTGACGAGGCCATCCAGGCCCTCGAGGCCGGCATCGAGGTCGCCAACACGCTCATCGACGGTGGCGCCGACCTCCTGATCACTGGCGACATGGGCATCGGCAACACCACGCCGTCCGCTGCCCTGATCGCGGCGCTGACCGGCACCGCCGCCGACGTCGTCACTGGTCGTGGCACCGGCATCGACGACGAGATGCTCGCGCACAAGACCTCGATCGTGGCCGACGCCGTCGCGCGCATCAGTGCCGACGCAGACGGCGTCGAGGTGCTCGCCGAGGTCGGTGGCCTCGAGCACGCCGGCATCGCGGGCTTCGTCCTCGGCGCAGCAGCGCGCGGCATCCCGGTGATCCTCGACGGCGTCATCGCCGGCTCCGCCGCGCTGGTCGCGCAGAAGATTGCGCCCGCCTCGGTCGGCTACTGCATCGCCGGCCACCGCTCCTTCGAGCCGGGCCACCGGATCGCGCTGGAGCAGCTCGGCTTGCGTCCGCTCCTCGAGCTCGACCTGCGCCTCGGCGAGGGCACCGGCGCGGCACTGTCCGTGCCGATCGTCCAGGCCGCCGCCCGGATCCTCACCGAGATGGCGACCCTCGCGTCGGTCATGGCGGGCGGTCAGTGATGGCCGACCTGCCGACGTACCCGGTCGGGCTGCGGCTCGCCGGCCGCAAGGTGCTCGTCGTGGGTGGCGGTCATGTCGCCCAGCGCCGGATCCCGACGCTGATCGCTGCCGGCGCTGACGTCCACGTCGTCGCCCGTGAGGCGACGATGGCGATCGAGGGCATGTCCGACGAGATCACCCTCGCCATCCGCGACTTCGAGCCGGCCGACCTCGACGGCGCCTGGTACGCCATCGCGGCGACGGACAACGCCGAGACGAACGCCGAGGTGGCCGCAGCCGCCGAGGAGCGCCGGATCTTCTGCGTCCGCTCCGACGACGCCTCCGAAGCGACCGCGTGGACGCCGGCAGTCGGCCGCCACGACGGACTGACCATCGCCGTGCTCGCCAACCGCGAGCCGCGGCGTTCGGCTGCCGTGCGCGACCAGATCCTGGAGGCGCTGCGCGACGGCACGGCGCTCCGCACCCCGTCAGTCGAGTCGAAGAAGGCCGGTGTCGTGCTGGTCGGCGGCGGTCCCGGCGACCCTGACCTGGTCACCATCGCCGCCCGCAACGCGATCGCGTCGGCCGACGTGGTCGTCGCCGACCGCCTCGCCCCGCGCGAGCTGCTGGCCGACCTGGCGCCGGACGTCGAGCTGATCGACGTCGCCAAGCTCCCGCGCGGTCGCTACGCGAGCCAGGAGTTCATCAACGAGGTCATCGTCGACCGGGCTCTCGCGGGCAAGCGGGTCGTTCGCTTCAAGGGCGGCGACAACTTCGTCTTCGGCCGCGGCTACGAGGAGATCATCGCCTGCAACGCCGCCGGCGTACCCGTCGAGATCATCCCGGGCCTGTCCTCGTCGATCTCGGTCCCCGCGCGTGCCGGCATCCCGGTCACGCACCGCGGCGTGACGCACGAGTTCACCGTGATCTCCGGCCACATCCCGCCGGGGCACCCGGACTCGCTGGTCAACTGGGCTGCCGCGGCGCAGATGCAGGGCACGCTCGTCCTGCTGATGGCGGTCGAGAACGCTCCCAAGATCGCCGCCGCCCTCGTCGACGGGGGCCGCCCGGCGGACACGCCGGTCGCGGTGATCATGGACGGCACGATGCCGGACGAGCGCACCGTGCTCTCGACGCTCGGCACGCTCGCTGACGACCTCGTCGCCGAGGGCGTCACGCCGCCGGCGATCATCGTCGTGGGCGAGGTCGTCGCCGTCGCCAACCCGGAGCGCTACGGCCGCTGATGGCCCGCCTGGTCGACGTCACGGACGTCAACGATCCGCGGCTCGCGGACTTCCGCGACCTGCGTGACGTCGACCTGCGTGTCTCCCTCGAGGGGGAGCACGGGCTCTTCCTCGCCGAAGGCGCCAAGGTCGTACGCCGTGCGGCCGAGGCCGGCTTCACCCCACGCGCCTTCCTCCTCCAGCCCAAGTGGGTCGACGGCCTCGCCGACGTGCTCGCGGCGAGCGACGCCCCGGCGTACGTGCTGGGGGAGAAGCAGATCGCCGAGGTGGCGGGCTTCCACCTGCACCGCGGCGCGCTCGCGTCGTTCGACCGTAAGCCGCTGCCGGATCTCGGCACCCTCCTGGCGAAGCCGGGCAAGCTGCGGATCGCCGTCCTCGAGGACCTGGTCGACCACGGCAACGTGGGCCTGATCTTCCGCAACGCGGCAGCCCTGGCCGTCGACGCGGTGGTGCTGACCGAGCGCACCGCCGACCCGCTCTACCGCCGAGCCAGCAAGACCAGCATGGGCAACGTCTACTCGATGCCCTGGACACGGGCGCGGGGGATGGAGGACATCCTGCGCGCTCTGCGGGCCGCGGACGTGGTGCCCGTTGCGCTGACCCTTGCCGACGACGCGATCACCCTCGACGAGCTCGCCGCGATGCGCCACGAACGGCTCGCCTTCGTCTTCGGCACCGAGGGAGCCGGCGTACACAAGAAGACCGAGCAGCAGGTCGACCACCGCGTGCTGATCCCGATGGAGCCGGGCGTCGACTCGCTCAACGTCGCGGCGGCCACCGCGGTCACGTTCTACGCCACGCGCTGAGGCCGTTGGATCTCCTCCCTGAGGAGGACGGCGCGCGGGCGCCCCGGTCGCTACGCTGCCTCGCATGACGAAGAAGGTCGCACTGGTCACCGGCGGTTCGAGCGGCATCGGCGAATCCGCCGTGGTCGAGCTCCTCGGCAAGGGATTCATCGTGTACGCCGCCGCGCGGCGTACCGAGCGGATGGTCGGGCTGGCCGACAAGGGTGCCCACGTGGTCGCGCTCGACGTCACCGACGACGCCTCGATGCAGGCCTGCGTCAACCGGATCCTCCAGGAGCAGGGCCGCATCGACGTGCTGGTCAACAACGCCGGCTACGGCTCCTACGGCGCTGTCGAGGACGTCCCGATCGACGAAGCGCGCCGCCAGTTCGAGGTCAACGTCTTCGGCCTGGCTCGCTTGAGCCAGCTCGTCCTGCCGTCCATGCGCAAGCAGAAGAGCGGCCGGATCATCAACATCTCCAGCATCGGCGCGCGGCTCTACGAGCCGTTCGGTGCCTGGTACCACGCCACGAAGTTCGCGGTGGAGGGCCTGAGCTTCTCGATGCGGCTCGAGGTCGCGCCGTTCGGTGTCTCGGTGTCGTGCGTGGCTCCGGCCGGTGTCGTCACCGAGTGGAACACCATCTCCCGCGACTCGCTCCTGGAGACGTCCGGCAGCACGGCATACGGCCCGTACGCCCAGCGCGCGTTCAAGGTGCTCGAGACCGCCGACGGTCCGGCCATGTCCTGCACGCCCGACGTGGTCGGCCGCAAGATCGCCAAGGTCGCCACCGCGAAGCGCCCGAAGGCGGTCTACCCGGTCGGCAAGGGGGCGCGCCTGATCCGGGGGTCGTTCGACCTGATGCCCAACAGCGTCACCGACACGATGCTCGGGCAGGCGTACGGCACCGGCCGCAAGGCCTGACCCGCGACGCGCGGCCCGTCAGCCGAGGTTGGCGGGCCAGGTGAGCGGGAACTCCTCGATCGCCTGCTCCATCTGCTTGCGCAGCTTCTTCTGGGCGCCGAACGCCAGGCGGTCGCCGAAGACCGTGCCCGCGAGGTGGTCGGTCTCGTGCTGGAGGCAACGCGCGAGCAGGCCGTCACCCTCAAAGTGCACCGGCTCGCCGTCGAGGCCGAACCCGTCGACGGCCGCGTAGTCCGGGCGGGACAGCGGCACGAACGCGCCGGGGTAGGAGAGGCAGCCCTCGTCGCCCTTGTCGAGCCGGCGTCCCTTGCCCTGGGGCACGGTGACGACCGGGTTGCACACGACGCCGACGGTGTGCGCGCCGCTTGCGTCCGGGCAGTCGAAGACGAAGAGCGCGAGGTCCTCGCCGATCTGGTTGGCAGCGAGGCCGACACCCTCGGCGGCGTACATCGTGGCGACCATGTCGGCAGCCAGAGCCCGCAGCGCCTCGTCGTACGCCGTCACCGGCTGCAGCGCGTGGTGCATGACGGGCTCGCCCCAACGGGTGATCGGACGGACCGTGCCGCCGGTCGGCAGCGGTCCGTGCGGCGCGTGGGATGCGGGGGAGTCACTCGTCATGGCGGAAATTCTAGTGTGCTGCGCGTCTCTGTAGCGCAATGTGTAACTCACAGTTACAGTTGCCGCATGTCCCAGAACCCTGTCACCCGGGCCGGCGGCAAGTTCGGTCTTTCCAGCAAGGAGACCCGCGATCCCATCGGTATCGCCGTCCTTGCGCTGAACAAGCTCGGCCAGAGCCCCCTCCTCGACAAGCTCAAGATGCGCAAGACGACCGAAGCCGTCGTCTTCAACGCCACCAAGAGCGGATTCAAGGTCGCTGCGACCGCGAGCCGCACCTTCGCCAAGAAGGGCAAGAAGGGCGCTCCCGGCGTCAAGACCCCGGCTGCGGCCGGCAAGGGTCTCTTCGACCTGACCCCGACCGAGGACGAGCAGATGCTCGTCGACGTCGTCTCCGAGTTCGCGATGGAGGCCGTCCGTCCGCTCGCGTCCGAGGCCAACGAGGCCGCCGTGACGCCGCAGGACGTGCTCGCTGCGTCGCTCGAGATCGGTCTCCCGATCCTCGGTGTCGCCGAGTCGCTCGGCGGCATCGCCGAGGAGCGGTCCGCCGTCGCTGGCACGCTGGTCCACGAGGCGCTCTCCAAGGGCGACATGGGCATGGCCGTGGCGCTCCTCGCGCCGGGCGCCGTTGCCACCGCCCTGAGCCTGTGGGGCTCCGACGAGCAGCAGCAGACCTACCTCCCGTCGTTCACCGAGGGTGACGGCGTTCCGGCTGCGGCGCTCGCGCTGACCGAGCCGGCCGTCCTCTTCGACGTCTTCAAGCCGTCCACCACCGCCGTACGCCAGGGCGACAAGCTCGTCCTCAACGGCACCAAGTCGCTCGTCGTCCGCGGCGCCGACGCCGAGCTCTTCGTCGTGGGCGCGCAGCTCGACGGCAAGAACGTCCTCGTGCTGGTCGAGTCCGGCGCCGAGGGCATCAAGGTCGAGGGTGACCCGGCCATGGGCCTCAAGGCCGCCAGCCTCTCCAAGCTGCACCTGCGCGACGTGACCGTCGATGCGGACGCGATCCTCGGCGAGACCGACGGCTCGACGTACACCGAGGCCGTGCGCTACTCGCGCCTTGCCTGGTGCGCGCTCGCCATCGGCACCGGCCAGGCCGTCCTCGACTACGTCGTGCCGTACGTCCAGACGCGTGAGGCCTTCGGTGAGCCGATCTCGCACCGCCAGTCGGTCGCGTTCATGGTCGCCAACATCGCCATCGAGCTCCAGGCCATGCGCCTGATCACCTACAAGGCCGCCTCGCGTGTCGCCCGTGGTCAGGACGCCACCCGCGAGATCGCGCTCGCGCGCAAGATCTGCGCCGACAAGGGCATGCAGATCGGCCTCGACGGCGTCCAGCTGCTCGGTGGCCACGGCTTCACCAAGGAGCACCCGGTCGAGCGGTGGTACCGCGACCTGCGGGCCGTCGGCATCCTGGAAGGAGGCGTCCTGGTCTGAGCCTCACGGCCTCAGACAGGAATACAGCCATGATCAATCTTGAGACTCCCAAGAAGCAGAAGGCGTTCATCGAGCAGGCCCACCAGGTCGCGATGAACATGCTCCGCCCGATCTCCCGCAAGTACGACCTCGCTGAGCACGCGTACCCCAAGGAACTCGACATGCTCGCCGCGATGATCGACGGCCTCGAGTCGTCGGGTTCGTCCGAGGGTGCCGGCGCCGCGGGTGTCCGTGTGGACGCCCCCGTCGACAAGGGCAACAAGAACGGCTCCAACATCGCGTCCGTCCTCTCGGTCATCGAGATGTGCTGGGGCGACACGGGCCTGATGCTCGCGTTCCCGCGCCAGGGCCTGGGCAACTCGGCGATCGCGTCCGTCGCGACCGACGAGCAGATGAAGCGGTTCAAGGGCACGTGGGCCTCGATGGCGATCACCGAGCCGTCGTTCGGCTCGGACTCGTCGGCCATCACGACCACCGCGGTCAAGGACGGCGACCACTACGTCATCAACGGCGAGAAGATCTTCGTCACCGCGGGTGACCGCTCTGACTCGATCGTCGTGTGGGCCACGCTCGACAAGTCGCTCGGCAAGGCCGCGATCAAGTCTTTCGTCGTCTTCAAGGACACCCCGGGCGTCAAGGTGGAGCGTCTCGAGCACAAGCTCGGCATCCGCGCCTCCGACACCGCGGTGATCACCTTCACGGACGCCCGCGTCCCGGCGGAGAACCTCCTGGGCAACCCGGAGATCAACGTCAAGGAGGGCTTCGCCGGTGCGATGGCCACCTTCGACAACACCCGCCCGCTGGTCGCCGGCATGGCCGTCGGCTGCGCCAAGGCGTCCCTCGACCTGACCCGTGACCTGCTCGCGCAGGCCGGTGTCGAGATCGACTACGACAAGCCGGCCTACCTCCAGCACGCCGCTGCTGCGAAGTTCCTCCAGCTCGAGGCCGACCTCGAGGGTGCGCTCCTGCTCACGATGCAGGCCGCCTGGATGGCCGACAACAAGAAGCCGAACTCGCTCGAGGCGTCGATGTCGAAGGCCAAGGCCGGCCGCGTCGGCTCGGACGTCACGCTCTCCTGTGTCGAGCTCTGCACCGCCGTCGGCTACGCCGAGACGGAGCTGCTCGAGAAGTGGGCGCGCGACTCCAAGATCCTCGACATCTTCGAGGGCACGCAGCAGATCCAGCAGCTCATCGTCGCTCGCCGGGTCCTCGGACTCTCGAGCGCCGAGCTCAAGTGACGCGCTGATCCAGTTCGTCTCCCGGAGCCGGCCAAACTGTCAGTCTGACAGTTTGGCCG
>NZ_SJZJ01000001.1 GCF_004337475.1 Nocardioides jejuensis | reverse complement strand
TCGCGGGCTCGGACGTCGACGTCTACGTGACCTCCGACCTCCGCCACCACCGCGCGGCGGAGTTCGTGGAGGCCGGCGGCCCTGCGCTCATCGATGTAGCCCACTGGGCAGCGGAGTGGACGTGGCTTCCGGTGGTCAGCGGCAAGCTGCAGGCGGCGTTGGGCGATACGGTGGAGACCCGCGTCAGCGCGATCCGCACGGATCCGTGGACTGCGCGGATCTGAGCTTCCCTCTCACAACTCAAACCCTGCAGGAGATTCCGGTGAAGGCCGACCCCGCCATCCAGGCCCAGCTTCTCGACGTCGCTGACCTCGACGCCCGCATCTCGCAGCTGACGCACCAGCTGAAGACGCTCCCCGAGATCGCCGAGCTCGCGACGCTCGCGGCGGAGGAGTCGGAGCGCACCAACCGGATGCGCGACGCGAAGATCCGCGTCGACGACCTGACCAAGGAGCAGAAGAAGGCGGACGCCGACGTCGAGCAGGTCAAGGCCCGCCGCGAGCGCGACCGGAGCCGGCTCGAGCAGGGCCTGATCACCGATCCCAAGCAGATCCAGGCGATGTCGCACGAGCTGGAGTCCCTCGAACGCCGCATCGGCGTCCTCGAGGACGAGGAGCTCGAGGTCATGGAGATGCTCGAGGCCGCTCAGATGGAGCTCACCAAGGCCGAGGCGGCTGTGGGTGAGTCGGTCGAGCAGCGCGAAGTGCTCGAGGCCCGCCGCCTGGAGAAGTCCGTCTCCGTCGAGCGCGAGCTCGATGGTGCGCAGCGTCGCCGTGCGGAGGCTGTCGTCGGTGTCGACGCGCCGCTGCTCGCCCTGTACGACCGGCTCCACGCGTCGCGCGGCATCGGCGCGGGCGCGCTGCGGGCCCGCACCTGCGGGGGCTGCCAGCTGACCCTCAACCCGGGCGACCTCGCCGAGCTGGCCAAGGCGCCGCTCGACGAGGTGCTGCGGTGCCCCGAGTGCGAGCGGATCCTGGTCCGCACCTCCGAGTCGGGCATCTGAGCGTGACCCAGGGGCAGACTGCCGGGCTCGACGGCTCGACCTCGTCCGCGCCGTCGCGCGGCTGGGGCCGTCCCGGCATGGCCCCGACCCGCATCGTCCTGGTCCGCCACGGCGAGACCGACCACACCACGGACAAGCGGTTCTCCGGCGGTCTGGCCTCGGCGAACCCGCCGCTCAACGAGCTCGGCCGCCGGCACGTGTGGGAGACGGCCGAGTGGCTCGCGACCGTCGGCGAGCAGGTCGACGTCGTCCTGTCCTCACCGGTACGCCGCACCCTGGAATCGGCGGAGATCGTCGCCGAGGTGCTCGGTCAGCGCGAGGTGCTGGTCGACGACGGCTTCGCCGAGATGGAGTTCGGCACCTGGGACGGGATGACCTTCCTGGAGGTCGCCGAGAAGTTCCCGGACGAGCTGAAGGCATGGTTCGGGGACCTCGACCACGCCCCGGGCGGGGGAGAGTCGTTCCGGACCGTGCAGGCACGCGTGCTCGCCGGTCTGGAGCGCGTCATCGAGGCCCACGCCGGCAAGACGGTCGTGCTGGTCAGCCACGTCACGCCGATCAAGACGCTGGTCGCCCAGGCGCTGGGCGCGCCCCTCGAGGCGCTCTACCGGATGGAGCTGCAGCCGGCGTCCGTCACGGTGCTGAGCTGGTTCCTCGGCGGGTCGGAGGGCGATGAGCTGATGGCCTCGATGCGGGTGTTCAACGCCACGCCCGGTGCGCACTGGGACGGCGCCTTCCCCCTCTGACGCCGGGAGGGCGGCGCGGGCGCGCGCCAAACTGTCAGATTGACAGTTTCGCCTGACGTGACACTTCCGTCCTGTCACGTGCTGCCAAAGTGTCAGATTGACAGTTTGGCAGCAGCACGAACGACGAAGGCCGCGCCCCCGGTGGGAGCGCGGCCTTCGTGTGCGGTCGGTATTACTCGGCGGCGGGAGCCGCAGCAGCGGCGCCCTGACCACCGGTGCCCGAGGGGCGACGGCGACGACGGTTGCGATTGCGGTTGGCCGACGGAGCCGCGGCCTCGCCCTCGGCAGCCGGCGTCGTGGCCGGTGCGGTGGCGGGGGCGGTCGTGCCGCCCTCGACCTTCTCGCCGCTGCGGGTACGCGTGCGGTTGCGGTTGCGGTTGCCCGCCGGACGGTCGCCGGAGCGCTCGCCCGCGGCGGAGCCACCGCGGCCGCCACCCTCGGTACGCGGCTTGCGCTCGACGGGCGCGGCAGCCTTGATGCGACCCTTCGTGCCCTCCGGGATGCCCTGGTCGTGGAAGAGGTGCGGCGAGGTGGAGTAGGTCTCCACCGGCTCGTCGAACGGCAGGTCGAGCTCCTTGTTGTGGAGCTTCCAGCGCTGCAGGTCGGCCCAGTCGACGAACGTGATCGCGGTGCCCGTGGCGCCGGCGCGACCGGTGCGGCCGATGCGGTGCACGTAGGTCTTGTGGTCCTCGGGGCAGGTGTAGTTGATGACGTGCGAGACGCCGCGGACGTCGATGCCGCGGGCGGCGACGTCGGTGGCGACGAGGATCTTGACCTTGTCCTCGCGGAACTTGTCCATCGCCTTCTCGCGGGCCACCTGCGCCATGTCGCCGTGCAGCGGCGAGGCGTTGAAACCACGCTCGGTGAGGTCGTCGGCGACACGCTGCGCCTGGCGCTTGGTGCGGGTGAAGACGACGACCTTGTCGACGTCGTCGGCCTGCAGGACGCGACCGATGATCTCCGGCTTGTCGAGGTCGTGGACCTGGTAGACGTACTGCGCGGTCGCCGGCACGGTCTGCTCGTCGGCGGCGGACTCGGCGCGGATGTTCATCGGGTGGCGCATGTGCATGCGGGCCAGGGTGATGATCGCGGACGGCATGGTGGCCGAGAAGAGCATCGTCTGGCGGGTCTCCGGGGTGCCGCGAAGCAGGCGCTCCACGTCGGGGAGGAAGCCGAGGTCGAGCATCTCGTCGGCCTCGTCGAGGACGAGCGCCTTGACGTGGGAGATGTCGAGGGCGCGCTTGTTCATCAGGTCGATGAGGCGGCCCGGGGTGCCGACGACGACGTCGACGCCGGACTGGAGGGCCTCGAGCTGGCCGTCGTAGCCCACGCCGCCGTAGACGGTGAGGACGCGGACACCGCGGTCGGAGCCGGCGAGCTCGAGGTCGTTGGAGACCTGGAGCGCGAGCTCACGGGTCGGAGCGACGACGAGCGCCTGCGGCTTGCCCTGCGCCATGCCGGCGTACGCCGGGTCGTCGACCGTCACGACGCGCTGGATGATCGGGATGCCGAACGCCAGGGTCTTGCCGGTGCCCGTGCGGGCCTGGCCGATCAGGTCGGTGCCCATCAGGGCGACCGAGAGGGTCATCTCCTGGATCGGGAAGGGCTCGATGATGTTCTTGCGCTCAAGGGCGTCACAGATCTCGGGCAGCACGCCGAGGTCGCGGAAAGTGGTCACGGTTTTCAGTTCTTCCGGTTGGGAGGTCGAGCGGCCGACTCCATTACCGGGTCAACCGCGCACATACGTGCGTGAGTCTACCGACAACGCCGACGCCCCCTGCATCGTCGGATGCAGGGGGCGTCGGGGACTGCTGAATGCGTGAGTGTCAGGCCCGCTTGCGGCCGGTGATACCGGCTGCGATGACGACCAGGACAGCAGCGACGACAACCTGCCAGAGGTGGCGCCACCAGTCGACGCCGTTCGTGCAGTTGTTCATGTCGGAGCAGTTGAAGATCGCGGCGTAGACATAGCTACCGATGAACATGCCGCCGATGCCGCAGACGACCGTCAGCCAGAGCGGGATGTTGTCACGGCCGCCCGGGGCAACGAGCTTGCCGAGGACGCCGAGGATGGTGCCGCCTACAAGCGCCGCGATGATGGTCCCGATCATTGAACGATCCTTTCGCCGGGGACTCGCCCCCGTTGGCGAGCCCTGCTGCCCGTCACATTGCCCTCATGTGGCTGAGGATGCAACGGCTTGCGACAGCGTGGCGTCAGCGACGCACCGGCTTGCTCAGGAGCGGAAGCCGACGTGCCCCGCGACGCCGCCACCGAAGTCGACGTACGCCAGGGTCGCGACCGGAACGACAACGCGGCGGCCCTTGCCGTCGGTGAGCGACAGGATGCCGCCGTCGGCGATCGCGTCGTTGACCAGCTTCTCGACCGCAGCCGCCGTCTCGGTGGTCTCGATGATGACCTCGCGAACGACGTTCTGGATACCGATCTTGACCTCCATGAGGTCCTCCTTCATCTGTGCTGCGTGAGCTGGTCTGCGTGTGGGGGTGTGTCAGTGGAGCGGGTAGCCGCCGATGCCGCGCCAGGCGAGGCCGGAGACGAGGGCGGTGGCCTGCTCGCGGGAGAGCGAGCCGGGGTCGTTGAGCCAGTAGCGGGCGCTGACCTGGCCCATGCCGACGAGGCCGACGGCGAGCAGGTGCGCGGCCTCGGCGGGGAGCCCGGTGTCCTCGGCGATGACCTCGGTGATGGCGGCCGCGCACTCGGTGGTGACACGCTCGACCTGCTCACGGACGGCCGGCTCGCTGGTCAGGTCGGACTCGAAGACCAGACGGAAGGCGCCGGTGTCGGCGGCGACGTAGTCGTAGAAGGCGGCCATGGTGCCGGCGACGCGGAGCTTGTTGTCCTGCGTGGAACGCAGCGCCTCGCGGGTGCGTTCGATGATCGCGTCGCAGGCGGACTCGAGGAGCGCGAGGTAGAGCTCGAGCTTGCCCGGGAAGTGCTGGTAGAGCACCGGCTTGGAGACGCCGGCCCGCGCGGCGATGTCGTCCATGGCGGCGGCGTGGTAGCCCTGCGCCGCGAAGACCTCGAGCGCCGAGTCCAGCAGCTGGGCCCGACGGGCATGACGCGGAAGCCGACCACCTCGGGGACGCATGTCCTCGATCTCCTCAGCCGTCACGACGACCCTCCCGTTCCCACGTTGTTGCTGCAGCCTACAAGCCGCGTGAGTGCGACGACGCAGGAGACGGGCGGGTCGTCCGGATGTGTGTCCGGCGGATCAGACCGCCGGGTTCTGGACCAGGACGGTGAGCGAGTCACCGCTCTGGCTCATCACCCTCGCCGAGACCCCCGAGCCCGGCAGCTTCGTCGAGCCCTGCGGGTTGGTCGGGTCGTAGTAGGCGTCCTCGCCGCTGTCCTTGAACGTCGAGATGCCTGCGTTGGCCGGCGCGCAGGCCGCGAGGGTCTGCACCTCGCCGCTCACGAGCTTCTGCTTGTGCAGGCAGGTCTCCGGCACCGGGGTCAGTCCGAACGTCGCGTCGAATGGCTGGCGACGGTTGCTCGGCTTGGTGCCGTCCGGGAATCGGAAGGCCTTGGGGTGGGCGTCGACCGGCAGCACCGCACCGTGGCCGGGCGCCGCGGAGGTGTTGTTGTTGGCGTAGGACAGGTCGACGTACCAGACCAGCATGCCTGGCTGGTCCTTGAAGAACTCGACCCAGTTCGGCCGGGTGACGCCCTCGGAGAAGTTGTACGGGCCCTCGGCCTGGGTCTTGTCGTAGCCGACGTACTGGCGGTTCTCGAGCCAGAAGTACTGCGGGCTCACCTTGCTGTCGGTGCCGGTCGACGCCGTCCAGCCCTTGACCGTCCAGCCGTTGTCGCCGCTCTCCGCGCCGTCGGTCAGGACGTTGGTGCCGTCAACAGCGACCGAGATCGTGTCGAGGAATGCGCCTGCCTCGTTGACGCCACCGTCCGTGGCGTACCGGAACCGGAAGAGGGTCGGCTGGCCGCCGGCCTGGTACGTCGCCGAGAGGGTCGTCCAGTCACTCGAGCCGGTCACGGGCGTGGCGGCGTCGTGCCAGGTCGCGCCGCCGTCCGTGGAGTACTCGGCGAACAGGTAGTCGTAGTCCTGCTCGATCTGGTACCAGGCCTGGGCCGAGACCGTCACCGTCTGACCGGCGGGGACCGACCGGGTCAGCGTCTGGTTGAGATTGTCGTCGCGACCGCTCCACCAGGCGTGCGTGCCCTCCGGGGGCGTGGTGTACGTCGTTGTGGTCTCCTTGTCGGGAAGGTTCACCTTGACGGCCTGGTCGCTCTCGTTCTTGGGCGTGGCGGGGTTGTCGTACTGGTGCTGCGACGGGCCGAGCTTGAAGCGGCCGGACTGTCCCGAGTTGACCGTCGAGTAGTCCAGCCAGCCGAGCTCCGCCTTCTCCTCGGGGCCCATCAGGCCCGGCGTCGTGCCGATGCCATCGGTGCCGCCGTGGTTGAGCCAGGAGCCGCCGCTCATCAGGGTCCAGAACGCCGTGGAGTTGTCGCCGCCCGCGGTGTCGTAGTAGTCGGGCAGGCCCAGGTCGTGGCCGAACTCGTGGGCGAAGACACCGAGGCCACCGTTCTCCGGCTCGACGGTGTAGTCACCGATCCACAGGCCCGTGTCACCGATCTGGGTGCCGCCGAGCAGGTTGCCCTGCGGGCCGGAGCGGCCGTAGCCCGTCGCGACGTACCAGCGGTGGGACCAGATGGCGTCCTCGCCGAGGGCGCCGCCACCCGCCTCCTCACCCTGGCCCGAGTGGATCGCCTGGAAGTGGTCGATGTAGCCGTCGGGCTCGTTGAAGTTGCCGTCGTTGTCGTGGTCGTAACGGTCCCACTGGTCGAACTGGGCCAGGTAGCTCTTGATGTCGGCGTCGCTCTTGCCGGCGGCCTTCTGCTGCGCATACCAGGAGTTGCCGGTGTCGGCGATGAACTGCCAGGCCCGCTTGTCGTCGTCGTTGGCGCCGTACGACGCGGCGGTGCCGGGCACGTCGACCCAGTCCTCGGTGGTCAGCGAGACGTCGTACTTTCCGGCGGAGAGCTGCTTGTAGTAATCGTGGAACGAGTCGCCGCTGCCCATGAACATGTCGTCGTAGTGCGCCTTGTTGTAGTCAGGCACCCACGTCGTGGAGTTGTCCTTGGTGCGGTCAGGCGCCGCGATGTTGTTGTGCGGGAAGTCGCTGAACTGGCCCAGGAAGGTCAGGATCTTGTCGGTCCGGTTGACCGGGAACTCGTAATACGTGCTCGCGCCGTTGCCCTTCTTGAGCTGGAGCGTCGCACCGCCGCCCTTGCGCGCCTTCGGGGTACCTCCGTTGCGGAGCGTGGCGAGCGCCTTGGCGCGCAGCTTGTCCTGCTTCTTCGTGAGCGGACCGGGACGGTTGTCGTTCTGCTGCGACGAGGCGGCGGGTGCGCCGCTCGAGGTGTCGGAGCCGGTGGTGGCGTGGGCTGCCGGGACGATCGCGGCGCTCAGCACGAGCGCTGTGGTCCCGGCCAGCAGACCTGGAGCGAACTTCTTCACGTGTGTGCCTTCCGAGGTGTTTGTCCGCCCCCGTCAGGCAAGGCGGGAGCAGCGGCGGGTTGCGCCTGCTGCGACTTTGGTCTGGGTCGCCTGTACTGTCCAGACATCTGCTGGTTGCGATTCGGTCACGGGACCGGCGCTCGCGGACCGTGGGGAACAATGGGTCCGTACGACGTGTTGGCCACATCCGCACGTCGCTGACGTTTTTTCGACCCGAGGAGCCTTGCGTGTCCATCCCCGCACTCGTGGAGCCGGCAGCTGAGCTGACCGTCGACGAGGTCCGCCGCTACAGCCGTCACCTGATCATCCCGGACGTCGGCATGATCGGTCAGAAGCGCCTGAAGAACGCCAAGGTCCTCGTGATCGGCGCGGGCGGCCTCGGCTCCCCGGCGCTCATGTACCTCGCGGCCGCCGGCGTCGGCACGATCGGCATCGTCGAGTTCGACGAGGTCGACGAGTCGAACCTGCAGCGCCAGATCATCCACGGCCAGTCCGACGTCGGCCGCCCGAAGGCGACCTCGGCTGCCGAGTCGGTCGCCGAGATCAACCCGCTGGTCAACGTCATCGTCCACGCCGAGCGTCTCGACAACGACAACGTCAACGAGATCTTCACGGGCTACGACCTGATCGTCGACGGCACCGACAACTTCGCGACGCGCTACATGGTCAACGACGCGGCGTACTTCCTGGGCATCCCGTACGTCTGGGGCTCGATCTACCGCTTCGACGGCCAGGCCTCCGTGTACGCCGCCGGCCTGCGCAACTCCGACGACCCGGTGATGCGCGAGGCTGCGGCCGAGGCGCCCTGCTACCGCTGCCTCTACCCCGAGCCGCCGCCGCCGGGCATGGTCCCGTCGTGCGCCGAGGGCGGCGTCCTGGGCGTGCTCTGCGCGAGCATCGGCTCGATCCAGGTCAACGAGGCCATCAAGATGCTGACCGGCATGGGCGACCCGCTCGTCGGCAAGCTGATGATCTACGACGCGCTCGAGATGGAGTACCGCAAGCTCAAGGTCCGTCGCGACCCGAACTGCGCGCTCTGCGGCGACAACGCCACGGTCACCGAGCTGATCGACTACGAGTCGTTCTGTGGTGCGGTCTCCGAGGAGGCGGCCGACGCTGCTGCCGGCTCGACGATCTCGGTCCACCAGCTCAAGCAGTGGATCGACGACCGCGACGACTTCGAGCTGATCGACGTGCGCGAGCAGGTCGAGTGGGACATCAACCGGATCCCCGGTGCCGTCCTGATCCCGAAGGGTGACTTCCTCAACGGCTCCGCGCTGGAGAAGATCCCGTCGGTCGACTCGGGCAAGCAGATCGTCCTGCACTGCAAGTCGGGCGTCCGCTCGGCCGAGGTGCTCGCGATCCTCAAGGGCGCGGGCTACTCCGACGCCGTGCACGTCGGCGGTGGCGTCGTGGCCTGGGTCAACCAGATCGACCCGTCGCAGCCGTCGTACTGATCGAGGACTGCAGCAAAGAACGCCGCGGAGGCGCGGCACGAGGGGTACTTTCTCCTCGTGCCGCGCCTTCGTCGTTTTGTCCTCCCTGTCCTGTTCGCCCTTGTTGCCTCCGGGGCGCAGGTGGGCGCGGCGGACGGCGCGTCGCGGTGGGCTCCGTCGTCGACGGCGGCGATCCATCCCGGCGTGCAGATGTTCACCGGCGATGCGCAGTGCACGGCGAACTTCGTCTTCACCGACGACGCGCACCGCGTCTATGTCGGCTACGCCGCCCACTGCGCGGGCACCGGCGACTCCAACGACATCAACGGCTGCACCACCCGCAGCCTGGCCATGGGCACCCCCGTCACCTTCGGCACCGGCGCGGGGCTCCTGACCTCGGGCACCACGACCGGTAGCGGGCGGCTGGTCTACAGCTCGTGGCACACGATGCAGGCCCGCCACGAGAAGAGTGCGATTCGCTGCGCCTACAACGACTTCGCGCTGGTCCGGGTCGACGCCGCCTCGGTCGGCAAGGTCAACCCGTCCATGCCGAAGACCGGTGGGCCCGTCGGCCTCGACACCGACGGCGTACCGGTCGGCAGCACGCTCTACACGTACGGCGCATCGAGCATGAAGCTCGGCGGCAACGGGTCGGCCCGCACCGCGCGCAAGACCGCGACCGAGGGAAGCGGCTGGGAGCACGTCGTACGCGGCGGCACCGGCATCCCGGGCGACTCCGGGTCGGGCTACCTCGGGCCGGACGGCCGGGCGGTCGGCGTCCTCTCCACGCTTGCCTTCGGGCTGTCGGGCACTAGCAACGGCGTCGGCGACCTGAGCCGCGAGCTCGCGTACGCCCAGGCGCACGCGGGGATCAGCGGCCTCCGCCTGGTCCCGGGCACGGTGCGTTTCCACACCTCGTGACGGCCTGCGCCGACGGATCTGTCGGTCGTGTCTGACAGGGTTGGTCCCGTGCTCGACACCGCGCCCACCTACCGTCTCGTGCCGCCGTCCACCGGTGGCCCGACGGTGCTGCTCGATGCGGCGCAGCAGCGCGTCGTCGACCACGCGAGCGGTCCGCTGCTCGTGCTCGCCGGCCCGGGCACGGGCAAGACCACCACACTCGTCGAAGCGATCGCGACGCGCATCGAGCGCGACGGCGTGCGGCCCGAGGCGATCCTGGCGCTGACCTTTTCGCGCAAGGCCGCCGAGCAGCTGCGTGACCGGGTGACGGCGCGCATCGGGCGCACGACGACCGCGACGATGTGCTCGACGTTCCACTCCTTCGCGTACGGCCTGATCCGGGCGTATGCCCCCAAGGAGCTCTACGACGCACCGCTGCGCCTGCTCTCCGCGCCCGAGCAGGACGTGGTCCTGCGCGAGCTGCTGGCCGACCACCCCGAGTCGGTGCAGTGGCCCGACGCGCTGCGCCGGGCGCTCGGCACGCGGGGCTTCGCCCGCGAGGTGCACGCGGTGCTCGGCAGGGCGCGCGAGAAGGGGCTCTCGCCCGACGAGCTCAGCGCGCTGGGCCGCGACCATGACCTGCCGGCGTTCGTCGCGGCAGGCGCCTTCCTCGAGCAGTACCTGACGATCCTCGACGCGCAGGGAGCGACCGACTACGCCGACCTGATCCGACGGGCTGCCCTCGAGGCACAGGCCCATCGCGCGGAGCTGCGTGAGCGCTTCACGCACGTCTTCGTCGACGAGTACCAGGACACCGACCCGGGCCAGGTCGCACTCCTGCAGGCGATCGCGGGTGACGGGCGGTCGCTGACCGTCGTCGGCGATCCGCACCAGTCGATCTACGCCTTCCGCGGTGCCGAGGTGCGAGGGATCCTCGAGTTCCCGACCGCCTTCCCGCAGGCTGATGGCTCGCCCGCGGAGGTGGTCGCGCTGGCCACGACGCGGCGCTTCGGCCCACGGCTCCTGCGAGCGAGCCAGGCGGTTGCCAGCCGGCTGTCGTTGCAGGGCACGATTCCGATGGAGGCACGCGAGGCCTTCCTCGCGCCGCGGGCCGTCGCGGGACCTTTCGGCGACGGTCTGGTCGAGGTCCGCACCTACGACACCGAGCGGGCGGAGGCCGAGCACCTCGCCGACCTGCTGCGGCGGGCACACCTCGAGGACGGCATCGGCTGGGACGAGATGGCCGTCCTGGTCCGCTCCGGCCGGTCCTCGATTCCTGCCCTGCGGCGTTCGCTCGCAGCCGCTGGCGTGCCGGTCGAGGTCGCCTCCGACGACCTCCCGCTCGTGCGTGACCCTGCGGTCCTCCCGCTGCTCGACGCGCTCCGTGCCGTCGTCCATCTCGACGACCAGGACCCCGAGTCGGTGGAGCACGTCGGCGCGGCGCGGGCGGAGGCCCTGCTGACCGGCCCGCTCGGTGGGCTCGACGCCGGTGATGCGCGTCGGCTCGCTCGCGTGCTGCGGGCCCGGGAGAAGGCGCTCGCAGCCGAGGCGGGCGTGCCGGCGCGACCCTCGCGCGAGCTGATCCGCCTCGCGGTCGTCGAGCCCGGCTTCCTCGTGGGGCTCACCGGGCCTGAGGCGACGCGCGCGCGTGCCCTGTCCGAGCTCCTGGTGGCCGCTCGGGCACAGACGGTTGCCGGCGCCACTGCCGAAGAGGTCCTCTGGACCCTGTGGGACGGCACGGGCTGGTCGGCCCGCCTGCGCCGCGGCGTCGAGGTGGGCGGCGGCTCGGCGCGCCGGGCACACCGCGACCTCGACGCGATCTGCGCCCTCTTCGAGGCGGCGGCCCGGGTCGAGGAGCAGCGCGACCACACCGGCGTCGCGACGTTCCTGGCGACCCTGGTTGCGCAGGAGCTTCCCGGCGACACGATGGCCGAGCGGGGCGTCCGCGGCGCCGCAGTGCGGCTGCTGACCGCCCACCGGTCGAAGGGCCTCGAGTGGCGCCTCGTCGTCGTGGCGCACGTCCAGGAGGACGGGTGGCCCGATCTGCGGCGCCGGTCGTCGCTGCTCGGCGCTGACCTGATCGGCGCGGACGCCTCGGGCGCTCCTGTGCTGCAGCCACCGGTCACGACCCGTGAGCTGCTCATGGAGGAGCGCCGGCTCTTCTACGTCGCCTGCACCCGTGCCCAGGAGCGGCTCGTCGTCACTGCGGTGAAGTCCAGCGACGACGACGGCGACCAGCCGTCCCGCTTCCTCTCTGATCTCTTCCCGCTCGACGTGGTCCGCGAGCGACGCGACAGCCTGCCGATCCACCACCTCGCGGGGCGGCCCCGGCGCCCGCTGTCGCTGGGCGGACTGGTTGCCGAGCTGCGTCGCACGGTCACTGATCCCGATCTGGCCGAGCCTCTTCGCGAGGCCGCTGCACGGCGCCTCGCGCGGCTCGCCGGCGACGGCATCGTGATCGCGGACCCGTCGAGCTGGTGGGGCACCCGGGCTGCGTCGTTCAGCGAGCAGCCGCTGCGGGCCACCGAGGAGCCCGTGCCGGTCTCGGCGAGCATGCTCGAGAGCATCCTGACCTGCCCGATGGCCTGGTTCCTCGAGCGTGAGGCGGGCGGTGCCGGAGCCGCTCACCAGTCCGCCAACCTGGGCCAGCTCGTGCATGCCGTCGCGGAGCGGGTGGCGACCGGTGACCTGGCGCCGGACCTCGGCGTTCTCATGGAGCACGTCGACGCGGTCTGGGGCCGGCTCGCGTTCCGCACGCCGTGGTCGTCGGCGCGCGAGCACGAGCGGGTCCGCGGCGCCCTGGTGAAGTTCCTGGCATGGCACTCCGGCAACCCGCGTGAGCTGCTGGGCACCGAGGCCCGTTTCTCCGCCGAGGTCGAGATCGCCGAGGGGGAGCGCGTCCGGCTGACCGGCTACGCCGACCGTCTCGAGCTCGACGCCGCAGGCCGGGTGGTCGTCGTCGACCTCAAGACCGGCCGCAGTAAGCCGACCGGCCCGGCGGTCGAGCGGCACACCCAGCTCGCGCTCTACCAGTACGCCGTCGACGCAGGCGCGATCGAGGGCGTCACCGCCGGCTCGGGCGGCGCCGAGCTGCTGCAGCTCGGTCTCGAGGACGGCCTGCCCGAGGCACAGGTGCAGCGCCAGACGCAGCACTCTGCTGACGGCCCGGAGCGGGCGCGTCTGCGTGACCAGCTCGCGCTCGCCGCCTCGCTGGTCCGCGCCGAGGAGTTTCCTGCGGTGATCGGCCCGCACTGCGAGCGGTGCGCGTTCACCGCGATCTGCCCGGCGAAGTCCGCAGGATCGGTGGTGACCCAGTGATGTCGATCGAGTCTCCCGAGGACCTCCAGCGCCTCATGCGCACCGACTACGCACCCAGCGCACAGCAGTGGCAGGCCATCTCGGCGCCGCTGGAGCCCGCCGTGGTCATCGCCGGTGCCGGATCGGGCAAGACCACGCTGATGGCGGCGCGCGTCGTCTACCTCGTCGCGTCCGGGCAGGTCCGGCGAGAGGAGGTGCTCGGCCTGACCTTCACCACCAAGGCCGCCGCGGAGCTCCGGGTCCGGATCCGCGAGGCACTCGAGCGGGCGGGCGTGATGGAGCCGAGCATTGGCGATGACGGTGAGCCGGAGGACGTGCTCGAGCCGACCGTCGCGACGTACAACGCCTATGCCTCGACGCTTCTCAGCGACCACGGGCTCCGGATCGGTCACGAGCCGGACACCCGGGTGATCACCGACGCCGCGCGCTACCAGCTCGGTGCACGCGTGGTCGACCGCTACACCGGCGACGTGCGGCTCCTGTCCGATCACCCGCCGACCGTCATCCAGGGTCTCCTCGCGCTGGACGGAGCCATGACCGAGCACCTCGTCAGCCCGGACGACGTGCGCCGCGTCGACGCACGTGCGCGCGAGGGATTCGGCGAGGCACACGCTCGGGCGAGCGCCGAGCTGGCGGACGGCAAGCGGGTCAAGACGCACGTCGATGCGCTGGCCGGGGTGCTCAACGTGATCGAACGTCGCGAGGAGATGCTCGGCCTCGTCGCGTCGTACCGGCGGCTCAAGCGCGACCTGGGCCTGATGGACTTCGCCGACCAGATCGAGTTCGGGGCGCGTCTCGCGGTCGAGCAGCCCGAGGTCGGCGAGATCGAGCGGGCGCGCTTCAAGGTGGTGCTCCTCGACGAGTACCAGGACACCTCCGTCGCGCAGGCGATCATGCTGAGCCGGATCTTCGGCGACGCCCACCCGGTGACCGCCGTCGGCGACCCCAACCAGGCCATCTACGGGTGGCGTGGCGCGTCCGTCTCCAACATCCTCAACTTCGCCGAGGCCTTCCCGGCGATCACCGGACCCTCCGGTGTCGCGGTGCACCCACTGACGGTCAACCGTCGGTCCGAGCGCCGGATCCTCGACGTCGCCAACGGCCTGGCGCAGCCGCTGCTCGAGAAGTTCGACCAGGTCGCACCGCTGGAGGCTCCGGAGAGCGCTGGCGACGGAGTGGTCGAGGCGCGCACCTTCGTGACGTACGCCGACGAGCTGGCGTGGCTCGCCACCGAGGTCGCCGCCGCCCACACGGGGGAGCGGCACGGGCTCTGGTCCGACATCGGCGTGCTGGTCCGTGACAACGCCCATGCGGCGGATGTCTTCGACGCGCTGACGACGGCCGGTGTCCCGGTGGAGATCGTCGGCCTCTCCGGCCTCCTGCGCCTGCCGGAGGTCGCGGAGATCGTGGCGACCCTCCACCTGCTCCACGACGTCACCGCCAACGCCGCTCTGCTCACGCTGCTCACCGGCCCGCGGTGGGCCATCGGTGCGCGCGACCTCAAGCTGCTCGGCCAGCGCGCGTCGGAGATTGCGGGGCGCGGCGGCCGCCAGGTTGCCGGTGGCATCGACGAGCAGCTGACCCAGATCGCCGACGGCGTCGACCCTGCCGAGGTCGCCTCGCTGGGCGATGCGCTCGACGATCCCGGCGAGCTGGCCTACAGCGTCGAGGCGCGGGAGCGGTTCGCGCTGCTCTCCGCCGAGCTCCGCGTGCTGCGGATGCACGCCAGCGACCCGCTGCTCGACGTCGTACGCCGGATCATCGACGCCTCAGGGGTCGACGTGGAGCTCGCGGCGGCCGTGAGCCCCGCCGCTGCCGCGCGGCGCGACAACCTCGATCTCTTCGTGAAGGCGGTTGCCGATTTCCAGGCGGTCGACGGCGACGTCTCGCTTGCCGCGCTGCTGGCCTACCTCACCGCGGAGGACGACCAGGGCAACGGCCTCGACGTCGCGACGCCGACCGAGGCCGACTCGGTCAAGCTGCTGACCGTCCACCGCTCCAAGGGCCTCGAGTGGGCCACCGTCTTCTGCGTGGGCGTCTGCGAGACCCGCTTCCCGTCCAACCGCTCCCGCACGCTGTGGACCTCCTCGCCGTCGGTGCTCCCCGCTGAGCTCCGTGGCGATGCGATCGACCAGCCGATGCTGGACGGCTGGGACAAGAAGGCGCTGGACACCTATCGCGAGGCCACCCGGGCGCACGGGGCGGAGGAGGAGCTCCGACTCGGCTACGTCGCCTTCACCCGCGCGGCCCGCCGCTTGGTGGTGAGCTCCTACCAATGGGGCACCCGCAAGACGGCGTACGGCCCGTCGGCGTACCAGCGGGTGGTGCGTGACGCGCTGGTCGCGTGGGGGCTCCCGCCGGAGGGCTGGCTGGACGTGCCTGCCAAGGGTGAGACCAACCCCCTCGACGAGATCGACCCGAGCGTCTCGTGGCCGTTGACCGGCGTCGGCCGCGAGGCACAGCTGCGCCGGGAGGCGGCCGCCCGCGTCCGCTCCGTCGACCTGACCTCGCCGGAGGAGGAGCTCGACCTCGTGCACGCATCGGTCGTCCAGGAGTGGGACGCCGAGCTCGAGCGGCTGATCGCGGAGGCGCATGCGGAGCGGTCGACCGAGATCTCCGTCCCGATGCCGTCGTCGCTGTCGGCGACCTCGCTGAGCAGGATGCGCGACGACGTCACCGCGTTCGCGCGCGACCTGGCGAGGCCGATGCCCCGCAAGCCGTCCGCTGCTGCCCGCTTCGGCACGCGCTTCCACGCGTGGGTGGAGGCGCGTTTCGGCCAGCAGCAGCTGATCGGCCTCGACGAGCTGCCGGGGGCGGGCGACGCCGAGATCGACGAGGCCGAGCTCCGGGAGCTGGTCGCTGCCTTCGAAGCAGGGGAGTTCGCCGAGCGTGTGCCGCTCGCGGTCGAGCCGCCGTTCGCGCTGGTCCTCGACGGTCAGGTCGTGCGCGGCCGGATCGACGCGGTCTACGCCGAGCCCGACGGTGGCTACCTCGTCGTCGACTGGAAGACCAGCAAAACCGAGACGGCAGACCCGCTCCAGCTGGCCGTCTACCGGCTCGCGTGGGCGGAGCTCACGGGGGTGCCGCTGGAGAGCGTCCGAGCGGCGTTCCACTACGTCCGGACCGGACGCACGGTCGTGCACGACGACCTGCCCGGTCGAGGTCAGCTCGAGGCGCTGCTCCGGCCGTGACCGGTGCTGCCATGATCGACACGTGAGCGACCAGACCGCACCCGCGCAGCCGAGCCTGACCAGCCACGACCGCCTCGGTCACCTGCGTGGCGACGCCGCCCGGCTCGGCGAGCTGTGGGCGGACCCGACGACCCGTGTCCTCGTCGTCAGCGGCGGCCTCATGCTCGGGCGCGACGACGCCCCCGCCTGGATGACGCCGGCCGAGGCCGACGCCCACGGCGAGGGGACCCGGATCCTGCTCGGCGACCAGGAGGGGGCGCATTACTTCGCCCTGCACGTCGGATGGCGCGACGATGCGCTCGCGTGGGTCGGCATGCGCGAGATCGGTCGCCACTTCCTCGTGGACGGCTGGGACACCCGCCTCGTCTTCCACGCGCTGGGCATGTCCGAGTGGCTCAGCCGTACGCGGTTCTGCGCCCGCTGCGGTGGGGCGCTTGAGCCGGAGCTCTCCGGTCATGTGCTGCGGTGCACGAGCTGCGCGCGCGAACACTTCCCGCGCATCGAGCCGGCCGTGATCATGCTGATCACCGACGGCGAGCCGGGCACGGCGGAGGAGCGGTGCCTGCTCGGCAGTGGCCTGAAGTGGGGGCCGACGCGCTTCTCCACGCTGGCCGGGTTCGCCGAGCCGGGGGAGTCGCTCGAGGACGCCGTACGCCGCGAGGTGCGCGAGGAGGCTGGCGTCGAGGTGGGCGAGGTGAGCTGGTTCGGCAGCCAGGCGTGGCCGTTCCCCAGCTCGCTGATGCTCGGCTTCTTCGGACGGGCGACCTCGACCGAGATCACCATCGATCCGGCCGAGATCGCGGACGCGCGCTGGTTCACCCGCGCCGAGCTGCGCGCCCAGGCGGAGTCCGGCGAGATCGCCCTGCCGGGCCGCGGCATCTCGATCTCGCGCAGCCTCATCGAGGCCTGGTACGGCGGTGAGCTGCCCGGCGAGTGGTGACCGGGTGGGTCAGTTGAGCTCGGCGATCTTGGCCTTCACCTGAGCGAGCGACGGGTTCGTGTGCGCCGAGCCGTCGGCGTACACGAGGGTGGGGACGGTCTGGTTGCCGCCGTTGACCTGCATGACGAGGAACGCCGCGTCCTCGTTCTTCTCGATGTCGACGACCTGGTAGGCGATGCCCTCGCGGTCGAGCTGGCTCTTGAGGCGGTGGCAGTAGCCGCACCACGTGGTGCTGTACATCGTCAGGCTCATCGGGTTCCTCGGTCGGCCGGGGGAGGGACGTGCGCTCAACGGTGCCACGCGCCCTGTGCATTCCCGGCATCGAGGTGTCGGTGGCCACGTCTAGGCTTCGGCCATGCTTCGACGCGACCTGCTTGACGGACTCGACCCCGAGCAGCGCCGCGTCGCCGAGGCCCTGCGCGGGCCGGTGCAGGTGCTCGCCGGTGCGGGCACCGGCAAGACCCGGGCGATCACGCACCGCATCGCCCACGGTGTGGCCGAGGGTGTCTACCAGCCGACCGAGGTCCTGGCGGTCACCTTCACCACGCGCGCGGCCGGCGAGATGCGCACGCGTCTGCGCGACCTCGGCGCCCCCGGCGTCCAGGCGCGCACCTTCCATGCCGCGGCGCTGCGCCAGCTGCGTTACTTCTGGCCGGCGATCCACGGCACGGAGCTGCCGCAGCTGACCGAGTCCAAGCTGGGCCTGATGGCCCAGGCCGTGCGCCGGCTCCGGATCGGTTCGGACCAGGGCATGCTGCGCGACCTGGCCAGCGAGATCGAGTGGGCCAAGGTCAGCAACGTCAGCCCGGACGACTACGCGACCGTCGCACCGCGACGCGGCCGCGAGGTCAACGGCGCCGACGCGACCACGGTGGCTCACGTCTACGGCTCCTACGAGGAGGTCAAGCGCGGTGCAGGGCGCATGGACATGGAGGACGTCCTGCTCCTGACTGCCGGTCTCCTCGCCGAGGACGAGCGCGTCGCCGCGCAGGTGCGCAGGCAGTACAAGTTCTTCGTCGTCGACGAGTTCCAGGACGTCTCTCCGCTGCAGTCGACCCTGCTGGACCTCTGGCTCGGCGGTCGTGACGAGATCTGCGTCGTCGGCGATCCTGCGCAGACCATCTACAGCTTCGCCGGCGCAGATGCCGACTTCCTGCGTCGCTTCCCGCAGCGCTTCGAGGGCACGACGAAGGTCGAGCTGGTCCGCAACTACCGCTCCACCCCCGAGGTGGTCGCGGCAGCCAACGGCCTGCTCGCCGGCACGAGCTCGCGGGGCGTCGACCTCCGCGCGCAGCGTCCGTCCGGTGCCTCCGTCCGCTACCTGGAGTACGACGACGAGGTCGCCGAGGCCGAGGCGGTCGCCGCCGAAATCGCGAAGCTGGTGGCCGATGGCACTCCGGTCAGCGAGATCGCGGTGCTCTTCCGCATCAACGCGCAGTCCGAGGCGTTCGAGGACGCGCTCGCTGCCCGCAACGTGCCCTACGTGATCCGTGGCGCCGCCCGCTTCTTCGACCGGCAGGAGGTGCGCCAGGCGATCACGCTGCTGCGCGGCACCGCACGTGCCGAGGGCGACCCCGACGACCTCGTCGGAGCCGTGACGGGCACGCTGGCCGGCCTCGGCTGGTCGCCGGAGCCGCCCACCGCGCGCGGTGCGGCACGTGACCGCTGGGAGTCTCTGCAGGCGCTTGTCTCGCAGGCGGAGGCCTACGCGGTCGATCACCCCGGCCGCCTCGGTGACTTCGTCGATGACCTGGACCGTCGCGCCTCCGAGCAGCACGCTCCGGTCGCCGGCGGCGTGACGCTCGCGACGATGCACGCGGCAAAGGGCCTCGAGTGGGATGCCGTCTTCGTGTGCGGCGTGCAGGAGGGCTCGCTGCCGATCACGTTCGCGAAGACGCCCACCGAGATCGAGGAGGAGCGCCGCCTCCTCTACGTCGGCCTGACCCGCGCCCGCCTGCACCTGCGCGTGAGCTGGGCGGCCGCGCGCAACCCTGGCCAGCGCCGCAGCCGCAAGCCCTCTCGCTTCCTCGACGGTCTGCGTCCCGAGTCCTCGTCGAGCTTCAACCGGCCGAGCGTCACCGGCGTCCGCCGTGCCCAGCACTGCCGGACGTGCGGCAAGCCGCTGTCGAGCGCGGGGGAGCGCAAGACCGGTCGTTGCGACGGCTGCCCCGCGGCGTACGACGAGGCGCTCTTCGACCGCCTCAAGGAGTGGCGCCTCGAGCGGGCGAGCGAGGCCAAGGTGCCGGCGTACGTCGTCTTCACCGACAAGACACTGGAGCTCATCGCGGAGCACCGTCCGGATGGCCCGGGCGCGCTGCTGCGCATCGCCGGCATCGGGGCCAAGAAGGCCGAGCAGTACGGCGAGGACGTCCTCGCCATCGTCTCCGGTTCCTGAACCGCAGCCCGGCCGCTGGCCGGTTGGCAGCATTTCGACGACATTCGTCAATAAATGGTTTGCCCATGACAACCAAGGCACGTTACGGTCGTCATCACGGACGACCGCAACGTCGTCCCGTCACATTCGCACCCGACACACCGAAGGAGGTGGACCCATGGAGATCACGACCACGATCACGACGGCGCCGTACGCCGTCGCCGCTGCCGACGCGCAGCCGCGCCTTGCCATGCCGTCCGCCGCTGCCTTCGGTGGCGCCCGCGTCTGGTCGGCCGTCAAGCGCAACCACAACCACAAGCACGTCGCCGTCGCCGGCAACGTCCCGGGTGTTCAGGTCTGGAGTCCACCTCACTGCTGAGTCAGTGCAGGCGCCCTCCAGGCCGCGGAACCCGAAACCCGGGATCCGCGGCCTTTTCGTTTCCCCAACCAATTCCGGACCCACCGGTCCACACCCCAGGAGGTGAACACAGATGACCACCAGCGTTCTCGAGCGCAGCATCGTTCAGCTGGCCACCGAAGGATTCCCGTGTCACGCGAATGACCCGGAGCTCTTCTTCGCAGAGCTGCCGAGCGATGTCGAGTACGCCAAGGCCCTCTGTCAGTCCTGCCCGATCCAGGCAGCCTGCCTGGCCGGCGCACTCGAGCGGCGTGAGCCGTGGGGCGTGTGGGGCGGTGAGCTCTTCCTCCAGGGAGTGGTCATCCCCCGCAAGCGGCCCCGTGGCCGTCCGCGCAAGGACGCGGTCGCGGCGTGACCCGCCCGACCGCGTCCACCCTCCCGAACCGATACCTGAACGGAGCACCCACGATGTACATCCAGACGGAGATCCTCGCGCGTGAGCTCATCGCCGCGCGCCTGGCTGAGGCCGAACGCATCCGTCGTCGCCGCAGGCTGGTCCGCGCTGCGTACGACGCGCGCCTCGCCCTCGGCCGCGTCGGTCGCTGACCGACGCTGCACGACCACATCCGGAGCCGTCACGCCGTCCTGCTGTTGCTGCTGCAACCACAGGCAGCGTGGCGGCTCCAGTGCGTGCGCGGGAAGGTCAGCGCCGCGTCGACGTCGATGACGGTCGACCAGGTCGCCGGCTCGAGCACGTCGGCCCAGCGGCTCAGGTCGCGCGCGAGGAACGCGACCGCGAGCGCCACGAGGTCCGCCGGCACGGGGGAGGGCAGGCCCCACAGGCCGCGTGGAGCGCCGACATGCTGCTCGATCACCAGCCCGTGCCGGGGGTCCTGCTCGGCGGCATGGGCGTCGATGCATCGCTGGCAGCAGGTCAGGCCCGGATGCACGAACGGCCCGACCCGCACGCGCCCCTCGCTGACCACGAGCGACACGTGCGGGACGTCGTCGCCGACGAGGCGATCGAGGACCGAGCGGTCGGGCTCGCCTGCGGACAGCACGACGACGACATCAGGGCGTCTGGCCGTCGCGACGGTGATCCCGCCGATCGCCAGCAGCTGCTCGAGGTGAGCCGCCGCCTCGGGCAGACCCTGGTCAGCGATGCCGACCGCCACAGCGAGCCGTGCTGCCAGGCGGGTCGCGGCGTCGTCGCCCGCCTCGGCGACGACTGCCGAACGGGCGGCTGCGGCAGCACCGCTCGTGCCGGCGAGGGCGCGGCACCACAGGTCGGCGTCCACGACGAGGTTGTGGGCGAGCAGGGCCGAGCAGGCGACGACCGCGACCGGCGGCAGGAAGGCCGGCGGCGCGGGTGGCCGGCCATCGTCGAGGCCGTGCAGGAGCATCCTCACCGCGGGATGGTCGGGGAGCACCACGGCGTCGGTCGGGGAGAGGCCCACCTGCAGCTCCGAGGCGGACCTGCGCACCACGCGTACGCCGGGGCGCAACGCTGCGCGGGCCGGGAAGCCCGGGTGGTGGGCCGGTTCAGTCGTCTCCATGACCCGCAGGTTGGCACGGGCAGCGGCGGGCCGTCGTACGTCCTCCACAGGGAAATGACACGACCCCCGGTCCGTGAGGACCGGGGGTCGAAGTCAGTGTGCGGCAGATGCCGCGCGCCGGACTCAGGCCTTGCCGAGGATCCGGTTCAGGTTGGTCGAGCAGACCGGGCAGACGGCCTTGGCCATCTTGGTGCCCTTCTCGTTGACACGGATCTCGCCCGTGGCCTCGCGCTTCTCCTTGCACTTCACGCAGTAGAACTCGCCGCTCCAGGTCTCAGCCATGACGGCCTCCTCATTCTTTTCATTCAGTCGTCACGGCGGGGAGGGTGGGGAAGCCCGCCGGGGTTGCACGCACCGAGATGTCCGCGCAGCCACCGTGACCCTAGACCACGGCTGAGCGTGAATGTGGGAGGCGCCACGCCGTAGGGTGCCGCCATGTCTTCTGCGTCCGAGACCCTCACCCACCTCCGGATCGAGCGTCCGTCCGACGGTGTCGTCCTGTTGACCCTCGACAACCCCGACCAGATGAACGCAATGTCTGACGAGATGACCGCGTCGTGGGCCGCTGCGATCGCATCGCTCAAGGCCGATGCTTCCGTCCGTTGCGTCGTGTTGACGGGTGCCGGCCGCGCGTTCTCCGCGGGAGGCAACACCACGTGGCTGGCCGAGAGCGGCGCCCTGCCGACGCCCGCCCTCCGCGATCAGATGCTCGGCTTCTACCGGACCTGGCTCGCGATTCGCGACCTCGAGGTCCCGACGATCGCGGCCGTCAACGGTGCTGCGGTTGGCGCCGGTCTCGGCATCGCGCTCGCCTGCGACATCCGGTACGCCGCCGCTGGCGCCAAGCTGGGTGCGTCGTTCGTCAAGCTGGGGCTGCACCCGGGCATGGGCATCTCCTACCTCCTGCCCGAGGTCGTCGGCGATGCCGCGGCGCGCGACCTCCTGCTGACCGGTCGGCTGGTCGACGCGGACGAGGCGCTGCGGCTGGGCCTGGTGTCCCGCGTGGTCGAGCGCGAGGGCTTCCTCGACGAGGTGCTCGCCACGGCCGCGCAGGTAGCCGCCAACGCGCCGCTCGCGACGCGCTACACGAAGGTCACTCTGCGCCGTCAGCGGACGTCGCTCGACGAGACGCTGCAGGTCGAGGCACTGGCGCAGCCGATCACCTTCGGCACCGAGGACCTGCAGGAAGGCATTGCGGCGGTCCAGGCGAAGCGGATGCCGGAGTTCACCGGGCGCTGACCCGCGCACTGACCCGGTCCTCACAACAGCGGAGGCCCCCGGAACCTCGCGCCTGCCGCGCCTGCCTTCCCCTTGCCTGCGCGGCGGCGGAGCCCGGGGGCCTCGCGTGGCTCCGACGCTAGGAGCGATGTGTGCGTGGGTCAACCGTTCGGTAAGGATCACTGCCCACACCCTGTGGACAAAGATGTGGACAACCTGTTGAGAGGATGCGATTGACTGTGGACCGGCTCGGGATGAGCCTGTGCACGACACGCACGGGCCGCGCCGTTCGCCCCGTCGCCACCAGCCGGAACGTCGTTCCCCAGCCTGTGGAGGAGAAGAAGTGAGCGCTCCGGAGCAGTACGCCGGCGGTCCGATCGCCGCGCTGCGGCGCATCGCCTTCCTCCTCGAGCGCGGCCGCGAGGACTCCTACAAGGTCAAGGCGTTCCGGTCGGCGGCCTCCACGCTGCTGCCGATGCCCTCCGACGAAGTGGCTGCCCTGGTGGCCGCCGGGACCCTGACCAAGCTGCCGGGCATCGGCGCCAGCTCGGCGAAGGTCATCGAGGCCGCGGTGCGTGGCGAGATGCCCGAGCGTCTCGCCGACCTCGAGGCGCGCCACGGCGGGCCGCTCGTCGCCGGGGGAGAGGCGTTGATGACCCAGATCCGCGGCGACCTGCACAGCCACTCGGACTGGTCCGACGGCGGATCGCCGATCGAGGAGATGGCGATCACCGCCATGGAGCTCGGTCGCGAGTACCAGGTGCTCACCGATCACTCGCCGCGGCTGCGGGTCGCCAACGGGCTGTCGGCGGAGCGGCTGGCCCGTCAGCTCGACGTCGTCGACGCGGTCAACGCGCATCTGGCGGGCACCTTCACCCTGCTCAAGGGCATCGAGGTCGACATCCTCGACGACGGCCGGCTCGACCAGACCGACGAGATGCTGGCGCGTCTCGACGTACGGGTGGCCAGCGTGCACTCCAAGCTGGCCATGGACCGCGACGCGATGACCCGGCGGATGGTCAACGCCGTGCGCAACCCGTTCACCAACGTCCTGGGTCATTGCACCGGGCGGCTGGTGACCGGCAACCGGGGGACGCGACCGCAGTCGACGTTCGACGCGCGGGTGGTGTTCGAGGCATGCGCCGAGGAGGGTGTCGCCGTCGAGATCAACGCCCGCCCCGAGCGCCGCGATCCGCCGACGAAGCTGCTTGAGCTGGCACGCGACATTGGCTGCGTCTTCTCCATCGACTCCGACGCCCACGCTCCCGGCCAGCTCGACTTCCTGGCGTACGGCGCCGAACGCGCGGAGGCCGCCGGGATCGACCCGGACCGGATCGTGACGACGTGGCCGGTCGACCGCCTGCTGGAGTGGGCTACGCCACGTTTTCGTCTCTGAGCGCTACTCTCCGGGTCCATGGGGACTCCCGAGGTCGAGGTACGCCGCTCCAAGCAGCGTCGTCGCACCATCGCTGCGCGCCTCGAGGGCAACCGGGTGATCGTGATGATCCCGTCGAGCCTGTCGAAGGCCCAGGAGAAGCTCGAAGTCGAGCGGATCGTGAAGCGGCTCCTCAGCCGCACGGAGCGCGCGAAGCGATCGACCGATGTCGACCTGATGAAGCGAGCGAAGCAGCTCTCCGACACCTACCTAGGCGGGCTCGCGAAGCCGGACTCAGTGCGCTGGGTCAGCAACCAGCGCTCCCGGTGGGGCTCGTGCACGCCGGGGGAACGCACGATCCGGCTCTCGGACCGCCTGCATGACATGCCGCGCTGGGTCGTCGACTACGTCCTCGTGCACGAGCTGGCGCACCTGATCGAGGCGGGGCACACCGACGAGTTCTGGGCGTGGGTGTCCAACTACCCGCAGGCCGAGAAGGCCAAGGGTTACCTCGAGGGCTACTCCGCGGGTGCCCGCCTCGAGCCCGATGGCGAGGACGACTCCGACATCGGCTGACCTGCACGCGTCGGGATCAGAAGCCGAGCCGGTCCTTCGCGAGGGCGACGAGCTCGATCATGTCCTGGTCCTCGGTAGGGAGCGCATCGGCCGGCCACCAACGGACGTCGAGCGACTCCTCGCTGACGGCATGCGCGGCGCCGGCCGGAGCGACCGCCACGAACCGAACGTCGAGGTGGTGCACGGTGCGCGTGGGGTCACCACCCGACTCGGCATCGGAGAGCGGCCCGCCACAGAACGGCACCGCGTGCTCCGAGAGCTGCACCGGCACCGGGTCCAGCGCGAGGTCGGAGAGCCCGGACTCCTCCCGCGCCTCACGCAGGGCAGCACCCGCGAGCGTGGCGTCGCCGTCCTCGCAATGCCCGCCGAACTGGAACCAGGCCTGCGCCTTCGCGTGCAGCGTCAGCAGCACCGACGAGCCGTCGGCCGAGATGACCAGCGTGGACGCCGTCAGGTGGTCCGGTCGGCACGAGCGGCCCATCGCATCGGGGCGGGCGGAGAGCACCTCGGCGTACCGCTGGCGGAGCTGCTCCTGGTCGTCCGTGGGCGCGACCCAGTCGGCGAGCACGCGGCTCGCGTCGGCGTGCAGGCTCACTCGTCCGACGGTCCGTCGAGGAGCTGCTGCAGCGCGGCGTCGAAGTCCTCGGGCGACATCTCCTCGGACGGCATGTCGAGGCCCTCGCGGAAGCCCAGCGGGTCGTCGAGGTCCTCGGCCGAGGGGAGCAGGTCCGGGTGCAGCCAGACGGCGTCACGGGCCTCGACACCCTGACGCGTACGCAGCGAACCCCACAGCGTCGAGGCGTCCCGCAGGCGGCGCGGCCGCAGCTCAAGGCCGACCAGGGCGGCGAACGTCTCCTCGGCGGGTCCGCCGGCGGCGCGGCGACGGCGTACGGCCTCGTGGAGCTTCGCGGCGGCGGGCATGCGCTGTGCCGTGGCCTGGCCGACGACCTCGTCGACCCAGCCCTCGACGAGCGCGAGGGTGGTCTCGAGGCGCACCAGGGCGGCCTCCTGCGCCGGGGTCTTGGACGGCGCAAAGAGCCCGCCCTCGAGGGCCGACTGGATCTCCTCCATGTTCGACGGGTCGAGCGACCGCATCTGCTCCTCGATGCCCGCCGTGTCGATCGTGATGCCGCGGCCGTAGTCGGCGACGGCGGTGAGCAGGTGCTCGCGGAGCCAGGGCACGTGCGCGAACAGCCGCTGGTGCGCGGCCTCGCGGAGAGCGAGGTAGAGCATGACGTCGTCGCGGGAGACGTCGAGGCCCTCCGCGAACGCCGTGATGTTGGTCGGCACGAGTGCTGCCCGACCGGTCGGGCCGAGCGGCAGGCCGATGTCGGAGGCGGTGAGGACCTCCGAGGCCAGTCCGCCGATGGCGGTGCCGATCTGGCTGCCGAACATCGCGCCGCCCATCTGGGTGAGCATGCCGAGGAACGGGCCCGCCATCGCGGCCGCTTCGGCCGGAAGCGCCTTGCCCATCGCCGCGACGACGTGCTCGGCAACCGGCTCCACCAGTCGCTGCCAGACCTCACGGGTCGACTCGATCCACTCGGCCCTGCTCCAGGCCGCCGTCGACGTCACGCCGCTGGAGAAGTCGGTGGCCTCGTCGAGCCACAGGTCAGCCAGACGCACCGCGTCGGCGACGGCGGTGACCTGCGCGGAATCGGGGGACGGGTCCGGCTCGGCCGCGACCGTACGCCGGGCGAGGTCGGTGGCGAGCTGCCAGTTCACCGGGCCCTCGAAGGGCTGCATCATCGCCTGGACCTGGCTGAACAGGGCGCTCAGGTCGGGCATGCCAGCGGCACCGCCCTGGCCCGCACCCTGTCCGAGGAACTGCCCGAGGATCTGCTCGAAAGGCGTGCCCTCGAAGGGGTTCTTCGGCTCGCCCTGATCGCCCGGGCCGGGAGTCTCACTCATGCGATCACGGTACCCTTCCGCGCATGACGGACGGACGTGAGAGGGGCGCCGTACGGCTCGTTGCGATCGAGGACACGCCGCTGGACGTCGTCGCTGTGATCGACGCGCTGGGCGATGACGCAGCAGGCGGTCTCAACCTCTTCATCGGCCGGGTCCGCGACCACGACCGCCGGGGCGGCTGCGGGCACGGCGACGGTGACGACGCGGCGTACGGCGACAGCCTGGCCGTCACGGGCCTCGACTACTCCGCCCACCCGACGGCGCTCGAGCGCCTGCGTGCGGTCTGCGAGCAGGTGGCCGACCGACACGACGTCCTGGCCCTGGCTGCTGTGCACCGCGTGGGGACGCTGGCGATCGGCGACATCGCCGTCATCGTGGCCACGGCGGCCGCGCACCGGGGCGAGTCGTTCGCTGCGACGCGCGACCTGATCGACACGCTCAAGGCCGAGGTCCCGATCTGGAAACACCAGCGCTTCGCCGACGGCTCGGATGAGTGGGTCGGCACCCCCTGACCCCGTAGGCTGCGACCGTGGACCTGGGAATCCTGTGGTGGCTGGCTCCGCCCGTCGTCGTCACGCTCGCTGCGATCGCGTGGGTCATGTGGGCTGGCAAGGGCGGCGGCAGCGTCGACCCCGAGGTCGCGGCCGAGCGGATGGCGCGGGCCCTGCGCAAGGAGCACCCGGGTCAGAAGGTGACCGGTCCGGCCGCCTCACGACCGCGCGATCGCAGCACCGGCATCGCGGTGCGGCCCTCGCGTGGTGAGTGAGGTCGTGGCGGATCCGGGTGACGAGGCCCGCGTCCACCATCGCGACTACGACCTCGTGACGCAGCGGATGAGCCGTCACACCGTCGCGACGCTCGTCGCGGCCGCGGTGACCGTGGTCGGTGCGGTGACGATGGCCGCCGTACCCCTTCCGTACGTGCGCTTCCAGCGCGGCACGACGGTCGACCTGCTGTCGGAGGTGCGCGGCACGGAGCGGATCCAGGTCGAGGGTCACAAGACCTACCCCGATGACGGCGAGCTGCGGATGACGACCATCCGGGCGACGCCGCCGAAGACCGGTGTACCCCTGCTGTCCGCGATGATCGCCTGGCTCTCCGAGGACGAGGCCGTGCGGCCCGCCGAGGACGTCTACGGTGCCTCGGACACGGCGGTGTCCGAGCAGAAGCAGTCCGCGGTGCAGATGTCGACGTCGCAGGACGTCGCGATCGCCGCGGCCTTGGAGCACCTCGGCATCAAGGTGCCGAGCGTGCCGGTGGTCGGCCCGATCTCGCCGGGCTACCCGGCCGACGGCGCGCTGGCCGAGCGCGACCGCTACGTCAGCATCGCCGGCCACCCGATCCGGGTCTGGGACGACGTCGTTCGGGTCATCTCGCACGCGACGCCGGACAAGCCGCTGACCTTCGTGGTCGAGCGCGACGGCAAGAAGCTCTCCGTGCCGGTCACGCCGCGCGTCGTCGACGGCCGGACCGTCATCGGGGTCCAGGCGGCGTTCGACTACAAGTTCCCGTTCAAGGTGACGATCAACCTGCCGGACCAGATCGGTGGCCCGAGCGCGGGGTTGATGTTCGCGCTCGCCATTGCGGACACGCTGACCCCGGGGTCGCTGACCGGCGGCGCGCACATCGCCGGCACCGGAGAGATGCTCAACGCCGAGGGACTCGTCGGCCCGATCGGCGGCATCCAGCAGAAGATCGTGGGCGCCCGCCAGGATGGTGCGTCGCTCTTCCTCGTGCCTGCCAGCAACTGCGACGAAGCCGTGACGGCTCACCCGGGCAGCATGCGGCTGGCCGCCGTCGCGACGCTCGACGACGCAGAAAAGACCGTCTCCCTGTACGCCGCGGACCACCGCGCCAAGCTCCCGACCTGCGAAGAGGTGCTCCAGCATGACCGAGCTCAGTGACCCCGCCTTCGACCCTGCCCTGGCGGCCGCCGTCGTCGAGATCGAGGAGCACGCCGCCGAGTCCGGATGGGACGGCCAGGCCCGGCTCTTCGCCCTCGTCGACACCCGTGCCCTCGTTGCGCGCGAGCCGGCGCTCGCCGCTGCCCTGGGCCTGGACGCGAGCGATGCCGACGGGTCGCTGACCCCGGTCGAGCAGGACCTCGAGCCGGGACAGCAGCTGGAGCAGGTGCTCGAGCAGATCGGCTGGCCGCCGGAGGTCGCGGGCTGCGCCGCCGTCGTGGAGCGTCTCGTCCTGCCGCCCGCCGTCGAGGGCCAGGTCCCCGAGGGCCTGGAGGAGGCCCAGGCGTTCGCCGCGGATCATCCCGATCGCCAGGAGGTGCGCATCGTCGCTGGCGTCACGCGCCACGGCGCTGCCTGGTGCACGCTCCGGCTCCGCGCCCACGACACCACCGACGACGTGATCGGTGGCATCAACCTCGTTCCCGCCCTGCTGGCGCTGCTTGGAGCGACGCTGGAGGATGAGGCATGAGCTCGATGTTCGGTGAGGGGTCCGGGTCCGCAGCCCCGGAGCCGGTGAGCCGGCCCGGCTGGGCCCGCGGCGTCCTGATCACTGCGGCGATCATGCTCGTGCTCTTCTTCGCGATGAGCGGCTTCACCAGCTTCTGGACCGAGAAGCTGTGGTTCTCCTCGACCGGCTTCAGCTCGGTCTTCAACCGGCTGATCCTGACGAAGATCGGGCTCTTCCTCGTCTTCGGTGGCGTCATGGCCGTTGTGGTGGCGGCCAACGTCGTCGTGGCGTACCGGCTGCGTCCGATGTTCCGTCCGGCGAGCGCCGAGCAGGTCGGGCTCGACCGCTATCGCCAGGCGATCGAGCCGGTGCGGTTCTGGGTGCTCGGCGGCCTGGCCCTGGTCACCGGTGGCTTCGCCGGCACTGCAGGCGCCGACTCGTGGCGGGACTACCTGCTGTGGCGCAACGGCGTCCCGTTCGGCAGCACGGATCCGTACTTCCACCGGGACAAGGGCTTCTACGTCTTCGACCTGCCGTGGCTGCACCACATCGTCAACTTCGCGATGGCCGTCTCGGTCGTCTCCCTGATCGTGGTGCTTGTCGTCCACTACCTCTATGGCGGCATCCGGCTGCAGGCCACGCGCGACCGGCTCTCCGGCCCTGCCGCTGCCCAGATCTCCGTGCTGCTGGGCCTCTTCGTGCTCGGCAAGGCGGCCGACTACTGGCTCGATCGCTACGACCTGCTCAGCGCCGGCGGCGGGATCGTCGACGGTGTCACCTACACCGACAACCACGCGGTGCTGCCGGCGAAGCTGATCCTGATGTCGATCGCGATCATCTGCGCGATCCTCTTCTTCGCGAACGTCGTCCAGCGCACGTGGCTGCTGCCGTCGGTCGGTCTCGCGCTGCTCGTCCTCTCGGCGATCCTGCTCGGCATGATCTGGCCGGGCGTCGTCCAGCAGTTCCAGGTGAAGCCGTCGCTGGGCGACAAGGAGCTGCCGTACATCGAGCGCAACATCAAGGCGACCCGCGAGGCCTATGCGATCGCGGACACTGACGTCAGCCAGTACACCGGCAAGAGCACGCTCAGCGCGGCCGATCAGCGCGCCGAGCTGGCCAACGTGCCGGGCATCCGGCTCGTCGACCCCCAGCTGATCCGCAAGGCCTTCGAGAACCAGCAGCAGTTGCGCCGCTACTACACCGTCGCGGACGTCCTCGACGTCGACCGCTACCAGGTCAACGGCAAGGAGCGCGACATCGTGCTCGGAGTCCGCGAGCTCGACCAGTCCGGCATCGCCGATGAGGCGAAGAACTGGCAGAACCTCCACACCGTCTACACGCACGGCTACGGCGTCCTCGCGGCGTACGGAAACCAGCGCGACGCGGACGGCAACGAGATCCCGCTGCCCGCAGACCCGGAGTGGGCGGGTGCCGGCGACGGTGACGCGTCGAGCGACCTGGCACCGAGCGGCTACCGCCCCCAGATCTACTTCGGCGAGAAGTCGCCGAACTACTCGATCGTCGGCCAGCCGAAGGGCTCGACCCGCTCGGTGGAGCTGGACCAGCCGACCAAGGGCGACAAGGACTCCACCAGCACGTACGACGGCAAGGCCGGCGTGCCGATCGGCAGCCTCTTCCACCAGATCCTCTACGCGTGGAAGTACGGCGACCAGAACATCGCCCTGTCGCAGCGGGTCAACGCGGACTCGAAGATCCTCTACGACCGCAACCCGCGCCGGATGGTGGAGAAGGTCGCGCCATGGCTCACGGTCGACAGCGACCCGTTCCCGGCGATCGTCGACGGCAAGGTGGTCTGGCTGCTCGACGGCTACACGACGACCGACGAGTACCCGTTGTCGCAGCGCGGCTCCTACAAGGACATGACCTCGGACTCGCTCGCGCCGTCGACGGAGTTCCGGACGCTGCCCACCGACGAGATCAACTACATGCGCAACGCGGTGAAGGCCACCGTCGACGCGTACGACGGCACGGTGACGCTCTACGAGTGGGACCAGAAGGACCCGATCCTCAAGGCCTGGCGCAAGGCGTTCCCCGGGACGGTCAAGGATCGTGCGGACATCCCGAAGGACCTGCTGGAGCACATGCGCTACCCGGAGGACTTCTGGAAGGTGCAGCGCTACCAGCTGGCGCGCTACCACGTCACCGACCCGACCACCTTCTTCAGCGGCAACGAGAAGTGGCAGGTGCCGAACGATCCGACGAGCCCGACGACGGCTGGTGCCGCGACGCAGCTGCAGCCGCCGTACCGGCTCTCCGTGCGTGATGAGGACGGCGGCTCGCCGGTCTTCTCGCTGACCACGACCTTCGTGCCGACGAAGAACCAGAACCTCGCGGCGTTCGCCTCGGTGGACGGCGATGCGTCACGTCCCGGCTACGGCAAGATCCACATCCTCGAGCTGCCTGCGAGCGGTCCGGTGCGCGGTCCGAGCCAGGTCGAGAGCGACTTCGCCTCGAACTCCTCGATCGCACGGCAGCTGCAGCAGTTCAACGTGTCCACCAACGTGCACAAGGTCTACGGCAACCTGTTGACCCTGCCGGTGGGTGACAGCCTGCTCTACGTCCAGCCGCTCTACACACAGCGCGCTGACGGCACGGGCAACTTCCCGGTGCTCAACTTCGTGCTGGTCTCGTTCGGCAACCGCTACGCGATTGCCAACACGATGTCCGAGGCCATCGCCGAGGTGCTGCGGGTCGACGGCGCAGCGACGTCCGGCGGCGACAAGGGCAAGCCGGGCAAGGGCACGGGGGGACTCGACGACCAGGTCCTGACGCTGCTGCAGCAGGCTGACCGCGAGTTCGGCAAGGCCAAGGCGGCGCTGAAGGACGGTGACCTGGCGGCGTACCAGAAGCACAACGATGCCGCCGAGCGCCTCGTCAACCGCGCGCTCGAGGCGTCGCGGGCCACGCCGAGCGCATCGGCGACGCCGACCGCCGTTCCGTCGGCCACGACTTCGCCCAGCCCGTCGGCGAAGCCGTCCGCCACGACGAAGGACTGACGTCAGGCGCTGACCGATTCCTGCAGGTAGCTCAGGGCGACGAGCAGGTCGATCGTGCGGCGGGCGCGGTCGGTGATCCCTGCCCAGTCGTGGGCACGGATCCGGTCGGCGGGGGCGATCCAGGTGCCACCGACGGCGCTGACGTTCGGCAGGGCGAGGTAGCGACCGGCGTTCGCGAGGCTGATGCCGCCGGTGGCGCAGAAGCGCAGGCTGGGCAGGGGGCCCGCGAGTGCACCGAGGTACGCCGGACCGCCGGATGCCTCGGCGGGGAAGAACCGGACCTCGGTCAGCCCGTGCTCGATCAGCTCCATCGCCTCGCCCGCGGTGGAGCAGCCGGCGAGGTAGGGGAGGCCGGTCTCGAGGATGCCCTCGACCAGCGTCGGCGTGGGTCCGGGGGAGGCGATGAACGAGGCACCCGCGGAAGCCGCCATGACCGCCTGGGTGGTGCGCGTGATCGTGCCGGCGCCGACGACGATCTCGGGGACCTCGGTCGCGATCCGCTCGATGCTGACGAGGGACTCGCGCGTCCGCGCTGCGACCTCGACGACGCCGATGCCGCCGTCGAGGAGGGCGCGCGCGACGTTGACGGCGCGGCTCGGGTCGTCGAGGACCACGGCGGGGATGACAGGACTGATCGACAGGATGCTCATGTGAGCACGGTCTCTCACTTTTGCGTTTTAATCAAGCAAAAGAGTGCTCATGTATGGACGCAATGTGTCGGCCCAGGCGACGTACCCCGCTGGAGTGAGGTGCAGGCTGTCTCGCGAGTAGTCCGGACGCATGGTCCCCTCCGCCGTCGCGAACGTCGGCCACAGGTCGACGTACGTCGCTCCGTGGCGCCCGGCCGAGGCGGCGTACCACTCGTTGAGGGTCTGCAGGTGCGTGCGGAAGTGGTTGGTGCGGGGGAGCAGGCTGTTGACCAGCAGTTGCGCGTCCGGGGCCAGAGTGCGGATCCGCGCCACGATCTCGTCGTGGCGCGCGGCGATGCCGCGCAGGTCGCGCAGCGCTCGCGGCCCATGCAGGTCGTTGGTGCCGATCATCAGGCTGACCGCGAGTGGAGCGTTGATCGCCTCGTCGAGCCGCTCGATCAGGTCGTACGTCGCCTCGCCGCCGATGCCGCGGTTCGTCGTGGGCAGGTCCGGGAAGAGGTCTGGCCAGAGACCGCCCTCCGTGATCGAGTCGCCGAGGAAGAGGACACGGCGCGGCGGCACGGGCACCGTGGCGAAGTGGCGACGTCGGGTTGCGCCCATCCGGTCCTTCACGACGGAGCGGACCATCGGGACGACGAGGCTGAACCGGCGGTCGGAGTTCATGCCTCATTGTGGGTCGCAGGGCGGTCGCCGGGGGCCGATTTGGTGCCTGACTGCCTGTCCCGTAAGGTTGTGTTCACCGACGCGGGGTGGAGCAGCTCGGTAGCTCGCTGGGCTCATAACCCAGAGGTCGCAGGTTCAAATCCTGTCCCCGCTACAAAGTGCGAAGGCCCGGACCATCTGGTCCGGGCCTTCTGCCATTTCCTCGCAGTGCGGGCTGCTCGCTGCGAGGATGACGCCCATGGTCCGTTCTCCCGCCTCCGCCCGCGACCGGCTCGTCCGGTGGCTCTACCGCCGGTGCGGGACGAAGGCCAGCTACTGGCTGGTGATGGCAGCGGCGCAGGGGACCAGCTCGGTGCTCGTCGCGGGTGTGACCGTGGCACTGCTCGCGACCTACTTCGACCCGCCGCTCGCCGAGGTGCTGCCGGTGGTCGTCGTCGGGGGCGCGCTCACCATCCTCTCCATCGGGTACGCCGCGCTGCGGACGCGGCCGCTGCTCGTCCGCTTCCAGGAGTGGCGGACCAAGGCAGAGCCCACCGACCGGGAGACGGCCGAGGTCTGGCACCTTGCCGCCACCAACACCTGGGCGACCTTCCGGCGGCACGCGGCACGGATCAACGTGCTGGCGGTCGTGCCCGCGACGGCCGTTGCCGCCTGGCGCTGGGACGCGGGTTGGGGCGGTGCAGCTGCGATGGCGCTGGCGTGCGCCGTTCCGGCGTACTACGGCACCGCGGTGAACTACTCGATCGGTGAGCTGCTGGCGCGGCCGATGCTCGACGAGATCGCCGAGCGGCTCCCCGACGACGTGGACTTCCGGCCGGGCGGCCTCTCGCTGGCCCGACGGTTCAAGCTCGCCGTGCCGGCGTACACCACCACCGCGTCGATGCTGACCGTCGGGTTGCTCGGTCATGCCGACGGAGCCCGCGCGCTGGCCATCACCACCGTGGTCGCCCTGGCGGTGGGCATCGGCCTGGCGCTCGAGCTGACCGTGCTGCTCGGTGATGCCGTGACCGGCCCCGTCCGGCGGATCCGTGTGCAGCTCGGCCGGGTGCGGAGCGGCGACTTCAGCGCGCGGACCCCTGTCGTGACCAGCGACGAGCTCGGGGAGCTGGCCCACGACGTCAACACGATGACCCACGGGCTCGCGGAGCGCGAGGAGATCCGGGCGGCGTTCGGCACGTACATGGATCGTGGTGTCGTCGACCTGATCCTGTCCGGCGAGGTGCCGCCCGAGGGCGTCGAGGTCACGGTCTCGATCCTCTTCTGCGACGTCCGCGGCTTCACGTCGTACGCCGAGCAGGCGACCGCTCCCGAGGTCATCGCGACGCTGAACGAGATGTTCGCCGCGATCGTCCCCGTGGTCGAGAAGCACGGCGGCCACGTCGACAAGTTCCTCGGCGACGGGATGCTCGCGGTCTTCGGCAGCCCGCGTCCGCTCGCCGACCATGCCGACCGTGCGGTCGAGGCGGCCTGCGAGATCGTGCGGGTCGTCGCTGACGGTCCCTCGGGCCTCACCGTGGCTGCCGGCGTCAACAGCGGCACGGTGGTCGCCGGCCCGCTCGGCGGTGCGGGGCGGCTCAACTTCAGCGTCATCGGTGACGCGGTCAACGTTGCCGCACGGGTCGAGGCTGCGACGCGTCAGACCGGCGACGACGTGCTGATCACCGACGCAACCCGCCGTCTCCTGGTGGGGGATCGCACGTTCGAGCCGCGCGGCGGGATGGCGCTCAAGGGCAAGGCGGAGCCCGTGGAGCTCTTCGCTCCGCGTGAGCTGAGCCGCGTGCCGGGCCGCACCTGAGCCTGCGCTGATCGACGGCCGGCGGGTGGCGGTCGTCGAATGTCTGGGGTTCCACCCCAGAGGGACTGGGGTTCTCCCCAGATCACAAGTGACTAGGGCCAATGAGGCCCCGAGGTCAGGCGGTCGGCAGTCCACTGGGTGTTGTCTCAAAGGACGTCTCGGGAACCCTCCCACTCCCGCAAAGGACCCCAGTCATGGCCAACTCCCTCACGGCCCGTCGCCGCGGCGACAACGGCTTCACGCTCATCGAGCTCCTGATTGTCATCGTCATTCTCGGCGTGCTCGCCGCGATCGTCGTCTTCTCCGTCCGCGGCATCGTCGACCGGGGTGACAAGGCCGCGTGCCAGGCGAACTACGAGTCGGCCCTGACCGCCGCGGAGGCCTACTACGCCAAGAACGGCACCGACGCCGCGACGTGGGGCGACCTGAAGCCGGGCTTCCTGCACAGCGACCCGAGCAACACCGGCAAGGCCAACATCGACGTCGGTGGCACGCCGGCTGCGCCCACCAAGGGCTCGTCCTGCTGAACCCTCGCAGGGGTCCGGAGGGTCGTCGCCAATCCCGGCGACCCTCCGCCCCTCGGTTTCCCACCCACTCCCACCTGCGAGGGCCACATGCACACCCACCTGAATGCCGTCGGCGACACGATCGATCGGCTGCTCGACGTCCTGTGGCAGCACCAGGGCACCGACCTCCTGCTGACCGTCGGCCTTCCGCCGATGATCCGGGTCGACGGAGCGCTCACGCCGATCCCGGACGCGCGGCCCCTCGAGTCCGAGGACACCGACGCCCTGCTCCGCGAGGTCCTCACCCCCGACCAGGTGAAGGTCTGGGACGAGCAGTACGAGTTTGACTTCTCCTTCTCCTGGCGTGAGCACGCCCGGATCCGCGGCAACGCCTTCACTCAGCGCGGTGTCACCGCGGTCGCGCTGCGCATGATCCCGCGCGCGATCCCGTCGCCCGACGACCTGGGCCTGCCGCAGGCACTGCGTGACTGCGCCCTCATGCACCAGGGCCTGATCCTGATGACCGGCCCCACCGGCTCCGGCAAGTCGACCACGTTGGCGTCGCTGATCGACCTCATCAACTCCAGGCGCGGCGCCCACATCATCACGGTCGAGGACCCCATCGAGTACGTCCACGACCACAAGCTCTCTGCCGTCAACCAGCGCGAGGTCGGCACCGACACCGACAACTTCCACGATGCGCTGCGCAGCGTGCTCCGCGAGGACCCCGATGTCCTGCTGGTTGGCGAGATGCGCGACCTCGAGTCCATCCAGTTCGCCCTGACGGTCGCCGAGACTGGCCACCTTGTCTTCGCGACGCTGCACACCAACGACACCGCACAGTCCCTCGCGCGTATGGTCGACGTCTTCCCCGCAGGCCAGCAGGAACAGATCCGGGTCCAGCTCGCTGCTGCGCTCAGCTGCGTGGTGTACCAGCGCCTGATCCCGCGCATCGGCGGCGGCATGGTCGCGGCGTACGAGGTCCTGACGGCGACTCCGGCCGTGCGCAACTTGATCAAGGAAGGCAAGACCCACCAACTGCGCAACTCGCTGGTCACCGGTGCCCAGGACGGCATGTGCACGCTGGAGACGTCTCTGTCGGCCCTCGTCCAGGCGGGAGTCGTCAGCGTCGAGGAGGCCGCTGCGAGGAGCCTGCACCCCAAGGAGATCGAGGTCCGGCCTCGGATCGTCCAGGCAGTCAGGTCGTGAGCCATGAAGTTCAAGGGCCGTCGGCCCGAGGCTGTGGCACCAGCCGCCTCGCCTGACGCGTACGACGAACGGATCGCCCACCTGCTGGTGGCAGCCGGCCGTATCGAGCCCTATCAGCTCGATGCGCTCCGGACCGGGGCGCCGGAGAGCCAGCTCGCGGCGGAACTGATGCGGGCCGGCGTCGTCACTGACGACGCACTGACCCGGCTGGTTGCGGAGAACTTCGGCTGTGAGACGACCGAGTTCCGCGAGGACCCGGATCCCGAGGCAGTCGTCCTGCTGTCCGCGGAACGCGCGCGTGAGCTCTGTGCCTTGCCGATCGCCGTTGAGGAGGACCAGGTCATGGTCGCGGTCCTCGACCCCTCTCCCGAGCACGTCGCCGTCGTGGCGGAGGCCGTCGGTCGGAACGTGCGGCCCGTCGTCGCGACCTACCGCGCGCTCTACCGGGCCCTCGACGCGGAGTACAAGGCGACCCGCGAGGTGGGAACCCACGTCCTCGCATTCGAGGCGCGCGACCAGCTGCGCAAGGACGCAGCGCAGGAAACTGCGTTGGTCAACGAGGACGCTCCCGTCGTGCAGGTCGTGCAGAAGGTGATCACGCAGGGCCTGCGGGACCGCGCCTCCGACATCCACATCGAGCCGGCGGGGGAGCGCGTCCGGGTGAGGTACCGCATCGACGGCGCGCTCAACGACGTCCTGGACCTTCCCGGGTCGATCGGCCCCGCGCTGGTCAGCCGTCTGAAGATCCTGGGCGGGATGAACATCGTTGAGCGACGCCGTCCTCAGGACGGTCAGATCTCGATGAACGTCGAGGGCCGCGAGGTCGACATCCGCGTCGCAACGACGGCGGTGATCGGCGGCGAGAAGGTGGTCATGCGCCTTCTTGACAAGAGCCGGCCGCTCTTCCAGCTGACCCAGCTGGGCATGCCAGACGACACCGCTGATCGCTTCCGCAGCCTGGTGCACCAGCCCTACGGGATGATCATCTGCGCGGGGCCGACGGGCGGTGGCAAGACGACCACGCTCTACGCCTCGCTCGGCGAGCTCGATACGGTCGACCGCAACATCATGACGATCGAGGACCCGGTCGAGTACACCTTCGACTCGATCAACCAGATCCAGATCAACGAGCAGGCGGGCATCACGTTCGCTGGCGGCCTCAAGTCGATCTTGCGCCAGGACCCTGACGTGATCCTCGTCGGTGAGATCCGTGACGTCGACACCGCTCGCATTGCCGTCCAGTCGGCGCTCACCGGCCACATGGTGCTCTCCTCGCTGCACGCGACCGAGGCGGTGTCTGCGCTCTACCGTCTCCTCGACATGGGGATCGAGGCCTTTCTCGTGGCGTCGTCGGTCAGTGCCGTGATGGCGCAGCGGCTCGTACGGCGCAGTTGCACCAGCTGCCTGGCGCCGTACCAGCCGACCGTCGAAGAGATGGGTTTCCTGCGCAGCTTCGGGGCACCGGAGCCGACCGACGGGTTCGTGCACGGGGTCGGGTGCCACCTCTGCGCCCACACCGGCTACCTCGAGCGCATCGGCGTCTACGAGTTGCTCACCGTGACCGACGAGGTCCGTGAACGGATCGTCGACCGCGTGCCGCACGACGAGATGCGGAAGCTAGCCCGGAGCGAGGGCATGCGGACATTGCAGGAGCAGGGCGCCCGGCTCGTCGCCGAGGGCATCACCACGCCCGCTGAGGTCATGCGTTCCATCTACGTGGCAGGAGTCTGAGATGCCGAAGTTCGCCTACGTCGGAGTCGATCTCGGTGGTGACCGGGTCAAGGGCACCCAGCGCGCCGCGTCTCGTGGCGACGCGGAGGTGGCGCTTTATCAGCAGGAGCTCCGTGACCTGCGCGTCACGGAGAAGAAGAGCGTGCTCAACTACGAGATCTCCGGACCGAGGATCAAGCGTGTCGAGGTCATGCACCTGTCGCGCCAGATCGCGGCGTTCCTCCGCGCAGGGCTGCCGATCCTGGAGGCGGTGCACACGATTGGTGCGGAGAGCGAGAACTCCTCTGTCCGGCGGATGATGAACGACATCGAAGACGGGCTTCGCTCCGGCGAACGGTTCTCCGACACGCTGGACCGCTTCCCGAGGGTCTTCCCGCCGTTCTATCGCGGAATCGTGCGGTCGGCTGAGCTGACCGGCGAGCTCGACTCTGTTCTCGCCCGTCTCTCGCGCTACATCGAGCGCGACCTGGAGGCCCGACGCAAGATCAAGTCGGCCCTCATGTACCCCGCGGTCGTCTCCGTCATGTCGATCGTGACCGTCGTCGTGCTGGCGGTCTACGTGCTTCCCAAGTTCCAGACCTTCTTCGAGGACCTCGACGCGAAGCTCCCGCTGCCGACCCGGATGCTCATGGCCTTCACCGCGTTCCTCGGTGACTGGTGGTGGGCCCTGCTCGGTGGCCTTGCTGTGCTGGTCCTGATCTACGTGGTCGCGACCCGGTTCCAGGCAGGCAAGTACGCACGCGACGCGTTCCTCCTGAAGGTGCCGGTCCTGGGCCAGACGATCCAGTACGCCCTCGTCGAGCGCTTCTGCCGTGTGCTCGCTTCGATGGTGAGTGCTGGCGTGAGCCTGACCGAGGCCCTGGGGGTGACGACCGACGCATTGCGCAACCGGGTCTTCGTGCGGCGGCTCGGCGAGGTGTCCCAGCAGATGCTCGAGGGGCAGGGGATCGCGGGTCCACTCGCGCGTACCCAGCTCTTTCCGGGTACTGCGACCTCGATGCTGCGGGTGGGCGAGGACACCGGTTCGCTCGACACCCAGCTCGAGGTCACTGCGGAGTACTACGAGGCCGAGCTCGACTACAAGATCGCCAAGCTGACTGCACTCTTCGAGCCGCTCGTGATCATCGTGATGGGCCTGATCGTGGGCTTCGTCGCCGTGGCACTGGTCTCGGCGATGTACGGCATCTTCAACCAGGTGGAGATCTGAGATGTCCGCCGCGGCACGAGACCCGGGAGGAGAAGGGGGCGAGACGCTCATCGAGCTGCTCGTCACGATCGTGATCCTTGGCCTCGCGGGTGTCGCGGTGATGGCGGGTCTCGAGCTCAGCGTGAAGACGTCCGACCTCGGACGCAAGCAGGCGAACGGCGGCAGCTATGTCCGCAGCCTGGCGGAGGCGATCCAGGACGCAGCCAACACGTCGGGCGGCTACAAGAGCTGTGCAGCCGCCAACGCCTATCTGAGCAGCGCGGTGAAGAACGCCGCTGGTCTGCCAGCCGGCTACACAGCCACCCAGACGGCCGCAGTCGTCTACAACGGGACGGCGTGGGCCTCCTGCGGGACGGACGACGGCAGTCAGCGTCTGACGCTCAACGTGACCAGTCCCGGGGCCGGCTCCCACCAGGCAAGCGAGTCCCTCACCGTGATCATCCGCAAGCCCTGCAGCGGGTCGCTGCCGAGCCCATGTTGAGCCCGCGCCGGGATGAGGACGGGTTCACCCTCATCGAGCTCGTGGTGACTGTGGCGATCCTCGGGATCATCGTGGTCGCCCTGATCGGGGTCGTCTTCGGCTACCTCCGGACCAGTAACGAGACCAGCACCCGACTCAACGAGTCGACGGACCAGCAGTTCGTCTCGGCGTACTGGCAGCAGGACGTCAGCAGCTTCGGCGTTCGGGGCAAGCCGAGCGGCGGCACGATTCCGACCTCCCAGGCTGTCTGGGAGGGAACGGCGCCCGGGTGCGCGCCCTCGTCGGGCGGCGCTCTGGTGATGTTCGCCTGGAACGACTTCAAGAGCGCCCCGACCGATGACAAGGACCAGGCCTGGGATGGAGCCAGTTCCAACAGGGCGACCTACTACACGAAGACGGTGGCCAACTCGAACGGCACGAGCCAGGTTCAGTTGTGGCGCAAGCGGTGCGGAGACACGACGAGCGACATCGTCGTGGCCCGTCACCTGACGGGTGTCCCTACGGTCACCTGCTACTCGAACGCGGGCGCCGCAACGGGCTGCACCGGCACCTCCCCGTACCCCGCGACGGTCCGGATCTCCATGGACGTGCAGGACCTCAGCCAGACGGTGCACGCCAGCACGGGTTACTCCAACCTCACGCTCACGGCCCAGCGGAGGCAGGGATGAAGCGCTCGACAGTTCGCCCGAACGACGAAGGAGCGATGCTCGTCTTCGCGATGATCATCGTCACGACGGTGTCGCTCGTGACCGGCGTCCTGCTCGCCAAGGGCTGGACCAACTTCGCGGCGACGTCGACCCTGCGCGACGTCGCCGGCCAGGCCTACGCCGGCGATGCGGCCGGCAAGGTCGCGGTGACCGACCTCGTTCAGGGGGCGAAGTCGAGCGTTCCGTCGTCGGTGGCCACCTACCCGAATGGAGCCGACGGCGCCGGCACCTGGGTCTACGACAACAACACCGACGGGACCGGATGCTTCGGCAAGAAGGCCTCCGACGGGACAGCGCTGGACACGATCACGCTGAAGTATGTCTACCCGAAGACCCAGAGCGGCGGCAGCGCATCGAAGTCCGCCACCGTGGTCTGCACTCCGGTGGCCGGCACCGGGATCTTCGGATCGGGCGGTGGGACGGTCGTGGTGGTGCCGGATGCCAGTGACGCGTTCGCTCGTGCACTGACCACCATGGGAACGGGAGCCTGCACCGCGCTGGTGTCTGGCGGGTCCTGCAACGATGGCATCACGCTCAAGGGCCTCGGATCAGGCACGGAGATCCCGGTCCGCGGAAGCATCCAGTCGAAGACCTTCGTCAACGTCACGGCCGGCACGCTCCGGACCAATGGCAAGGTCGTCGCCAACAGTTGCACCGGGTCGATCATCCCCTCGTGCACCGGCGGATTCGTCACGCCGACGGCTCCGGACTCACCCCTGTCGTCGGTGCCGACGTGGCAGAACCCTGCGACGCAGGGCTGCTCGTTCCAGCCGGGGTTCTACAACAACGGTGTGGCGCTCTCGACTGCGGTGAACTCCTGCGGGACGGCCACCTTTGCGAGCGGCAAGTACTACTTCGACTTCTCCGACAACCAGCCGTGGGACATCGCCACGACGGTGATCGGTGGCGTCTCCTCAGGTGGATCGTCGATCCCTGGTCGTTGCGTCAGCCCGATCAACAGCCCGTCGACGTCAGGAGTGCAGTTCGTCTTCGGCGGCAGCAGCTTTGTGCAGGTGGAGGACACCGCCCATGTCGAGCTCTGCGGTCCTTCGAACGGCGGCAAGGCGCCGCTGACGCTGTACCAGCAGCAAGCCGGGTCGACGCCTGGAACGCAGAACGTCGCGGGTGCTGCGTCCGCGAACGTCACGACGGTCACCGGTGGCAAGAACGATGCCTTCACCCCCAACCCCGCCAACGGTGCGAACGCCACCACGCTCACTGCTGCGTTGACGGCGACCGGCGCTCCGCTGAAGACGGATGACTGGAAGTCCACGAAGAACAACAACACCGGTGGGCTCGACCTGCAGAACTTCCCGGGATTGGCCGGTATCCCGGTTGGCTCGCTGATCACCTCGGCCAAACTGAAGGTGACCTATACGAACGGTCTGACTGTCGCGAACCCGAATGCGGCGTTCCAGGCGAGCGTGCAGGGCCAGGCGGGCACAGTCCAGGTGGCGCCGAGCGGCACCGACACCGACCTCACGACGCTGGTCAACGCCCAGTTCCTCGCCTCCGCGAGTGGATTCTCTGCTACCAACCCCAAGATCCAGCTCCGGATCAGCGACAGCAACAAGAACGACACCCTCAGCATCGACGCCGTGTCGCTCACCGTGTCCTGGGTCGAGCCGGCCCTGCGAGCCGCGACGACGTCGCAGACCTTCATCACCGACCACGGCGGCAACTTCCAGGGCGAGTTCGTGGTGCAGGGAGCGACGTACGCACCGAAGGGCTACATCACGCTCACGCCGGGCAGCTCGGCCAGCGCACTGGTCGCGTTCCGCTGGGGTGTCCTCGCCTGGGGCGTCAACTTCAAGTCGCAGCCCTCGCAGGTCTGGGGCTACCCGCTGATCTCGATCCCCGACCCGGCCCTCGGCCTCGGGTCCGCCGTCACCGCGGTCGACCTGAAGGTCTACCTGTGCGCCGGCAGCGGGCCCTGCTCCACCTCCGGGAATCCTGCGCTCTCCGCGCGGGTCCAGCTCACCGACGGCGTCGACTCCGATGGGATCGTCCATCCCGTCCCGGGCCAGCGGAAGGTCGAGATCCTGAGCTGGGCTGAGCAGCGATGACGGACGTGCTGCCGGCCGCGTGGGCGGCGTTCACTGGAGTGCTCGGGCTCCTCATCGGCTCCTTCCTCAACGTCGTCGCCTGGCGCGTGCCGCGGGGCGAGTCGATCGTCAGCCCGCCGAGCGCGTGCCCGGCGTGCGGCCACGCGATCCGGGCGCGTGACAACGTGCCGGTGCTCGGCTGGCTGCTGCTGCGGGGCCGCTGCCGCGACTGTCGTGCGCCGATCAGCGCGCGCTACCCGCTCGTCGAGCTCGGCACGGGCATCTTGTTCGCGGTGGTCGCGCTGCGGCTGGGGGACCGGCCGGCGCTGCTGCCGGCGTACCTCGCCTTCGCCGCGGGGGGAGTGGCGCTCGCCCTGATCGACCTCGACGTACGCCGGCTGCCGGACGTCATCGTCCTGCCGCTGTACGTCGTCCTCCCGGTGCTGCTCGCCGTCGACGGCGACCCGCATGCTCTCCTCCGGGCGGCGCTCGGGGGAGCGCTGCTCGGCGGGGTCTACCTCGTCATCGCCCTGGTGGCTCGCGGCGCGATGGGCTGGGGTGACGTGAAGCTGGCGGCGCCGGTGGGCGCGATGATGGGCTACCTGTCCTGGGGCACCCTGTTGGCCGGTGGCTTCGGGGCGTTCGTCATCGGAGCGGCCGTCGGCGTCGTCCTCATCGTCGCGAGTGGAGCGGGGCGCAAGACGGCGGTGCCGTTCGGGCCGTTCATGCTGGTGGGCGCAGTGGCCGCGATCCTGGGTGCGGGTGGGCTCGGGGATGCCTACCTGCGTGCCCTGGGCGCAGCCTGACACGACGAACGCCCCGCCCGGGGTTCCGGACGGGGCGTTCGTGCAGCGTGTGCGGTGTGGGCAGGGCGCGTCTGGCAAACCCCACGCCTGCTGCGCGGCCCCCGGCACGCGACCTGGCAGCGTTGTCGTCAGTCGCCGTGGCTCCGCCACGGCTCCCTCCTCCGCCTTGCCAGCCCACGCACCGGACACCGCTCGCGACGGCGACGGTTTGCCAGGCACGCCCTAGCCGCGACCGCTGCTGGTGCGTGCCTTGCGCGAGACCGAGTCGATCGCGATCGCGAGCAGGAGCACGGCGCCGGTGACCATGAAGCGCACCGACGAGTCGACGTTGAGCATGTTGAGACCGCTCTGGATCGACTGGAGCACGATGATCCCGAGCATCGCGGAGTACGCCGACCCGCGACCGCCGAAGAGGCTGGTGCCGCCGATGACCGCTGCCGCGATCGCCGTGAGGTTGGTGTCGGTGGTGCCGCTGGACTGCGAGACGGTGGTCAGGTTGCCGGCCATCATCAGGCCACCCAGCGCGGCGAGCGTGGAGCAACCGACGAAGACCGACAGGTAGACCCGGGTCACCTTGATGCCGGTGCGACGAGCGGCCTCCTCGTTGCCACCGACCGCGAAGATGTAGCGGCCCCAGCGGGTCTTGCGGAGCAGCAGGTCGAGTCCGACCACCAGCGCCGCGAAGAGCACCCAGAGGTAACCCCAGCCACGGTCGATGTTGAGGTACCAGGTGAGCCAGAGCAGTCCGACGAGCATCAGAGCGGCCTTGGCGATCACGACCGGAAGCCAGCTGTTGCTGAGCCCGGCAGCCGTGCGGCGTCGCCGGCTGACCAGGTGCGTCACGGCGTACGCAGCGACGATCAGGACGACGAGCGCGTAGGAGACCGACTCGGGCACGAAGTCGAAGCGGGCGAAGTTCACCAGGAACGAGTCGTCGGGCAGGTTGACGGTGCCGTTGGTGCCGAGCACGTAGAGCAGACCGCCCTGGAACGCGAGCAGGCCGGCGAGCGAGAACACGAAGCTCGGGACGCCGATCTTCGTGTACAGGAACGCGTAGGCGACGCCGATCAGGGCGCCCACCCCGATGCCCGCGAGCAGGCCGACGAGCATCGACTGCCCGTGGTCGACCACGAGGACCGCCATGCACGCCGCCGCGAAGCCGCTGACCGATCCGACCGACAGGTCGATCTCGCCGAGCAGCAGCACCAGCACGATGCCGAGCGCGATGATCCCGACGGGTGCGGCGAACTGCAGCATCGAGACCAGGTTGAACGACGACAGGAAGCGCGGCTCCTGCATGTAGAAGACCGTGCAGATCATGAGCAGTCCGAAGACGACCGGCAGCGAGCCGAGCTCGCCTCCCTTGAGCCGGTGCCAGAACGCCGTCGCGGTGGCGGCGAGGCCCTGGTTGTTGATCAGCCGTTCGTCCTGGAGGTCGGCGGCGACGGGGGAGAGGTCGGTGCTCACGAGGAGCCCTCCTTGCGGGACTGGCGGGCGGCGACGACGTTGTCCGACGCACCCGTGATGGCGGCGACGAGCTGCTCCGTGGTGACGTCCTCGACGTCGAACTCGGCAGCGTTGCGGCCTAGGCGGAGAACGACGATCCGGTCGGCGACAGCCTGCACGTCGGCCATGTTGTGGCTGATCAGGATGACGCCGAGGCCCTGGTCGCGGAGGCGCTCGACGAGGTTGAGCACCTCGGCCGTCTGGGCGACGCCGAGGGCAGCGGTCGGCTCATCGAGCATGACCACCTTGGGGCTGCCGACCAGCGAGCGGGCGATCGCCACGGTCTGGCGCTGACCGCCGGAGAGTCCGGCGATGGCGATGCGCACCGACGGGATCTTCGCGGAGAGGGAACGCAGCAGCCGCCACGCGTCCTTCTCCATCGAGACCTCGTCGATGAACGGGCCGGTGAGGTGCTCCTGTCCGAGGAACAGGTTGGCCACCACGTCGAGGTTGTCGCAGAGCGCGAGGTCCTGGAAGACGGTGGCGATGCCGAGCGACTGGGCCTGGCTGGGCGCGGTGATCCGGACCTTCTGGCCGGCGAGCTCCACCTCGCCCTCATCAGGGATGTAGACGCCGCTGATCACCTTGACCAGCGTCGACTTGCCGGCGCCGTTGTCACCGACGAGGGCGACCACCTCGCCGGCGGCCACCTCGAGGTGGACGTCGGTGAGGGCCTGGACGGCGCCGAAGCGCTTGTGGACCCCGGTGAGGGAGAGCACGGTCTCCCTCACCGGTGCCGCCGCGTGGAGGGCGGTGCTCACTGGAGGCCGGCCTCCGCGCATGCCTTCGCGAAGGCGGGGGTGCAGATCTGCGACGCCTTGTAGAAGCCGTCCTTGACGACCGTGTCCTTCACGTTGTCGGCCGACACGACGATCGGGTCGAAGATGAACGACTTCACGCCGTTGTAGTCGGTCGTCGTGCCGACGTCGGTGCCCTTGAGCAGGGCGACGGCGAGCTCGCCGGCCTGGTCTGCCTCGATCTTGATCGGCTTGTAGATCGTCATCGCCTGCTGGCCGGCGACGATGCGCTGGATCGCAGCGAGCTCCGCGTCCTGGCCGGTGATCGGGGGCAGCGCGTCGGCCTTCACGCCGGCGCCGGTCAGGGCGGCGACCACGCCACCCGCCTGGCCGTCGTTGGCGGCGTACACGCCCTGGATGGTGTTGGCGGGGAACTTGCTGAGCTGGTCGGTCACCCAGCGCTGGGCCTTGTCCGGGCTCCAGTCCGGGTTGTCGTACTCGGCGAGGACCTTCACGCCCGACGCCTTGTCGATGACGCTGTGTGCGCCCGCCTTGAACTGGGCCGCGTTGGGGTCGCTCGGGGCGCCGTTGGTCATCAGGATGTTGCCCTTGCCGCCCATGGCGTCGACGAGGGCCGTGGCCTGCATCTTGCCGACGGTCTCGTTGTCGAACGAGAGGTAGTAGTCGGCGCTGCCGATGAAGCGGTCGTAGGCGACGACCTTCGCGCCGGAGGTCTGGGCGCTCTTGACCATCGCGCCGGCACCGGCGCCGTTGACCGGGTCGAGCACGACGACCTTGGCGCCCTTGGAGATCGCGGTCTCCATCTGCTGGGCCTGCTTGGCCTCGTCCTGGTCGGCGTTGTAGTAGTCGACGGTGCAGTCGCTGCACAGGGAGGCGACCTTCGCCTCGAAGAGCGGCTTGTCGAACGCCTCGTAGCGCGTGGTCTTGGACTCGGGCAGGAGGAGGGCGATCGTGCCGCCGTCCTTCTTGCTGCCGCCGTTCTGGGCGTCGTTCGCGGCACACGCGGTGAAGGACGTCGCGCCGAACAGGAGGGCTGCGCCAAGTACGACGCCGCGGGTGATGGGTGCTGCCACGGGAAGCTCCTCGGGATGAGTAGGTGGTCAGCCTGACGGGGTGGATGACCTTCCCTGAGTGTGCTGCGTCACATACTTGTCGTCAAGAGGTGAACACAAATAAGTCTTTGAAAAGTCAAAAGTGCGAATAGCCTTCAACTCTTGACGCTCGCGGGGTGTGTGATCCAGAGTTCGGGGGCATGACCCCCTCGCGCTCGTCGTCACCGGCTCCGGGCTCGACCGCCGCCCTGCGGCCGGCCAACCAGCGCCGCATCGTCGAGCTGCTCCGCGCCCGCGGTGGGGAGTCGGTCACGCAGGCCGAGGCGGCCCGCGAGACGGGTCTGGCGGCGGCGACGGTGTCCAACATCGTGCGCGACCTGAGCGCGGCCGGCATCGTCGAGACCGAGCCCGGCAGTGGGCGCCGGGGCAGCGTCGTGCGCTTTGCCCGCACGGCCGGACTGGTGGCCTCCCTCGACTTCGGCCACAGCCACGTCGCGGCCGCGGTGGCTGATCTAGCGGGCGTCGTGCTCGCCGAGGCCGAGGCTCCGCTGCACGCCGACCATCCGTACGTCGAGGGGCTGGCGCTCGCCGGCGAGCTGCTCGACACGGCGCTCGCCGAGGCGGGGCACGACCGCTCCGACCTCCGGACCCTCTGTGTGGGGCTTCCCGCGCCGATCGAGGGCCGGGTCGTCCGGGCTTCGGCGATCCTTCCGGGATGGATCGGCGTCGACGCCGAAGCCGTCGTCGCCGAGGCGTTCGGCCTGCCCGTCCATGTCGAGAACGACGCCAACCTCGGCGCCTGGGCCGAGCACCGGGTCGGCGCCGCGCGTGGCTCCGACAACGTTGTCTTCGTGAAGTCCTCGTCCGGTGTCGGTGGCGGCCTGATCATCGACGGGCGGCTCTTCCGGGGTGCGCGCGGCATGGCCGGCGAGATCGGCCACCTGACCATCGACGACCAGGGCCCACTGTGTCGGTGTGGGAGTCGCGGCTGCCTCGAGGCGTACACGTCGACGGCCACGCTGGCGGCGATGTTCGCCGGGCAGGGGAGTGGCGTCGGCATGACCGAGCTGGTGGCAGCGGCACACGAGGGCAACGTCTCCGCGCGCCGGGTCTTCGAGGACGCCGGGCTCCACCTGGGTTGGGGCCTCGCCTCGATCGTCAACCTCGTCAACCCGGACGTGGTCGTGGTCGGTGGCGACCTGGCCCTCGCCGGCGACCTGGTCCTCGACGCGGCACGCGTCGGCCTGCGCCGGCACGCACTCGCGGACGCCGCTGACACTCCCGTCGTGGTCAGCGCCCTGGGCCGCCGCGCCTCGCTCGTCGGGGGTCTGCTCCTGGCTGCCGAGCGCACCGACGTCCTCGCCTGACGTCGGGCGGGTGCTGGCGGCTCGCTACCATCACGCCGTGGGTATGCGGATCTTCGGAGCGGGCTGCGGGCTCGTCCTCCTGGTGCTGGGCGGCGTGATGACGGCGATCGGGCTGGGCCTGCTCGGCGACGCCGGCAACGGTGCGAGCTGGTACGCCACGGTGGGCCCGGCGACCGCCGGCCTCGGCGTGGCCCTCGCGTGGGTCAGCGTCGCGCCCAAGCGCCACTGAGCGTCGCGGTCTCGTCCTAGACTCGCGGGATGCGGCGGCGCAGGGCAGGGGCGGGACGTCGTCGCGCCGCGCCCGTACGCCGGCGCCGCCTCTCGCGCGGTGCCGTCCTCCTGGGGCTTGTTGCCGCCCACGTCGGACTGATCGGCGGCGTGCAGCCCTTCCTGCCGTCGGACCGCGATGACCTCGCAGCCGTGGCTGCCGAGCAGCTCCTGCCCGAGCTGGCCGCCGCGGCTGCTGCTGACGTCCGCGCGGGCGTGCTGCCATCGCCTGGAGTCCGCCCGGTCATCGAGGCACTTGGGCCGGAGATCCCGCAGCGCGCCTCGGGCGCCTTCGTCGCCGCGCGGGCATCGGACGAGGCGGCGCCGCCGGGTGCGCTGACCTATCGCGTCGAGGTCGAGCGCGGCCTGCCGTACGACGCTGCAGCCTTCGCGCGGGCTGTCGACCGCACCCTTGGCGATCCGCGGAGCTGGGCTGCCCGGACCGGCCGGCCGATGGTGCGCGTCGGGGGATCGGCGGACCTGCGCATCGTCCTCGCCTCGCCCGGCACGACGGACGACCTGTGTGCGCCTCTCACGACCGAGGGTCAGGTCTCGTGCCGCAACGGTGACGACGTGGTGATCAACGCCGTCCGCTGGGCGCAGGGTGCGCCGAGCTACGGCGGCGACGTCGCGGCGTACCGGATCTATGTGGTCAACCACGAGGTCGGGCACGGTCTGGGGCACGGCCACGCGAGGTGTCCGGCGAAGGGCGATCCGGCGCCGGTGATGCTGCAACAGACACTGGGGCTGCACGGTTGCCGGGCCAACCCGTGGCCGACGGCGGCCGAGATCGACTGAGCCCGGCGGCGGTGATCGGAAAATTCGCTCACTCGTCCGGGAATAGCCCTCGTCGGACAGATGGTTGAAGCGTCATCCTTCTGTCTGCCCACGAGGGGAGCACCCATGACCACCGAGGCTCCGATCCTGCCTGACTGCCCGTCCCTGGCGATCCGCACGCGGGTCCGCGTCCCGCTGCGCTTTCCCGATGGCTACGAGACCGTCGCCGACGTCTTCACCTTCCGCGGCCTCGCCGACGGCAAGGAGCACCTGGCCCTGGGCCTGGGTGACTGGGAGGGCGCTGTGGCCCGTGGCCGGTCCGGCGGCGAGGCGCCCCTCGTGCGCCCCCACTCGGAGTGCCTGACGGGTGACGTCTTCGGGTCGCAGCGCTGTGACTGCGGTCCGCAGCTGCGTGAGGCCGTCGAGCGGATCGCGGAGGTCGGCGGCTTCCTGCTGTACCTGCGCCAGGAGGGTCGCGGCATCGGCCTCTACGCCAAGCTCGACGCCTACGCGCTGCAGGACGAGGGCCTCGACACGTACGCCGCGAACCGCGCGCTCGGCCGCGGCGAGGACGAGCGGGACTACACCGCTGCCGCCCAGATGCTCCGTGCGCTCGGCACGCCGCAGATCCGGCTGCTGAGCAACAACCCCGACAAGGCGGTGCAGCTCGACGCCTACGGCATCACCGTGATGGAGCAGGTGCGCACCGGCGTGCACCTGTCTGCGGCCAACGAGCGTTACCTGGTCGCCAAGCGGGACCACACCGCGCACACGCTGGACCTCGGCGAGGAGTTCGGCGAGTCCGCCTGAGCCGCGTCGGTACTCAGACGGCGGCGCTGCCGGCGTCGCGCCCGGCGAGGGCCGCGATCTCGGCAGCGATCTCCGTGGTGCGCTCGTACGGCAGCATGTGGCCGGCGCCCTTGTAGATCGTGAGGCTCGCGTGCGGGAGCGCCGCCGCGAGCGCGTGCGAGTGGGCGACCGGCGTGAGGACGTCGTGCGTGCCGCCCAGGATCGCGACGCGCGTCGTGCCGAGGGTGCGGAGCTCTGCCGACATGTCGTGGTCGACGAGGGCGTTCGCCAGCGCCGCCACCGTAGGCGGGTGGCTGCGGGCGACCTGGGCCGCCGTACGCCGACGACGTTCGGCCGTCGCCGCACCCGGCCCGAAGAGGCCGGTCCGCAGCGCCGGTGCGAGGACGGCCGGGAAGCGGGTCATCCGGCGCAGCGGCAGGTGGGTCGCCGGTCCGAGGACGTACGGCGCCACGCGCATCACCGGGCGGGTGATCGCGGACGGCAGCCCGAGGATGTCGCGGCCGATGCCCGCACCGGAGGTCGCGACGAGCGCCAGGCCGTCGATGCGCTCGAGCAGGTCGGGATGCCGGGCGGCAAAGGCGAGGACGACAGGACCGCCGAGCGAGTGGCCGGCGATGACCAGGCGACCGGTGGGAGCGGTGGCACGGATGACGTCCGCGAGATCGTCGGCGAGCTGGTCCAGCGTCGCGGCAGTGCGTCCGGCGTCGGAGCGACCGTGACCGCGCGCGTCGTACCGGACGACGCGGAGGGAGCGCGCCAGCAGGGGAGCGACGTCGTCCCAGGTGGTGTGGTCCTGCGTCCAGCCGTGGTGCAGGACGACGGTGGTTGTCGCGTCGGCCGGGCCGATCGTGCGGCAGGCGACGACGGTGCCGTCGGCCAGGGCCAGCGCGGACATGCCGGGTGCGCTGCCGTTGCGGCCGGAAAGTGCGGGGGACGTCATGCCGACGATGATGGCATGGACATGCTGTCCAAGGATCTGTCTGTGATGGACGTGACGCGTCGCCCATGTCTTCCCGCGCTGTCGTGTGGATGTCGCTTCCCCGTCATCTGTGGCCGGGAACCTTCCGCCCATGCGTCTCTCGACCCGCGCCCTTGCGTCCGCTGCCCTTTCCGTCGGTCTCGTCGCGACCGTCGCCTCGCCCGGCCATGCCGCGATCAACCTGACCCGCGACCCCGTCGCCTTCGTCTACGCGAAGGACCACGCGCTGTCGCTGCTCAATAGCCACGCGACCGACGACGACCTCGCCGCGCGGACGACGAAGCTGGCGTCGAGCCCGTGGGCCTTCTTCCGGGGCACCTCGCCGCTCTACTACCGCGACCTCGGTGAGCTGCCGGCGTCGGCGTACGCGACTGGGGGCAACGACGTCTGGATCATGGGCGACGCGCACCTGGAGAACTTCGGGGCGGACCGCGGCGCGGACAACACCGAGCAGTACGAGCTGACCGACACCGACGACGCGTGGCGCGGCTCGTGGACCTGGGAGCTGCGCCGCATGGCGGTCTCGATCGTCCTCGCCGAGCGCCAGCAGGGCCGCACGACGACGCAGATCACCACCGACCTCAACACCTTCGTCGCCGAGTACGAGCAGTGGATCTCGAACTTCCACGGCAACTCCTCCGAGCTGACCTACCGCCTGACCTCGTCGGGGACCTCGGACTACGACAACGCGCTGATCCAGAAGGCGAAGAACGACACCCGTCTGGACCTGCTGACGAAGTGGACCAAGCTCAACGGGAGCGGTGTCCGGGTCTTCGACACCGCCAACACGGATCTGGCCACGGTCGACTCGACGACGCGTACCAACATCACGAACGCCATCGCGGCGTACCGGACGACGGCGATCTCGCCGTTCACGACGTCGGAGGCGGTCGTCAAGGACGTCATCCGCCGCAAGAACGCCGGCACCGGCTCGCTCGGTCGCTTCCGCTGGTACGCGCTGCTCGAGGGCAAGACGACCGCGCAGGACGACGACCGGATCATGGAGCTCAAGCAGGAGGTCGACCCGGCCCCGAAGCAGCTCGCTCCCAATGCGACCACCTACACCGGCGGCGAGCGCCCGGCCCGCGCGCTGGAGTGGCTCTCGTACCAGTCGGACAACAAGGCCGGCTGGGCCTCCGTCGGCTCCGTGCCGGTCCTGGTCAAGGAGAAGTCCCCGTACGCCGAGGACGTGGCGATCACCGACCTGACATCCTCGACGATCTGGGACGACACGATCCGCGACGACGCGCGTCTGCTCGCCGCCGGCCAGTCCGCCGCGGACCAGGACCTCGCGGGCACCGGCGTGACCTACTCGGCCGACGCCGCGATCGACAACGCGATCACCTCGGTCTCCGGCCTGCAGTCGGAGACGCGCACGTTCGCCACGGACTACGCCGACCAGGTCACCCGCGACTGGCAGGCGTACCAGGCGGCGTACAACGCGCACCAGCCGCTCTACTGATCCTCCGGTGGCGAGGCAACCTTGCCGGGCTCAGGCGCCGTCGGCGAGCGCGGTCAGCTTCGCGACGTACGCCGGCCAGTCGACGCCGGCGGGGACGTTGCTGGAGGCAGCCCGCAGGCCAGCGGAGCCGTCGATCTCCTCGCGCAGGATGTCCGCGTGTCCGGCGTGCCGGGTCAGATCCGTGAGGACGTGCACCATCACCTGACCGAGCGTGACCGCGCGACGCTCTTCCGGCCACCACGGCACCTCGCCGGGAGCGTCCAGGGGGAGCGCCGCGATGGTCGCGTCGGCGGCCGCCCACACCCGGCGGTAGAGGTCCACGATCCCGGCCGACGACTCGGTCGCGAGTGCGTAGAAGTCCGCCTGTGGGTCGGTGTCGAAGGCCGACTCCTCGACCAGCTCGTCAGGCGCCGGGCACGGCCGGCCAAACGTGGCGCAGAAGTAGCCGGCCTCGACGTTCGCCATGTGCTTGACCAGGCCGAGCAGGTTGGTGCCTGTGGGAGTCCGGGGGAGGCGCAGCTCGCGCTCGGGCAGGCCTTCGAGCTTCCAGACCAGCGCCTCGCGGCTGGTCTGCAGGTAGCGGTGCAGGACGTCCTTCATGCCGGCCAGTCTTGCGCGCCAGCCGAAATGCGCAACGGCGGCCCGGATCAACCGGGCCGCCGTTGCAGATGACTCGGACCAGGATCAGCTCTGGCCGGCGTCGAGCATGCCCTCGCGGGTCGGGACCTTGACCCGGAGGCGCTCCTGGGCCTCGCCCAGCGCGATCTCGTGCTCGTTGAGCTTGAGCCAGTGCTCGTGGGTGAACACGTTGGCGCCACGCTCGGCGAAGAACGCGTCGACGGCCTCGTCGGAGCGCTGCGGCGCCGTCTCGGTCGTGAGCTCGAGCAGGTGGCCGACGGTCTCGGCGGCGTCGGACTTGGTGTGGCCGATGAGGCCGACCGGGCCGCGCTTGATCCAGCCGGTGGTGAAGACGCCGGGGATGTGGTTGCCCTCGAGGTCGAGGACCTTGCCGCCGTCGTTCGGGATGACCGCCTTGCGCTCGTCCCACGGGAGGCCCGGCAGCGCGTCGGACTTGTAGCCGATGGCGCGGTAGACCTGACCGACGGGCCACTCGGTGATCTCGCCGGTGCCCTCGACGGTGCCGTCGGCGTTGGGGGAGTGCGTGCGCTCGGTCTTGAACGCGACGACCTTGCCGTCGGCGTCGGTGACGACCTCGGCCGGCTGCTCCATGAAGTGCAGGTGGATGCGGTGCGGCTTGCCGACCTCGTCGCGACCCACCCAGTTGGCGAGGGTGTCGAGCACCATCTTCTGCGACTTGTGCTTGCCGATGTGCTCCATGCCGTCGGCGTCGACGTCGAAGCCCTCGGGGTGCACGACGACCTCGACGTTCGGCGAGTGGTTGAGCTCGCGCAGCTCCAGCGGCGAGAACTTCGCGTACGCCGGGCCGCGGCGCGAGAAGACGTGCACGTCGGTGATCTGCTTGGTCTTCAGGCCCTCGAAGACCTGCGCCGGGATGTCGGTCACGAGCATCTCGTCAGCGGTCTTCGCGAGGACGCGGGCGACGTCGAGCGCGACGTTGCCGACACCGAGGACGGCGACGCGGGTCGCGCCCTCGAAGTCCCACGTGGGGGCGTCGTCCGGGTGGGCGTCATACCAGGAGACGAAGTCGGCGGCGCCGATCGAGTGCTCCTCGCCGGGGATGCCGAGGTCGCGGTCGGACTTGGCACCGGTGGAGAAGATGACCGCGTCGTAGAACTCCTGGAGTTCCTCGAGCTTGACGTCGGTGCCGAAGTTGACGTTGCCGAGGAAGCGGATCTCCGGCTTGTCCAGCACGCGGTCGAGCGCCTTGATGATCTCCTTGATGCGCGGGTGGTCCGGCGCGACGCCGTAGCGCACGAGGCCGAACGGCGCGGGGAGGCGCTCGATGATGTCGACGGAGACATCGACGTCGGACTTGGTGAGGATGTCAGCGGCGTAGATGCCGGCCGGACCGCCACCCACCACAGCAACGCGAAGAGTCATGGGGCCAATTGTGAAGCCTGATCGCGGTTCGACAAAACGAGGTTGTGGTTGTGGGGTCACAAGGCTAACTTGTGGAACGTGTTGGGAAACCACGTTCCGGACCTCCGTGCGCTGGAATTGCTCGCCCTCGTGGGCCGCACAGGCAGCCTGAGCGCGGCCGCTGCTGAGACGGGAATCACACAACAGGCGGCCTCCTCCCGGATGCGTACGACGGAAGCGCTGGTGGGTGCGCCCCTCCTGAGTCGCAGCCGCAAGGGCTCCGCACTGACGCCGACAGGGGAGCTGGTCGTCCAGTGGTCGACCCGCGTGCTCGAGGCCGCGGCCGAGCTCGACGCGGGCCTGCAGGCGCTCCGCTCCGACCGTCGCGCACACCTGAGCGTTGCGGCCAGCCTGACCATTGCCGAGCACCTGCTGCCCGGCTGGCTGGTCGCCGTGCGCGACCAGCAGCGGCGTCGCGGGGTGCCGCCGACCGAGTTCGTGATGACGGCGACCAACAGCGAGCGCGTCGCCGCGCTCGTCGCTGCCGGCACGGTCGACCTGGGCTTCGTCGAGGGCCCGCAGCCGCCAGCCGGGCTCCAGCACCAGCTGGTCGGGGTCGACGAGCTCGTCGTGGTCGTCGCGCCCGATCACCCGTGGGCGCAGAAGTCGCGACGGATCCATGCGGTGACACTGGCCGCGACACCCCTCGTCGTACGCGAGGTCGGGTCGGGCACCCGGGAGGTCCTCGAGCGGGCGCTGTCCGGCTTGCCGGTGGCCGATCCGGCACTCGAACTGTCGAGTGCGGCCGCGGTGCGCGCCGCCGTCATGGCGGGCGCCGGCCCGGCGGCGTTGAGCTCGCACGCCGTGCGTGACGACCTGGCGTCCGGGCGACTGGTGGCGGTCTCCGTCAGCGGGCTCGACCTCAGCCGTCACCTCCACGCCGTGTGGACGGGTGGCCCGACGCCGCCCGCGGGGCCGGCCCGTGACCTGGTGCGGTGGGCCGCCGGACGCATGGGCTCCACCGGCGACTGAGCGGTGAGTGACCGCTACCTCACGGTGTGGTCAAACGGTCCGGTCGGGTTCACCCGGTGGTCGTGGCCTGTGGGGTGAGGTGTCATCGGCGCCCGAAACCGTGGTGCCACCATGAAGCGTCTGTGGATCGCCACCGCCCTGGCCCTGCTCGCCCCCATCGTCCTCGCCGCAGCGACGCAGGAGGTGCGCGACGAACGGGGACCTGATCTAGCGGTGTCGCCGGTCGCGGCCCCGGTCGCTGCCTCGCCGACCGTGCGGCTGCTCCACAACGACCCGACCACGGACCCGCACGCCATCTCCACCGCGATCGCCGACGACATCGACGGCGTACCGGCGGGCGAGCGCATCGACATTGCGACGTACTGGCTGGAGTCGCGCAGCATCGCCGACGCCCTGGTCCGGGCGCACCAGCGCGGGGCCGTCGTCCACCTGCGGGTCGACAGCAGCAGTCGATCCCGTACGCCGGAGGCCCACGACGTCGCCGTCGAGCTCGCGCGGACGCCGGGCGACGGCTCATGGCTGCATCGCGACAAGCACTTCGGGGGAGCGGACGAGGGAATCCTCCACGAGAAGACGTTTCGTTTCTCGCGGACGGGCGCCGACCGTGATGTCGTCATCACCGGCTCGTGGAACGCAGCCGACTCCTCCGACCTCCACACGTACGCCGCGATGTGGCGCGTCGCCGGGCACCCGGACGTCTACGACGCCTTCGCGACGGCCGAAGCCGACCACCGGGCCCGCATGCGCGGCCCGCACCCGGCGCGCTGGTTCCACGGCTCGGGGTGGGCGGCGTACTTCCTGCCCCTGTCGCACCACGCGGTGCCGGCCAATGCCGCGATCGACCCGGTCATGAAGATCCTGCGCGCGGTCCCGGCGGCGCCGACCACGCAGGTGCGGATCGCGATGTACTCGATGTGGGACACCCGTGCCGCCTGGATCTCCGCCGAGCTGGCCCGGATCAGCCGGGGTGGTGGCCACATCGTGATGGTCGCCGGGCCGACCGTCGACGCCGCTACCCGTGCGACTCTCCGTTCGGCGGGTGGCCGCGTCGTCAACGGCTGCTTCCCGGACGGCACCTTCGTGCACAGCAAGGACATGGCACTCCGGTACGTCGACCACGGGCGCACCGTCCGCTGGACCTGGGTGGGCTCCGACAACTGGACCTCGCGCGGCATGACGAGCGACCAGGCGGTGCTCGGCCTCGAGGGGATCGCACCGCAGCGACAGTTCATGACGGCGTACGCGCCGCTGGCGCGGCGTACCGACGGGCTCGACGGGAAGACCTGCGAGCCCCGCGACGACTGACCGCTGTCGCTCTGATCGGTGCGCGCCGAAGCGCGTACTTCGGGGTGCAAAACCTGTGACAGCAGACACGACGTCCCAGTAAGCGGCAACTCTCCCCGTGGGCCTGTGCGGTCGTTAGGATCGGCGCGCTACGGGTCCGGGGGCAACGCTGCCCCACGGGCCCGCATCCACAGTGAAACGGAGATCGCATGATCATCGGAGTCCTCAAGGAGGCCCAGGCGGGTGAGACGCGCGTTGCCGCGACTCCTGCCACGGTGGCCCAGCTCATCAAGCTCGGATACGACGTCGTGGTCGAGTCCGGTGCGGGTGAGCTTTCGAGCTTCGCCGACCCGGCGTACGTCGAGGCGGGCGCGACCATCGGTGACCCGCTGGGTGCGGACATCGTCTTCGGCGTCAACGCGCCGACGGTGGCGCAGCGTGACGGCCTGAAGGAGGGCGCGACGCTGGTCGCGATCCTCAACGCGCGTCTGGACGCGGAGATGGTCGCTGACCTGACCGCGCGCCCCATCACGGCGTTCGCGATGGAGACGGTGCCGCGCATCTCGCGTGCCCAGTCCCTCGACGTGCTGTCGTCGATGGCGAACATCGCCGGTTACCGCGCGGTCGTTGAGGCCTCGCACGCCTTCGGCCGCTTCTTCACCGGTCAGGTCACTGCCGCGGGCAAGGTCCCGCCGGCGAAGGTCCTGGTCGTGGGCGCCGGCGTTGCGGGTCTGGCGGCGATCGGCGCGGCGGGTTCGCTCGGCGCGATCGTCCGCGCGACCGACCCGCGTCCCGAGGTGGCGGACCAGGTCAAGTCGCTCGGTGGCGAGTACGTCTCCGTCTCCGACGACACCGAGGTCTCGACCACGGGCTACGCCAAGGAGATGGGCGACGACTACAAGGCGAAGGAGGCTGCCCTCTACGCCGAGCAGTGCAAGGACGTCGACATCATCATCACGACCGCGCTGATCCCGGGCCGCCCCGCGCCCCGCATCATCACCGCGGAGATGGTCGCCTCGATGAAGGCCGGCTCGGTCATCGTCGACATGGCTGCCCAGAACGGCGGCAACGTCGAGGGCACCGTCCCGGGCGAGAAGGTCCTGACCGCCAACGGCGTCACGATCATCGGTTACACCGACCTCGCGGGCCGTCTGCCTGCCCAGGCCTCGCAGCTCTACGGCCAGAACCTGGTCAACCTGATGAAGCTGATGACCCCGGGCAAGGACGGCCAGCTCGTCCTCGACTTCGACGACGTCGTCCAGCGCGGCATCACGGTCGTCCGCAACGGCGAGGGCACCTGGCCGCCGCCGGAGGTCGCCGTCTCGGCTGCCCCTGTGGCTGCTCCGGCCGCTCCGGTCGAGGTCAAGGAGCCGAAGGCTCCGATGGCGGCCGGCACGAAGGTCGGCATCGTGCTCGCCGCGATCGCCCTCTTCGGCCTGCTCAACGCCTACGCCCCGACCAACGAGCTGCGTACGCACTTCACCGTGCTGATGCTCTCGATCGTGATCGGCTACTACGTCATCGGCAAGGTCGCGCACGCGCTCCACACGCCGCTGATGTCCGTCACCAACGCCATCTCCGGCGTGGTGGTCGTGGGCGCCCTGCTCACGGTCGCGGCGGACGACACTGCGGTGCGGATCCTGTCCGCGGTCGCGATCCTGCTCGCGTCGATCAACGTCTTCGGCGGCTTCGCGGTGACGCGTCGCATGCTCCTGATGTTCAGCAAGGGGAACTGACCCATGACCATCGTTACCTTCACCCTTGCGGCGTACATCGTCGCGGCGCTGCTCTTCATCCTGTCCCTGGCAGGCCTGAGCAAGCACGAGTCCGCCAAGAGCGGCCTCACCTACGGCATGGCCGGCATGGCGGTCGCGCTGGTCGCGACCATCGTCGCGGTCATCGACGCCAGCGAGTACGTCGACAACCGTGGCCTGGCCATCGGTCTCATGCTCGGTGCGGTCGTGATCGGCGGTGCCATCGGTCTGTGGCGCGCGAAGATCGTCGAGATGACCGGCATGCCCGAGCTCATCGCCCTCCTGCACTCGTTCGTCGGTCTCGCGGCCGTCGCGATCGGCTGGAACGGCCACCTGCTCGGCTCCGAGGAGTCGCTGCCCAGCCTGGTCAACATCCACGAGGCCGAGGTCTCGATCGGCATCTTCATCGGTGCGGTCACCTTCACCGGCTCGATCGTCGCCAACCTCAAGCTGTCGGCGAAGATCTCCTCCTCGCCGCTCATGCTGCCGGGCAAGAACCTCATCAACATCGGCTCGCTCGTGCTCTTCGTGGTGCTCACGGCCGTCTACGTCGCCGTCGAGGACCACGACACCCAGACGATCCTGCTCGGTGCGCTCACCGCACTGGCGCTGCTCCTCGGCTGGCACCTGGTCGCCTCGATCGGCGGCGGTGACATGCCGGTCGTCGTGTCGATGCTCAACTCGTACTCCGGCTGGGCCGCGGCGGCGTCGGGCTTCCTGCTCAACAACGACCTGCTGATCGTCACCGGTGCCCTCGTCGGCTCCTCCGGTGCGTACCTGTCGTACATCATGTGCAAGGCGATGAACCGCTCGTTCATCTCCGTCATCGCCGGTGGTTTCGGTATCGAGGCCGGTCCGGCCGAGGACAAGGACTACGGCGAGCACCGCGAGATCGACGCCGAGGGTGTCGCCGAGCTGCTCAAGAACGCCTCCTCCGTGGTGATCACGCCGGGTTACGGCATGGCCGTTGCCCAGGCGCAGTACCCGGTCGCGTCGCTCACCGAGCAGCTGCGCCACAAGGGCATCAACGTCCGCTTCGGCATCCACCCGGTCGCCGGCCGCCTGCCGGGTCACATGAACGTGCTCCTGGCCGAGGCCAAGGTGCCGTACGACGTCGTGCTCGAGATGGACGAGATCAACGAGGACTTCCCGGAGACGGACGTCGTCCTGGTCATCGGCGCCAACGACACGGTCAACCCGGCCGCGTCCGAGGACCCGACGTCCCCGATCGCGGGCATGCCGGTCCTCGAGGTGTGGAACGCCAAGGACGTCATCGTCTTCAAGCGCTCCATGGCCTCGGGCTACGCCGGTGTGCAGAACCCGCTGTTCTTCCGCGAGAACTCGGCGATGCTCTTCGGTGACGCCAAGGACCGCGTCGAGGACATCCTCAAGCACCTCTGATCCACCGTCGGTCGAGCTCGTCGCGACCACACGAACGCCCCGGACCACCCAGTGGTCCGGGGCGTTTGGCATCTCCATTCCACGGGTGCAATACCGGGGTCTCCGGGGCGATTTGGCGAGTACGATTGAGGGAACATTGCACTTGGCAACTAGTGCTTTCCACTTTCTGTATCTCTTGGGATGGGGCCCATGTCCATCAAGCTTCGCTCTCTTCTCCTGCCGCTGGTGATCCTGCTGCCCGTCGCCGGCCTGCAGGCACCTGCCAACGCCGCGGACGCCAAGTGGGGCTATGTCGCCACTGCCGCGGGCACGACGATCAAGGCCGGTTCCGGCCTGGTCATCTCCAACCAGACGGCCCAGGCGGCCATCACCGGCACTGCGGTGCCCAACTCCTCGAAGCAGTCGGTCGCGACCGTCTCCGCGAGCGGCGTCGTCCGCACCGGCGTCGTCGAGACCGCTGCCACGGCGAAGGCCGTCACGGGCGGCACCGAGATCAAGTCGTGGGCCCGCACGGCCGGTGTCAACGTCCTCAACGGCCTGATCACCGCCGACGCTGTCGAGTCGAACCTGACGACGGTCGCCCACCCGGACGGCACGCTCTCCACGAGCGGCGGCACGCGCCTGGTCGGCATCAAGATTGCCGGCATCAACCTGCCCGTCGACATCCCGAAGAACTACACGGTGACGATCCCGAAGATCGCCACCGTGACGATCAACGCGTACGCCACGCACGCCAACGGCGGCGCGTCCGCCAGCCAGGGCTGGGCCCTCGGTGTGGCGCTGCTGCAGAGCCAGGGCTCTGTGCCGGCGGGTGCGACGATCATCGTCAACCCGATGTACCAGACCGTCATGCCGGCGACGCCGAGCGCGGCGGGTCTGACCGGTCAGGCGTATGGCACGAAGGCCTTCGCGAAGGTCGGCGACGGCATCACCGTGGAGGCTCCGGCGACCGCGGTCCTGCGCACCCCGCCGGGTGGCAGCAACGGCGCCACCCTGAAGAACACCACCGTGGGCGTCAACGTCCCCGGCATCCTCACCACGGGTGCGGTCGAGTCCACGAGCACCTCGTCGCGGTTTGGCACCAACGACCTCGACGCCGACGTCGTCAACACCAACGAGATCGCCCGGGTCAACATCCTTGCCGGTCTCGTGACGGCTGACGCCATCAAGGTGACGGCGCACAGCCGCCGCGTCGGTGGCACCTGCTCGGGCAACGCATCGATGACTCTGGTCAACCTCAAGGTGGCCGGCACGACCATCCCGCTCAACGTCGCGCCCAATACGACGATCAACGTGGCCAACATCGCCAAGGTTGTCGTCAACCAGCAGGTCCGTCAGGGCTGCGGCACGCTCGCCCGCGGTGTCCTGATCACGCTGCTCAGCCCGCAGGGTGACCTGCCGCTGGGTGCGCAGGTCGAGGTCGCCACGGCCACGACCGGGATCCTCTGATCCCGTCAGCTCCGCCTCACGAAAGCCCCCGGGTGCGAACCTGGGGGCTTTCGTGGTCCTCGTGGTCCTTGCGTGGCTAACCTCAGCCCATGGCTGACCTTCCGCTCGACCCCTTCGCCCTGCTCTCCAAGTCGCAGAAGCTCGCGGTCGACGCCGCCGCCGGAGCTCTGGACGCGCTCGTCACCATCGGCAAGACGGCGGCCCAGCCGGACGAGGCGGTCCGTCAGATCTCGGCCCTGGCGAACGCCGTCGGCGACCTCGCCTCGGCCAGCGTCCAGCCGCTGCAGGACTTCGTCGTGAAGCAGCGCGAGATCGCGGACACCATGGCCAGCCTCGCCTCCGTGCAGGCCGACCTCGCCGCGCTCGTCGAGTCGCTGGCGCACCGCCACGCCGCTGTCGTCCAGTCGCTGGAGAACCTGACGGCGCCGGTCTTCAGCCTGGTGATCCGCGAACCCGGCGCCACGCCCGCGGGGGAGTAGCGCCGGGGCGCGGTCAGCGCCAGATGTCGAAGCGGAAGTCGTAGACGTGGCCGTCCTGCCACCCGGACGCGTTGCCCAGGCTGACTCCCACGCGGCTGACCGACTTGCTGGAGAAGGGCATGCTCCGCACCAGCTTGTCGCCTCTGTTGAAGATCAACGGGCTGGTGCCGATGTGGCCGTCCTTGTAGACCACCATGACGTAGCCGGTGTTGTTGAGCGTCACGCGCGGGTCCGCGGTGAGGCGAAGCTTCCACGGGCCAGTCAGATGGGCGTCCGGCTTGATGGAGAAGTCGACTGCGGCCATGTGATCTGCTGAGGCCCACCACTTCCCGGTCGACTTCTTCGCGGTGCTGAGGGTCCAGTTCTTTGCCATCGTCGCGGCTGGGTAGAAGTCGTCCCCTTCGGACCAGTAGCGCCGGGGAGCCATCGAGGCGGCGAGGAACATCCTGAACTCGTTCAGGGCAGACGAGCCTGCCTCGTTGTAGGCCGTCTCCATGGAGCTGCGGGTGTTGTCTCCGCCTTGGCTGCCCGCGTTCTGCCAGATGTGCAGGACGGTGTCGGTCCCGAGCCTCTCCGTCGTCAGCTGCTGGTAGACCCAGTTGCCGTACTCGGTACCGCCGTTCTCAGTGTCGAGGGGGAGCCAGGGGTTCCGCATGGAGCTGTACTTCAGGGCGTGGGGATTGCCGTTGTCCGCGGGGTAGACCTGGTGTTCCATCCAGCTGGCCGTCGACTCCATGAGCCAGGGGCTCTCGTAGATGTCATAGCCGAACTGAATGAGGTGGAAGAACTCGTGGGCGATCGCCGTGCGAAGCGCAACAGCGGTGCCCGTGCCTGTGCCCGCGAGCTCGGCCATGTCGTTGTCGACCACCGCGAACCCGTCGTAGCCAAAATCGACGTAGCCCGCATCTTCCGCCGGCTCGGACGAGTTCTCGGGATAGGCGTAGCCGAGCGTCAGGTTGTCCGGGGTCGCGGTGTCGACCAGATAGAGGTCGACGAGGTCCTGGCCGCCATCCTCGGTGCCATCGCCGTCGGGCCGGTCATAGCCCATCGTCGTGACCTCGGCGTCCCATGACGTGGACATCGCCGCGACCGCGGCGTTGACGTAGCTCTGGGTGGCGCCGTTGTGGCTCGGTGCGCCGGAGTCGTCGGGCGTGCCGGACGGCACCCAGTGGACACAGAAGCGGTCGTTGCAGGACTGCTGGAGGGCCGCCGTCTCGGCGGTGTCGAGCGACCATGCGGACTCGGTCTGATCCGCACTGCCGCTGGCGCTGTCCGGGCGGGCAAAGAGTCCGTGCGCGGTCCTGCGGTCGGCGCTGTCAAGGCTGCTGTAGTGGCGCCTGAGGTTGAGAAGTGCGAGCGTTGCATCGGTCGGTCGGCCGTGCGCGCTGGGGGCGCGCTTCCCCATCAGGTCGAGGACGCGGTCGAGGGCCTTCTCGGCGGCGGGGGAGGACTGCGCGGGGACGCGGTGCTCCTTGGCCGAGGCCGGTGAACTCACCACGGCCGGGGTGAGGGCGACAGGCAGGAGCAGGGCGCCCAGCAGGGCCTGGGTGGAGCGGCGGCGCATGGAACATCCCGTCAGGGTCGGCGAGCGGAGCGCTCAGCCTAAGTGGGCATTGCCTGACATGCGGGGCGATTCCGGATATCTGTGCCGTACAGATACCTGAACGGTCAGCGCCAGATCGTGGCGCTGAAGTGCGTCTCGCGACCGTTGGCCGTGGAGCTGTTGCCGAGCGCGACGGAGATCCGGCTGACGGCCCCGACCGAGAAGGGGAAGCTCCGGACGAGCTTGCCGTCGGTCAGCGTGAGGGGTGCCTTGCCGACGTGGCCGTCCTTGTAGACCACGATCGCGTACGCCGTGCCGCTGTCGGCCGGTGCGGCGATGGTGAGCCGCATCTTCCAGTTGGCCGTCAGGCTGGCGTCGGGGGTCACCGAGAAGTCGGCGCTGGCCAGGTGGTCGACGCCGGCGGTCCAGGAGCCGGTTGACTTCGTCGCGGTGCTGAGCTTCCAGGTCTTGCCCATGATCGCGGCGGGGTAATAGGCAGCGCCCTCGGACCAGAACTCGGGGAACCGGGACGGGGCCATCGAGGCGCCCGTGAAGTTGAGGAACTCCTGGCGGAGCGAGGAGCCGCGGAGCTTCAAGGCGCTGTCCAGCGCGCTGCGCGGGTTGCGGCCCGCCGTCTTGCCGGCGGAGACCCAGACGTCACGGATGCTGTCGGTGCCGAACTGCTCGCTGATCAGCTCCGGGAAGACCCACGTGCCGTACTGCGCTCCGCTGTTCGCGAGGAAGGTGTCGAGCGGCTGGGAGCGGTGGCGCAGGGATCCGGACGGGATGAACTGCCGGTTGTCGTCGATGTCGTCGTAGACCTGCTCCTCCATCCAGGTCGCCGTCGCCTCCATCAGCCACGGGCTCTCGTACGAGTCGTACGCGAACTGCACGAGGTGGAAGAACTCGTGGGCGGCCGTCACCTGACGGGCCTCGTCCGGCGTGGTCGTCGTCGACGGGAACTGCTTCGTGCTGAAGTCGTTGTCGAGCACGAGGTAGCCGAAGCTCGCGTCGGTGCTCTGCTCGGGCACCGCGTATCCGTAGTTGTGGGCAGCCCCGGTGTCGGCCAGGTAGACGTCGAGCTTGTTCGTCGACCCCGTGCCACCCCGGATGCCGTCGGCCTTGGGAGCCAGGAAGCCGAGCTGCCCCGCGTCGGTGCCGGTCTCGGTTGTCCACACCGTCTTCAGGGTGTCGACCGTGGCCTGCACCGCGGCGTCCGTGCTGCGCTGGCTGCTCGCGTTGCCGGCCGCGTCCAGTGCGTCCGCGGGGACCCAGTGCACGCAGAAGTTGTTGACGCCCCACATGGTGGTGTCGGCGCAGGTGGACTTCGCGGCAGCGACCTCGCTGGTGTCCCAGTCGGCGTTGCTGTCCTGGTCCTCGGAGTACGTCGGGGAGCCCGGCTGGTCGGGCCGCGCAAAGAGGGCGTCGGCCTGGCGGCGGTCGCGCGGCGCCAGGTGGTCGCGCTGACCCATCAGCTTGACGAGCGCCATGGTGACGTCCGGCGCACCCGTCGTGGATCCCTGCGGAAGGGTTCCGGCCAGCAGGCCGTGCACCTTCTCCAGTGCCGCGAGGGCGTGGGGGGAGGAGTGTGACGGGGCACGGTCCTGCCCGGCGGCGTACGCCGGAGCGGCGACTGCAGGAGCCAATGCCACGGCCAGCGTGGTCGTGGCGAGGGCAGCGGTCAGGTGGTGCACGCGCATGAAGGGTCCCGAGAGCTCTGGAGGGCAGGCGGAGTTCGCCAGATTACGCGCCGGCCGAAATCTTCTCGATCAGCGCGGTGGTGGAGATGGCGGGGGTGCGGGGAAGGTAGACGACCTCGCAGATGTCCTTGAACTCGTCGAAGCGGCCCTCCCAGTCGTCGCCCATCACGAGGACGTCGGCGCCGAACTTGAGGATGTACTCCCGCTTGAGCTCGAGGCTCTCCTCGACGAAGACCTCGTCGACGGGCTTCAGTGCACCGACGATCGCGAGCCGCTCCGCCTCGGAGAAGACCGGGAGGCGATCCTTCTTGCGCATGTTGAGTGCGTCGGCAGAAACGCCCACGACGAGCCGGTCGCCGAGGGCCGCTGCCCGCTCGATGACGCGCAGGTGGCCGACGTGGAAGACGTCGAAGGTGCCGAAGGTGATGACGGTGCGGGACATGGGCGCGATTCTCCCATGGGGCGTGAGGAGCACCCATTTCGGCCACGCGTGGGCAGTGACGTAGTCCACGCCCGCGACAGGTAAGCCTTACCTTAGGATGACGCCATGCGCCGTACCTCTCGCTCTGTTGCCCTGCTCGCCACCGGCCTCGCGCTGGCCTCGGTCACGTCGGGCTGTTCCTTCCTCGGCCTGGGCTCGAAGCCGGCGGACCTGCAGGTCTACTCGGCTCGCCACTACGGCAGCGAGGCGGTCTTCAAGCAGTTCACCAAGGAGACCGGCATCACCGTCCAGTTCCTCGGTGGCGAGAACTCCGACCTGCTGCAGCGCATCAAGACCGAGGGCAAGAACTCGCCCGCCGACCTCTTCGTCACCGTCGACGCGGGCAACCTGTACGAGGCCGCCCGCGAGGGCCTGCTCCAGCCGGTCGACAACGCCCAGCTCGACGCGGAGATCCCCGCCGAGTACCGCGACAGCCAGAACCGCTGGTTCGGTCTCGTCTCGCGTGCCCGCACGGTGCTCTACAACCCGGACACGGTGAAGCCGTCCGAGTTCGATGCCAAGGAGACCTACGCGGGGCTCGCCGACCCGAAGTGGAAGGGCAAGCTCTGCATGCGCGACGAGAGCGAGGCCTACCAGGTCGCCCTCGTCGCCCACCTGATCAACCTCTACGGCAAGGCGAAGGCGACCGAGATCGTCAAGGGCTGGGTCGCCAACGACCCGCAGATCATGGCCAACGACAAGCTCCTCATCGAGGCCGTCGACGCCGGCACCTGCGACGTCGCGCTCGTCAACCACTACTACGTGGCCGGCGAGCTCGAGGACAACCCCGACCTCAACGTGAAGATCTACTGGGCCTCCCAGCAGGGCGCGGGCACGATGATCAACATCTCGGGCGCCGGTGTCGTCAAGACCAGTGACAACAAGAAGGACGCCGAGATCCTCCTCGAGTGGCTCGCCGACAAGACCGGTCAGGCCGCGATGGCGTCGGGCAACCACGAGTTCCCCGTCAACCCGGCTGTGAAGCCGGATGCCGAGGCGTCGCAGTTCGGCGCGTTCAAGCCTGCCCCGCTCCAGGCCGACGAGCTCGGTCAGCAGGAGAAGGCTGCCGTCGAGATCCTCGACGCCGCGGGCTACGGCCGCTGACACCCTGATGGCCCAGACCTTCGTCCCGACGATCGCCCAGCGGGCCTGGCGCATGCAGGCGCGTGGCCGCGCCCGCTGGTCGCTGGTCGTCGTGGTGGTGGCGCTGCTCGTCGCGGCACCGGTCGTGGCCATCCTGCTCGAGGTCAGCACCCACTGGCCCGACTCCCTGCCGTCGCAGCTGCCGCACATGGTGGCGACCACGCTCATGCTGATGGTTGCGGTCGGCACGGGCTCGCTCGCGCTGGGCGTCGGCCTGGCGTGGCTGGTCACCGCCTACACGTTCCCGCTGCGCAACGTCTTCGTGTGGCTGCTCGTGCTGCCGCTGGCCATGCCGGCGTACATCCTCGGCTTCGTCTTCCTCTCCACCTTCGACGCGGCCGGTCCGGTGCAGCAGTGGCTGCGCGGGCTGGGGCTGCACGTGCAGTTCTCCGTCGCCTCGCTCGCGGGCTGCGCAATCGTCATGTCGCTCACGCTCTACCCGTACGTCTACCTGCTGGCACGGGCCGCCTTCGCGGAGCAGGGCCGGGCGACGTACGACGCGGCGCGCACCCTCGGCGCGAGCCGTCGCCGGGCCTTCTTCGCGGTGCTGCTGCCCCTCGCGCGCCCCTCGCTCGCGGCCGGTCTGGCGCTGGTGATGATGGAGGTGCTGACGGACTTCGCGACCGTGCAGTACTTCAACGTGCAGACGGTCTCCTACGGCGCGTACATCGTCTGGAAGGGCAAGTACGACTTCGCTGCCGCGACGCAGCTCGCGTCGATGGTCATGCTCTTCGCTGCCGCCGTGATGGTGGGCGAGCGGCTGCTGCGGGGCCGTGCCCGGTTTACCCAGGGCGGTCGTGGCACCGGGCTGCAGGCGGTGCGGCTCGGTCCGGTGCGTGGCCTGCTGGCCTCGCTGCTGTGCCTCGGCGCGCTCGCCGTCGCCGTCTTCGTCCCGGTCGGGCGCCTGATCGGCTGGGCGCTGCAGCCCACCCACAAGACCGCCGAGGGCGTGTTCAGCGCCGACTTCGCGCAGGCGCTCTCCAACTCTCTCGTGATCGCCGTCCTGGCCGCTGTCACCTGTGTGGTCCTGGCGCTCCTCATCGGCCACGCGCTGCGGCTGGGCGGCGGCCGGATCGTCCGGGCCTGCGCCCAGCTCACCACCTTCGGGTACGCCGTCCCCGGTGCCGTCGTCGGCATCGGCACGCTGCTCGTGCTCAAGGCGCTCAACGACGGTGTCGAGGCGATCGGCGTGCCGGGCGGCCTCGGGCTGCTCGCCACCGGATCGGTCTTCGCGATCCTCTTCGCCTACGCGGTGCGGTTCCTCGGGCCGGCGTACCAGGCGGTGGATGCGTCGTACGCCAAGCTGTCGGTCTCGATCACGCAGGGTGCCCTGTCGCTCGGTGCCGGGCCCATGCGCGTGCTGCGCAAGGTCCACGCGCCGCTCGTGCGCCCCGGCATCGCCGTGGCAGCGGTCCTCGTCGCGATCGACGCGATCAAGGAGCTGCCGCTCGTGCTGATGCTGCGCCCGGTCGACTTCACCACGGTTTCGGTGTGGGTCTACTCTCTCGCGACGGAGAACCTCTGGAACCTCGCGGCCGGGCCCGCGCTGATCATCGTCGCCCTGTCGGTGATCCCGGTGTTCCTGCTCTTCCGCCAGGTGTGGTCGTCCGACCGCGCCGCCCGACGACGTCCCGAGGAGGCCTGATGAGCACCCCCGCCCTGGTCTTCGAGGACGTCTCCAAGAGCTACGGCCGGACGCCGGCGGCAGTCGGCCTCGACCTCAGCGTCGAGCGTGGCGAGATCATCACGCTGATCGGTCCGTCGGGCTGCGGCAAGTCGACCGCGCTGCGGCTGATGGCCGGCCTGGAGCGCCCTGACGGAGGCCGGATCCTGGTCGCCGACGAGGTCGTCGCTGGTCCGGGCACGTTCGTGCAGCCCGAGAAGCGCCGGGTCGGCATGGTCTTCCAGGACCACGCGCTCTTCCCGCACCTCAGCGTCGAGCGCAACGTGGCCTTCGGCCTCACCGGCCTGCCGCGCTCGGAGCGCCGGGCCCGGGTGCGCGAGGTACTGGAGCTGGTGCGCCTCGCGGACAAGGCGAAGCGTTACCCCCACGAGCTCTCCGGCGGCGAGCAGCAGCGCGTCGCCCTCGCGCGTGCGCTGGCTCCGCGCCCTGCCGTGGTGCTGCTCGACGAGCCGTTCTCCTCGCTCGACGAGAACCTCCGCGCCCAGGTCCGCGCCGAGCTGGTCGGCGTACTCCGCTCGACCGGCACCACCGCTGTCTTCGTGACCCACGACCAGACCGAGGCGCTCTCGATCGGTGACCGTGTGGTCGTCATGCAGGCCGGCCGGATCGAGCAGGCCGACACCCCGCAGCGGGTCTTCGAGCAGCCGGCGACGCGGTTCGTGGCGTCGTTCATGGGCGACGCGGACTTCCTGCCGGCGCACGTGCACAAGGCGCTGCTGACCTGCGAGATCGGCGTCGTCTCGACCGTCCCCGGGTGGGGGCGCGCGGACACCGACGTCGAGGTCGTCCTGCGGCCGCACGAGGTGGCGCTCACGCCGGCCCGCAACCGGTCGGGCGAGGGAGCCGAGGTGATCGCGGTCGAGTACCACGGCGCCTTCGTTCTCCACACCGTCCGCCTCGCGTCCGGGCGGACCCTGCGCTCGTGGCAGCAGCACGCCGTCCGCTACCCCGTGGGCACCCCTGTGGACGCCAGCGTGGTCGCCGGCGTGACGCCGACCCTGATGGTCGGCGACAACGCCGTCGTCGCGCCTCCGGTCGCTCCGCCGGTCTCCTGACACAATCGCCCGCGTGGACACGCTGACGCACCCCGCGAGCTCGCCCGCCCTGGCCGGCGCCGACTCGGCGGCCGATGCCGCCCGGCGTACGGCGCTCCGGCGGATGCGCGCCGTCGCCCTCTCGCTGCTGGTCTTCGCCGCTGTCGTGTACGCCGCGACGCTCGGCCGCGACGGTGTGCTCGGCTTCGTCAATGCCGGGGCCGAGGCGAGCATGGTCGGCGCGATGGCGGACTGGTTCGCCGTCACCGCGCTCTTCCGGCACCCACTCGGCCTGCCGATCCCGCACACGGCGCTGATCCCGAAGCGCAAGGACGAGCTCGGCCGCGGCCTCGAGGAGTTCGTGGGGGAGAACTTCCTCCAGGAGGCGATCATCCGTGACCGCGTCGCTTCGGCCGAGCTGAGCCGCCGGGTCGGCACGTGGGCGGTGGACCGGACCAACGCGCGCAAGGTCGTCGCCGAGACGATGGACGTCGCCGCGATCGCCCTGGGCAAGGTGCAGGACCACCACATCACCGACATCGTCGAGATGGCACTTGTTCCGCGGTTCCGGGAGGAGCCGATCTCGCCCATCCTCGGCACCTTCGTCACCGAGGCGGTGCGCGACGACCTGCACCACGGCCTGGTCGACCTCGCGCTCGAGGAGCTCCACGGCTGGCTGATCAACAACCCCGACACCTTCGCCGAGGTGCTGCTCGAACGCGCGCCGTGGTGGGCTCCCGATCGCCTCAACGAGCTGGTCACCGAGCGGCTCCACGTCGAGGCGATCCGGTGGCTCGGCGACATCCGCCAGGACCCGCGCCACCGCGCGCGCAAGGCACTCGACTCGATGCTGGCCCGCCTCGGCGATGACCTGCTGACCAACGAGTCGACCCAGCAGCGCGCCGAGGCGTTCAAGCTCCGCATGCTCGACCACCCGCAGTTCGCGACGACGACCATCTCGCTGTGGACCGCGTTCCGCAACGCGCTGGCCGGCGCCCTGCAGGACCCCGACGGTCCGCTCGCGCAGCGTCTCGAGGAGGAGGTCGTGGCGTTCGCGAAGCGGCTGCTCGCCGAGCCGGAGCTCCGCGCACGCCTCGACGGCTGGGCCGCGGACGCCGCCGTCTTCGCGGTCTCGCGCTACGGCTCCGAGCTCACGGCCGTCATCACCCACACCATCGAGAAGTGGGACGGCAAGGAGGCCTCTGACCGGATCGAGCTGCACGTCGGACGCGACCTCCAGTTCATCCGGATCAACGGCACGATCGTGGGCGGTCTGGTCGGCGTGATCATCCACGCACTGACCGTGCTCGTGCACTGAGCAGTCCGCGGCTGGGGGACAATGGACCCATGAGCAGCAACCTCCCCGAGCCTCAGAATGCTCAGCGGCCGCAGCAGCGCCGCCCGCGGCACCTGATGGATCCCAACGCCCTTCCCGTGCGCCAGTCGTCGTACGACGACGCGTCGGTGCGCCGCGTGCAGCGCTGGGTGATGACGGCCCTGATCGTGACCGTCGCGATGCTGCTGGCCGTCGGCTGGATCGCGATCGCGGGCACGATGGTCCACAAGACGCCCGGCAAGTGGGTCCTGCTCGGCAACGCCGCAGCGTTCGGCGTCGCCGGCGTCGCGGCGGCGCGGGTCATCCACGAGAAGTCGTGGCTCTCGCCCTGGCTGCTGCTCGGCTTCATCCCCTCCATCGCCGGCGCTGCGTGGGTGCTCGGATGAAGTTCGGACTGCGCCGCGGTGGCGCCGCCAAGGGGCCGGAGCCGGTCGATGTCGCGGTGCGCGAGGAGGTCATCCGGCTCGGCCAGTTCCTCAAGCTGGCCAACCTGATCGACACGGGCGCCGAGGCCAAGGAGGTCTGCCCAGCAGGCCTGGTGAAGGTCAACGGCGAGGTGGACACCCGCCGTGGCCGTCAACTGGTCGACGGCGATGTCGTCGAGCTGCGTGGTCAGGTGGCCCGCGTGGTCACCGGCGCCGACGACGTTCCGGACGACCTGCCCTGGTGATCTAGGGTTGTCGGCATGAGCCAGAAGCCTGACATCGAGTTCGTCGACCCCACGCAGACCTACACCGACCTCGTCATCACCGACCTCATCGAGGGTGACGGCGACGAGGCCGTCGCCGGCAAGAACGTCGCCGTCCACTACGTCGGTGTCGCGCTGTCGACCGGCGAGGAGTTCGACGCGTCGTACAACCGCGGTGCCGCATTCCAGTTCCCGCTCGGTGGCGGCCGCGTCATCGCTGGTTGGGACCAGGGCGTCCAGGGCATGAAGGTCGGCGGTCGCCGCCAGCTCGTCATCCCGCCGCACCTCGGCTACGGCAACCGCGACCTCGGCGTCATCAAGCCGAACGAGACCCTTATCTTCGTCGTCGACCTGCTCAAGGTCGGCTGACGACCTGACGGGCACCTGACTGCGTTGGCGTCGGTCGACGGCCCGCTCCGCTCAAAGGCCGCCTTCCCTCCGCCGCCTTGTCAGGCACTCCGTCAGGTCGTCAGCTTCGCTGACACCGCTGCAACAGCACGAGCGCCCGCTTCCCCTGGGGGAGGCGGGCGCTTCGTCGTTGTCGCAGGGATGTCAGGGGGCTGAGGCCAGGACCCCGTTGCACGCGGAGCCCGGACCGGACGCGGGCACGGTCAGGCCCGCGGCGGCCGAGGCGGCGCGGTGGCTGCCGAGGTTCCACTCCAGCCAGTCGCGCGGCTCGAGGACGTACGGCGGGTCGGCGTACGGATCGGCGAGGGCGCAGAGCCGCTCGTCACCGGAGAGCCGATCGACCAGCGTCGGCACCGCGTCGTCCGAGAGCCGCTGCAGATAGGTCCAGTCGACCTTGCCGGTCTGCTCGTACCGGTCGAGGTTGTGGCGCGCGATCCAGGCGTCAGGGTTCAGCAGCGCGAGACCGAGCAGCACGCTGGCGCCGGTGAGCAGGGCCGTCCGCGGCAGCCATGCAGCGCGCAGCCCGATGCCGGCCGCCATCACCGTGAGCACGAGGACGCCGAGCCATCCCTCGAAGACGTCGACCAGCAGGCGCAGGCGGCTGAAGCCGTAGGCATCCTGGTAGAGGTCCATCCGGTAGAGCGCCGACGCGACGACGACCAGGGTGGCCACGCAGAGCAGACCGAGTGAGCCACGCAGCCAGGTGCGGTCGGAGGCCGTCGCCACCGGGGCCTTGCGCGCCGCCGCCCAGACGACCAGCAGCGTGAGCACCGTGGCGAACGTGAGCTGCCCGAAGCCCTGGTGCACGTACTCGGCGTACGTCAGACCGGTGGTGCGCTGCAGGTAGTCGTGGCCGCCGAAGACGACGGTCGCCTGCGCGACGAGGAACGCGACGAAGACGGCGTCGACCAGCAGCACGGGGGCGAGCCACTCGAAGCGGTGCGCGACGGGCCGCGGGGTGGAAGAAGGACCCGCGATGTTCGGCGGGTTGAGCCCGAGGTACGTCGCCGCGAGGACAACGCCGCTCACGAAGAAGGCGAAGAAGACCCGCGGGATGACGGTGTCGAGACCGAGGTCCGGCACGAGCGCATCGGTCCACTCCGCGAAGACGGCATCGGCGCTGGCGAAGAGCACACCGAAGACCACGAGGCCGAGCACCGACCAGAGGACCGTGCGCGCGATGGCTGCGCCGTTGCCGACGCTGCCGAGCGCACCGAGGGTCCGCCCGAGCAGGGGCAGTCCACGGAGCCCCGCCAGCGGCCAGGAGATCCCCGCCAGGACGAACGCCGGCAGCGTGCGCCCGTGGGTGATGCCGGCGACGCAGAGCGCACCACCCGCGAGCAGGCACGGGACGATGATCCAGTCGGCATCACGCAGCATCGGGACGAGAGCGAGGGCCGCACACAGCGCCGCGCAGCCGAGCGTGAACGGCGTCCGGCGGTGCCGCGCGAAGGTGAGCACCGCGCCGCCAGCGGCCAGCAGGACGAGTGTCGTGCCGAGCCCGAAGTCGCGATCCGGGATGACCAGCGCGGCGAGGACTCCGACGGTGAGCGCGGCACCCAGTGCCTTGAGCTGGGGACCGAGCCCGTTCTCGGGCCAGAAGCGGCCGAAGAGGTCGTCGATCGTCGGGGACGGCGCCGCGACCGGGATCGGTGGTGCGGGGATGTTGGTCGGGCCTGTCGAGACCATCGTGACCTCCGGGGGTCGTGGGGAAAGGATGGGGCGCGGCGCGAGCGGCAGGTCGACGCGCACGAGCGCACCGGGGGTGCCGGCCGGGGGATCGACGAAGGCGATGGAGCCGCCGTGCAGGTCGGTCACCCACCGCGCGATGGCGAGGCCGAGGCCCGTGCCGCCACCGCCGCTGGTCGTGGGGTCGGTCAGGGTGCCGAAGCGTTCGAAGACGTGCTCGCGGTCGGCCGGTGCGATGCCGGGGCCGGCGTCCTGGACCTCGAGCCGCCACCCCTCGGCGACCGCGTACGCCGACACGGCGACGACCCCGCCCGCCGGGCTGTGCCGGACGGCGTTCTCGAGGAGGTTGGTGACGAGCTGGCGCAGGCGCTGCGGGTCTGCGGAGACGACCAGGTCGTCCGGTGAGGCCACGGTCATGGCGACCCCGCGCCCGGTGCTCGCGGTCGCTTCCTGGATCTCGGCGGCGACCTCGGTGAGCAGGGCCCCGACCGGCACCGGGGCGACCGTGAGCGGGGCCTTGCCGGCATCGACGCGGGCCAGGTCGAGCAGGTCGCCGGCGAGCGCCGAGAGGCGTTCGGCCTGGGCGAGGGCAGCCAGCAGGGCATCGGGCGTGGTGGGGACGACGCCGTCCGCGAGGTTCTCCAGCAGCGCGGTGAGGGCCGCGAGCGGCGTGCGCAGCTCGTGGCTGACGTTGGCGACCAGGTCGCGGCGCTGCCGGTCGACCGCGGCCAGGTCCGCGCTCATCCGGTTGAACGCCCGGGCGAGCTGGCCGACCTCGTCACTCGACGTGGCCGCCACCTGTACGGAGTAGTCGCCCGCCGTCATCCGGCGCGCTGCCTCGGTCATCTCGCGCAGCGGTGACGTCATGCCGACGGCCAGCAGCTGGGTCACGCCGAGAGCCAGCGCCAGCGTGACCGGCACACTGACCCAGGCCGCGACGCCCGCGTCGCGACCGAGCGAGACGACGAGGATCGCGACGAGCACGCTCGCCAGGATCAGCAGGCCGAGCTTCACCTTCACCGACCGGACGGCGTCGAGCATGCGGGGCACGGTGCTCATCGCGAGACCGCTTCGAGGGCGTAGCCGACGCCGTGCACGGTGCGCACACGCTCGGCGCCGATCTTGGCGCGCAGCGCCTTGACGTGGCTGTCGACGGTGCGGGTGCCGGAGGCGCCGGGCCAGCCCCACACGTCGGCGTAGAGCTTCTCGCGGGTGAGGACGGTGCCGGGCGCTGCCGCCAGGCAGACGAGCAGGTCGAACTCGGTGGGCGTCAGGTGCCGCTCCTCGTCGGTCACCCAGACCCGACGGGCGCCACCGTCGATCCGGAGGTCGCCGATCGTCGCAGCCTCCGCCGGCGCAGCGGCCAGGGCGGCAGCGCGCTCCACGCGGCGCAGCAGGACCGCGATGCGGGCCACCAGCTCACGCATGCGGAACGGCTTGGTCAGGTAGTCGTCGGCGCCGACCCCGAGGCCGACGAGCACGTCCTCCTCCGCGTCACGCGCCGTCAGCATCAGCACCGGCACGGGGCGCTGGGCCTGGATCCGGCGGCACACCTCGTGGCCGTCGAAGCCGGGCAGCATCACGTCGAGGACGACGAGCTCCGGCGCGTGCTCCTCGAACGCAGCCACGGCTCCCGGTCCGTCGTACGCGCGGACGACGTCGTAGCCCTCGGCGACCAGGCGATCGGTGACGGCCTGGTTGATCACCGGCTCGTCCTCGACGACGAGGACGCGGCGGGCCGTCAGCGGCAGGGGAGTGCTCGACATGTTCCGAGCGTAGGAGTCGGAAGGGTCGGGAGGTGCGCGCGACCTGTGAAGGAGTTGTGCAGGCTTGTGCCCGGGCTGTGACTGCTCAGGTCTGGTGCACGTAGTGGTCGAGCTGGTCGCGCTCGAACTGCAGCTGGTCGATCTTGTGCTTGACCAGGTCGCCGATGCTGACGATGCCGACGCACGCGGCTCCGTCACTCACCGGGATGTGCCGGAACCGGCCGTTGGTCATCACTTCGAGGACGTCGTCGAGGTCGTCGGTGGCGGCGCAGGTGCGCACGACGCTGGTCATGATCGCGGACACGACGTTGTTGATGACGGTGCCGTCGGTGTGCAGCCGACGCACCACGTCGCGCTCCGAGACGATGCCGGCGATCGTCGCGCCATCGGGGCTCACGACGACGGCGCCGATGTTGTGCGACGCGAGCAGCGCCAGCAGGTCACGGACGCCGGCATCCGGCGCGATGGTCACGACAGCCTGGTCTGGCTTGCCGCGGAGTACGTCGCTGATCTGCATCCGGTGCCTCCTCGCAGTGACCCCCGGATCCCCACGCTAGCCCTGCGGGCGGCGGCTGAACAGGGCGACGCTGCCGGGGGTGCGCTCGCTGTCGGGGTCGGTGTCGTCATCGACCGAGCCGAGGAACGCGAGCGCGGCGTCGTGCAGGTGGCCATTGGTGGCGACCGCGTTGCCACCCCACGGACCGTCCTGGCCGTCGAGGGAGGTGAACCGGCCACCGGCTTCGCGCACGATCACGTCGAGGGCCGCCATGTCGTAGAGCTCGAGCTCGGGCTCGGCCGCGATGTCGACGGCGCCCTCGGCGACCATCATGTAGCTCCAGAAGTCGCCGTACGCGCGGGTGCGCCACACGCGCCGCGAGAGCGACATGAAGTCCTCGAGCTGGCCGCGCTCCTCCCAGCCCGCGAGCGAGCTGTAGGAGAACGAGGCGTCCTCGAGTCGGCGTACGTCGGAGGTGTGGATCTGCGTCGCCTTCATCAGGTTGCGGCCCGTGTAGGCACCCTGGCCCTTGGCCGCCCACCAGCGACGCTGGAGCAGCGGTGCGGAGACGACGGACAGGACGATCTCACCATCCACCTCGAGGGCGATCAGCGTGGCCCAGACGGGGACGCCGCGGACGAAGTTCTTGGTGCCGTCGATCGGGTCGATGATCCACCGGCGCTGGCTGTGACCGCTGGAGCCCTGCTCCTCGCCGACGATGGCGTCGCGGCTGCGCGCGCGGGACAGGGTGCGGCGGATCGACTCCTCGACGGCCTGGTCGGCGTCGCTGACCGGGGTCAGGTCGGGCTTGCTCATGACGTGGAGGTCGAGCGCCTTGAACCGGTCCTGCGTGATCGAGTCGGCGTCATCGGCGAGCACGTGCGCGAGGCGCAGGTCGTCGGTGTAGTCGTCAGCCATGGCTACAGGTTATGGGGTCGTCGTCACAGGCCCGCGACGTGTGCCCGCCAGTCAGGCTTTTGTCAGGAAACGGCGGATACGGTGCATCACGTGACGATCTCCGGAATCCCGCTGCATCCCCTCGTCGTGCACGCCGCTGTCGTGTTCGCGCCGACCGCTGCCCTCGCCGCTCTGGCGTACGCCGTCGTGCCCGGTGGCCGAGCCTGGCTGCGTCATGCCGCTGCGCTGGTGGCCGTCGTCGCTGCTGCTTCCGTGCAGCTGGCCGCGATGACGGGCGATACTCTCGCCTCCACCCTCGGGGGCACGAACCCGCTGGTCCAGGACCACGAGGCGTGGGCCGGTCGCCTGCAGGCCGCGACCTGGGTGCTCGCCGGGATCGCCGTCGTCGCGTGGTGGGCGCTGCCGGTCCGCACCGTGCGTGCCGGGCAGGGCGGGGCGCTGCTGGGCAAGGCGGTCGTCGTGTTGCTGCCGCTGGCGGCGGTCGCGGTGCTCGCTCTTGTCGTGATGACGGGGCACTCGGGCGCGGAGGCGGTCTGGAAGGGCGTCGGGGCCTAGCAGGTCTGGCTCAGTAGTCGGTCGACTCGCGCGAGGCGAGGAGGCGGCGGAACGACTCGACGCGCTCGGCGTCGGCCTCACCCGCAGCGATCGCCTCGTCGAGCCCGCACTCGGGCTCGCCGGTGCCGTGCGTGCAGCCGCGCGGGCAGTCCTCGGTCATCTCGTCGAGGTCGGGGAACGCCTCGATCAGCATCGACGGCTCGACGTGCGCGAGACCGAACGACCGGATGCCCGGGGTGTCGATGATCCAGCCGGCTTGGTCGGGAAGCTCGAGCAGGTAGGCACTCGTCGAGGTGTGCCGGCCGCGGCCGGTCACCGCGTTGACGTGGCCGACCTCGCGGTGTGCCTCGGGCACCAGCGCGTTGACCAGCGTCGACTTGCCGACGCCGGAGTGGCCGACGAGCACGCTGGTGTGGCCCTCGAGGATCTCGCGGACCGCCGCGAGCTCGGCGCCTCGCTGGGTCACGACGTACGGCACCCCGAGGGAGCGGTACGTCGACAGCAGCGTCTCCGGGTCCCGCAGGTCGGCCTTGGTCAGGCAGAGCACCGGCTTCATGCCGCTCGCGTACGCAGCGACCAGCGCGCGGTCGATCAGCCGCGGCCGCGGCTCGGGGTCGGCGAGGGCGGTGACGACGACCAGCTGGTCGGCGTTCGCCACGATGATCCGCTCGACCGGGTCGTCGTCATCGGCCGTACGCCGCAGCGTGGTCTCGCGCTTGTGCACCTCGACGATGCGGGCCATCGTGCCGTCGTCGCCCGAGACGTCGCCGACGATGCGGACGCGGTCGCCGACCACGACGCCCTTGCGGCCCAGGGGCCGGGCCTTCATCGCGTAGATCAGGCGTCCGTCGTGCAGCAGCGTGAACCGGCCGCGGTCCACCGTCACGACCAGCGCGTCGACCGCGTCGTCGTACGTCGGACGGTCCTTGGTGCGTGGCTTGGTACGACGTCGCGGGCGCTCGTAGTGCTCGTGATCGTGCTCGGTGTACCGCTGCCGTCCGCTCATCGCGCGCCCGTCAAAGGAGCCCGGACCAGAAGTCCGCGAAGTCGGGGAAGGTCTTGGACGTGGTGCCGACGTTCTCGACGAGGACGCCGTCGACCGCGGCGCCGATGATCACGCCGGCATGGGCCATGCGGTGGTCGGCGTAGGTGTGGAAGACGCCGGCGCGCAGGGGAGCGGGGCGGATCTCGAGCCCGTCCTGCAGCTCGGTGACGTCGGCGCCGAGGGCGTTGAGCTCCGTGGCGAGCGCGGTGAGGCGGTCGGTCTCGTGCCCGCGGATGTGCTCGATGCCGGTCAGGCGCGACGGCGTGACGGCGAGTGCACAGAGCGCGGCGATCGCGGGTGCGAGCTCGCCGACGTCGTGGAGGTCGAGGTCGACTCCCTGCAGCTCGGCCGGCCCCTGGACCGTGAGGCCCGCGGCGTCGAGGGAGACGGTGCAGCCCATGTCGGCCAGGATCTGCCGGAGCGCATCGCCGGCCTGCGTGGTGCGGAGCGGCCAGTCGCGGACGGTCACCGATCCACCCGAGACCGCGGCCAGGGCCAGGAAGGGTGCGGCGTTGGAGAGGTCGGGCTCGATCGCAAGGTCCACGGGCGCGACGCGACCCGGGGCCACGGTCCAGCGGTCGGCTTCGGAGTCGTCGACCGCGACGCCCTGCGAGCGGAGCATCTCGACGGTCATCTCGATGTGGGGGAGCGACGGCACGGGTGCGCCGACGTGGCGCACGTCGACGCCGTTGTCGTAGCGCGCGCCAGCGAGCAGCAGGGCGCTGATGAACTGCGACGACTTCGACGCGTCGACCGTGACCTGGCCGCCCGCCACCGCGCCGGTGCCGCGGACGGTGAACGGCAGCCGGTCGCCCTCGGAGATGTCGATGCCGAGGGCGCGGAGCGCAGCGAGGATCTCGCCGACGGGCCGGTTACGCATGTGCTCGTCACCGTCGAACGCGATCGCACCGGTGGACAGCGCAGCCACCGGCGGGACGAAGCGCATCACGGTGCCGGCCAGTCCGCAGTCGACGGCCGCGTCGCGGTCGAAGGCGCCGGGCGTCACGGTCCAGTCGTCACCGGAGGTGTCGACAGCAGCGCCGATCGCGGTCAGCGCGGCAGCCATCAGCAGGGTGTCGCGCGACCGCAGGGCCCGGCGTACGACGGAGGGGCCGTCCGCGATCGCGGCGAGCAGCAGTGCACGGTTGGTGAGCGACTTCGATCCGGGGAGCGAGACCGTCACGTCGACGGGTGCGAGTGCGCGCGGTGCAGGCCAGGGATCGAGGATCGTCACGGGCAGAAGGGTATCGACCCGGGAGCGGGTCACTGCGGCCAGTCGTTGTTGGACGGGTTGCTGTCCTCCGCCGCGTAACCGGCCGTGGTCGGGTCGCCGTCGACCTCGATGTGGAACGTCGGCTCACCGCTCAGTGGTCCCTTGTGCACATCGAAGTCGTAGCTGCCGTTGCTGATCCCGCTGCACTGGTAGAGCCCGCCGGGGAAGTTGATGTCCGTGCACCCGGCGGGAATCGCGTCGAAGGTGCCGGCGATGCTCACGGTGAGGGTGCCGGTGAATCCGGTCGGCAGGCCGGCCACGACGGCGGTCCACTTGCCGGAGTTGCCGTGCTCGTCGGCGGTGACCGACACGTCGTACGGCGTCGGCGGCGGAGGCGGTGCCGGCTGCAGGTGGATCGTCGTGGAGTTGTCACTCGGGTCCGGGTCGTGGATGCCGCTGGACGGGACCAGCGTGATGACCAGGTCGTGCGCGACGTCGTCGGTGACGGTCGCGGTCAGGACGAGGTGGGGCTGCGCCTGCGTCAGCGTGCAGTCAGCCACCGAGCAGGACACGTCCACGCCAGGCGTGGAGGTCGACGTGGTCGCGGCGAGGTACTGCCGGGACGCCAGGCGTGGGCTCGCCGCCGTTGTCGGCTCGCTCCAGGTGACGGCCACGGACTCGCCGGCCGGGATCCCGGACACCGTGATGTCCACCGTCGAGGTCCCCGACGCGTCCGGAGCGCTGACCGTGGGCGACGTCGTGAACGTGACGTTGGTCGGCGTGGGCGTCGGTGTCGGTGTCGGTGTCGGCGTGGGGGTCGGGGTCGGCGTGGGAGTCGGCGTGGGAGTCGGTGTCGGCGTGGGCGTCGGCGTTGCCGTGGGAGTCGGAGCGGTCGTCGACGGGGTACTGCGCGGCGTGCTCGAGGCGGGCGTCGAGCTGGGCGGCGTCGCGGACGGAGCATCCGTGGACGCGGGCGGCTGCGCGGACGACGTGGCAACCGGCGGCTTGGCGTCGGCCTGCGGCGGGGCGGGCTTGTCGCCACCGGACTGCAACGCGAAGACCGTCGCTGCAGCGACCACGCCGGCCGCGACGACACCCGCGGCGGCGGCCGTTGCCGGGCCGTTGGAGCTGATCCCGTCCTTGACCCGGTCGAAGAGGAGGACGACGGCGCCCTTGGTCGCTGCACCGGCCGTCGCGAGGTACGCCGCACCCGCACTGCCCAGGAGCAGCGGTGCGAGGAGGGCAGCCAGGTTGTTGTTGACCTCGCTGAGCTCGAGGTAGATCGCCATGCACTTGCGGCACTCGTCGATGTGCTTCTCGACCTTGCCGGCGTCACGGTTGCTGATGCCCTTGCGGATGTAGCCGCCGAGGTGCTGGTGCGTCCACGCGCAGGCGTCGTCGTCGACATCGAGGGCGTGCGAGTTGAGGAACGCCTGGCGCAGGCCCTCGCGGGCCCGATAGGCGAGGGCGGAGACCGAGTTGGGCGTCATGCCGAGCAGTGCGGCGACCTCGGCCGGCTTCTGCCCCTCGACCTCGGTGTGCCACAGGACCGCCTGCCAGCGCTCCGGAAGCGAGGCGAACGCCTTGGCCGCCGCGGCGCTCTCGAAGCCCTCGACAGCCGTGTCGCGGAACGGGACGCCCGGGTCGAACGCCTCCATGTCGTCCGTCGAGTGCAGCCGCGAGTTTGCCCGGATCTTGTCGACGTGGAGGCGGCGGATCGCCGTCAGGAGGTACGCGCGAAAGGCGACGTCGGGACCGCCGCCGCCCTGGAGCACGCGGAGCACCTTCGCGAACGCATCGGAGACCAGGTCGTCGGCATCCGCGGCGCCGACCAGCTGGCGCGCGAGCCGTCGTGCCGCCTCGACGTGGCGCTCGAAGAGCGGACCGTACGCGGCAAGGTCGCCGCCACGGACGGCCGAGATCAGCTCGGCATCGCCCGTTTCCTGCAGCGTCAAGGTGTCGGTCACGTGTACTCAACGATCGAAGTGCGGATGTATGACGCCACCAATCCTATGTGGCGGGAGCCCTCCGCGGGATTTTCTCGAAATTGGTTTCCGAAACCGCGTCATGAAGGGCCGAACACCCCGTTTCACCGGTGTTCGAGGCCCGCATGACGGGGGCGGGCCTCGCATGACTTCAGTGGAGCAAGACACAGAGGGGAGCAACCGTGGGACTTCTGACGACACGTCGACGTGGTCACACGGACGGTCCCGAGGCAGGCCGGGAGCTGTCCGAGCAGGTGCGCGCAGGTTTGCCGCGCCGGTTCGAGGCTATCGGGGAGGTCCTGGCCTCGGGATCGCGCTCTCTCGAGGCGTACGACGTCGTCGGTCGCCGTCTGGCGCAGGACGGCGCGGCGCTCGACGAGGTGCTCGACGCGCTCCGCCAGACGACGCAGGCCGTGCTCGGCACGGACCCGTCGTTCGACGCCGTTCGTGCGATCACTGTCGCGTGGAGCGAGGGCACGCTCGCCTATCTCCACCAGATCTCCTGCGAGGACCCGCTCACGGGTCTCGCCAGCCTGGCCCACGTGCGCAGCCGGCTCGCCGAGCTCTATCGCGCCGCGGCGCGCAGTGGTGGCGATGTCTCCCAGCAGCACGCCTTGGTCGTGATCGACCTTCCCGAGACCGTCGAGTCCCTCGCTGCTCCGGACTCCGGCTTCTCCCGCACCCTGCGTCTGGCCCGCGTGGGTCAGTCGACGGGCACCGTCTTCAACGGCGCGGAGACGATCGGGCGCCTCGGCGCCCGCCGTGTCGTCGCTGTCGTCGAGCGCGACCCGGTTCTCGGACGCCGGGTCGCGCTCGTACGCACGCTCCTGTCCACCGCCGACTTCCCGACCCGCGTCTGGATCGAGGGGCTTCCCGGCTCCGACGAGGTCGCGGCCCTGTTGCTGGACGAGCTCGCCCGCTAGGGCACCCACACCTGTCTCTGGGTGACTCGGACCGGCCGCACCTGACGGGGGGATGCGGCCGGTCTGAGCCGTTTCCGGAGCGTCGTATCGTCAGCGTCATGTGTGGTCGCTATGCCTCCTCCCGGCGCCCGGATGAGCTGATCGACGAGTTCGACGCGGTCGCCCACGTCGACGAGGAGATCGCTGCCTCGTGGAACGTCGCGCCCACCGACCCGGTCTACGCGGTGATGGAGCGACCGAAGGACGACGAACGCCAGCTCCGCGCCGTTCGCTGGGGGCTGGTGCCGTCCTGGGCCAAGGAGCGTTCCATCGGCAGCCGGATGATCAACGCACGCCTGGAGACCCTGGCGGAGAAGCCGGCGTTCCGCCGCGCCCTCGCCGTACGCCGCTGCCTGGTGCCTGCTGACGGCTACTACGAGTGGTACCCCACCGCGGAGCTCGACGCGAAGGGCAAGCCGAAGAAGCAGCCCTTCTTCATCCGCCCTGCCGACGGGGGAGTGCTCCCGATGGCCGGGCTCTACGAGATCTGGCGCGACCCGGCTCTGGCGGAGGACGACCCCGCCCGCTTCCTGTGGACCTGCACGGTGATCACGACCGAGGCCACCGACGACGTCGGGATGATCCACGACCGGATGCCGCTGATGGTCGAGCGCGACCGGTGGGACGAGTGGCTCGACCCGGCTGCTCCGGGGGCGGACCTGCTCGGACTGCTCGAGCCCGCCGCTCCGGGGCGCCTGACGGCCTACCCCGTCTCGACGGCCGTCGGCAACGTGCGCATCAACGGGCCGGAGCTCGTGGAGCCGCTTCCCCTGCAGGCCTGAACGACAGGCATGATGGTCGCGTGAGCGAGAGTCGCACGTACGAGACCCCGGGCGGGCCGGCGCGACTCGTCGCCCATCGCGCCAAGCGCCCGATCGCCACGCTGCTGCTGAGCCACGGCGCCGGTGGCGGCATCGATGCCCATGACCTGGTCGCCCTCGCCGGTCACCTGCCCGGGCAGGGGATCAGCGTGCTGCTGCTCGAGCAGCCGTGGCGGGTCGCCGGCCGCAAGATCGCGGGTACGCCGGCGTCGCTCGACGTCGCGCTCCGCTCGGTGGCCGACCAGATCCGTCCCCGGAACCCGCTCGTGGTCGGAGGTCGCTCGGCGGGTGCCCGTTCGGCCGCTCGGTGCGCGCGCGAGCTCGGTGCGAGCGGATGCCTGGCGCTGTCGTTTCCTCTGCACCCTCCCGGCAAGCCGGAGAAGTCACGGGTCGAGGAGCTGGTGGGCACGCGGGTGTCGACCCTGGTGATCCAGGGCGAGCGCGACCCGTTCGGGCGGCCCGACGAGTTCCCGGACGGCACCGAGATGGCCGTCGTCCCGGCGGCTGACCACTCCTTCAAGGTGCCGAAGTCGGGCCCGCTGACCCAGGACGATGCGCTCGCCGTCGTGGTGGAGGCGACCCTGGAGTGGGTCGTGCGCGAGGTCGCACGGAGCTGACGGAAGAAAACGGACGCCTGGTCCGTTGAGCATCGACGTGAACGCCGTACTCCATCGCCCGCTGGCTGCCGTAGAGCCTGCCAGCGCTGATCTATTCTGGGGAGCGATGACTGACGTGGTTCCTGACAACGAGACCGAGGCCGAGCGTTCGCTGCGCTTCGAGCGCGACGCCCTGCCCTTCCTCGACCAGCTCTACTCGGCGGCCCTGCGCATGACGCGCAACCCGGCTGACGCGGAGGACCTGGTCCAGGAGACGTTCGCGAAGGCGTTCGCGGCGTTCCACCAGTTCAAGCCGGGGACCAACCTCAAGGCCTGGCTGTACCGGATCCTGACGAACACCTTCATCAACAGCTACCGCAAGAAGCAGCGGGAGCCGAAGCAGTCGATGTCCGAGGACGTGGAGGACTGGCAGCTCGCGCGTGCCGAGTCGCACACGTCGTCCGGGCTGAAGTCCGCTGAGCACGAGGCGCTCGAGCACCTCCCCGACTCCCAGGTCAAGGACGCGCTGCAGCGTCTGCCCGAGGAGTTCCGTCTGGCTGTCTACCTCGCCGACGTCGAGGGATTCCCGTACAAGGAGATCGCGGAGATCATGGACACTCCGATCGGCACCGTGATGTCGCGACTGCACCGCGGTCGCCGTCAGCTGCGCACCCTCCTCGAGGACTACGTCCGCGAGAACGACATGTTCGGTCTGAGCCGCGAGGAGGTCGTGTCGTGAGCGCACCCGACCAGCAGGGACAGCACCGGAGCGAGGACTGTGCCGACTACCTCGAGCGCATCGTCTTCTTCCTCGACAACGAGCTCGACGAGGCCGACTGCAGCGCGGTCCGCCACCACCTCGACGAGTGCGGACCCTGTCTGAAGAAGTACGACCTCGAGCGCACCGTGAAGCAGGTCGTCGCGCGGTCCTGTCACGAGTCGGCCCCGGAGGGGCTTCGGGCCCGTGTCCTCGTGCAGCTGCGCGAGGTCCAGGTCCGTATCACCACCACCGACTGACCACCCGGTCGGCCTGAATTCGACCCAGGCGCAGTCGTCTGGGAGGATGAGCCGTTCCGCGATCGAGGAGGATCCCCATGGGCAAGACTGGCCGCAAGCGCCGCGCTCGCAAGAAGAAGGGCGCGAACCACGGCAAGCGCCCCAACGCCTGAGTCCCGTACTCAGCGCAAGCGCCCGAACCCCCGAGCCTCAGGCTCCGGGGGTTCGTCGCATTTCAGGCCCGCTAGCGCGCGGGGCGCAGCTCCGGCGTCGTCTCGCGCAGCGCCTCGACGATGACCAGCAGCAGGTCGGATCGGACGGCCGGGCGCACGGGGCCGTGCGCGACCTGCAGGTAGAGCGCGCGCAGGAACGACTGGGTGTTGAACGCCCGGCAGGCGACCGCGCCTTCGGGGTCCACAGCAACGGCGCCGTTGGCCAGGCGAGCGACCCACGGCTCGAGCAGGCCGAGCGGGACGAGGTCACGCGTCAGGACGGCGACGGTGGCGCGCGCCAGCCGGTCCGGCTCGCCGGTGACGAGCCGGTGGCCGGTGGGCAGCAGCAGCCGGTCGGCGATCACGTCGAGCAGCACGGTCATCTCCGGGAGGCCGAAGTGGACCGAGCGGGCCAGATCGGCGATCGCGTCCGCGCCGTGGGCGATCGCCATCGCGGGTCCCTTGCCGTCCACGTGGCCGCGCAGGTCGCGCTCACGGACCAGCCAGGTGGCCACCCGGTCGCCCCAGAGCAGGAGCTGCTGCGCGGTGAGCAAGCCCGTCGCGTTGTCGCGGGCGATGCAGTCAGCGAGCACCTTCGCCGACCAGCTGCGCCGGAAGACCGTGTCGGTGTCGGACTGGCCCAGCCCGACCTCCAGACCGGTGGCCATGCCGTCGCCCAGACCCACCAGGACGTCGTCGTACGCCCCCTCGGCGATCCAGCCCGCAAGGGGCCGATAGGCCTGCTGCGAGCGGACCCGGGCGTCGGTGCTCCCGAGCATCCGGGTGAGTTCGGCGGTCAGGTCGTCCAGCGGGCGATCTGTCGGCAGCGGCATGGTTTCCATCGTGCCAGCCGGTACCGACACCGTGCGAATTGGCTTCCGGGACTATCGGGGGCCGTACTCTCGGGCCATGCCGACCCTGGACGAGATTGCCCGTGCCCACACGGATCTCGACACCGACGAGCTGGCCTGGCTCCATCTGCTGATCGCCGACTGGCAGATCGTCGCTGACCTCTCCTTCGCCGACCTCGTGCTGTGGCTCCCGGACCGTGAGGGACGCGGCTTCTGGGCGGGAGCCCAGCAGCGGCCGACCACCGGGCCCACGGCGCTGCTGGACGACGTGGCCGGCACCTTCGTCCCGACGGGGCGCCGCAAGCTGCTGGACACGGCGTACGAGACCGGGCGGCTGACGCGTGAGGGCGGGGACCCCGAGTGGGTCTACGACGTCCCGGTGCGGGTGGAGACGATCCCGGTGCGTCAGGGCGACCGCGTGCTCGCGGTCATCGCCCGCAACACCAACCTGCTCGGCGTACGCACGCCGTCGCACCTCGAGCTGACCTACACGCAGACGGCCAGCGAGCTGACCCGGATGATCACCCGCGGCGCCTTTCCGGTGCCCGGCCAGCGCAGCGACCACGCCGACACTCCTCGGGTCGGTGACGGCTTCATCCGCCTCGACACCGGGGGCCGGGTCAGCTACGCCTCGCCCAACGCGCTCTCGGTCTACCGCCGGCTCGGTCACGCCGGCGACCTCGTCGGCCAGCAGCTTGCGGAGCTGACGCGCAGCCTCGTGCCTCCGCGCGACCGGCCCGACGAGGAGACGCTGAGCGCCGTTCTGGGCGGGCTGGTCGCGCGCGACACCGAGGTCGCCTCCGAAGGTGTGGCGCTGATCCTGCGCTCGCTCCCGCTCAAGCCCGAGGGCGTGGCGGTCGGGGGAGTGATCCTGGTCCGCGACGTCACCGACCTCCGCAGGCGCGACCGCGAGCTGGTCACCAAGGACGCCACGATCCGCGAGATCCACCACCGCGTGAAGAACAACCTGCAGACCGTCGCCGCGCTCCTGCGTCTCCAGGCCCGTCGCATGGGCAATGACGACGCGCGGCTCGCCCTCGAGGAGGCCGTACGCCGCGTGGGCTCGATCGCGCTGGTCCACGAGACGCTGAGCCACACCGACGAGGAGCACGTCGCGTTCGACGAGATCGCCGATCGCCTGGGCCGCATGGTGGCCGACGTCGGCGGGATCGGCCACGCCGTCGCCGTACGCCGGGAAGGCAGCTTCGGCGTCCTCAACTCCGACATCGCCACCCCGCTCGCGATGGTGCTCACCGAGCTGCTGCAGAACGCCGTCGAGCACGGCTACCGGCAGCTCGCGGTGCCCGAGACCGATCGGGTCGGACGGATCGGCATCCAGGCGCGCCGACTCGTCGGCCGTCTCCACGTGATCGTCGAGGACGACGGGGTGGGTCTGCCGGAGGGTTTCGACCCGGACCAGTCGACGAGCCTGGGGCTGTCGATCGTGCGGACGCTCGTCGAGTCCGAGCTCGACGGTCAGCTCACGATGGGGGCCGCACACGCGACAGCGACCGGCACGCGCGTCGAGATCGACGTACCGGTCGCTCAGCGGCTCGGGTGAGCCGACGTACTGCTGTCCTCAGGCGGTGCGCACGCGGGCGCGGGCGTTGCGGCGCTTGAGCGCGCGACGCTCGTCCTCGCTGAGTCCACCCCAGACACCGTGGTCCTGACCCGCCTCGAGTGCCCAGGCGAGGCACTGCTCGCGAACGTCGCAGCGACGGCACACCTGCTTGGCCTCCTCGATCTGGAGGATGGCGGGGCCGGTGTTGCCGATCGGGAAGAACAGCTCCGGGTCCTCGTCGAGGCAGGCAGATTCGTGACGCCAATCCACGGCTGGGTGTACTCCCTTTGGTTGCTGGGGTGGGCGCGATGGCCTCGGTGGAGGCATTGTCGCGCAGAAAAGATGAGGTGGCCTCGTGAATTCTTTCACGAACGCACACGCAAGGTTGGCAAGAGTTCCATCTGACGACAACCCCTAGCGGCCGTCACTTTGGTCACAAGTAGATTGAGACCGTGTCGATTCCCGCCGAAAACCCTGTCGCGCCGCGCCCTTTGACCGTCGCGGCGCTGGTCGTCCTGCTCGAGGCCGTCTGCTTCTTTGGCCTTGCGATCGCCCAGGCCGTCACCTTTGACAGCGCCCGATCGGCGCTCGGCTGGACGACCATCGCGTTCTTCGCGCTGTGGGGGCTGATGCTCGCCGTGTGCGGCATGGCGCTGCGCCGGAGCAGGTCCTGGGCACGCAGCCCGATCGTGATGGCACAGCTCGTGCAGCTGGGTCTGGCCTACAACTTCGCGACGGACGCGCACTCCGACCGGACCGACCACGTCGTCGCGTGGCTGCTGGCCGCCGTCACGCTGGTCGTGCTCGTGGGCGTGTTTCACCGGAAGTCGATCCACCACCTGGCTGCCGTCGAGGGCTGACCGGCCCTCCACCAAGCCGTCGCCGCAGCCGGGCCAGTGCCTGCGCCTGCACCCGTGAGACCTGCGGCTGGCTGATGCCGAGCTGCGCGGCCACGGCGTCCTGCGTCAGGCCGTCGAGGTAGCGGAGCGTCACGACCGCACGCTCGAGCGCGGGGAGCTGCTCGAGCTGGGGGAGCAGCATCAGTCGCAGCTCCACGTCGTCGTACGCCGGATCGGCGTGGCCAGGCGTCGCCCCTTCGTCGAGCTCGTCGACGTGGGGCTGGGGCGCCTCGCGTGGCGCCCGGATCAGGCTGCAGCGGTCGCGCAGGTGGTGGCGGATGCCGCCGACCACGGTCGGCACGGCGTACGCCGCGAACGGCACGCCCCGCTCGGCGTCGTAGCGCCGCGCGGCATGGAGCAGCGCGAGCCGCCCGGCCTGGACCAGGTCGTCGTGGGGCTCGCCCCAGCCGCGGAACCGGCGGGCGCAGCGGTCGACGAGGGCGAGGTGCTCGAGCACGAGGGCGTCGGTGTCCATGTGTCCATCAGACGCCGATCACCGGATCGTCGCGAACGGTCCTCCACAGGCTGCCGCCCCGACGGATGAAATGCGGAAGGACCCGCCTCCCCGAAGGGAAGCGGGTCCGCCGCATGCGATCCGGACGAGCAAGCTCGCCGGCCGCTCAGGCCTTCTTGGTCTCCCAGAAGATGCCGGCGATCTCGTCGATCTTGGCGAGGAGCTCGTCGGCAACGGCCGCGTCGAGCGTGCCCTTCGTGCCGCCGGCGCCCGCGAGCTTCGTGGCCTCGTTGATGAGGGTGTGGAGCTGCGGGTACTTCTCGAAGTGCGGCGCCTTGAAGTAGTCGGTCCACAGCACCCAGAGGTGCTCCTTGACCAGGGTGGAGCGCTGCTCCTTGATGACGATGGCGCGGGTACGGAAGTCCGGGTCGTCGGAGTCGTTGACCTTGGCGATGAGCGCCTTGATCGACTCGGCCTCGATGCGGGCCTGGGCGGGGTCGTAGACGCCGCAGGGGAGGTCGCAGTGGGCCTGGGCCTCGACGGTGGGGGCGAACAGCATGCTCGACAGCTCCTTCGTGGGGGTCACGTGTGTGTGGCTGCGACACTACTCCCCATGCGAGGACGTCGATGGGGCTGGGCCATCGTCCGCGGACGATCCATGGAGCCGGGGCTCCGTGACGGCGACCGTCTTCTAGTCCGTTGGGGCCGTACGCCGCGTGAGGGCGACGTCGTCCTGGCCCGGTTCGTCGACGGCACGCTGGCCGTCAAGCGCGCTGCCGAGCGGCGTACGACGAGGACGGGCGCGCCCGGCTGGTGGCTGCTGAGCGACAACGCTGCCGAGGGCGTCGACTCACGACACCGAGGTGTCGTGCCGGAGGAGGACGTCCTGGCTGTCGCGCGGGCACTCGTGGGCAGGTGCCGGATGCGTCACATTCCGCACGCGGCCGTGGAGGAGAACGCTCCCTTGTGAAAGGATGCTGGCGAGGGTGAACCCCTGTCTGGCTGCTCCGCGACACACCATTCGCGTTCGAGCGGCACTCCCGATCCTTCCGAACGCCCCGAAAGTCTTGCCGAAAATGTCTGAGCTCGAGACCGCTGCCCACCCGTTCGCTGGTGACCCGGTGTTCGACCTCCACGTAGGCGGCAAGATGGCGATCCAGTCGTCGGTGGAGTTGGCTGGCGCTGATGAGCTGTCGCTCGCGTACACCCCCGGTGTTGCCCGCGTCTGCACCGCGATCGCCGAGAACCCCGACCTGACCCAGCACTACACGTGGGTCCCCAACACCGTCGCCGTCATCACGGACGGCACCGCTGTCCTGGGCCTCGGTGACATCGGCCCGGCCGCGGCCATGCCGGTCATGGAGGGCAAGGCGATCCTCTTCAAGCAGTTCGGTGGCGTCGACGGCATCCCGATCTGCCTGGACACCACGGACACCGAGGAGATCATCGAGACGGTCGTGCGCCTGGCGCCGTCGTTCGGTGGCATCAACCTCGAGGACATCTCGGCGCCGCGGTGCTTCGAGATCGAGGACCGCCTCAAGGAGCGCCTCGACATCCCCGTCTTCCACGACGACCAGCACGGCACGGCCGTCGTCGCGCTCGCCGCGCTCAAGAACGCTCTGAAGCTCACCGGCCGCACGCCCGAGCAGACCCGTGTGGTCATCTCCGGTGCGGGCGCCGCGGGCGTCGCGATCGCGAAGATCCTGATCGTCGCCGGCATCACCGACATCGCCGTCACCGACCGTCGCGGCGTCGTCAGCTCGGACCGCTCCGACCTGACCCCGGTCAAGAAGCAGCTCGCCGAGATCACCGCGGACCGCAACGGTCGCAAGGGCACGCTCGCCGACGCGATGGACGGCGCTGACGTCTACCTCGGCGTCTCCGGCGGCACCGTGCCGGAGGAGGTCGTCGCGACGATGGCCGACGACGCGATCATCTTCGCGATGGCCAACCCGACTCCCGAGGTGCACCCGGACGTCGCGCACAAGTACGCCCGCGTCGTCGCGACCGGTCGCTCGGACTTCCCGAACCAGATCAACAACGTCCTGGCGTTCCCGGGCATCTTCCGTGGTGCGTTCGACGTCCGCGCGACCGCCATCACCGAGGGCATGAAGCTCGCGGCTGCCGAGGCGCTCGCCGCTCTCGTCGGCGACGCGCTCGCGGAGGACATGGTCATCCCGGGTCCGTTCGACCCGCGCGTGGGTCCCGCCGTCTCCGCCGCCGTGGCCGAGGCCGCGCGTCGGGACGGCGTCGCTCGCTCCTGATCTGACTCGGTAGGTTTGGCGCATGTTCGCCGTCTACGCCGAGTCGTTCAACGCTGAGTCCCCGCTCGACAGCCTCGTGGTGGGGGAGCGCCCCGATCCGGTGGCGCCGGATGGCTGGACGACGGTCACGGTCAAGGCTGCGAGCCTCAACCACCACGACCTCTGGTCGCTGAAGGGTGTCGGCCTCAAGGCGGACCGCCTGCCGATGATCCTCGGCTGCGATGCAGCGGGCTACGACGAGGACGGCAACGAGGTCGTCGTACACGCCGTCATCAGCTCGCCTGACTGGACCGGCGACGAGACCTTCGACCCGAAGCGTTCGCTGCTCTCCGAGCTGCACCAGGGCACCTTCGCGGACAAGGTGATCGTGCCGCGCCGCAACGTCGTCCCGAAGCCGAAGTCGATGAGCTTCGAAGAGGCCGCCTGTCTGCCGACCGCCTGGCTCACGGCGTACCGGATGCTCTTCACGCAGGGTGGACTCAAGGCCGGCGACTCCGTGCTCGTGCAGGGCGCTGGCGGCGGCGTGGCGACGGCCTGCATCGTGCTCGCGCGCGCGGCGGGGCTCAAGGTCTACGCGACGAGTCGCGACGAGGCGAAGCGCGCCAAGGCCCTCGAGATCGGTGCCCACGAGATCTTCGGGTCCAACGAGAGGCTGCCGGTCAAGGTCGACGCCGTCATGGAGACCATCGGGCGGGCGACGTGGGAGCACTCGATCCGTTCGCTGCGCCCCGGCGGCAAGCTCGTGACCTCGGGCAACACCTCCGGCCCGAATCTCGACAACGCGATGCTGCCCCACATCTTCTTCCTCCAGCTGCAGGTCATCGGCTCGACGATGGGCACCCGGAGCGAGCTGGCGTCGCTGGTCCAGATGCTCGACGCCACCGGCCTGAAGCCGCTCATCGACCACACGGTGCCGATGGAGCAGGCGCGCGACGCGTTCGCCGCCCTCCACGCTGGCGACGTCTTCGGCAAGATCATCCTGACCCGATGAGTCACGTCCACCTGATCACCGGCGCTGGCTCCGGCATCGGCGCAGCGGTCGCCTCCGCCCTCCAGGCGCGCGGTGACGAGCTCATCCTCCTGGCCCGCTCCCAGCCGCGCGCCCACGAGCTCCAGCAGCAGTACGACGGCGCGCGCGTCGTGGTCGCCGACCTCGCCGACCCTGCTTCGCTGGCCCATGCCCTGACGGGCGCGAACCTGCCTCCGCACCTTGACTCCGTGCTGCACGTCGCGGGCGTCGTCGACCTCGCACCGGCACATGACCTGGTCTATGACGAGGTGCGCGCCCAGGTCGACGTCAACCTGGTCGCACCGATGGTGCTCACGCAGTTCTGTCTCCCGGCACTCCGGGCGGCGCGCGGCACCGTGGTCTTCGTCAACAGCGGCGCCGGGCTCAACGCCCACCCGACCTGGGGCGCGTACGCCGCGACGAAGTTCGGCCTCCGCGGCTTCGCGGACGCGCTCCGCGGTGAGGAAGTCGCGCACGGGGTACGGGTGACCAGTGTCTTCCCGGGGCGCACGGCAACGCCGATGCAGGAGAAGGTCCACGACCAGGAGGGCGCCGACTACAGCGCCGAGCGCTGGATCCAGCCGGAGACCGTGGCTGCGACCATCCTCTCCGTGCTGGACCTGCCGCGCGATGCGGCGATGCCCGAGGTGAGCGTCCGCCCCGGCGTTCGCTGAGGTTTCGTCCCTCCCGGGAATTGATTGGCGTTCACACGGGTTGGGCAACGAGAATTCACTCCGACGCGTCCCCACCTGACCGGGCGTTGTCGGATCTCCGGGGTCTCGTTCGTGGAGTACATGAACGGGCGGTCACCAGGCCACCCCGCGCCCTCCCCGAAAGGCCTCCCATGTCTGCGTCCCAGGACATCGACGTCGCCGTCGTTGCGACTGACGACTCACCCGATGCACCCTTCACGACGCCGCTCGTCGTGAAGCTCCTCGTTGCGGCCACCTTCGTGGTGATCCTCAACGAGACCACGATGATCAACGCGCTGCCGAGCCTCATGCGTGACTTCGGCATCGACGAGCGCACGAGCCAGTGGGTCAACACGGTCTTCATGTTGACGATGGCGTCGGTCATCCCGCTCACCGGCTGGTTCCTCCAGCGGGTCACCACGAAGACCGCGTTCACGGTTGCCATGGCGACCTTCTGTACGGGCACCCTGCTGGGCATGCTCGCGCCGTCGTACGCCGTGCTGCTGGTCGCGCGGTCCATCCAGGGCGCCGGCACCGCGGTGATGATGCCGCTGCTCATGACCACCGTCATGACGGTCATCCCGATGGCCCACCGCGGTCGCGTGATGGGCAACATGATGATGGCGATCTCGGTCGCCCCGGCGCTCGGCCCGACCACGTCCGGTCTGCTGCTCGAGCTCGGTCCGTGGCGCCTGATCTTCGCCACGATCCTGCCGCTCGCAATCGTCATGGGCGTTGTGGGCCGTCGTCTCGTCGAGAACATCGGTGAGCCGAAGGCCGGCCCGGTCAGCTGGCTGAGCGTCCTGCTCGCCGGTGGCGGCTTCGCCAACCTGGTCTACGGCCTCAGCAACTTCGGTGCGGGCACGCTGGCCAAGCCGGTCGCGTTCACCATCGTGGGCGTGCTGCTCGTCGGCGCGTTCGTCGCCTACCAGATCGTCCTCCAGGGCCGCGGCGCTCCGCTGCTCGACCTGCGTACCCTGCGGATCCGGACCTTCGCCACGGCGGTGCTGCTGATGTGCGCGGCCTTCATGGCGTTCTTCGGCGCGATGGTGCTCCTGCCGCTCTACCTGCAGAACTACCGGGGGCTCAGCACCCTCCAGACCGGCCTGCTGGTCATGCCGGGTGGTCTGGCGATGGGCCTGCTCGGCCCGCGGGTCGGCAGGGTCTTCGACCGCGTCGGGACCCGGCCGCTGGTGATCCCGGGCGCTGCCGGTCTGGTGACGGCTCTCGTGGTCCTGTCCCAGGTGATCGACCTGAGCACGCCGTTCTGGCTGATCGTGGTGCTCCACGTTGCGCTGATGAGCTGCCTGGCCTGCGTCTTCACGCCGGTCTTCACGCTCGGCCTGGGCGCGCTGCCGCCCGAGCTCTACTCGCACGGCAGCTCGCTGCTCGGCACGCTGCAGCAGGTCGCCGGTGCGGCCGGCATGGCGCTGTTGATCGCGATCCTTCAGTCGCGCGGCGACGCGATCGTGGCGCGTGACCACCTGACCGAGCTGATCCCGGGGGTGTTGCCGCCGACGGCGTTCGTCGGCGGCCTCGACTGGGCGCTGCTGACCGGTGCCTGCTTCGGCGTCGTCGTCTTCCTGATGGCACTGCTGCTCCCGGCGCGTACGCAGAACGCGGCAGGAGCCCCCGCCGCGCACTGACCGCACATCCACGAAGGCCTCCCGCACCCCCGTGTCGGGAGGCCTTCGTCGTGCCGGGACGATCCTTGTCGGCGCGGTGCCCCGTGTCCTGCGTCGATCTACTCAGGTCCACCGACTCGGTTCAAGACTATTCACTCAGTGTATTCACAGTGTGTATAGTCGCCGACGTGAGCATCTCGCATGTCCTTCTGGGGGTCCTGAGCAGTGGGCCCGCCCACGGCTACGACCTCAAACGTGAACACGACATCCGCTTTCCGGGTGCCAAGGAGCTGCCGTACGGGCAGGTGTACGCCGCGCTGCAGCGGCTCGAGCGCGACGGGCTCGTCGAGGTGGCGGAGACCGTCCGCGACGGTGGTCCCGAGCGGACCGTCTACGCACTGACGGAGTCCGGCCGTGCCGAGCTGGACACGTGGCTGGCCAGTCCCGAGAGCGCGGGCCCGTATCCCGCCGACGAGCTGGTGCGGAAGGCGGTGACTGCGCTCCGCACGGGGGTCGACGCGCGGTCCTTCCTCGCGCGCCAGCGGGAGGTGCACCTCGCCCGGCTCCGTGAGCTCCTCGCTGCGCAGGACGCCACGACCGATCCGGCCGGCCGCGCAGCGATCGACCACGCGGTCTTTCACCTCGACGCGGACCTGCGGTGGCTCGAGGCCGCCGAGGGGCGCCTGAATGCACCGTCCAGCTCGAACCACCAGGGGGACCCGTCATGACCGATCAGCTCATCTCAGCGCGCGCCGTGCGCAAGGCCTACGGACGTACCGAGGCGCTCCGCGGTGTCAGCCTGGACATCTCGGCGGGGGAGAAGCTCGCGATCACGGGCCCCTCCGGTAGCGGCAAGTCGACGTTGTTGCTCTCGCTCGCGGGCATCCTGCGCCCGGAAGCCGGCGAGATCAGCTACGACGGACGTCGCCTGGACGATCTCTCCGAGGCCGAGCGGACTCGCCTGCGTCGCCGTGAGTTCGGCGTCGTGCTGCAGTTCGGCCAGCTCGTGCCCGAGCTCACCGCGGTCGAGAACGTCGCCCTGCCGCTGATGCTCGAGCGGCACGCCCGCGCGTCCGCCGACCGGATCGCGCGAGGCTGGCTGGAGCGCCTCGACGCCGGAGCCCTTGCCGACGTCGTACCGGGGGAGCTCTCCGGCGGTGAGGCACAGCGCGTCGCGCTGGCCCGCGCGCTGGTCACCTCGCCACGCGTCATCTTCGCCGACGAGCCGACGGGCGCGTTGGACACCGTTGCCGGCGAGCAGGTGCTCGTCGCGCTCTACGACGCTGCGAAGGAGACGGGAGCCGCCATCGTCATGGTGACGCACGACAACCGGGTGGCGGCGCGTGCCGACCGCGAGGTGCGCATGCTCGACGGGACGATCGCATGATCGGCCTGGGCTGGCGGCTCGCGCTCGCGGCGGGTCAGGGGCGCGCGATGCTCCTCGCCGGCTGCACCGCCATCGTGTGCGGTCTGCTCCTCGTCACCCAGACGATCGCGATGCTTCCGCAGTATCCCGACGAGAGCCTGTACAGCGTCGTCGCCGACGCCGGCACACGCGGCGGATTCGCCTTCGGCGCGGCGATGCTCTCCGTCCCGGCGTTGCTGCTCCTCTTCCAGGCCGTACGGCTCGGGACGTCGGCCCGCGAGCGTCGGCTCGCCGCGCTGCGGCTGGCCGGAGCCACCCCCGGAGAGGTACGCCGCATCGGTGCGGTCGAGGTCGGCGTACCGGCCGCTGTGGGAGCCGTCGCAGGCATCGGTGTCTTCCTGCTCCTCCGCCTCTTCTTCGGTGGCGTGTCCATGCGTGGCTGCTGTGAGGAGGGTGTGACGTTCTACAGTGCGGGCGTGCGGTTCGTGCCGACCAGCGTGACGCCGGCCTGGTGGCAGTTCGCCCTGACGGTGGTCCTGGTCGCGGGGCTCGGCGTCGTCGTGGGGCTGGCGGCTGATCGCCGGGTCGTCGTCTCGCCGCTGGGTCTGACGCGGCGCCACGACCCGCGCCCGCCACGCCCGTGGGGCGTCGTCCTGTTGCTGGGTGGGGTGATGGCCGGGGCGGCCATGCTCGTCTTCTGGCGCGACTCCGACGTGGTCGATGTCGCGGCGCCGCTCGTGGCGATCGTCCTCCTCGTCGGAGGGCTGGTCAGCCTGGCTCCTTGGACCGCCTACGTCATCGGTCGGCGGGTGGCGCGCCGTGCGCGGACCGGTCCGGTGCTGCTCGCGGCCCGGCGTCTCGCGTCGGACCCACGCCCGGCAGGCCGCGCGGCGGCTGCGGTCGGGGGAATCGGCCTGGTCGCAGGCGGTTCCGCGGCGATGGTGGCCGGCATTCTCGATGACGTCCAGCCCGAGGACCGCGGGTACTACCTGGGGGCGATCGGACTCGTCGGCGTGGCCTTGCTTATCTCGCTGGTTGCCGTGGTGGGTTCGCTCGCCGTCCACTCGGTCGAGTCCCTCCTGGATGGCAAGCGCTCCGTGGCATCGCTGGCGGCGCTCGGTGGCAGCAGCGAGCTGGTCGCTCGTGCACAGCGCGCCGAGATCGGCCTGGTCGCCGTGCCCATGGGCGTCGGTGGCACGCTCCTCGGCGCAGTGCTCCTCGGCGCGGCACTCGCGGGCATCACGCTGCTCTGGCTGCTGGCTACCGTGGCGGCGGTGCTGGTCATGGCCGCTCTCGTCTGGGCGGCCATCGGGCTGGCGCTGCTGCTGACCGGCCCCTGGCTGCGTGCGGCCACCGATCCGGGCAACCTGCGCACGGCCTGACGCGGGGGGAGTCGCTCAGACCTCGTCGAGGAACGCGTCGAGGTGCGTCCACGCCAGCTGGGCAGCCTGCGGGCCGGCGACGAGACCGAGGTGGGAGAGGCCGTCGGCGGCGACGTACCGCGCGCCGGGGACGGAGCGCGTGCCTGCCTCGACCGCAGGGCCGGGGCCGATCGCGTCGGTGCGGCTGCCGATGAAGAGCACGCGCGTGCGGATCGAGGAGAGGCGCACCGCGCGGCCGTGCGTGAGGTGCACGGTGCCGGTCGCGAGCTCGTTGCGGGTCAGCAGGCGGGTGTGGACCTGGTGGTAGAAGCGGCCCGGGTAGCCCGGCATCGCGTTGATGAAGTTGTCGATCGCGGTGGTGCGGGCGAGGGTCTCGCGGTCGAGGATGTTCTGCGCGAGGAAGAGCGGCTTCTTCAGCTCGCGGATCGGCGCCATCGCCCGGAAGCTGAGGCGGGTCACCTGGCGGGGGACACCACCCATCAGGCCCGTGCCGAACGTCATCACGTTGGAGCCCAGCACGTTGTCGAGGTAGCGCAGGATCTGCACCGCCGGGATCAGCCGGTAGTCGATCGGCGTGCCGAAGGCCGTGATGGACGCGATCGGCAGGGTCGGGTGCGCCGCGGCGGTCAGCAGGCTGCAGGTGCCGCCGAGCGACCAGGCGACGACGTCGACCGGGGCGCCGTCGTGCTCCTCCGAGACGCGGCGGATCGCGGCCGGGATGATGTCGTCGATGAACGCCTCGAAGCCCATGTGGCGGTCCGCGAACGTCATGTCGCCGTAGTCGACGACGTACGTCGCGTGGCCCCGGGAGACGAGGTGCGCTGCGAGGCTCTGGCCGGGGCGCAGGTCGTAGCAGTTGGTCGACACGGCCTGCGGTGGGACGAGCAGCACCGGCCGCGCCTTGGTGTGCGGCTTGCTGCTGAGGTACCGACGAAGCTGACGGTGCGGCTCGTCGACGAGCACGTGCTGCGGCATGCCGGCGTACTGCTCGATGCCCTCACCGAACGGCGAGATCGCCCACGCGTTGCGCGCGGCGGCCGCGAGGGTGGCCAGGGGAGAGGCGGCCCGCTCGTCGGGAATGGCGGGCAGGGTGCTGGTCACTTGCTGGAGTCCCATCGGAGTGCGCCGACCAGCACGATGTGCAGCTGGCGGCGGGCGGTGTCGGCGATGCGCCGGGTGTCGGCGGCACTGGTGGCGCGGCTGAGCTCCTCGACGTGGGAGAGCATCGCGTTGACCAGGAGGTTGGAGAGAACGGCGAGGTCGCTGGCGGACCAGGCCCGCGTGAACGGCAGGTGGGCGAGGTCGGTCGCGAGCTCGCGCTCCACCAGCTCGAGCTGATGGCGTACGGCGTCGCGCACCGCGGCCGGGCCGGCGAGCCGCTCGCGCGCGATGAAGCGCAGCTGACGGTCGCTCTGGCGTGCGTGGGCGACGACGGCATCGATCGACTTGTCGGCGATGGAGACGGCGAGGTCCCACTCGGAGTCGGTCTCCTCCGGGATCGCCCGTGCGTCGCGCAGGAGGGCGCGCAGCGCATCGAACGCCTCGGTCACCAGGCTCAGGCCGAGCTCGTCGATGCTGGCGAAGTGGCGGTAGAAGGCCGTCGGCACGATGCCGATCTCCTTGGCCACCTGGCGCAGCGAGAGGGCGGCGAGGCCGCCGTCCTCGGCGAGGGTCAGCGCAGCGTCGAGGATCGCACGCCGTGTGCGTTCCTTCTGCTCCGTCCGGGAGACCCCTGCGCTGCTCATGACGGAATTGTAACGCGAGTGAACGCGTGTTCACTGAAAGTGTGCGGCGTCACGCCGAATCAGGTTGACCTATGGGTCCCGGGGCGGAGATAGTTTCGGTGAACAGCCGTTCACCGAAGAAACGAGTGTTCACCCAAACTTTGAAAGGAGCCGCCATGTCCCGCATGCAGGTGCTGACCTCCTCCCGGATGGGTCGCCGCTTCCTGGACTCGTCCTTTGCTGCCGCGCTCGCGACCCCGCACAGCGTCGACCGCTACGTCGAGATGATCGACCCGCTCTGGTCCCGTACCGAGACCCGGGCCGAGGTGACCGATGTCGAGCGCAAGACCGCCGACAGCGTCACCCTCACGCTTCGTCCGAACGCCACCTGGGCCGGTTTCAAGGCCGGCCAGTTCGTCAAGCTCTCCGTCGAGATCGACGGCATCCGTCGTACGCGTTGCTACTCGCCGGCGAACTCGCAGTTCCGCCGCGACGGCAAGATCGAGCTGACCATCAAGGTCGACCCGAACGGCCTCGTGTCGCCCTGGCTCCTGGCCAATGCGACGCCCGGCATGATCGTCCAGATCTCGCCCGCGCAGGGTGAGTTCCACATCCCGCTGCCGCACCCGCGCAGCATCCTGCTGATCAGCGGCGGCTCCGGCATCACCCCGGTGATGTCGATGCTGCGCACGCTGACCGACCGTGCCTACATCGGCAAGGTCACCTTCCTGCACTACGCGTTCACGCCTGACGACGTGATCTACCGCGAGGAGCTCGAGGAGATCCAGGCGAAGTACGAGGGCGTCCGGATCATCCGGGCCTACACCAACTCGGACGAGGGCGACCTGCAGGGCTTCTTCAGCCGCGAGCACCTCGTCGCGGCCGACAAGCACTTCGCCGAGGCCGAGACGTTCCTCTGCGGCCCGATGCCGCTCATGGACGGCGTCCGTGCCGTCTTCGAGGCCGAAGGCATCTCCGACCGGCTCCACCTGGAGCAGTTCGCTGCCCCGACCCGCACCGTGCCGACCGATGAGGCCACCGGCGAGCTGGTCTTCGCCGCCTCGGGCGAGAAGGCCGACAACAACGGTCAGACGATCCTCGAGCAGGCCGAGGCCGCCGGGCTCAACCCGGACTACGGCTGCCGCATCGGCATCTGCAACGCCTGCGTCAGCACGAAGCTCACGGGCATCACGCGCAACGTCCTGACTGGCGACCTCAACACCGACAACGACGTCAACATCAAGCCGTGCATCTCGGCTCCGTGTGGCGACGTCTCCATCGACCTCTGACCTCTCAGAACCAACCTCACCAAGGAGTTCTCATGAGCACCACGACCACCCAGAAGCACAAGCTGGCGCCCGAGCAGATCGAGGCGTTCGGCAAGGAACTCGACGACCTGCGCGCCCGCATCGTCGCCGACCTCGGCGAGAAGGACGCGGCGTACATCCGCGACATCGTCGCCAAGCAGAAGAAGCTCGAGGTCGCGGGCCGCGCGCTGCTGTGGGCCGGCTGGTTCCCGCCGGCGTGGCTCGCCGGCGTCACCGCCCTCTCCCTGTCGAAGATCATCGACAACATGGAGATCGGCCACAACGTGATGCACGGCCAGTACGACTTCATGAACGACCCGGAGTTCACCGCCAAGAACTTCGACTGGGACAACACGATCCACGCCGACAGCTGGCTGTACACGCACAACTACGTGCACCACACGTTCACCAACATCGTCGGCAAGGACCACGACGCCACCGGCTACGGCGTCATCCGGGTCACCGACGAGCAGCCGTGGCACCCGATCTGGCTGCTCAACCCGATCTTCTGCGGCACGCTGCAGGTGCTCTTCCAGTGGGGCACCGCGATCCAGGAGCTCGAGTCCGAGAAGTTCTTCGCGGGCGAGAAGACCTGGGAGGAGATGAAGCCGGGCCTGCGTCGCTTCCGGGCCAAGGCCGGCAAGCAGGCGCTGAAGGACTACGTCCTCTTCCCGCTGCTCTCGGGCCCCGGTGCTCCGTTCACCTTCGTGGGCAACATGGCCGCCAACCTGGTCCGCAACCTCTGGTCGTCGTCGGTCATCTGGTGTGGCCACTTCCCGGAGGGTGCCGAGACGTTCTCCATCGAGGAGACCGAGGACGAGTCGCACGCCCAGTGGTACTACCGCCAGATCCTTGGCTCGGCGAACTTCACCGGCAGCCACGTCGTCGACGTGCTCTCGGGCAACCTGAGCTACCAGATCGAGCACCACCTCTTCCCGGACATCCCGGCGTACCGCTACAAGGAGATCGCCGTCGAGGTGAAGGCGCTCTGCGAGAAGTACGGCGTCCGCTACAACGAGGCGCCGATGGCGAAGCAGCTGTGGAGCGTCTGGAAGCAGGTCTTCCAGCTCTCGCTTCCCGACAGCACCTACACCGAGGGTCCGCTGGCGGGTCTCCGGGAGATCGTCACCTTCCCGTTCCGGAAGAAGCAGCCCACGGCTGGCAACGACGGCCTCCAGGTCGTCGCCGCCGCCTGAGAGCGTGCTCACGTTGCCGTCTGCTGACCGACACCCGAGACTGAAGCCATGAGCAATCTCAGCAGGGCCGAGATCCGCAAGGACCAGGTCCAGGACTCCATCGAGGCCGCGACCCACGCGGCCGGCCAGGTCTCCAACATCGTGATCACAGCGGTCGGCGACGTGGTCAAGGCGGTCGGCGGTTTCGCCACGGATCTCTTCGAGATCCGCGAGGCGGCCCGCAAGGCCCGCACCGACATGGGCGTCGACAACGACGACGACTGATCCACCCAGCAACAACAGCGGCCCCGCACCAACTGGTGCGGGGCCGCTGTGCGTGTCAGGGGGAGTGGTCACTCGTCGTCAGGGTCGTCGAGGCGCGCGAGCCAGGTCGCGAAGCGCTCCACTGCGGTCTCGAACTCGGGGAAGGTGTCGACGAACGCCTGGAGCTGGTCGCCCAGCCACTCCAGGGTGACCTCTTCGTCGCCCCGACGCTTCTGGAGTTCCTCGATGCCGCGGTCGGTGAAGTACATGGCCCCATTCTGGCAGGTGGCGAGTCCCGGAAATGGCGAAGGCCCCCGGCGCGATGCCGGGGGCCTTCGTCGTACGTCGATCAGGAGAAGGCGCGCGCCAGGAGCTCGGCGTTCTCGACCTGGTGGCGCTTGGCCGTGCCGACCGCGGTGGTCGACGACGCCGGGCGAGTGACCGCCTGGACGGGCCGACCGAGCTCCGGGACGATGTTCAGCGCGAACGTCGGCCACGGGCCCTGGTTGAACGGCTCGTCCTGCACCCACTTGACCGTGGCGTTGGGGTACTTCGCCAGCTCGGCCGCGATCTCGGCGGTCGGCCACGGGTATAGCTGCTCGACGCGGACGATGGCGACGTCCTCGCGGGCCTGCTTCTGGCGCTCGACCACGAGGTCCCAGGTGAGGCGGCCGGAGACCAGCAGCACCGTGGTGACCTTGGCGGCGTCGACGCTGTCGTCGCCGATGACCGGGCGGAACTCGCCGGAGGTGAAGTCGGACGGCAGCGACGCGGCTTCCTTGCGCTTCAGCATCGACTTCGGCGTGAAGATGATGAGCGGCTTGTGCTCACCGCCGAGCGAGTGCTTGCGGAGCAGGTGGAAGTGCGACGCGGGCGTCGACGGCTGGGCGACGACCATGGCCTCGTCCGCGCAGAGCGTCAGGAAGCGCTCGATGCGGGCGGAGGAGTGGTCGGCACCCTGACCCTCGTAGCCGTGGGGGAGAAGCATGACCACGCCGGAGTCCTGGCCCCACTTGGTCTTGCCCGAGGAGATGTACTCGTCGATGACCGACTGGGCGCCGTTGACGAAGTCACCGAACTGCGCCTCCCACAGGACGAGGGCGTCCGGGCGGGCGACGGAGTAGCCGTACTCGAAGCCGAGGGCGGCGTACTCGGAGAGCAGCGAGTCGTAGACGAAGAACTTCGCCTGGTCCTCGGTGAGGTTGGACAGCGGCGTCCACTCGTCGGCGTTCGTCCGGTCGATGATCGTCGCGAAGCGCTGCACGAAGGTGCCACGACGCGAGTCCTGACCGGCCAGGCGGACCGGGCGGCCCTCCATGAGCAGCGAGCCGAAGGCGAGGATCTCGCCGGTGCCCCAGTCGATCGGGCCGTCGGTGATCGAGGCGGCGCGACGCTGCAGCTGCGGCATCACCTTCGGGTGGACGGTGAAGCCCTCCGGCGGGGTGATGTAGGCGTCGGAGATCCGCTTGAGCACCTCGGCCGAGACGGCCGTGGTGCCGCCACCGAGCTTCTCCGGGTAGTCCGGGACGGTCGTCCACTGGTCCGGCTTGGCGTCGGCCTCGCGGACCTCGGTGAAGACCCGCTCCAGCAGCGCCTGGTAGTTGCGCAGGACCTCCTCGGCCTCCTCGATCGTGATGTCGCCACGACCGATGAGGGACTCGGTGTAGAGCTTGCGCACGGAGCGCTTCTGCTCGATGAGGTCGTACATGAGCGGCTGGGTGTACGACGGGTCGTCACCCTCGTTGTGACCGCGGCGGCGGTAGCAGACGAGGTCGATGACGACGTCCTTGTTGAACGCCTGGCGGTACTCGAAGGCGAGGCGGGCGACGCGGATGCACGCCTCCGGGTCGTCGCCGTTGACGTGGAAGATCGGCGCCTGGACCATGCGGGCCACGTCGGTGCAGTAGAGCGTCGAGCGCGACGAGCCGGGGGAGGTGGTGAAGCCGACCTGGTTGTTGATGACCAGGTGGACCGAACCGCCGGTGCGGTAGCCACGGAGCTGCGACAGGTTGAGCGTCTCGGCGACAACACCCTGGCCGGCGAACGCGGCGTCACCGTGGACCAGCAGGGGGAGGACCGGGAACTCGTTGCCGCGGTTCAGCACGTCCTGCTTGGCGCGGGCGATACCGGTCACGACCGGGTCGACCGTCTCGAGGTGCGACGGGTTGGCCGCGACCGAGACCTTGATCTTGTCGCCGGAGCCGGCGACGAACTCGCCCTCGGCACCGAGGTGGTACTTCACGTCGCCCGAGCCCTGGACCGTGCGCGGGTCGATGTTGCCCTCGAACTCGCGGAAGATCTGGTTGTAGGACTTGCCGACGATGTTGGCCAGCACGTTGAGGCGACCACGGTGGGCCATGCCGATGCAGACCTCGTCGAGGCCGGCCTGGGCGGCAGCCTCGGCGATCTCGTCGATGACCGCGACAGCGGTCTCGCCGCCCTCGAGGGAGAAGCGCTTCTGGCCGACGAACTTCGTCTGCAGGAAGGTCTCGAACGCCTCGGCCTGGTTGAGCTTCTCCAGGATCCGGAGCTGCTCCTCGCGGGTCTCCTTGTCGTACGGCTTCTCGACGCGCTCCTGGATCCAGCGACGCTGCTCCGGGTCGATGATGTGCATGTACTCGACGCCGGTGGTGCGGCAGTACGAGTCGCGCAGGATGCCGAGGATCTGGCGCAGCTGCATGAAGCGACGACCCTCGCCACCGAACGAGCCGGTCGCGAACTCGCGGTCGAGGTCCCACAGGGTCAGGCCGTGCGACTCGATCTCGAGGTCGGGGTGGCTGCGCTGCTTGTACTCGAGCGGGTCCGTGTCGGCCATCAGGTGACCGCGCACGCGGTAGGCGTGGATCAGCTCGAGGATGCGGGCCTGCTTGGAGATCTCGTCGTCGTGCGAGTGCGAGATGTCGTTGGCCCAGCGGATCGGCTGGTAGGGGATGCGCAGCGAGCGGAAGATCTCGTCGTAGAAGCCGTCCTCGCCGAGGAGCAGCTGGTGCACCTTGCGCAGGAACTCGCCCGACTGGGCACCCTGGATGACGCGGTGGTCGTACGTCGAGGTCATCGTCATGATGCGCGAGACCGCGTTGCGGTTGACCGTCTCGGGCGAGGCGCCCTGGAACTCCGGCGGCAGCTCCATCGAGCCGACGCCGACGATGGCGGCCTGGCCCTGCATGAGGCGCGGGACGGAGTTGTTGGTGCCGATGCCGCCGACGTTCGTCAGGGACACGGTGGTGCCCTGGTAGTCGTCCATGCCCAGCTTGTTGTTCTTGGCCTTCTTGACGATCTCCTCGTACGCCGTCCAGAACTGCGCGAAGTCCATGGACTCGCAGCCCTTGATCGACGGGGCGACCAGCTGGCGCGTGCCGTCAGGCTTCTGCTGGTCGATCGCCAGACCGAGGTTGATGTGCGCGGGGGTGACCATCGTCGGCTTGCCGTCGACCACGGCGTACGTGTTGTTGTACTCCGGGTTGGCCTTGATCGCCTTGATGATCGCGTAGCCGATGAGGTGGGTGAAGGAGACCTTGCCACCGCGGGCGCGCTTGAGGTGGTTGTTGATGACGGTGCGGTTGTCCCAGAGCAGCTTGACCGGGATGTTGCGCACGGACGTCGCGGTCGGGACCGCGAGCGAGATGTCCATGTTCTTGGCCGTGGCCAGCGGGATGCCCTTGAGCTGCTGGAACGACGGCTCGTCGTTCGCCGCGGCGGGCGCAGCCGGCTTCGGGTCGCGCGGGGCCGGGTTGGACGTGCCCTTCGCGGGCTCGACGGCCTTGGTGTTGTCCGGACGCGGCTTGGCGACCGGGATGGGCGCGGTCACCGGCGCGGCAGCAGCCGGAGCGGCGGCGACCGGGGCAGCAGCCACGGGCGCGGCGGCCGGGGCGGCAACGGCCGAACCGTTGCGCGCGGCGAAGTAGGCGGTCCACTCAGGTCCGACGCTCGACGGGTCCTTCTTGTACTGCTCGAACATCTCGTCGACGAGCCATTCGTTGGCTCCGAAGTCGGAGAGCGGGTTGTTCTGTTCGGCCACGGCTAGTTTCGCCTCTTCCGGTGCGGCTCATACGGGTAACGACAACGTTGGCAAGGCTAGACCCACATGGGTCGAAATGTGGTGGGTGGGGCACCCGTTTCGGACACCGGATGACGAGGCCCACATGCCTCACGCCCTCACGCCTCTCCGGCGCCTCTCGATCGCGGTGCTGAATCCCTTTGCCACACGGGTGAAACGTGGCCCGACGCGGGCCGGCCGGTAGCCTGCGTCGGTGACCAGTGCCCTGACGACGACACCCGCCACGGGGCGTCGTTCCCGCCTCCGCGGGCTCGACGGGCTCCGGTTCCTGGCCGCCGCGGTCGTGGTCGGCTACCACTACACCGGCATCGACACCGGCTACTGGGACCAGCCGCCGTCGACGGTCTTCCCGACGCTGAACAACGTGACCCGCTACGGGTTCCTCGGCGTCGAGCTGTTCTTCGTCATCTCCGGCTTCGTCATCCTGATGACCGCCTGGGGCCGTTCGCTGCCGGGCTTTGTCGCCTCCCGCGTGGCGCGCCTCTACCCGGCGTACTGGGTGGCGGTGCTGGTCACCGTGGGGCTGCAGGTCGTGTGGACCGGTGGTCGCCAGCTCGGCTGGTTCGACGACCTGACCAACCTCACGATGGCCCAGGAAGGCTTCGGCATCGCCTCGGTCCAGGGCGCCTTCTGGACCCTCTGGGTCGAGCTGAAGTTCTACCTGCTCGCAGCGCTCCTGCTGCTGGTCGGTTTCACGCCACGGAGGATCGTCGCCTTCGCCGTGCTGTGGCCGCTCGTCGGTGAGGTCTTCCGCCTCGCGCAGTGGTCGTTCCTCGAGGATCTCTTCATCGTCGAGTACGCGCCGTACTTCGGTGTCGGGATGCTGCTCTTCCTGATCCACCGCGAAGGTGGCACTGCCCTGCGGTGGGCCGCCATGGTCGTCACCGGCCTCCTCTGCGTCGAGCAGACCGTCCGTCACGCCCCGATCGGGACCCGGGTCGTCGGCGTCGAGATCTCACCCGTGGTCTGTGCGGTCGTGGTCGTCGCGATGATCGCCTCGGTCTGGCTGGTCGCCGACGGGCCGCTGCGGCACGTCGACTGGCGCTGGCTCTCCGTCGTCGGTGCCCTGACCTACCCGCTCTACCTCGTGCACGGGCAGTTCGGGTTCGCCGTCATCGACACCCTGCACGGACATCTCAGCCCGTACGCCGTGCTGGCGGTCGCCGTCGCGCTCGCTCTCACCCTCGCGGTGGCACTGCACTACCTCGTCGAACGCCGCTGGCACGACCGGCTGCGCGACGGCGTCCTGCGGCTGCTGCGCGGCTGACGCGACGTACGAAAAAGGCCCGTATCGACGTCGATACGGGCCTTTTCTCTGTGCCCTCGGCAGGATTCGAACCTGCGGCACCCGGTACCGGAAACCGGTGCTCTATCCCCTGAGCTACGAAGGCATGCACTGTGACCAGCGCGATAACAGACAGTACCGGCTGATATCGGTGCGGAGGAAACCGACCCCCACGGATACGCTTCGCCGGTGACTCCTGAGCAGCTCTCCGCCACGATCGTCGACGTCCTGCAGGCCCTCGTGGCCGACGGCGCCCTTGCCCTGCCCGAGGGTGCTCCCGCGACCGTGGCGGTCGAGCGCCCGCGCCAGAAGGAGCACGGCGACTACGCCACCAACGTGGCCCTGCAGCTCGCGAAGAAGGCCGGCACCAACCCGCGCGCCCTCGCCGAGCTGATCAAGGCGGGCCTCGAGGCCTCCGACGGCATCAAGCAGGTCGACATCGCCGGCCCGGGCTTCCTCAACATCCACGTCGAGGCGGGTGCCCAGGGCGAGGTCGCCGCGGCGATCGTCGCGGCCGGTGCTGCGTACGGTCGTCTCGACGCACTCGCGGGGCAGAAGATCAACGTCGAGTTCATCTCCGCCAACCCGACGGGACCGCTGCACCTCGGGCACACGCGCTGGGCCGTGCTCGGCGACGCGATCGGCCGCGTCCTGTCGGCAGCCGGTGCCGAGGTGACGCGCGAGTTCTACATCAACGACCGCGGCGTCCAGATGAACAACTTCGCGAAGTCGATCATCGCCTCCGCCCTCGGGCTGGAGAAGCCCGAGGACGGCTACGCCGGTGACTACATCGACGACCTGGCCAAGGCTGTCGAGGCCGAGCAGCCCGGCATCTTCGCCATCGCCGACGAGGCTGAGCGCCTCACCGCGGTCCGCGCGGTGGGCTACGCCCTGCAGCTCAAGGAGCAGCAGGACCAGCTCGACTCCTTCAACACCCACTTCGACGTGTGGTTCAGCGAGCTCTCGCTCCACGAGGAGGGGCAGGAGTCCGGCGGCGTGCCCAACACGCTGGCGAAGCTGAAGGAGCTGGGCCACGTCTTCGAGGACGGCGGCGCCCTCTGGATGCGCACGACCGACTTCGGCGACGACAAGGACCGTGTCCTCATCAAGAGCGACGGCGAGCTGACCTACTTCGCCTCGGACACGGCGTACTACCTCAACAAGCGGGCGCGCGGCTTCGACCACTGCATCTACCTGCTCGGCGCCGACCACCACGGCTACGTCGGGCGCCTCAAGGCGATGGCGGCCTGCGTCGGCGACGACCCCGAGCAGACGCTGAACGTGCTGATCGGCCAGCTCGTGAAGATCCTGCGCGACGGCCAGGAGCTCAAGCTCTCCAAGCGCGCCGGCACGATCGTCACGCTCAACGAGCTCGCCGAGGAGATCGGCGTCGACGCGCTGCGCTACTCGCTCGCGCGCTACCCGGCCGACAGCCCGCTCGTGCTCGACGTCGCGGAGATCACGAAGGCCTCCAACGACAACCCCGTCTACTACGTGCAGTACGCCCACGCGCGCACCTGCCGCATGATCGCGAACGCCGGGGACCTGGGCATGTCACTCGCCGCCGCGCTGGCGGACTTCGACCCGGCGCTGCTCTCGCACGAGCGGGACGGCGACCTGCTGCGCGCCCTCGCTGCGTACCCGGGCGTCGTCGCGAGCGCCGCCGACCTGCGCGAGCCGCACCGCATCGCGCGCTACCTCGAGGACACTGCCTCGACCTTCAACAAGTGGTACGACACCAAGGAGTGCCGCATGCTCCCGCAGGGCGACGAGCCGGTCAGCGCGGCCAACAACGCGCGTCTCGTGCTCGTGCACGCCATGCAGACGGTGCTGCGCAACGGCCTCGACCTGCTGGGCGTCTCGGCCCCGGAGCGTATGTGATGGCGGGCCGGGTCCCGCCGGGCGACTTCGCCGGCACCTCGCCGGTCTGGCTCCGCCAGCCCGAGGACGTCAACGCGCTCATCCCGGTGCTGTGGTCGAAGACCGCGCGCAAGGACGACTCCGGTGTGCTGCAAATCGGCGGGATCGCGATTCCGGACCTCGTCGCCGACGTCAACACCCCGGCGTACGTGCTGGACGAGGAGGACTTCCGCTCGCGGGCGCGTGCCTTCCGTGACGGCTTCGCCGGCTACGACGTCTACTACGCCGGCAAGGCGTTCCTCTCGGTCGCGGTGGCGAAGTGGGTCGCGGAGGAGGGGCTCTGCCTCGACGTCTGCTCCAACGGCGAGCTCTCGGTGGCACTGCGTGCGGGCGTCGACCCGAAGCGGATCGGCTACCACGGCAACAACAAGACCCCGATGGAGCTGCGTCGCGCGGTCGTGGCCGGAGTGGGCCGGATCATCGTCGACTCGTACGCCGAGATCGAGCGTCTCGCGGCCATCGTCGCCGAGCTCGGTGTGGTCCAGGGCGTGATGGTCCGGGTGACCGCCGGTGTGGAGGCGCACACCCACGAGTTCATCGCGACGGCTCACGAGGACCAGAAGTTCGGCTTCTCGATCTCGTCGGGTGACGGGTTCGCGGCTGCCCAGGCGGTCATCGAGGCTCCGGGCCTCGACCTTCGTGGCCTGCACAGCCACATCGGTTCGCAGATCTTCGACACCTCCGGCTGGGAGGTGGCCGCGCGTCGTGTCCTCGGACTCCACGCGGAGATCGGGCGCGAGCTCGGCCACGTCATGCCCGAGATGGACCTCGGTGGCGGGTTCGGCATCGCCTACACGACCCAGGACGACCCGGCCGATCCCGCGGATCTGGCCCGTCAGATCACGGACATCGTCGCGCGTGAGTGCGCCGCGCTGCAGTTCCCGGTGCCGCACCTGTCGATCGAGCCGGGCCGCGCGATCGTGGGGTCGTCGATGTGCACGGTCTACACGGTCGGCACCGTCAAGCAGGTCACCCTGGACGGCGGCGCCACGCGCACCTACGTCTCGGTCGACGGCGGCATGAGCGACAACATCCGCCCGGCCCTCTACGACGCCGACTACTCCTGCACGCTGGTCTCGCGCGCCTCGTCGGCCGAGCCCACCCTGGCCCGCGTCGTCGGCAAGCACTGCGAGTCGGGCGACATCGTGGTCAAGCACGAGTTCCTGCCCGGTGACATCGCTCCCGGTGACCTCGTCGCCGTTCCCGGCACGGGTGCCTACGGCCGTTCGATGGCGTCCAACTACAACCACGCCCTGCGTCCGCCGGTCGTGGCGGTGCGCGACGGCGAGGCACGCGTGATCGTGCGTCGCGAGACCGAGGACGACCTGCTCGCGACCGATCTCGGCTAGCGTCGCGGGGGCCGGGGGAGCGGCGTACGACGGATAGGCTTCGCGGTGTGAACAGTCCGCTCAAGGTTGCCGTCCTCGGCTGTGGCTCCGTCGGTTCGCAGGTGGTCCGCCTGCTCCAGGAGCAGTCCGACGACCTCGCGGCGCGCATCGGCGCGCCGATCGAGCTCGCCGGTGTGGCCGTCCGTCGCCTCGACGCCCCGCGCGAGGTCGAGCTCCCCGACGAGCTCCTGACGACGGACGCGATCGGACTGGTCACGCGTGGCGACATCGACCTCGTCGTCGAGGTGATCGGCGGCATCGAGCCGGCCCGCTCGCTGATCCTGGCTGCGCTTGAGAACGGCGCCTCGGTGGTCACCGCCAACAAGGCGCTGCTCGCGGAGGACGGCCCGACCCTCTACGAGGCGGCCGACAAGGCTGGCCGCGACCTCTACTTCGAGGCGGCGGTCGCGGGCGCGATCCCGATCCTCCGTCCGCTGCGCGAGTCGCTCGCCGGTGACAAGGTCACCCGCGTGCTCGGCATCGTCAACGGCACCACGAACTTCATCCTCGACAAGATGGACACCTCGGGGGCCGGCTTCGCCGATGCGCTCTCCGAGGCGCAGGACCTGGGCTACGCCGAGGCGGACCCGACCGCCGATGTCGAGGGCTTCGATGCTGCGGCGAAGGCCGCGATCCTCGCGTCACTGGCCTTCCACACCCGCGTGACCGCTGCCGATGTGTACCGCGAGGGCATCTCCGAGGTCACCGCCGCCGACGTCGCGTCCGCGCGCGACATGGGTTCGGTCGTCAAGCTGCTCGCGATCTGCGAGCTGCGCGACGGCGCCGTCTCGGCCCGCGTCCACCCGGCGATGATCCCCGCGTCGCACCCGCTGGCCTCCGTCCGCGGCGCCTACAACGCGGTCTTCGTCGAGTCCGAGGCCGCCGGCCAGCTGATGTTCTACGGCCCGGGCGCCGGTGGTTCGCCGACCGCGTCCGCTGTCCTCGGTGACCTCGTCACCGTTGCCCGCAACAAGCTCGCGGGCACCCGCGGCGCCGGCGAGTCGGCGTACGCCGCCCGGGAGCTGCTGCCGATGGGCGAGACCGTGACCAGCTACCACGTGCAGCTTGACGTCGACGACCGCGCGGGCGTGCTCGCTGCGGTCGCCAACGCGTTCGCTGACCAGGGTGTGTCGATCCAGACCGTGCGTCAGGAGGGTCGCGGCGCCGACGCCCAGCTCGTGGTCGTCTCGCACCCCGCTACCGACGCTGCGCTCGCGGCGACCGTCGACCACCTGCGCAACATGGACATCGTGCGCGACGTCACCTCGGTGATGCGCGTGGAAGGAGCCGAGTGATGGCCCACCAGTGGAAGGGCGTGATCGAGGAGTACCGCGAGCTCCTCGACATCCCGCAGGACACCCCGGCCGTCACCCTCCGCGAGGGCGGGACGCCGCTGGTCCACTCCGACTGGCTCTCCGGGCTGACCGGTGGCGACGTCTGGCTCAAGGTCGAGGGCAACAACCCGACCGGATCGTTCAAGGACCGCGGCATGACCGTGGCCCTCTCGGTCGCCGTGCACCAGGGCGCCCAGGCCGTTGTCTGCGCCTCGACGGGCAACACCTCGGCCGCCATGGCCGCGTACGCCGCCAAGGCCGGTGTCACTCCGATCGTCCTCGTGCCCGAGGGCAAGATCTCCGCCGGCAAGATGGCCCAGGCAGTGCTCCACGGCTCGCTGGTGATCCAGGTCCGCGGCAACTTCGACGACTGCCTGCGCATGGCGCGCGAGATGGCGGAGAAGTACCCCGTCGCGCTGGTCAACTCGGTCAACCCGCACCGACTCGAGGGCCAGAAGACCGCTGCCTTCGAGATCGTCGACTTCCTCGGCGACGCGCCTGACTTCCACCTGCTGCCGGTCGGCAACGCCGGCAACATCTCGGCGTACTGGCTCGGCTACACGCAGTACTTCGACTCCGGTCGCTCGACGAAGAAGCCCGTCATGCGCGGCTTCCAGGCTGCCGGTGCCGCTCCGCTGGTGCACGGTGCGCCGGTCGACGAGCCCGAGACGCTGGCGACCGCTATCCGCATCGGCAACCCGGCCTCCTGGGACCTCGCGATGAACGCTGCCAAGGAGTCCGAGGGCCGCTTTGCCGCGCGCACCGACGAGCAGATCCTGGCCGCCCAGCGCGCCCTGGCCGCCAACGACGGCGTCTTCGTCGAGCCGGCCTCTGCGGCCGGTGTCGCCGGTCTGCTCGGTGAGCTCGAGGCGGGGGAGACGTACGCCGGCAAGACCGTCGTCATCACCGTGACCGGTCACGGCCTCAAGGACACCATCACCGCCCTCGCCGGCTTCGGTGAGGTCGTGGAGACCGTCGTGGACGCCGACGTCGACGCTGCTGCGTCGGCCGCCGGTCTGGCCTGACACTCCGATGGCTCTCGTCAGCGGCACCGTCCGGGTCAGCGTCCCGGCGACCTCGGCCAACCTCGGCCCCGGCTTCGACGCGCTCGGTCTCGCGCTGACGATGCGCGACCGGCTCTCCGCCTCGGTGCTGCCGGCCGGGCTGGTCATCGAGGTCACCGGTGTCGGCGCCGACTCGGTGCCGCGCGATTCCTCGCACCTGGTCGTGCGCTGCATCAACCGGGCGCTCGCCGAGCTCGGCGAGGAGCCGGTCGGCCTGCCCGACTCGGCCGTCGGCCTCAAGCTGACCTGCGACAACGTCATCCCGCACGCGCGCGGCCTCGGCTCGTCGTCCGCCGCGATCGTGGCCGGCCTCGCGCTGGGCCGCGGCCTCGTCGTCGGTGGCGACATGCTGATGACCGACGACGAGCTCTTCTCGCTCGCGGCCGAGATCGAGGGCCATCCCGACAACGTCGCCCCCGCGGCGTACGGCGGCTTCGTGATCGCCGGCCACGAGGGTGAGACCTTCTACGCCGCCGAGTCGCCGGTCGACCCGTCGATCTCCGTGGTCGTCTTCGTGCCGTCGACGCCGGTCGAGACCAAGGTGGCCCGGGGGCTGCTGCCCGCCACCGTCCCGCACGCGGAGGCCGCCGCCAACGCGGGTCGTGCCGCGCTGCTCGTCGCCGCGCTCGCCGGTCAGCCGTCGCTGCTGCTGTGGGCGACCCGCGACTGGCTGCACCAGGACTACCGCGAGCCGGCCATGCCGGAGTCGCTCGCCCTCGTGCGCGCGCTGCGTGCCGACGGACTTGCCGCGATCGTCTCGGGCGCGGGCCCGACGGTGCTGGCCTTCGCCGCCTCGAAGGCGGACCGCCAGGCCCTCGTCTCCCGTACGCCGGAGGGCTGGGTCTCCTACCCGCTCGACGTCGACCACAACGGTGTCGTCGTCTCCTGACCCTGGTCACTTCGGCCCGAGCGGGATCGCGACGAGCCGCCGGAAGTGGATCTTCTGGTCGAAGCGTCCGCTGAGGCACCAGCGGCAGAAGTAGTCGGGATCGTCGTCCTTGAACGTGCCGTCGGTGTCGTAGGTCGGGTAGGTCAACGTGACCTTGAAGTCGGTGATCGCGCGGCACCGGCGCCGACAGGAACGGGGCGCTGCAGGGTGGTGACCCACAGGCCGGGAAATGGGAGTGGCCTGTGGACGAAAACTGGGCTCTGACCTGCGGAAACTTCTCCACATCCCGTGGTGGCAGTGGTTCCCATCCGTCCGCAATGAGCGTAAAATCGAAGACATGTTCGACATCTCGGGTTCGACATCGACCGACCTGTCGCGGAGCGATCTCCTCGACACGGTCGGAGTGCTGACGCGCACGCAGCGTCGGGTCGAGGTCGAGGTGCTCAGGTCAGCGGCGCAGTGGGCGGTGCTCAACGGTGAGCGCCCGATGACGCGTGAGGAGCGCCGGGCGGCCGGTGTCCGCGTTCGGGAGTACGGCGGCCCCGGCACCCCGCGGGTGGCCGTCAATGCCGGCGCCGAGCTCGGCGTACGGCTCGAGGCGACGACGTGGACGGGCGACCAGATGATCGCTGACGTCCTCGACCTCCAGCATCGTCACCCGCAGCTGTGGGCTCGCGTCGAGGCCTGCGAGGTCCGCGCGTCCTATGCCACCTACGTCGTGCGCAAGACCCGGGAGCTCTCCCTCGTCGCTGCGCGCTACGTCGATGAGCGCGTGGTCGAGTCCGCGGACGGTCGGCTGCCGTGGACGCGTTTCATGGATCTCGTCGAGGCAGCCATTGCTGCAGCCGACCCCGAGCTCGCTGAGGAGCGGGAGCGCAAGGCGGCGAAGGCCGAGTTCGCGCGGGCCTCGCGTGACACCACCCACGGGATGCGTTCCTTCTGGCTGCGCACCGACCCCGCTGGTGTCGCTCGCCTTGAAGCGACCGTCGCGTTCCTCGCCACCGTGCTGGCTGAGCTGGGCTGTGAAGGTGACCTCGATCAGCGCCGTGCTGCGGCGATGGTTCTGCTCGCCAACCCGGCCCAGGCCACCGCGTTGCTCGCGCGCTACGCCGCCTGGAAGCAGGGGAGCGCGGCGTCGGATGGCGCCGAGCCTTCGCACGGGGAGTCGATATCGGCAGAGGACCTCGTGCGGGGTGCCGTCGCGCTCTTCGCTCGCTTCGGCGGCACCGTCGACGGCACAAAGCCGACCTTCGACTGGGCGAAGCTGCTGCCCGCGATCACCCTCTTCGTGCACGTGTACGCCGGCCGGCTCACCCGCGAGGCCGGTCTGGACGAAACCGGGACGACGGGCATGGCCCGCATCGAAGGCGTCGGCCTCGTGACCGAAGGCTGGATCCGCGATCGCCTGGGTCCCCGCGCGAAGGTCACCGTCCGGCCGGTCATCGACCTCGACGGCCAGGCGCCGGTCGATGCGTGGGAAATCCCGGACCGACATAGGCAGGCCGTGCGCCTCATGACGCCGGCCGACGCATTCCCGTGGTCCACCGCTTCGACGAACTCCGACGGCGGTTGGTCCGGCATGCAGATCGACCACACCGAGGCCTGGAGGCCCGACGCTGGTCCGGGCCAGTCACGCATCGGCAACTACGGACCGCTCACCCAGCGCCACCACAACCTCAAGACGCACGCCGGCTGGCAGGTGAAGCAACCGTTCGCCGGCATCTACGTCTGGCGCGACCCCGAGGGTGCTTTCTTCCTCGTCGACCACACCGGCACCCGAAGGATTGGCAGTTGACCAAGCGCCCGCGCATGCCGATGTGCGCGCGTGCGGGGAGTCGCAAATGCGAAAGGACGCGCCAGAACGCGGCAGGCCAGCGGGCGTGTCGAGTCGCAGATGCGCCTCCCCGCACGTGCCCGCTCGCGCGGACATGCCGCGGTTAGTTCGGTGTTGGCGAGAGTCGGGCGGCGCGGTCGATGACCTGCTTGGATGACCAGATGCGCGTGGTCGCGGCCCTCTCGATGACTGCTGTCCTCTCGGTGACGGCGTGCTCAGGAAGCGGGAAATCCCAGCAGACCCCTAGCGACAGCACGCCAACGGCAGCGTCGATCGATAGCGTCACGCCCATGCCAACAGATGACGCCTGGGATCTATACGAGCGTCTGGGAGACGGAGATCGTTCAGCTCTCTCAACGAGACAGCAGGCTGTCTTCGCGATCTGCGATCTGCGCCAAGAGGTTAACTCCGGCGGGTTTGACTCCTATTTCCGCTCCTGGGGAGGCGACACCGCACAGGTCGCTCTAGTCGCCCTGCCTGAGGCGCTTGGAGATTCTTGGGCGGCACTGCTGCAAGAGGCCATGCGGACACTTGGGCCGCAGTATCCGGCGGACGCGGACGCGCGCTCTGACCTACTTGAAGACCGCGACGTGATCGCTGAACTGAACGAGTTGGACTCCCGGCTTTACGAACTTGAAGAGGCGACCGATGCGGACGATCGCGTGAACGCATACCTGGCTGCGGCGCCGTAGAAGCGCCCGACATCGCCGCGCGGGCGCGGCGCAGGACCCGAGTCGCTGCGCAGGAACGCCCGCTCATGCCGCGTTTGGTCCGCGCTCGCGCGCTCCGGCCGATTCCGTCTCCTTGGTGCCTCTTGCAGCGCTAGCGTTCAGGCAACACGGTCGCCGGGATACGGAGTTGCAGTGGCCCACAAGTCTGAAGCGCGCAGGTCGACATGGCGCGATGGGCTGTTGGGTGTTTCTGCTGGCACGGCACTGGCCGCAGTTAACCTTCTCCACTTCTCCTCGAAGCACGCCTTCGTGCGCCCTGGAACCTGGCCGCGCGTCTTGTTCGTCCTCGCGGCCGGCGCTCTAGCCCTGGCGGCGTGGCACAAGTGGCTGAAGGGTCAGCCGACCGACAAGCGGGGGCATTCGTTCATCCCCTTGGCAATGCCGTTGCTCGTCTCCGCCAGCCTCTATCTTGCGGCAGCGCTGATCATTTCCCACCTGCGCTCCGAGCCAGTGCCGATGAACCTCGGAGCCGAACTCGCCGGCCGCGCGCAGGTACAGCCTGGGAAGGGTGATCCCGTCGTGGACCTCGCCAACGCCGTGATCAGCTCACAACTCGAGTCCAACCAGGACGTTGAAACGCACTACAAGCTGTACGCGGGCGCGTCGAAATCTGCCGATTATGTCGGCGCCATGACCATGTCGGCCTACCGCAACACCGCCCTAGCTGACGGGCTGGCAGATGACTACGACGATCGCATCACTCAACGCTTGCTCGGCGAGGCAATCAACGTAGATGCAGGCGAGTCGCTAAAAGGTGTTCGTGGCCACTTTCGATGCGGCGAAGGCAGTGGGGCCAAAGGCAAGTTCATTACCTGCGTGTTTGCGCACGGCGTTAGTGCGGCAGTCATCACGATGCCAACCACCGAACCGAACCCGCGGGATCTGGCCAGGAGAATGATCCTCGACCTGCTAGAAAGATGATCGCTTCTGCAATCCTGACCCGCCCGGATCTGCCGCGCTTCCGTGACGTCGAGTCGAAAGCGGCCCGCCAAGCCGTAGTCCAAGAGCACCTACCAACACGGGTGGACCCTCCGATGTCTCGGAGGTCGTCGGAAGTGCCAGGTCGGCGCTGTTGGAGTCGCCCAATGGGTATGACTAGTTCCCGGGCTCCATTCCGCCCGATCAAGTGCGTCTCATCGAAGACTGATCCCCGAGTGACGACGTACGAAGATACGTCTTCCTCGACCGGAACGACGCACCGCGCCTAGGCTGCGCCCACCATGTCGAACACTCCGCGTCTCGCGTCCGTGATCCATCTGCGGTCGGCGCTGCCCGCACCGATCCAGCACGCCGTGCCGGCCGCGGTCACCGCGCCGATCGCCACGACGACCAGCAAGGTCCTCAAGGCAGCGCTCTTCCCGGTGCGTGCGGCGGTGGCGTTCGGCCACGCCAGCATCGGGGTGTCCCAGCTCGTCCAGCCCGGGGGACCGGTGCGGCTCCTGCACCTGATGAGCGCGGTCACGGCGGAGGATCGGCCGCTGGGACAGGCGCTGCAGAACGGCGGGGTGGTCGACCGGGTCCTCGACGAGCAGGGCGTGCTGTCGCGCCTGTCGCAGCCGGACGGCGTTCTCGACCGGCTGATCGCTGCCGACGGCTTCGTCGACCGGGTGCTGGCCAAGGACGGCGCGATCGAGCGGCTGATCGCGCCCGGTGGATTCGTCGAGCGGCTTCTCTCGGACAACGGTCTGGTGGACCGGCTGCTGGCGACCGGCGGCACCGTCGATCGGCTGATCGCTCCCGGAGGCGCCCTGGACCGGATCCTCGCCATCGACGGACCGGTCGAGCGACTGCTCGCCGAGGAGGGCGCGGTCGAGCGGCTCCTCGAGCCCGACGGCGTGGTCGACCGGCTGGTCGCGCGCGGGGGAGTGCTCGAGCAGGTCGTCGCTGACGGTGGTCTGCTCGACCGCGTCGGAGGCCTGATCGACAACGTCGACCGCCTCGCCCCGGTCCTCAGCTCGCTCGAGCGGGTCGTCAACGGCATCGACCAGTCGGTGCAGCGCCTTGAGGGCGACCTCGACGGACTGTCAGCGGCCATCGCGCCGCTAAGCGCCATCGCCGGCCGCGTGCCGGGTACCCGCAAGCGGGTTGCGGCCAAGCCGACCGAGGCGCCGCAGCTGCCTGCGGCGGAGTGACGCAGCGTTCGTCTGGCGGTCCGCCCACGCACTGGAAACCACCGGTGTTACTGTGGCAACGCGTCCCTGATCTGCGGGGCGCCCCGCCCGCCGGCCGCTGAGGCCGAGGGCATCCTCTCCGCCGTTCGACGGCGCCGACCGGCGCCTGCGTGCGACGGAATCACCTCACGACGCCGCCTCTGAGTGCGGCGCCCGACGTGTGGGAAGGACCTCACGTGACCGAATCACCCGAAGCCAAGCCCGCCAAGAAGACGGCGCAGAAGAAGCCCGCCGGTCTCAACGGCATGCTCCTCGCCGACCTCAAGGCGATGGCTGGCGCCCTCTCGATCCCCGGCGCGAGCTCGATGAAGAAGGCCGACCTCGTCGCCGCCATCCAGGGCGCCGGTACGCCGAAGAGCGAGGCCTCCGCGCCCGCTCGCGAGCGTGCCCCCCAGGCCGCCAAGGCCGAAGGCCAGCTCGAGACCAACGCCGAGACCAAGCCCGCTTCCGAGCAGCAGGAGTCCGACGGCGAGCAGGCCGAGCAGGCTCCGACGCGCAACCGCCGCAACCGGAACCGCAACCGCAACGCCGAAGACCAGACGCAGGGCGACAGCGCTCAGCCCGCGCAGGACGGCGACACCCCGGACGCAAAGCCCGCGGACCAGCCCGAGCAGGGCGGTCGGCAGCAGAACCAGAACCAGCGCCAGCAGGGCGGCCAGCAGGGCCAGCAGCAGCGGCAGCAGAACCAGGGCGGCCAGCAGAACCAGCAGCAGCGCCAGCAGAACCAGGGCCAGCAGAACCAGGGCCAGCAGAACCAGCAGCAGGGCGACGACGCGGACGGCGAGGGCGCCAACCGCCGTCGCCGGGGTCGCGAGCGTGACCGCAGTGCCCGTGGCCGCAACGAGCCCGACACCACGATCCTCGAGGACGACGTCCTGGTGCCGGCTGCCGGCATCCTCGACGTGCTCGACAACTACGCGTTCGTCCGGACCAGTGGCTACCTGCCCGGCGCCGACGATGTCTACGTGAGCCTCAGCCTGGTCCGCAAGCTCGGCCTGCGCCGTGGCGACGCGATCGTCGGCCAGGTGCGCCAGCCCCGCGAGGGCGAGCGCAAGGAGAAGTTCAACCCGATGGTCCGCATCGACTCCGTCAACGGCGTCGACCCCGAGACGGCCAAGGACCGGGTCGTCTTCGAGAAGCTCACGCCGCTGCACCCGACCGAGCGCCTGCGCATCGAGACCGACGGCGGCACGGCGCTGGGCAAGGCGATCGACACCGCTGCGCCCGTCGGCAAGGGCCAGCGGGGCCTGATCGTCAGCCCGCCAAAGGCCGGCAAGACGACCGTCCTCCAGACGATGTCCGGCGCGATCACCACCAACAACCCCGAGTGCCACCTCATGGTCGTCCTCATCGACGAGCGCCCCGAGGAGGTCACCGACTTCCAGCGCAGCGTCAAGGGCGAGGTCATCGCCAGCACGTTCGACCGTCCGGCCAGCGACCACACGATCGTCGCCGAGCTCGCCATCGAGCGCGCCAAGCGCCTCGTCGAGCTCGGTCACGACGTCGTCGTACTCCTGGACGGCATCACGCGCCTGGGTCGTGCCTACAACCTGGCCATCCCGCCGTCAGGTCGTCTTCTGTCCGGCGGCGTCGACGCGGCTGCGCTCTACCCGCCGAAGAAGTTCTTCGGCGCAGCCCGCAACATCGAGAACGGCGGCTCGCTGACGATCCTCGCGACCGCGCTGGTCGAGTCGGGGTCGAAGACCGACGAGGTCATCCTCGAGGAGTTCGCCGGCACGGCGAACATGGAGCTCCGGCTCCGTCGCGACCCGGACGCCACGGAGTTCCCCGCGGTCGACGTCGCGGCCTCCGGCACGCGCCACCGCGAGCTGCTGCAGTCCCTCTGACGGGTACGCCGCGTGGGCCGTGGCCGCGCCTGCCTCACTCGGGCAGGTCGGCCATGGCCTGCGCGGACTCGTCGATGATCGCGCGCATTGCCTGCTCCGCGCGTGCCGGATCCCCGGTCCGCACGGCGCGCGCGACCGCATCGTGCAGCGCGATCGCCTCCGGCTTGGGGTGGTGCGGCATCAGGTCGTGATGCGTGCGCCCCTCGAGCACCCCGGCAACCATCTCGCCGAGCGAGGCGAGCATCTCGTTGCCGCTCGCTTCGAGCAGGGTCCGGTGGAAGCGCTGGTCGCTCGCCAGGAACTCCTCGAGCGCCCCGCTGGTGCCGTGGATCTCCATGTCGCGCACGGCGTCGCCGAGGGCGCGGCTCTGCTCCGGCGTCGCCCGGGTGGCCGCGAGGCGCGCTGCCACGGGCTCGATGCCCAGGCGCAGCTCGGAGAGCGAGAGCAGTTGCGCGACCCGGTCCTCGCCGGCCAGGCGCCAGCGGATCACCTGCGGGTCGAAGACGTTCCAGTCTCCCCGCTCGCGGACAGTCAGGCCCACGCGACGCCGTGAAGCGATCAGCCCCATCGACTCCAGGACCCGGACCGCCTCGCGCGCCACGCTGCGCGACACGGCGTACTCCTGACCGATCGAGTCGAGCGTGAGCACGGTGCCGGGGGCCAGCTGACCTGCGGCGATGGCGGCACCGAGGGCGTCGAGCACGGAGCCGTGCAGTGCGGGGGCGCCGGGGGAGCGGGTCATGGAGACAGCGTGGCACGCAGGAGCCGGCCGCGAAAGAGCAGATTTATTTGAACAACCTCTTGTCAAAGGTCATACCTTTGAGATCTGATGTGAGCACCGCCACATCGTGAGGAAGCAGTGATGACAGGTCAGCAGTCCCAGCCGCTCGTCGTGGTCATGGGTGTCTCCGGATCAGGGAAGACGACCGTGGGTGCCGCACTCAGTCAGCGTCTCCGGGTGCCGTTCGCCGATGCGGACGACCTCCACCCCGCGGCCAACATCGTGAAGATGGCCTCCGGTCACGCGCTCGACGACCACGACCGGTGGCCCTGGCTCGAGAAGATCGGCACCTGGCTGCACGAGCACGAGCTGTCCGGCGGTGTCATGACCTGCTCGGCGCTCAAGCGTCGCTACCGCGACCAGCTGCGCCACCACGTGCATCGCGTCGAGTTCGTGCACCTGCACGGCACGCGGGAGGTCATCGCGGCGCGCCAGGCCGGTCGCCCGGGGCACTTCATGCCGTCCTCGCTGCTCACCTCGCAGTTCGCGACCCTCGAGCCCCTCGCTCCCGACGAGCGGGGCCTCGTGCTCGACGTCGCCCTCCCGGTCGACGACCTCGTCCAGCAGTACGTCGACGCGCATCGCGTCCCCGACAAGAAGTTTTCAGAGAAGAAGGAGATCTGATGTCCGCGCTCGTCCTGCCCCTGGCGACGACCCCACTGATCGATCCGGTCGCACCGGGATGGCAGCTCGTCACCGCTGCCCTCACCGCGATCGCGCTGATCGTCGTGCTGATCATGGGGCTGAAGCTCCACCCGTTCCTCGCCCTGATCGCCGGTGGCCTGACGGTCGGCATCGTCTCCGGAGTCCCGATCGAGGCCGTCCTGGCCAGCTTCACCACGGGCTTCGGCACCACTGCCGCGGGAGTCGGCATCCTGATCGCGCTCGGTGCGATGTTCGCCAAGCTCCTGGCTGACTCCGGCGGCGCGGACCAGATCGTCGACACGATCGTCGGTCATGCCTCGCCGCGCATGCTGCCGTGGGCCATGGCACTCGTCGGCGCGATCATCGGCCTGCCGATGTTCTTCGAGATCGGGCTCGTCCTGCTGATGCCGGTGATCTATCTGGTCGCCCGACGCTCGCAGCTGTCGCTGGTGACCGTCGGTATCCCCGCGCTCGCCGGCCTCTCGGCCATGCACGGCCTCGTCCCGCCGCACCCGGGTCCGCTCGTCGCGATCTCCGCCCTCGGCGCCGACCTGGGCACCACCCTGATGTTCGGCGTGCTCGTGGCCGTCCCGACCGTGGTGGTCGCCGGTCCGCTCTTCGGTCGCCTCGCCGGTCGCTGGGTCGTCGTTCCGGCTCCCACCCGCTTCGACGCGGACGAGGCTGCCGCGGCGGCCCGCCGTCCGGCGTTCGGCGTGACGATGGCGACGGTCCTGCTGCCGGTCACGCTGATGATGGCCAAGGCGATCGCGGACATCACCGTCGACGACGCCACCGACCTCACCCGCCGCACGCTCGACATCCTCGGTACGCCGCTGGTCGCGCTGCTGATCGCGGTCGTCGTCGCGATGTTCACCTTCGGCCGTGGCGCCGGCATGGGGCGCGCCGAGGTGGGCAAGGTCGTCGAGGGTGCCCTGCCGGCGATCGCGGGCATCCTGCTCATCGTCTCCGCCGGCGGTGGCTTCAAGCAGGTGCTCGTCGACACCGGCATCGGCACGATGCTCGCCGACTGGGCCACCGGAGCGAACGTCTCCGTCCTGCTCCTCGCGTGGGTCCTCGCGGTGCTGATCCGTCTGGCCACCGGCTCGGCGACCGTCGCCACGATCACGGCGAGCTCGCTCATGGTCGGTCTTGTCGACGGCCTGTCGTCGGGGGAGACCTCCCTGGTCGTCCTCGCCATCGGCGCCGGCTCGGTCTTCTTCTCGCACGTCAACGACGCCGGGTTCTGGCTGGTCAAGGAGTACTTCGGGCTCTCCGTCGGCCAGACGCTGCGGTCGTGGTCGGCGATGGAGACCGTCCTGTCGGTCACCGGTCTGCTCATGGTCCTGCTGCTCGGCGTGGTGGTCTGACGCCCGGTTTGGTCCCCGCTTGGCCGAGGTGGCAGAATTGCCCGCTGGTCCCGGTTCACGCACGTCCATCCGGACGGGCGACCCGGAGCCCTTGAATCCCAGGAGAAGTTGTGAAGAAGGACATTCACCCCGAGTACGTCGTCACCGACGTCACCTGCACCTGCGGCGCGTCGTTCCAGACCCGCAGCACGCTGACCTCGGGCAAGATCCACTCGGACGTGTGCTCGCAGTGCCACCCGTTCTACACGGGCAAGCAGAAGATCCTCGACACCGGCGGTCGCGTCGCGAAGTTCGAGGCTCGCTACGGCAAGAAGTAGCAGCTTCCGAGCGCCGGCCCCCGCATTCGTGCGGGCGGCCGGCGCTCGTCATTTCGCCTCGTCTCGAGACCCAAGCCGCAGGAGTACGCCGTGTTCGACGCCGTAGAGGGATTCGCTGCCGAGCATGCTCGGCTCGAGCAGCAGCTCGCCGACCCCGCGACCCACGCCGACCAGGCCCTCGCCAAGCGCCTCAACCAGCGGTACGCCGAGCTGTCGGCCATCGTCCGCACGTGGCGGGAGTGGCAGCAGCTCGGTGACGACATCGACGCGGCGCGCGAGCTGGCGGCCGAGGACCCGGAGTTCGCCGCCGAGGCGGAGGCAGCTGCGTCGCGCCGTGACCAGGTCGCCGAGAAGCTCCGGCAGCTGCTCGTCCCGCGCGACCCCAACGACGGCAAGGACGCGATCCTCGAGGTGAAGTCGGGCGAGGGCGGTGAGGAGTCGGCGCTCTTCGCGGGCGACCTGCTCCGGATGTACACCCGCTACGCCGAGCGCCACGGGTGGTCCGTCCAGATCCTCGACGCCAACGAGTCCGACCTGGGCGGCTACAAGTCCGTCACGGCCGTGGTGAAGGCGAAGGGCACGCCCGAGCCGGGCGAGGCCCCGTATGCGCTGCTCAAGTTCGAGGGCGGCGTCCACCGCGTCCAGCGTGTCCCCGCCACCGAGTCGGCCGGCCGGATCCACACCAGCGCCGCCGGCGTACTCGTGATGCCGGAGGCTGAGCAGGTCGACGTCGAGATCAACGACAACGACCTGCGCATCGACGTCTTCCGCAGCTCGGGCCCCGGCGGCCAGAGCGTCAACACCACCGACTCCGCCGTGCGCATCACGCACGTGCCGACGGGCATCGTCGCGTCCTGCCAGAACGAGAAGTCGCAGCTGCAGAACAAGGAGTCGGCGATGCGGATCCTGCGCGCCCGACTGCTCGCCGTCGCGGAGGAGCAGGCGGCGAGCGAGGCCAGCGCCGCCCGCAAGAGCCAGATCCGCACCGTGGACCGCTCCGAGCGGATCCGCACCTACAACTTCCCGGAGAACCGGATCTCCGACCATCGCACGGGCTACAAGGCGTACAACCTCGACACCGTCCTCGACGGCGAGCTGGGCCCGGTGCTGGAGAGCTGTGTTCAGGCCGACCTGCAGAGCCGGCTGGAGGAGCTCGGATGACCCGGATCCGCGCCACGCTCGCCGAGGCCGCTCGCCGGCTTGCCGAGGCCGGCGTCGAATCGCCGGAGTCCGACGCGCGCCTCTTGATCGCCCACGTGCTCCAGGTCGACCCGGCCGAGGTCCAGCTCCTCGACATCCGTGGCCGCGAGATGTCTGCAGGGGAGTGGGATGCCCTCGACGATCTGCTGCACCGGCGCCAGAGCCGCGAGCCGCTCCAGCACCTCACAGGCGTTGCGTACTTCCGGCACGTCAGCCTCCAGGTCGGTCCGGGTGTCTTCACCCCGCGACCGGAGACCGAGCTGCTGGCCGGCTGGGCGATCGAGCATGCTGCGCTGGCAGGGGAGCGCCCGGTGGTCGTCGACCTGTGCACGGGATCGGGCGCGATCGCGAAGTCGATCAAGGACGAGCTGCCCGACGCCGAGGTCCACGCCGTCGAGCTCGACGAACCGGCGCACGCCTGGGCCAGTCGCAACCTGGCCGGCACGGGCGTCGACCTGCGTCAGGGCGATGCGTTCGCGGCGTTCGCGGAGCTGGCCGGCACGGTCGACGTGGTCGTCTGCAATCCGCCGTACATCCCGCTCGAGGCGTGGGAGTCCGTCGCCGTCGAGGCGCGCGACCACGACCCGCACCTGGCGCTCTTCTCCGGCGACGACGGCCTCGACGCGATGCGTCTCCTCGAGGCTCACGCGGCCGTGCTGCTGAAGCCCGGGGGAGTCGTGGGTGCCGAGCACGCCGACGTGCAGGGCGAGTCGGCTCCTGCCGTCTTTGCAGCGACCGGCCGCTGGCGTGAGGTCCGCGATCATGTCGACATGGCAGGACGTGCGCGCTACCTGACGGCGCGACTGGCACGATGACCCCCGTGAAGCGTTTCCCGGTCACCGACCCAGCCGAGCGCGAGGAGGCCCTCGAGGCCGCCACCCTCGCCGTACGCCGCGGTGAGCTCGTCGTCCTTCCCACCGACACCGTCTACGGCATCGGGGCCGACGCCTTCGACCCCGCCGCCGTACGCCGCCTGCTCGCGGCCAAGGGCCGTGGCCGCGAGATGCCCCCGCCGGTCCTGATCGGCGCGGCGTCGACGATCGACGCGCTCGCCATCGGCGTTCCGCAGTGGGTGCGTGCGCTCACCGAGGAGTTCTGGCCCGGCGCCCTGACCGTCGTCCTCCGCCAGCAGCAGTCGCTGCAGTGGGACCTCGGTGACACGCGGGGCACCGTCGCGGTGCGGATGCCGGACGACGAGGTGGCGATCGCGCTGCTGGAGCGCACCGGTCCACTCGCGGTCAGCTCGGCCAACCTCACCGGCCACCCGGCCGCCACCGACGCGGACGCCGCCGAGGAGATGCTCGGCAGCGAGATCACCGTCCTCCTCGATGGCGGCCCCTCGGCGGGCACGACGCCCAGCACGATCATCGACGCGACCGACCCAGAGCGCCCGCGGGTGCTGCGCCTGGGCGCCCTCAGCCTCGAGCAGCTCAACGCCGTCACCGGCCCGCTCGGAATCACCATCCCCGCCGACGACGCCGTCGACGAGGGCTGATGCGCGAGTACCTCGTCGTCTTCCTGGTCGCCGGATCGGTGACCTACCTGTTGACCGTCATCGCCCGCGAGATCGCGCTCCGCACCGGCGCCGTCGCCCAGGTCCGCAGCCGCGACATGCACGTCATCCCGATCCCGTACTTCGGGGGAGTGGCGATGCTCGGCGGTCTCGTGGCGGCGTACCTCGTGGCCCGGCACCTGCCGTTCCTCAGCGCCAAGGACCCTGGCAACGTCTTCCACGACGCCGGCGTGGTCCTCGCCGGAGGCGCACTGATCTGCGCGATCGGCGTCCTCGACGACCTTCTCGAGCTCGACGCGCTGACCAAGCTCGGCGGCCAGGTCGTGGCGGCCGGCCTGCTGATCCTGTTCGGCGTCACCTACCGGTTCTTCCCGCTCCCGGGCATCGGCCAGTTCGCGCTTCCGCCGGATCTCGCCTCGCTGCTGACGGTCGTGACGGTGGTCGCGACGGTCAACGCGGTGAACTTCGTCGATGGCCTCGACGGCCTCGCCGCCGGGGTGGTCGGCATCGGTGCGAGCGCGTTCCTGCTCTTCTGCTACCAGCTCTCGTACCTCAACGGTCAGGTGCTGGCCTCGACTGCTGCCCTGCTCTGTGCCGCGCTGGCCGGCGCCTGCGCCGGGTTCCTCCCGCACAACTTCCACCCGGCACGCCTCTTCATGGGCGACAGCGGATCGATGCTGCTGGGGCTCGTCCTCGCGGCCTCTGCGCTGACCCTGACCGGCCAGTTCCCGGCGGAGGCGCTGACGCGTGGCGGTGACGGCGCGGATGCCAGCCTGTTGCCGACGCTGCTGCCCGTGCTGCTGCCGCTGTCGATCCTGATCGTCCCCTTCGCCGATCTGGTGCTCGCGGTGATCCGGCGTACGCGGCGGGGGCAGATGTTCTACCACCCGGACAAGCAGCACCTGCACCACCGGATGCTGGAGATCGGCCACTCCCACCGACGCGCCGTGATGATCATCTGGCTCTGGGCTGCACTCGTCGGCTACGGCATGGTGCTCGCGGGCCTCTACTCCGGACCGATCGTCTTCGCCCTGCTGGCGATCTGGTTCGTCATCACCGTCTTCCTGACCTTCGCGGTCCCGCGCGTGCACCTGCCGCACCGGCCCGAGTCCGACCGAGAGGTACCCCTTCCGTGAGCGCCACCGACCCGACCGATGACGCTGACCTCGAGACGCGCCAGGCGGTCTCGCAGGCGCTCGTCCCGATGATCTTCGCGAGCGCCTTCGCCGTGGTGGCGGTGGGCGTCCTCGCGGTCATCGCCGCCGCGACGACGGGGGACCGCGCGCTGGCGGGAGCACTCGTCGGTGGTCTTGCCGTGCTCGCCGTGCTCCTGCTCGGAGTGGCCACCCTCGCCCTCGTCGTACGCGTCATCCCGGAGGCGAGCCTGCTCGTCGCGATGGTCATGTACGTCGCCCAGGTCGCCGTCCTGTTCGCGCTGTACGTGCGCTATCAGCAGGACGCGGCGATGCGTCACGATCTGTCCGCTCCGTGGCTCGCGGGCGGCATCGCCGCGGCCACGATCGCGTGGGTTGCCGGGCAGGTCCTGGGTGCGTGGCGGGCCCGACACGATACGACCGGTGTTCACGACCTCACGCAGGTGAGCGAGGACGGCTCATGACTGGTAGTGTCCGGCCCGCGATGCCTCGCACAGAAGAAGAACAGCAGCCACAGGGAGACCCGTGGCTCGCTTTCGGGTACCTCGTGTCCGGAGTGGCGCTGTACGGAATTCTGGGCTGGCTCGCTGACCGATGGCTGGGGACGAGTTTCCTGGTCGTCGTCGGGATCCTCTTCGGGGCGACTCTCGGCATCTACATGACTTTCAAGCGGTTCGGTGCACACGCAGCCGAGACCGAGCAGAGCCACGGCAAGGAGACAGAGTGAGCCTCACCGCGACTATTGCGGCCGCCACGATCAAGGCGGGGGACGAGTTCCACGCGCCGAGCGCCGGCATCTTCGACCTGCCGTCGATCGCTGACTCGGGCATCACCAAGTCGATGGTCCTCGTGACCTTCTCGGCCGTGCTGATCCTGGGCTTCATGATCGCCTCGTCGCGCAAGGCCTCGGTCGTGCCGGGCCGCCTGCAGTTCGCGGGCGAGATGGTCTACGGCTTCGTGCGCAACACGATCGCCCGTGAGGCGATCGGCTCCGAGAAGTTCATGAAGTTCGTGCCGTTCCTCTTCTCGCTCTTCCTGTTCATCATCGTGAACAACTACTACGGCATCATCCCGCTGGTGCAGCTGCCGTCCTTCGGCCGCATCGGCTACATCGTGCCGCTCGCCGCGCTCGCCTGGCTCGTCTTCATCGGCGCCGGCATCAAGAAGCACGGCTTCTTCGGCTTCCTCAAGCACGCGACCGTGCCGCACGGCGTCCCGAGCTGGATCCTGGTCCTGCTCGTCCCGCTCGAGTTCCTCTCGAACATCATCGTGCGCCCGTTCACGCTCACGCTGCGTCTCTTCGGCAACATGTTCGCCGGCCACCTGCTGCTCGCGCTCTTCGCCGGCGGTGGCGCCTTCCTCCTGCAGGACGGCAACATCGTCCACGGCGGAGTCGGAATCCTGGCCTTCGTGATGGGCATCGCCGTCAGCTTCCTCGAGCTGATCGTGATGTTCCTGCAGGCCTACGTCTTCACGCTGCTCGCTGCGATGTACATCGGCGAGGCCATCGCCGACGAGCACTGAGCCGACGAAGACCTGCAGCACCCGTAGTACCCCCTCAAGTTTCGCCAAAGCGCGACGTGACCGCCACGTCGCAGACGAAAGGAAAAAGCCATGACTGGCTCCCTCAACCTCATCGGTCTCGGCCTCTCCGCCATCGGCCCGGGCGTTGCCATCGGTCTGATCTTCGCTGCGCTCATCGGCGGCATCGCTCGTCAGCCTGAGGCTGCCGGCACGCTGTTCGGCCGCGCCATCCTCGGCTTCGTTCTCGCTGAGGCGCTCTTCATCATCACCCTCGCCATCGCGTTCGTCCTTAAGTGACCCTCGGCCGGTCCGAGCGGTTCGACTAAGGAGACAGCATGATCAGCAACGTCGTCATCGCGATGGAGGCTGCCGCCGAGGAGCACAACCCGCTGATGCCGGCCGTGCCCGAGATCATCCTCGGCACGATCGTCTTCGCGATCATCCTCATCGGCATCTGGAAGTTCGTCGTTCCGAACTTCGAGAAGGCCTACGCCGAGCGCACGCAGGCGATCGAGGGCGGCTTGGCCGCTGCCGAGACCAAGCAGGCCGAGGCCGACGCCAAGCTCGCCGAGCTCGAGAAGCAGCTCGCGGACGCCCGCCACGAGGCGGCGCGCATCCGTGAGGAGGCGCGCGAGCAGGGTGCGGCCATCGTCGCCGAGATGCGCGAGCAGGCTCAGACCGAGGCCACGCGCATCGTCGAGCACGGCAAGACGCAGATCGAGGCGGAGCGCCAGCAGGCCGTCACCTCGCTGCGTGCCGAGGTCGGCGCCCTCGCGACCGGTCTCGCCGGCCGCATCGTCGGCGAGAGCCTTGAGGACGAGGCTCGCCAGAGCCGCGTCGTCGAGCGCTTCCTGTCCGAGCTGGAGGGCGCGAAGTGACCGTCCCTGGTATCCGGGGCGCCTCCGCTGAGGCTCTGGCCACCCTCTCCAGCCAGCTGGAGGGGGCGGCCGACGCCACCGTGGGAGCCGAGCTCTTCTCGGTTGCCGCGGTGCTGCGGTCCGAGCCGGCCCTGCGCCGCATCGCGGCGGACGTGTCCGTCGCGGCGGAGGCCAAGGCCGGTCTCGCGCAGCAGGTCTTCGGCAGTCACGTCGGCGCCACCACGCTCGGCCTGGTCAGCACGGCCTTCGGCCAGCGCTGGACGGCCGCGCGCGACATCGCGGACGTGCTCGAGCACCTCGGTGCCGTCGCGACCGTGACGTCGACCGGTGCTGACGCCGGCCGACTGGCTGACGAGCTCTTCGCCTTCGCCAACGCGGTCAAGGGAAGCCCCGAGCTCCGGGAGGCACTTGCCGACCCGAGCCGCTCGCTGGCCGACCGCAACGGTCTGGTCCGCAGCCTCCTCGAGGGCAAGGCCCTTCCGGCCACGATCACCCTGGCGGAGCAGTCGCTGAGCGGTTCGCACCGCACGGTGGACGCCGCGCTCTCGGCGTACCAGAAGGTCGTCGCGGACGTGCAGGGCAAGGGGGTCGCGGTCGTCCGTGTGGCGCGCCCGCTCCAGCCCACCGACGCCGAGCGTCTCGCCGCTGCCCTCACCCGGCAGTACGGCAAGGAGATCCACCTGAACGTCGTCGTCGACCCCGAGGTCGTGGGCGGCATCAAGGTCGAGATCGGTGACGAGGTCATCGACGGCACCGTCTCCACGCGCCTCGACGACGCTGGCCGTCGTCTCGCCGGCTGACCCCCAGCGGTCGACCAGCCCGGCACCCAGAACTTTTTCGAGCAGCACACCAAGAGTGAGGAAGACCAAATGACGGAGCTGTCCATCCGTCCGGACGAGATCCGGGACGCCCTGCAGCGCTTCGTGTCCGACTACAAGCCGGAGACCGCGTCCCGCGAAGAGGTCGGCACCGTGGCCGAGGCCGGCGACGGCATCGCCCGCATCAGCGGCCTCCCGTCGGCCATGGCCAACGAGCTGCTCGAGTTCGAAGACGGCACGCTCGGCCTCGCGCTGAACCTCGACACCCGCGAGATCGGTGCCGTTGTCCTCGGTGAGTTCGACAAGATCGAAGAGGGCCAGACGGTCCGTCGCACCGGCGACATCCTCTCCGTCCCCGTCGGCGAGGGTTACCTCGGCCGCGTGGTCGACCCGCTCGGCAAGCCGATCGACGGCCTTGGCGAGATCACCGGCATCGAGGGTCGTCGTTCCCTCGAGATCCCGGCCGCCGGCGTCATGGACCGCAAGTCGGTCCACGAGCCGCTCGCGACCGGCATCAAGGCCATCGACTCGATGACCCCGATCGGCCGTGGCCAGCGTCAGCTGATCATCGGTGACCGCGCCACCGGCAAGACCACGGTCGCGATCGACACGATCATCAACCAGAAGGCTGCCTGGGCGACCGGCGACCCGGAGAAGCAGGTCCGCTGCATCTACGTCGCCATCGGCCAGAAGGGTTCGACCATCGCCTCCGTGCGTGGCGCCCTCGAGGAGGCCGGCGCGCTCGAGTACACCACCATCGTCGCCGCCCCGGCGTCCGACTCGGCTGGTTTCAAGTACCTCGCGCCGTACACCGGCTCCGCCATCGGTCAGCACTGGATGTACCAGGGCAAGCACGTCCTCATCGTTTTCGATGACCTGACGAAGCAGGCCGAGGCCTACCGCGCCGTCTCCCTCCTCCTCCGTCGCCCGCCGGGCCGCGAGGCGTACCCGGGTGACGTCTTCTACCTCCACTCCCGCCTGCTGGAGCGTTGCGCGAAGCTCTCCGACGCGCTCGGCGCCGGCTCGATGACGGGTCTCCCGATCATCGAGACCAAGGCCAACGACGTCTCGGCGTTCATCCCGACCAACGTCATCTCCATCACCGACGGCCAGATCTTCCTGCAGTCGGACCTGTTCGCGGCCAACCAGCGCCCGGCCATCGACGTCGGTGTCTCGGTCTCGCGTGTTGGTGGCGCGGCCATGACCAAGGCGCTCAAGGCCGTCACCGGCTCGCTCAAGGTCGACTTGGCGCAGTTCCGCGCCATGGAGGCGTTCGCCATGTTCGCCTCGGACCTCGACGCCGCGTCGAAGCAGCAGCTGGCCCGTGGCCAGAAGCTGATGGCGCTGCTCAAGCAGCCGGCGTACTCGCCGTACTCGGTGCAGGACATGACGGTCTCCCTCTGGCTGGGCACGTCGGGTCGCCTCGACCACGTCCCGACCGAGGACGTCATCCGCTTCGAGCAGGAGTTCCTGGACTACCTGCGTCGCTCGCAGGCGGGCATCCTGGCCGGCATCGCCGAGACGCTGAAGTTCGAGGACTCGACCGAGACCCAGCTGGTCGCGGCGTACGACGAGTTCCTCAAGCAGTTCGAGACCTCCGCCGGTGGCTCCGCCGCCGTCAAGGCTCAGGCTGAGGCGCTCGAGGACGAGGCCGTCGCCCAGGAGCAGATCGTCAAGCAGAAGAAGGCCTGATCCATGGCCGTCTCGCTGCGTGAGTACCGCGCGAAGATCAAGTCGACGCAGTCGATGAAGAAGATCACGCGCGCCATGGAGCTCATCGCTGCGTCCCGCATCATCAAGGCGCAGCAGCGGGCGCAGGCCGCTGAGCCGTACGCCCGGGAGCTGACCCGCGCGGTCAGCGCGGTGGCCACGTTCTCCAACGTGGACCACCCGCTGACCCGCGAGACCACTGACGCTGGCCGCGCGGCCATCCTCGTGGTGGCCAGCGACCGGGGTCTGGCCGGCGCGTACGCCTCGAACGCCATCAAGGAGGCGGAGCGTCTCGCCGAGAAGCTTCGCGCCGAGGGCAAGGACGTGGCGCTGTACGTGTCCGGTCGCAAGGCCGAGGCGTACTACAAGTTCCGCAACCGTCCGGTGGTCCAGGCGTGGACCGGCTTCTCCGACCAGCCGACGTACGACGTCTGCAAGGAGATCGCCGACACCCTCATCGCGGAGTTCCTCGAGGACACGCACGGTGTTGACGAGGTCCACCTCGTCTTCACGCGGTTCGTGTCGATGCTGACGCAGGCGCCCACGGCGCTGCGTCTGCTCCCGCTAGAGGTCGTCGAGGGCACCGAGGCTCCGGCGGACAACGAGCTGCTTCCGCTCTACGAGTTCGAGCCGTCGGCCTCCGACGTGCTGGACGCGCTTCTCCCGAAGTACGTCACGAGCCGCGTCTACCACGCCCACCTGCAGGCTGCCGCTTCCGAGCTGGCGGCCCGTCAGAAGGCGATGAAGTCGGCCACGGACAACGCCGAAGAGCTCATCAAGAAGTACACCCGAATTGCCAACCAGGCCCGTCAGGCCGGCATTACCCAGGAAATCAGCGAGATCGTCGGTGGCGTCAACGCCCTTGCCGACGCGACCGCCGGGAGTGAGTGAGAGACATGACTGCCATTGTTGAAGAGACGATCGCGCCGGCCTCCGGAGCTGTCGGTCGCGTCGCCCGCGTCATCGGCCCGGTCGTTGACGTCGAGTTCCCGGCTGACCAGATGCCGGCGATCTACAACGCGCTGAAGGTCGACCTTCAGACGCCGGACGGCTCGAAGGCCGAGCTCACGCTCGAGGTGTCGCTGCACATCGGCGACGGCCTGGTCCGTGCCATCTCGATGAAGTCCACCGACGGTCTGGTCCGTGGCGCCCAGGTGCGCGACACCGGCGACTCGATCTCCGTCCCGGTTGGTGACATCACGCTGGGTCACGTCTACGACGCGACCGGCAACGTCCTCAACCTCGAGGACGGCGAGGAGTACAACCCGACCGAGCGCTGGGGCATCCACCGCAAGGCTCCGGCCTTCGACCAGCTCGAGTCGAAGACCACGATGTTCGAGACCGGCATCAAGGTCATCGACCTGCTCACGCCGTACGTCACCGGTGGCAAGATCGGCCTGTTCGGTGGTGCCGGTGTCGGCAAGACCGTCCTCATCCAGGAGATGATCGCGCGTGTGGCCAAGAACCACGGCGGTGTCTCCGTGTTCGCCGGTGTCGGCGAGCGCACCCGTGAGGGCAACGACCTCATCCACGAGATGAAGGACGCTGGCGTCTTCGACAAGGTCGCCCTTGTCTTCGGCCAGATGGACGAGCCGCCGGGCACGCGTCTTCGCGTCGCCCTCTCGGCGCTGACGATGGCGGAGTACTTCCGCGACGTCCAGAAGCAGGACGTGCTCCTCTTCGTCGACAACGTCTTCCGCTTCACGCAGGCCGGTTCCGAGGTCTCCACGCTGCTCGGCCGCATGCCGTCCGCCGTTGGTTACCAGCCGAACCTCGCCGACGAGATGGGTCAGCTCCAGGAGCGCATCACCTCGACGCGTGGTCACTCGATCACCTCGATGCAGGCGATCTACGTCCCCGCTGACGACTACACCGACCCCGCGCCGGCCACGACGTTCGCCCACCTGGACGCCACGACCGAGCTCTCGCGTGAGATCGCCTCGCTGGGTATCTACCCGGCCGTGGACCCGCTCACGTCGACGTCGCGCATCCTCGACCCGCAGTACGTGGGCCAGGAGCACTACGACTGCGCGATCCGCGTGAAGCAGATCCTGCAGCGCAACAAGGAGCTCCAGGACATCATCGCGATCCTCGGTGTCGACGAGCTGTCGGAGGAGGACAAGACGGTCGTGCACCGCGCCCGTCGCATCCAGCGCTTCCTCTCGCAGAACACCTACGTCGCCAAGCAGTTCACCGGCATCGAGGGCTCGACGGTTCCGCTCGCGGAGACCATCGAGGCGTTCAACAAGATCTGCGACGGCGAGTACGACCACGTCGCGGAGCAGGCCTTCTTCATGTGCGGCGGCCTCGACGACGTCGACGCCAAGTGGGCCGAGATCCAGGCGAGCCTCTGATGGCTACCGACAAGCTCCTCACGGTCTCGCTGGTAGCAGCGGACCGCGTCGTGTGGGAGGGCGAGGCCACCATGGTCATCGCCCGCACCACCGAGGGCGACGTCGGCATCCTGCCGAACCACGCTCCGCTGCTCTCCCTGATGGTGGACGGTGTCGTCGACATCCGTACGCCGCAGGGCGAGACGTGGGTCGCGGCCGTCGACGCGGGCTTCCTGTCCGTCGCCGACAACCGGGTCTCGATCCTCTCGGAGCACGCGGAGATGTCGCACGAGATCGACCTCGAGAAGGCGCGTCACGACCTCGAGCGGGCACTGGCTGCCGGCGAGGACAACGGCTCGGCGACCGAGGCGGTCCGCAAGGCCGAGGCCCGCATCCGCGCTGTGGAGAAGGCTTCTTGACGACTGTCTGAACCCAGTTGATCCGACCCCGGTCGGGTGGCGCTATCGTTTGCGCCACCGGACCGGGGTCGGGCACATTTCAGGAGGCTGCATTGGCGGTATGGGAGTGGGGCGTCGAGGCCCTCGTCGCGGCGCTTGTGCTGCTGGTCCTCCTGGCAGTCGCCCTCGTCGTACGCCGACGCTGGATCGCGCGCGACGGCGGGACGTTCGAGCTCTCCTACCGCATGCGCTCGGTCACGCCTGGTCGGGGCTGGGTGCTCGGCATCGGTCGCTACTCCGGCGAGGAGCTGGAGTGGTTCCGGATCTTCTCGCTGTCGCCCAAGCCGCGGCTTCGGTGGCACCGCAAGACCCTCGCGTACGTCGGACGGCGCGACCCCGAGGGCATCGAGACGATGTCGCTCTACCCCGACCACGTCGTCGTACGGTGCGAGACACCTGACGGCCCGGTCGAGTTCGCGATGAGTGGTCCCTCGCTCACCGGGTTCCAGTCGTGGGCCGAGTCCGGCCCCCCAGGAGCGGAGATCCGCTGATGATCACACCTGCCGAGGCCATCGACCGGATCAACGGCGTCTTCGGGCGCCACCCCGGTTACCGGGCGCTGCACGCGAAGGGCCGGTTCTACACGGCGACCTTCACGCCGACGGCCGAGGCAGGCCGCCTCGGCCGTGCCCTGCACCTGCAGGCACCGGTGCCCGTCTGGGTGCGCTTCTCCAACGGCGGCGGGCATCCGGGGGTCGGGGACAACGCCCCTGATGTCCGTGGCATCGGGGTCTCCTTCCGGCTTCCCGACGGCACCGCGACGGACCTCCTGGGTCAGACCGCCCCGCGATTCCCGGTGCGTACGCCCGAGGACTTCATCGCCCTCGTCGAGCACAGCAAGCCGCACCAGCTGCCTGGGTTCATGGCCCGCCACCGCTCGGCGATCAAGCCGCTGCTGGCCAACGTGAAGGCGAAGGCAGTCGTGCCGCCGTACTCGTACGCCGAGGCGACGTACTACCCGGTGCACGCCTACCGCTGGATCGCCCCCGACGGATCGCAGAGCTGGGTGCGCTACGTCTTCGAGCCGCAGGCGACCAAGGATCAGCGCCCGTCGAAGCCGAAGGGCAAGGACCGGCTGGCCGAGGAGCTGCGCGCGCGGCTGGGCCAGGCGCCGGTGCGCTTCACGCTCCGCGTGACCGTGGCTGCCGACGGCGACGACCCGCACGACCCGATGTCGGTCTGGGTCGGCGCCCACACCTTCGATGCGGGCACGCTCGAGGTCACCGGTCTGGACCCGGAGCGTGAGACCGGGGGAGAGGTCGTCGTCTTCGATCCGACGCGGGTCGTCGACGGCATCGAGCTCTCCGACGACCCGATCCTGCGCTACCGCGCGGCCGCCTACTCCGAGTCGGTCTCCCGCCGGATCTGAGCGGTCACTTCTGGCCCCGCTCGCCCCCGGGAACCCAGAGCACGTCGCCCTGCGCCTTGTTGGCGTGGCGGGCGAAGATGAAGAGCAGGTCGCTCAGGCGGTTGAGGTACGTGATCGCGAGGATGTTCATCGTCTCCCCGTGCTCCGCGTACGCCGCCCAGCCGGCCCGCTCCGCCCGGCGTACGACGGTGCGCGCGACGTGGAGGTGCGCGGCAGCGATCGTGCCGCCGTTGAGGATGAAAGAGCGGAGGTTCTCCAGCTCCTCGTTGTACTGGTCGCACCAGCCCTCGAGCCGGTCGATGTAGGCCTGCTCGACCCGGAGCTGGGGGTAGGGCGGGTTCTCGACGACCGGCGTGCCGAGGTCGGCGCCGACGTCGAAGAGGTCGTTCTGGATGTGCACCAGGATCTTCTGGACGCCAGGGTCGATGTCCCCGTCGGTGCCCGCATGGGCCAGCGCGACGCCGATGAACGCGTTGGCCTCGTCGACGTCGGCGTACGCATGCAACCGAAGGTCGTTCTTCGACGTCTCACTCATGTCGGCGAGCCGCGTGGTGCCGGCATCGCCGGTGCGCGTGTAGATGCGGGTGAGGTTGACCATGTCGGTGAGCCTACTTACTGGGAGACGGGGTGCGGGTGCAGCATGGTGGTGGAGGCGAGACACGAGATGGATGAGGTCGGCGACGAGGTTCTGGAGCTCTCGGGCTCGCTCGACGCGCGCTCCACGCCGGAGATGCGGACGGCCCTGCAGCGGCTCCTCGACGTGCCGGGGCGCGTGGTGGTGCTGGACCTCGGTGCGGTGACGTCTGCCGACGTCGTGGCGCTGCGGGTGATCGCAGCGGCGAGTCGCTTGTCCGCGCTGCGTGGGGGACGCGTCGTACTCCGGGGAGTGCCGGATGCGGTCCGGCGCCTGCTGACGGTCTCGCGCCTTGCCCGGCTCGTCGAGATCGAGCGGATACCGGGGTCGTTCGCCGTCCCGGAGCAGCGGGGTTCCGCAGATGTCATCAGTGCCACACGTCCAGCCGGTGACCAGCGCCACTCGTAACGAATAGGGTGGGCAGTTATGAGCCAGAAGGACAAGCCCTGGGTGATGCGCACGTACGCCGGTCACTCGACCGCCGCCGCGTCGAACGCGCTGTACCGCACCAACCTTGCGAAGGGTCAGACCGGTCTGTCGGTGGCCTTCGACCTCCCCACGCAGACGGGTTATGACCCCGATTCGCCGCTCTCGCGCGGTGAGGTCGGCAAGGTCGGCGTGCCGGTCATGCACATGGGCGAGATGCGTCGTCTCTTCCAGGACATCCCGCTCACGGAGATGAACACCTCCATGACCATCAACGCGACGGCCATGTGGCTGCTCGCGATGTACCAGGTCGCCGCGGAGGAGCAGAACCCCGGCGTCGACCCGGCCGTGGTCGCGGGCCAGCTCGCCGGCACCACGCAGAACGACATCATCAAGGAGTACCTGTCGCGCGGCACGTATGTGTTCCCGCCGCAGCACTCCCTGCGCCTGATCAGCGACATGATCGCCTACACGGTCAACAACATCCCGAAGTGGAACCCGATCAACATCTGCAGCTACCACCTGCAGGAGGCCGGCGCGACGCCGGTGCAGGAGATCGCCTACGCCCTGACCACCGCCATCGCGGTGCTCGACGCGGTCAAGGCCGCGGGCCAGGTGTCCGACGAGGACTTCGAGAAGACCGTCGGCCGTATCTCCTTCTTCGTCAACGCGGGCGTCCGCTTCGTCGAGGAGACCTGCAAGATGCGGGCCTTCACCCGCATGTGGGACGAGATCACCCGTGAGCGCTACGGCGTCCAGGACGAGAAGATGCGCCGCTTCCGCTACGGCGTGCAGGTCAACTCGCTCGGCCTGACCGAGGCGCAGCCGGAGAACAACGTCCAGCGCATCGTCCTCGAGATGCTGGGTGTCTCCCTCTCCAAGAACGCCCGTGCCCGCGCCATCCAGCTCCCCGCGTGGAACGAGGCCCTCGGCCTGCCGCGTCCGTGGGACCAGCAGTGGTCGCTCCGCCTCCAGCAGGTCCTCGCGTTCGAGTCCGACCTGCTCGAGTACGGCGACATCTTCGACGGCTCCGTCGTCATCGAGGCCAAGGTCAACGAGCTCATCGAGGGCGCGAAGGCCGAGATGGACCGCGTGCAGGCGATGGGCGGCGCGATCCCGGCCGTCGAGTCCGGCTACATGAAGTCCGCGCTCGTCTCGTCGCACGCGGCCCGCCGCGCGAAGATCGAGGCCGGCGAGGAGATCATCGTCGGCGTCAACAAGTTCGAGACCACCGAGCCGTCGCCGCTGACCGCCAACCTCGACGAGGCGATCATGACCGCCGACCCGAAGGCGGAGGAGGCGGCGATCGCCTCCCTCGAGGCCTGGAAGGCCGGCCGCGACGAGGCGGCTGTCGCCGAGGCGCTCGCGAACCTCGCCGCCACCGCCAAGACCGACGAGAACCTCATGCAGGCCACGCTGGCTGCGGCCCGCGCCGGTGCCACCACCGGTGAGTGGGCGGCGACGCTGCGCGAGGTCTTCGGCGAGTTCCGCGCCCCCACCGGTGTCTCCGGCGCCGTCGGCGTCCAGGAGGCCGGCGAGGCGCTCACCGCCGTTCGCCAGCGCGTCGCGCAGACCGGTGAGGAGCTGGGCGGCCGCCTGCGCTTCCTCGTCGGCAAGCCGGGCCTGGACGGTCACTCCAACGGTGCCGAGCAGGTCGCCGTTCGGGCCCGCGACGCCGGCTTCGAGGTCGTCTATCAGGGCATCCGCCTGACGCCCGAGCAGATCGTTGCCGCCGCCGTCGCCGAGGACGTCCACGTCGTCGGCCTGTCGATCCTCTCCGGCTCGCACATGGAGCTGGTCCCGGTCGTCATCGAGGGCCTCAAGGCTGCGGGCGCCGGTGACATCCCGGTGATCGTCGGCGGCATCATCCCAGAGTCCGACGGCAAGAAGCTCATCGAGCTCGGTGCCGCGGCGGTCTACACGCCGAAGGACTTCAGCCTCACCGAGATCATGGACGACGTCGTCTCCGTGATCCGCAAGGCCAACGACCTGGCCTGATCCATCAGCAGTACGCCGAACGGCCCCCGGGTTTTCCCGGGGGCCGTTCGTGTTGGCCGCTGCTTACTTCGCGGCCTCGGCGAACTTCGTCGTGTAGGTCTTGCTCAGGTCGATCTCGTCCTTGTGGGCGATGACGTCCGGGTTCGAGGTGCTCAGCACATCGAAGACGGTCTCGGGGCCACCATCGGGCATGACGCCGTCGGCGGTGAACATGCCCATCGAGTCGCCGATGGCCTTCGTGTACAGGGCGGCGTCGTCTCCGGCGTAGTCGCTCGGCATCTTCGCGGCGATGTCGGCGGCCGAGTGGGTCGAGACCCAGCCGAGCGTCTTCACGAACGCGTCGACGACCTTCTGCACGGTCTTCGGATTCTTCGCGACGTAGTCGCAGTCCATGTAGAGGCTGGCTGCGGGGTAGAGGCCGCCCAGGGCCTTCTTCGTGCCCTCCTCCGTGCGCATGTCAGCGAGGACCGTGCCGAGGTGCTGCTTCTCCATGACCGCGATCGTCGGGTCGGTGGTCATGCCCGCGTCGATGCCATGGTTCTGCAGGGCAGAGATGAACTCCGAGCCAGCGCCGGCCGCGACGGTCGTGTACTGGTCGGTGGAGATGCCGGCCTTCTTCGCGAGGTACTGCGTGAGGTAGTCGGTCGAGGAGCCGGGGGAGGTGACGCCCAGCTTCTTGCCCTTCAGGTCATCGGTGCTGGTGACCTTGGCGTCCTTGCTCACGACCTCGGCCTCGCCGGGGACCTTGGCCAGCTGTACGACGCTCTCGACGCACTTGCCCTTGGTCTGCAGCGTGAGCGAGTGGTCGTAGAAGCCGACAACGGCATCGACCTGGCCGGCAAGGAGCATCGTCTCGGCGTCCGCGCCGGAGGGCTCGTCCTTGAGGGAGACGTCCACGCCGGAGTCCTTGAAATAGCCGAGCTGCTCGGTGAGCTTGGCCGGGAGGTAGATGACCTTGTCGATGCCGCCGACCATGATGGTCATCTTCGGGTGAGCGGCGCTGTCGGCGCTGCTGGTGGAGCGGCCACAGGCGGCGAGGCTGGTGGTGGCCGTCAGGGCGACGAGGGCGGTGGCGGCGAGGCGCCGGGTGGTGGTGGACATGGGTGTTCCTGTCTCTTGGGGTGCTGCGACGGGGTGGAGGTGCTGGCGCTGATGGCGGGGTCAGAGCCCGGAGGCGCCTGAGGCGACCGGCGGACGCCAGGCCGTGAGCCGGTGCTCGAGCTTGGTGAGCAACCATTCGGCGACGAGGGCCATGGCGGTGACGACGAGCATTCCGGCGTACACGCCGGCGGAGTCGAAGTTGTTCTTCGAGTGCGCGATCAGGAGGCCGACACCGCGGTCGGCTCCGATGAACTCGCCGACGATGGCGCCGATCAGTGCGAAGCCGAAGGCGACGTGCATGCTCGCGAGGATCCAGGAGGTCGCGCTGGGAAGAACGATCGTGCGCAGGAGCTGCCAGCGGCTCGCGCCGAGGATCCGGGCGTTGTCGACGAGGACCCGGTCGACCTCACGGGCGCCCTGGAAGGCGTTGAAGAAGACCGCGAAGAAGACGAGGACGAACGCCGTGGCGACCTTCGACGGCAGGCCGAAGCCGAACCAGATGACGAAGAGTGCGGCGAGCACGATGCGGGGGATCGCGTTGGCGCCCTTGATGAACGGCGCGAGGACGTCGGCGAGGAAGGTGCTCCGGCCGAGGAGAACGCCGAGCACGACGCCGCCGACCACACCGGTGATGAAGCCCAGCACGGCTTCCTCGAGGGTGACGCCCATGTTCTCCCAGATGGAGCCCAGGGACGTGCCGTCGGTGAACCAGATGACGAGCTTGTCCCAGATCTTCGAGGGCTGGGAGTAGAAGAACGGGTCGATGATCGTGCGGGCACACAGCTCCCAGGAGCCCAGCCAGAGCACGATGAGCGCGGCGCGGGCGCCGAGCACCTTCCACGCGAAGGGCTTGCGGCTGCGGATCCGCTTGGTTGCTGCCGGTGTTGCGGGGACACGCGAGTCGACCTCGACTGCGGCCACCTCAAGGCTGATGTCATGCGACACGGGAGGCTCCTCGGGCTCGGGTGATCTCGACCTCTTCGCGGAGGCTGTCCCAGACCGAGCGGTAGAGCTCGGTGAACTCCGGCGTCAGCCGGATCTCCTCGACCTTGCGGGGACGCTCGAGGTCGACGGGGACGATGGACTTGATGGTCGCCGGGCCGGCGGTCATCACGACGACGCGATCGGCCAGCGCGATCGCCTCGGTCAGGTCGTGGGTCACGAAGACCACCGCAGCACCGGTGCCCGACCACAGGTCGAGCAGTTGGTCCTGCATGAACTCGCGGGTCTGGACGTCGAGTGCGCCGAACGGCTCGTCCATGAGCAGCAGCGACGGCTCGCCGATCAACGTCTGCGCCATCGCGACGCGCTTGCGCATGCCGCCGGAGAGCTGGTGCGGGTACCGGTCCTCGAAGCCGGCGAGGCCCACGCGGTTGATCCAGTCGCGGGCACGGTCGTGAGCCTCGGCCTTCTTGACGCCGTTGTAGCGCAGGCCGATGGCGACGTTGTCGAGGACGTTCTTCCAGGGGAGGACGGCGTCGGACTGGAACATGTAGCCGACGCCGTTCGGGATACCGTCCACGGCTGTGCCGTGGACCTGGACGGTGCCACGGGTCGCCGGCTCGAGGCCGGAGACGAGCGACAGGGTCGTGGACTTGCCACAGCCGGTCGGGCCGACGATGGTCACGAACTCGCCGGCAGCGACATCGAGTGTGACGTCGGTGATCGCCGTGAACGGCGTACCGGTCTTGGTCGCGAACATCTTGGTCGCGCCGCGCAGCTGGATCGCGGGTTGGGTGCTCTGGGTCATGTCGCGGGACGCTACGAGTGCGTGATGGCCGTCACAATCCTTGTGCTGCTTGCGGCTCCATTGCGCACAAACAACTTTGTGTGCATTCTGCTCACGTGATGATGAAAGGGCCTCGTGGCGGCAGGGAGCTCACCCTCGGCACCCGGACGGTGCTGGTCGTCGTCGCGCTTCTGGGCCTCGTTGTGCTGGCCGGCATCGCCACCGCGACGCTCGTGCTCCGCAATGACCTGACCAGCCAGTACGAGCAGAGGGCGCTTGCTGTGGCCCGTTCCGTCGCGCAGGAGCCGGGGCTCGCGGATAGGGTCCTGAAGGGCGATCCGTCGCCGTCAGGCCCGGTTCAGGTTGCAGCCGAGCGAGTCCGCGAAGCCACCGGCGCGCTGTACGTCGTCGTCACGGACGATCGAGGAATCCGGTACAGCCATCCCGATCGCACGCGCATCGGCAAGAAGGTGAGCACCAGTCCGGACGAGGCCTTGGCTGGCCGCGAGGTAGTCACCGTCGAACGCGGCACCCTCGGCACCTCGGCCCGCGGCAAGGTGCCGCTGCGCACCACGGACGGACGAATCGTCGGTGAGGTCAGCGTCGGCATCAGTACTGACCGGATCGCAGCGGCGACGCGTCATCTTGCGCTCGCTCTCGGGGTCCTCGCGCTGGTTCCGCTGGGCCTCGGCTTGTTCGGTGCGATCACGCTCGGGCGGCGCCTGTCGCGGCGCACCCTCGGACTGAGTCCTCGACAGTTGGCGGACATGGTGAGGGAACATGAAGCGGTGCTCCGGGGCGTGCGCGACGGGGTGATCGGTCTGGATCCCCGGGGTCGCGTCACCGTCACGAACCCCGAAGCTGATCGGCTGATCGGCTACGAGCTCGAGCGGGGTGACTCGGTGGCCTCCGGAGCGGATCCAGGATTGAGTCGCCTCCTCACGCAGGAGCCTGCGCCCGACGGCGAGCTGTCGCTGGTGGGAGACCAGGTCGTGCTCGCTACTCGTCTGGCGGTACGCCGGGACGGGCGCGACCTCGGGCAGGTGCTGATCCTGCGGGACCGTTCGGACCTCGACACTCTGGCGCGGGAGCTGGAAGCCACCCGGGCACTCACGGACGCCCTGCGCGCGCAGGCGCACGAACACGCGAACCGCCTGCACGGTCTCGCTGGCCTGCTGCACCTCGGGCGGCTCGACGAGGCGCGCGACTACCTCGACGAGCTCACGGAGGCCCGCACCTGGGTGCCCGGGCTCAGGGATCCGTACCTCGCGGGACTGGTTGCGGCAAAGTCAGCCAAGGCGTCAGAGGCAGGCGTCGCGCTCACGGTTGCCGAGGAGACATGGGTGGACGGTGACCTGGCACGCCCGCTCGAGGCGGTGACGGTTGTGGCGAACCTGCTGGACAACGCGATCCGGGCAGCGGCCGCCGGGTCGCGACGGCCCCGCGGCGTCGTGATCACCCTGCTCGGCACCGGTACCGATCTGCTCGTCCATGTCGCTGACACTGGCGACGGTGTGGCTGCGGAGGCGGCCGCCTTGGTCTTCGACCACGGCTTCACGACGCGCTCGGGTGACCGCTCAGGTCACGGGATTGGCCTGTCGCTGGCACGCCACACCGCACGGTCCGGCGGGGGAGACGTCGTGTTGCGAGACCCCGGCGGCGACCACGGTGGCGCCGTGTTCGAGGCCACCTTGCGTGCGGCCCTGACCCCGACCGTCAACGAGTCCTGGAGGGATGCATGATCAAGGTCCTCGTCGTTGACGACGACTTCCGTGTTGCCCGGGTGCACGCCGATCTGGTGGGCCGTGTCGAGGGCGTCGAGGTAGCGGGCATGGCCCACACGGCTGCGCAGGCGCTCGAGCTTGCAGTCGAGCACAGGCCGGACCTGGTCCTGCTCGACGAGCACCTGCCGGATGAACGCGGTTCTCACCTGATACGGAGGCTGGACGCCGCGGTGATCATGGTGACTGCCGATGGTGATGCCGATGCCATACGGCGCGCTGTTGCCGGGGGAGCCGTTGCGGTCATCCTGAAGCCCTTCCCGCCCAACGCCCTGCTGAGCCGTGTGGCCGCGTTCGTGCGGTTCCGTCGCGCGCTCGAAGGTGCGGCGACACTCGACCAGGCTCAGGTGGACCAGGTCCTGGGGCTGCTGCACGCTGGCGGCGCGGCGGCGCCGCCAGCGAAGGGAAGGTCCTCGGTGACGGCTGAGGCGATCCGGTCGGCGCTCGAGTCGTCCGAGGATGCCCTGACGGCAGCCGGTGTTGCCGCGTCGATTGGCGTTTCGCGAGCGACGGCGCAGCGCTATCTCAGCGATCTCGTTCAATCCGGCCGCGTCGAGCTGACGTTGCGCTACGGCGTGACCGGCCGGCCGGAGCATCGCTACGCCTGGCGAGGCTGATCAGCAAGCTTCTGTGAAGCACGCCACGATTCAGGTGAGGCTTGCCTAACTCGGTGTTACCGTTCTGCCATGGGAAAGAAGCGGGCGAAGCAGACGCACAAGGAGCTCAAGCAGCTCCGTGCCGAGCTGAAGCGCGTCCGCCGCGAGCTCGCCGACCTGCGCTCCGATCTCCGCTCGGATCTCCGCTCCGGCGTCGACACCACCGTCATACCGCTGGAGAAGGGGACGGGACCGGTCGAGGTCGAGACCGTCTGCGCGCCGAAGTCCCTGCTGCCCAAGACCGAGTGCTGCGGGAGCAAGGAGCGCTGCACGCGCTGCCCGATCATGATGCTCAAGCAGGGGACGCTGCCGGAAGGCATGACCGTCAAGCACCGCAAGCTGGTCGGCGCCGACGGCAAGAAGGTCTCCAAGAAGGCCCTGCGCCGCGTCGCCTGACGCACGGACCAAGGCAGGCCTGCCTTCGTTGCATGTCCCGGGCAAGTCGCTAGGTTTGCCGGACCACGTCGTACCCCCGAGGAGCACCACCATGGCCGCCCAGCGCTTCGTCGAGCAGCTCAACGCCCAGATCGGCAACGAGCTCGCTGCCCACAACCAGTACCTCGCCTGCGCGATCTGGTACGACGCCCAGACGATGCCGCAGATGGCCGCGTTCTTCTACGCGCAGGCGCTCGAGGAGCGCGAGCACGCGATGATGATGGTGCAGTACCTCCTCGACGCCGACGCCGAGGTGACGATCCCGGCCCTGCCCGGCACAACGGCTGACTTCGCCGACGTCGTTGCTCCGCTCGCGCTTGCGCTCGACCAGGAGAAGCGCGTCACTGCGCAGATCAACGAGCTGACCCGCATCGCCCGCGACGAGGTCGACTTCGCCTCGGAGCAGTTCATGGGCTGGTTCATCAAGGAGCAGGTCGAGGAGCAGGCGACCATCGGCGCGTTGCTCACGATTGCCGAGCGCAACCGCGACTCCGTCCACAACCTCGAGGACTTCGTGGCCCGCGAGCAGGGTGGCGAGGGTGCCGACCCGACGGCTCCGCGCGCTGCCGGTGCCTGAGTTCGGCGCCTGAGGTCAGCGCCTGAGGTCAGCGCCGCATGATCGGGCGGTAGAGCACCGTCGCGAGCACCGCGCCTGCGAAGAGGGTCGCGAGGGCGGCAACGAACGCCTGCCCGTCGCCGGTCTGGCTGCGCACCACGGCGTGCACGACGACCGCCGCGACCATGCTGAGGAGCGCCCACCCCATCCGGTAGGCGGCCTCGCCCAGGAAGAGCCGGAAGAACGACGCGCTCGGCTCCGCGGTGGAGGTGAGTGGACGTGCCTCAACGACGGCTGCCGGGTTGAGCGGGCCGTAGATGTGGGGGTAGCTGTCGTCTCCGACCGGATCCTCACGCCACGGTGACGTCAGCTTGTCGGTGTCGATGACGAGCAGCACCAGCGGCTGTCGTACGTCGGCGTAGTAGCGCTCGCGGACGGCTTCCCACTGGTCCTCGCGGGAGGCGTGGAGGAACCCCTCGTCGTCGAGCGTCTTGTCGAGCGTCGACCAGGCGTAGGCACCGGCCTGCTTCGCGGCCTCCCAGCGCGAACGCTCGGCGATGTGGAAGATCAGCACGGCGCTGATCCTCTCATCCGCCCCGCGGCCCGGCCTCAGGGGCCAATTCCCACAGCAAGCTGCCGCAACACGCCGGAGGCCGCGGCGTGTCGGGCCTTGCTGTTGTGGCAATTGGCCCTCGGCCCTCGGATCGGCACCTGACGACTCGTCGGCCTGCGAAACTGTCATGCATGGATCTGTCGGCACGCGAGCGTTGGGAGCAGCTGTCCGGCAGCAGAGTCCGCCTGGCCTCGTTCGCCGGCGCTGACCTGACCTCCGTGGTCGCGAAGGGCTGGTTCGATCGCGTGGACTTCGGCGGAGCAGACCTTCGCATGGCGACGTTGGGCGCGACGTTCAAGATGTGCACGTTCGTTGGCGCGAACCTCCGCGGGGCCGACCTCCGCGGCGCGGCCTTCGCCGGCTGCGACCTGAGGGGAGTGGACCTGCGTGACGCGGACCTTCGCGGCGCGAGGTTCTCGTATGTAAACACCGGGGCTGAGAACGGCCGGACGGATCTGACCGGCGCGTTGCTCGCAGGTGCCAACCTTGAAGGCGCGACGTTCGAACGGGTCGTGGGGTACGAAGATGCCCCGTCGTCTGCGGACTAGAAGAGCCGGTCGGTGGGGTCGTCGAGTCCGCGGAGCGCGTTGTAGTCGACGACGGCGCACTGGATGCCGCGGTCCTCGGCGAGCACGCGGGCCTGCGGCTTGATCTCCTGCGCCGCGAAGATGCCGCGTACGCCGCCCTTGGTGGTCAGGAGCGGGTCGCGGTTGAGCAGCTCGAGGTAGCGCGTCAGCTGCTCGACGCCGTCGATCTCGCCTCGGCGCTTGATCTCGACGGCGACCGACTGTCCGCCCGCGTCACGGCACATCAGGTCGACCGGTCCGATGGCGGTGGGGTACTCCCGGCGTACGAGCGTGAGGCCGTCGGCCAGCGTGCCGGGGTGCTCGGCCAGGAGCTCCTGCAGGTGCTTCTCGACGCCGTCCTTCTGCAGGCCGGGGTCGATGCCGAGATCGTGGGAGGAGTCGTGGTGGATCTCCTCGAGGAGGATCCGGAGCGTGTCGGGCTGCCCCTTGGACGGTGCCTTCGACGTGACGATCCACTCGATCTGGCCCTCGTCGGTCGCGCCCTCGCGGACCGAGCACGGCGGGCTCATCCAGTTGAGCGGCTTGTAGGAGCCGCCGTCGCTGTGGACCAGCACCGATCCGTCCGACTTCAGCATCAGGACTCGGGTGGCCATCGGCAGGTGCGCCGACAGGCGACCCGCGTAGTCGACCTGGCAACGCGCAACGACGATCCTCACGCGCCGAGGGTAGTTCAACCTACCCGACGTACGCCGCGGGCCTGCTCACGCTCCGGGCGCGGGTACGCCGGATCCCGCCGCCGTGGAAAGATCGCGCGCATGACCGACCTGACCAACGAGCAGATCGCCGACACGCTGATCCTGCCGTACCTCAACCACGCCATCCGCATGTTCGAGGCGGGATACGCCTCCGCCGTCGACATCGACAACGGCATGATCTACGGCTGCGGCTACCCGAAGGGCCCGATGACGGTCGCCCAGGAGCGCGGCATCTTCACCCCGGCCGACGGCGCGGCCGACGCGGCTGCCGCCGAGTTCAAGATCGAGATCAACAAGGTCGGTGTCGTCGGCACCGGCACGATGGCCTCCGGCATGATCCAGGTCTTCGCCCAGGCCGGCTACGACGTCGTCTACGTGGGCCGTGGCCAGGACAAGCTCGACGGTGTCGTCTCCTTCATCGACAAGGGCCTGTCCAAGCTCGTCGAGAAGGGCCGCCTCACCGAGGATGCCAAGTCCGACGTCCTGGGCCGCCTGATCGGCTCGACCGAGCGTGAGGCGCTCGCCGACGTCGACATCGTCGTCGAGGCCATCGCCGAGGACCTCGCGATCAAGACCGAGCTCTACAAGGACCTCGACCGGATCTGCAAGCCGGGCGCGATCCTCGCGACCACGACGTCGTCGATGCCGATCACCAAGCTGGGCGAGGCCACGAGCCGCCCCGAGTCCGTCATCGGCATGCACTTCTTCAACCCGGCCACGATCCTCAAGCTGGTCGAGGTCGTCACGACCGAGGCCACCAGCGCCGACGTCGCCGAGACCGTGCTCGCCCTCTGCGCGAACATCAAGAAGGTCGCCGTCTCCTGTGGTGACCGCTCGGGCTTCATCGTCAACTGCCTCCTCTTCCCGTACCTCAACGACGCGGTGAAGCTGCTCGAGTCGGGTCAGGCCTCCATGGAGGAGATCGACGCCGCGATCAAGGAGCAGACCGGCTTCCCGATGGGTCCGTTCGCGCTGCTCGACCTCGTCGGCAACGACGTCTCGCTCGCCATCGAGAAGGAGCTCTTCGAGACCTTCGGCGCCGAGGCCCCGGAGTTCGAGCCGGCCGCGACGCTGATCGCCAAGGTCGAGGCGGGCGAGCTCGGCCGCAAGACCAAGAAGGGCTTCTACGACTACTCGGCCTGAGCCAGTCACTGAACCCTGACGCGGCGTCGACCTTCGGGTCGGCGCCGCGTCTGCTTTCTCAGCCTCAGGCCCGCGCCAGCTCCACCGCGTCGCGGACCGACCCGCGCCACAGCGGCCCGTGGCCGGGCAGCACCGCATCGGCGTCGAGCGCGGTGAGCGCGTCGAGGCCGCGGGCGACCTCGTCCGGCGCATGGCTGAAGAAGCCCGGCAGCAGGTGCGGTCGACGTACGCCGGTCACGGGGTGTCCGGTCACCAGCGCGTCACCGGTGGCGACGGCCCCCGCACCCCCGAAGTGGTACGCCGTGTGGCCGCTCGTGTGCCCGGGCGTCGGGACCGCGACGGGCCGGCCGGGGAGGTCCAGGGGAGTGCCCGATGCCACGGCCGTGACGTCCGAGATGGCGACGTCGCGGGTCGCGCCGACGGCGAGGATGCGGAGCGACCAGAGCAGCACACGCGGGTTCCACGCGCGCAGCAGGACGTCCTTCTCGGTCGCCTGCTGGAGGAACTCGCGCTTGGCGTGCGGCACCTCGTCGGCGCCTGTCAGCACGGGAGCGGTCAGGCCACTCCACGCGATGCCGCCGATGTGGTCGACGTGGGCATGCGTGACGAGGACGGCAGCGACGTCGTCCATCGTCCGGCCGATCCGGTCGAGCGACTCGCGGACCCGGCACGCATCGCCGGGATAGCCGGCGTCGACGAGCGTGACCTGCCCGTCCTCCTCGGCGAGGATCCAGTTGACCAGTCCGGTCGAGGCGAGGTGCAGGCCGTCGGCGACTTGCGTGACGGTGAGGCGGGGCATGGGCCGACGCTACTGCGGATGGTGGGAGACTGCAGCCCGTGTCACTCCACACCACGTCGTACGGCGAGTCCGGCAGCCGGGTCGTCTTCTGTCACGGTCTCTTCGGGCAGGGCCGCAACTGGACCCAGCACGCGCGGGCGCTCGCGGCCCGTCACCGGGTGCTGCTCGTCGACATGCCCAACCACGGGCGTTCGCCGTGGAGCGACCGGATGGACTACGTCTGGATGGCCGACCAGGTCGCCGAGCTGCTCGATCCCGCGGACCCGGTTGCCCTCGTCGGACACTCGATGGGTGCCAAGGCGTCGATGATCCTGGCGCTGCGGCACCCGGAGCTGGTCGAGCGGCTGATGGTCGTCGACATGGCGCCGGTCGCCTATGCCAACGGCTCGGGATTCCGTGGCTACATCGACGCGATGCTGGGTGCTGACCTCGCCCCGGGTGCCTCCCGCGAGGACGCCGACGCCGCGCTGCGCGACGCCGTGCCGGACACGGGTGTCCGCTCGTTCCTCCTGCAGAACCTTCGTCGTACGCCGGAGGGCTGGGCGTGGCAGCCCAACCTCGCACTGCTGCGCGACGAGCTCGGCACGATCTCGGGCTGGCCCGCCGAGGCAGTCGCCGGCCTCCCGCCGTACGCCGGGCCCGTGCTGTGGGTCGGTGGGGCGGACTCGGGCTATGTGAAGGACGAGTACGCGCCGGCGATGGAGGCGCTCTTCCCGCGCGTGCGCAAGGTGATGATCAAGGGCGCGGGGCACTGGGTGCACTCCGAGCAGCCGGAGGTCTTCCGCGAGGTCCTCCAGCGCTTCGTCGGCTGACTCGGCTGACTCAGCGGCGCCGCGTCAGGACTGGCGCGCCCGGTACGCCGCGACCGCGGCGCGGTTGCCGCACGTGGTCGAGCAGAACCGCCGGGACCGGTTGCGCGACAGGTCCAGGACGATGCCCTCGCACTGCTCGTCGGCGCAGACGGCCAGTCGGCTCAGCTCGTCGGAGCGGATCAGGTCGATCAGCGCCATGGCGGTTTCGACGCGCATCTGCACGGGCACGTGGGCGTCGGTCGGCACGGCGTGCACGTGCCAGTCGAGGGCGTCGTGGCGGACCAGCTGGGGGAGTGCGCCGGCCTCGGAGAGCCAGGCGTTGACCGTCTCTGCGGCCTCGTCGCGCGGCGACGTGAGCAGGTCGCGCAGGGGCGCGCGCAGTGCCTGCACCTCGCCCAGCAGCTCCGTCGTCGCGCGCGGTGCGAAGTTGTAGGAGTGCTCGCGGAAGAACTCGTCGAGGTCATCTGTCGTCGAGAGCCGGTCGCTGTCGCGCGGGCTCGAGAAGAGGCTGTTGACCAGCGCGGTGGCGGCCTTCAGGTTCATCTCGGTGTCATGGGCGAAAAGCACTTTGACAGGCTACCGAAGAGCCGCCTACCGTCATGTGTCATGCTGGGAATGACTCATGACATGCGTCGAGGGCTGCTCTGGTCCGTCGTGGCGGCGGCGACCTTCGGGTTCTCCGGCACGTTGGCCCGTCCGCTGCTCGACACTGGCTGGTCTCCGGCGGCAGTCGTGTTGTGCCGTGTCATCGTGGCCTCGCTCGTGCTGCTTCCCCTGACGCTGCGGGCACTGCGCGGTCGGTGGTCGCTGCTGCGGAGCGAGGCGCGCCTGGTCGCGGCGTACGGCGTCGTGGTGGTGGCGTTCACCCAGTTCTCGTACTACAGCGCGGTCGCGCACATGGACGTGGCCGTCGCGCTGCTGATCGAGTACACCGCGCCCGTGCTCGTCCTCGTCTGGCTCTGGCTCCGCCACGGTCAGCGACCGACCGTCCTCACGGCGGCTGGCGGTGGCGTGGCCCTCGTCGGCCTGCTCTTCGTGCTCGACGTCTTCTCGGGCAGCAACGACGTCAGCATGGCCGGGGTGATCTGGGCCCTCGCGGCGATGGTCGGCTGCGCCGTCTACTTCATCGCCTCGGCACAGCACACCGAGCTCCCGCCGGTGGCGCTCGCGGGGACAGGGTTCGTGCTCGGCGCCGCGATCCTGGCCGTCCTCGGGTGGACCGGGGTGCTCGAGATGCACGCAACCACCACGCCGGTGCACTTCCGGGAGCTCGAGGCGCCGTTCTGGGTGCCGCTGGTCCTGGTCGGCGTCGTCGCGACGGCGATCGCCTACCTGTCGGGCATCAATGGCTCGCGGCTGCTCGGATCGCGTCTCGCGTCGTTCGTGGCGCTGCTCGAGGTGGTTGCTGCGCTCCACACGGCATGGATCCTGCTCGGACAGGAGCCGCACCTGGTCCAGGGGCTCGGTGGGGTCGGCATCCTCGCAGGCGTCGTCCTCGTGAAGCTCGGGGAGCCGGAGGAGATCGTGGCGATCAGCGAGGAGCCGGCGATACCGCCGGTTGCGGCCTGAGCCGGGTCAGGCGGCGTCCTGCCGCTTGATCACGATCTCGCGCAGGAGCAGCAGGATCGCGGCGGCCGTCGGGATCGCCAGCATCGCGCCGACCACGCCGAGGAGCGCGGCGCCGATGAGGGCCGCGATGACCGTGACCGAACCGGGCACGTTGACCGAGCGCTTCATGACCTTGGGGTAGATCACGTAGTTCTCGACCTGCTGGTAGACGATGTAGAAGATCGCGCAGGCGATGCCGATCCGCACGTCGGTCGCGAAGCCGATCGCGGTGACGACCACGGCGCCGATCGTCGCGCCGATCATGGGGATCACGTCGAGCAGGGCGACCGTGAACGCCAGCGCCACGGCGTACTGACCCAGGCCGATGGCGAACAGGAAGATCAGCGAGCTGATGCCGGCGCAGAGCGCGACGACGAAGGCGCCGGAGACGTAGCCGCCGACACTGGTGAAGATCCGGTCTCCGAGCTCGGCGACGCGCGCGCGACGCGACGCCGGCGCGAGCTCGTAGAGCGCCGCCTTCGTCGAGTCGATGGAGGCGAGGAAGTAGAGCGTCAGGACGATGACGATGAAGGCGTTGCCGAGTGCGGAGAGCACGGCCAGGCCGAAACCGAGGACGCCGCCGAACAGCTGCTTCCCGAGGTCGCCGTTCTGGATGTACTCCTTCGCCTTCTCGATCAGCCCGAACTCGTCGTTCCACTTCTGGATCTGACGGTTGTGCTGCAGTTGGTCGAGCCAGCCGGGCGCGTGCTTGGTGATCAGGGCGACCTGGTCGCCGATGACCGGCACGATCGCCGAGACGAAGAGGGCGAGGACCCCGATGACCAGCGAGATGACGATCAGCAGCGCCCAGTGACGCCGCAGGCTGCGGCCGCGGATCCGGCGGCGCGTGATCCAGGTGACCGCGGGGTTGAGGCCGGCAGCGAGGAAGAGCGAGACCGCGATCAGGACCAGGATGTGGCCGACGGCCAGCACCTGGCTGCACAGCCAGAACGCCGTGAGCGCGCCGAGGGCTCCGAAGAAACCGAGGTAGAACGGGCCGTGGGAGAGCGCCGAGCCGCCCGGCTTCTGCGGAGCCGCCACGTCACTCCTCGCCGAAACCGGCGACGACGTCGCGGAGCTGCGCGAGCTGCGCGACGATCGCGTCGCGGCGCTTGCCGAGGCGGGCGACCTCGTTGCGGACGTCAGTGAGCTCGCGCTCCGCCTCGGCCTGGCCGGAGGCGGTGAGGTTCTCGGCCTGCGAGCGGGCGGACGCGACGATCTGCTCGGCCTCGCGACGGGCGCGGACCAGCAGGGCGTCGGACTCCGTCTGGGCCTGCTGACGCTGGGCGTTGGCCTGGGCGATCGCCTCGCCGGCGCGCTTCTCGGCGGCGGTGGAGCGGTCCTCGGCCTCCTTGACGAGACGGTTGGTCTCGGCGAGGGCGGTCGAGTGGTGGTCGGCGGCCTCCTTGGCGAGGCGCTCCTTCTCCACGGCGAGGGTGCGGCGGGCCTCCTGGACCTCGCGGTCGGCAGCGGCCCGGGCCTTCTCGGCCTCGCGCTGCGCGGACGTGCGGAGCTCGGCGGTCTCCTGCTGGGCGGCCAGGCGGTGCTGGTCGGCCTCGCGCTGCGCGGACGCGCGGTGGTCGGCGGCCTCGCTGCGCGCGAGGGTCCGCTCCTGCTCGGCGTCAGCCAGGATCCGGGTGCGCTGCTCGTCGAGCTCCTTGAGCTGTACGACGCGCATGTCCTCGGCCTCGCGGGTCGCCTCGGCGCGGATCGCCTTGGCGTCCTTGGTGGCCTGCGACCGGATGTCGGTGGCCTCGGCGACGGCGGCGTTGCGGATGTCGTCGGCCTCCTCCTCGGCGAGGCGGAGCAGCTCGTTGGCGCGGCCGCCGAGGCTGGCGTACGTCGGGGCCTCGGTCTCGGAGAGCTTGGCCTCGAGGGCCTTCAGCTGCTTCTCGAGCTCGATGACGCGCTTCTCGCTCTCGCCCAGGCTGCTGCCCAGGCCGGCCTTCTCGCTCACCAGCTGGCGCAGCAGGCTGTCGACCGCCGGGACGTCGTAGCCGCGGCGCACGACGGGAAGGGCCGGGAGCGTCGCGGGGCGTGCCGGAGCCGCCGGAGAGGGCGAAGCGGGCGCCGAGGCGGCCGGCGCGGCGGGGCGTGCAGGTGCAGACGGCGCAGGCGCGCTGGGCTGGGCGGAACCCGCCTTCACGACAGGAATCACCTGCGTGCGCTCCACGTCACCCGAGTTGGCAGCCTTGGGGGCCGCGTCCTGACCGAAGATCGAGAGGCTGTCGTCGCTCATGGGGACAGTCTGCCGGTTCAGGACAAGGCGGCGTACGCCGACGCTCCGGGTGGGATGGGGAGCCTTTCACCCCAACGTGACGGTCGTCTCCGCGGTTGTCCCCAGGTCCGAGGAGGAAGTACGTCGGGACCACACCCTTGCCCTTGACCTCCGTCAGGTGCGGCCCGCTGAAGTCGTAGCGATCGGCCAGCAGGTCATGCGTGTCCGCGGAGACGTGGATGCGCCCGGCCCGGCCATGGGCCTCCATGCGGCTCGCCGTGTTGACTGCGTCTCCCCAGAGGTCGAAGGCGAACGTCCGGCGTCCGATGACCCCGGCGACGACGGGGCCGGAGCTGATCCCGATCCGCAGCGCGAGGTCGGCGGGCCACGAGGAGGCCAGGTCGGCGGCTTCGCGCTGCATGGCCAGCGCCAGAGCCACCGCGCGAGCGGCATGGTCCGTGGAGGGTCGGATGCCGGCCACCGCCATGTACGCGTCGCCGATCGTCTTGATCTTCTCCATCCCGTGGACCGCGCAGAGGTCGTCGAAGCGGCCGAAGAGGAGGTCGAGGAGGCGGACCACCTCGGCGGCGGGCAGGGACGCGGCGAGGGGCGTGAAGCCGACGATGTCTGCGAAGAGGACGGTCACGTCGTCGTACGTGTCGGCGATCGGCAGGGGGCTCGTCGCGAGACGCCGCGCGACGTCCTCGGGGATGACCGTGTGCAGCAGCCGCTCGGATCGCCTGCGCTCGGCGGCCAGTGCGCGGTGCGCCAGGAAGGTGCGCCGGCGGGAGCGTTCGAGAGCGAGGGCGATCGTCACGTCGAGCACGCTGAACGCCGTGAAGCACATCAGGTTCAGGACGAGGGAGTGGCTCACGCCGGGGTGGGCGAGGACGAGGACGACGAGGGCCGGTGGCAGGGCGAGCGCCGTCGCGACGAGCGCGGACACGAACCGCACGCGCGCGACCCCGACCAGGGCCAGCAACAGCAGGATCGAGCTGAACGCGGCATCGTCGGGGGAGATGCGCGTCAGCGTGGCGGTGGCCGAGGCACCCCAGGAGTAGAGGACCACCACGCTCACGATCACGAGCTGGATGTGTCGCGCGACGTTCCGCCACCAGGTCGTGACCACCGCAACCGCAACGAGGGCGGCGCACCCCGCGGCGAGGACTGCCATGACTACCGCACGGCCACCGCTCAGCAGGACGTCGAAGGTCAGGAACGGGGCGCTCATGACGAGCGCCAGGAGTACGCAGGCACGCCCGCGGGCGACAGCGGCACGGTTGTCGGCCTCGAGGAAGGCCCGTTCCTCCGCAGGATCACGGAAGGACAGGGGGAGCTTCCTCATGGCCGACAACCGCTGCCGGTCATGACCGCAGGCTCGCCATGACGCGGTGGGCTGCCTGCTCGCCCGACGCTGCCGCATCGGCCAGCGACGGCATGTCGAGCGCGTAGTCGCCAGCGAGGTGAACCGGGCCGAGGGGCTGCTTGAGCGTCTCGAGCGAGGCACGGCCGTCGGGTCCCCAGAACGGAACGACCCGCGGGTGACGACGGAGGATGCCCGCGTCGACCTTGCCCTCGAGCTCCGGGTAGACCTCGAGGAGGTCCGCGGTGAACCGGGCGACGATCTCCTCGTCGGTGAGCTCGAAGAGCCGGTCCGCCTCCGCGCCGCCCGCGAAGCAGGCCAGCGCACCGCCCGGCTTGCGCGGGCCGCGGCGTACGGCGGCGGCGTGGTTGAAGATCGCCTGGAAGGAGCGACCCGGGGTCGACACCGCGAGGTAGTCGTCCCATCGCTGGGGCGCGCCTTCCTCGTGGGTGAAGAAGCCCACGACGACGTAGCGGCCGTAGTGAATCGACTCGAGCGCCGTCCGGTACTCCGCAGGCAGCCCGGGCATGATCTTGACCGCGATGTCGGCCGGCACGGCCACGATGGCCCGCTGCGCACGGATCCGGACCGGGCCGTCGGCGTCCTGGTAGTCGACGACGACTCCGTCGTCCGTCCACTCCACCGTGTGCACGGGGGAGCTGAGCCGGATCTTGTCGCCCAGGTCCTCGGCGAGGATGTCGGTCAGCGTCTGGTTGCCGCCCTGGGGCAGGGTCAGGTTGGGCACCTTCTCCGGGTCAGTGAGCAGGATGCCCATGGAGAAGACGAACTGACGCGCAGCGGTCTCCTCCGGCTCGCAGCCCATCCACTGTCCCGACCACGAGCGGACCATCTCGTGCGTGAGCTCGGAGCTGACGCCCTTGAGGACGAAGTCGGCGCGCCGGCGGTCGAGCTTGGCGCGGACGCGGTTGGCCCAGCGGTTCGTCTCGCTCATCTCGAGGAAGGGGACGTTGGCGAGGATCCGGGTGCCGACGACGGCCAGGCCGTAGCGGTCGCGCCAGGTCATCTTCGACGTGAACATCAGGGCGAACGGGTTGGACGTGTCCACCTGCTTGCCGCCGAGGTGGAGCGCGACGGACTTGCCCTCCAGCGTGCCGAGCGGGACCTCGTGGCGGTGGAGCGCGTCGATCAGCGGACCGGTGCCCTCCGTGAACTGGGTGCCGACGTTGATCCAGTAGTCGCCCTGGCGGACCGTGTCGACACGGCCTCCGGCGCGATCGCTCGCCTCGAGGACGACGACGTCACGGCCGTTGAGCGTCGTCGCGGCCATCAGGCCGGCCATGCCGGCGCCGATGACGACGGCCTCGTGGGTCTCCTCGCGGATCTTCCCCTTGGCTGACCTGGCCATGATGCTCAGCTCGCCTTCGTGGTGGTTGTGTGAGGCGTGCGGTCGAACGCGTCGGAGATTGAGGCGACGAGCCGTTCGGTCCCCTTCCGACAGCTCGGGCTGACGGCGGTGTAGGAGAGGTAGCCGTGGACCAGGCCGGGCTCGAGGTCGACCTGGGTCGGCACTCCGGCCTCGAGCAGCGCCGTCGCGTAGTCGAGACCGTCATCGCGCAGCGGGTCGAAGCCCGCCAGGTTGAGGATGGCCGGCGGCAGTCCTGCCAGGGAGGACGCCCGGTACGGCGAGACGCGCGGGTCGGCCGGGTTGGTCCCTGCCGGCAGGTAGTTCTGGACGAACCACGCGACCTGCTTGGCGGAGAGGGCGGGGGAGCCCGCGAACTCGTCCTGGGAGGGCCGGTGCTCGACGAGGTCGGTCACCGGCTGGATCAGGACCTGGAGCATCGGCCGGACCGTGTCGTCGCGGACCTGCTGGCAGAGGACGGCGGCCATGTTGCCGCCGGCACTCTCGCCCGCGACGGCGATGCGGTGCGGGGCCACACCCCACGCGGCGGCGTGCTCGACGACGTACCGCCAGGCCTCGACCGCGTCGTCCTGGGCCGCCGGGAACGGCGCCTCTGGGGCGAGCCGGTACTCGACCGACACGACGTCCGCGCCGGTGCCGTGCGCCAGCATCCGTGCGGGAGCCGTGTAGCTGGCGCGGCTGCCGATCACGAAGCCGCCACCGTGGAAGAAGAGGATCAGCCCGCGCTCCGGCGTACCGGTGCTGTAGCGGGTGAGCTGCACGGCGTCGGAGACGACGATCTCCTCCTCGACGGCACAGGGCTGGATCCGGGCCGCGAAGAGTGCGAGGTCCCGCTCGGTCGTCTCGCGGGCCTCCACGGGTGGGAGGTCGCTGTAGTCGGGGCCTGACTCGCCGAGCTTCATCAGCAGCGCCAGGTCGGCTGGCATCGTGTCGCCTGCGGCGTTGGTGGCCGGCTTGGCCAGCAGGCGCTGGAGGCCGGCCGGCAGGCGGCTCAGGAAGACCAGGAGGGCTCGCTGGAACCGCTGGCCCAGGGTGAACTTCTGCTCGCTCATGACGCCGCCTCCACGCTGACCAGGCGCGGCGCCGTCGCCGTGCGCTTCGCGAAGTGGATGTCGTCGTGGACCAGCCGTCCCTTGAAGAGCCGGTTGTCCTTCACGAACGTGGTGTGCATCTGCCACGGCAGTCCGGTGCCCTGACGGGGGAGGTCTGCCTGCGCGCGCTGCATGTAGCCGGCCGAGAGGTCGAAGAGCGGCGTGGTCGGCATGCCCTCGGGGGCGACCGGCAGTGCGATGTCGTAGCCCTTGCGGTCCATCTCCCGGATGACCTCAATGGCGAGGCGCGCGACGTTGCGGATCCGCAGCGTCCAGGTGGCCTTCGTGAAGCCGAGCATCATCGCCCAGTTCGGCACGCCGGAGATGAGCGAGCCTCGGTAGAGGACGGAGTCGGAGACCTTGACCGGGGTGCCGTCCACGGTCGGCTGGATGCCGCCGAGCATCTGCATGACCAGGCCGGTCGCGGTGACGATGATGTCGGCCTCCAGCGTCCTGCCGGACTTCAGGAGGATCCCCTTCTCGGTGAACCGCTCGACCTGGTCGGTCACGACATCGGCGTCGTGCTCGCGGATCGCCTGGAAGAAGTCACCGTCGGGGGTCGCACAGAGGCGCTGGTCCCACGGGCTGTACGGCGGGGCGAAGTGGGTGTCGACGTCGAAGCCGGGCAGCTCCTTGGCGGTCAGGCTGCGCAGCAGCTTGCGCCCGAAGTTCGGGAACTTCACCAGGACGGAGACCAGGAAGTGGTCGCGCCAGATGTTCTTGAACCGGGTGAGGCGGTAGCCGAGCTTCTTGCCGAAGACGGCCAGGAAGAACTGCGCGATCTTGTCCACGCGGGGCATCGACGCCACGTAGCTCGGCGTGCGCTGGAGCATGGTGACGTGGGCAGCCGCGCCCTCGCCGTTCAGCATCGCGGGGAGCATCGTGACTGCCGTCGCGCCGCTGCCGATGATCACCACGCGCTTGCCGCTGTAGTCGTAGTCCTCGGGCCAGTGCTGAGGGTGGAGGATGTCGCCCTGGAAGTCGTCGCGACCCTCGAAGCGGGGCTCGAAGCCCTCGTCGTACTTGTAGTAGCCGGTACCGCTGAAGACGAACCCGGCGCGGATGGTCTTCTGGGTCTCGGTGCCCGCCTCGTCGGTCACGGTGACCTGGAGCGTCCAGAGCGCGTCCTCGCTCGACCAGTCGGCCGCCGTGACCCGGTGCCCGAGGCGAAGGATCTTGTCGAGACCGAACTCCTCGACCGTCTCCTGGATGTAGCCGCGGATCAGGTCGCCGCCAGCGATCGCCTCCTTGTGCAGCCACGGCTTGAAGTCGTAGCCGTAGGTGTGCACGGAGTCGTCGGAGCGGATGCCCGGGTAGCGGAAGAGATCCCACGTGCCACCGACCGCGGCACGGGCCTCGAGCAGGAGGAACTCCTTGCCGGGGAACGCCTCGGTCAGGTGCTTGGCCACGCCGATGCCGGAGAGGCCGGCACCGATGACGACGATGTCGGCGTACTCCGTTGCGATGGTCTGGTTCATTGCTGCACTTCCTTCTCAGTTGTGCTGGATCAGCGGTGGTGGGCGAGGCCGGAGCGCTCGTCAGACGTGGAGGAGGGGATGACGCCCGTGCCGCGGGCGCGGGTGGCGACGATCGGCTCGGCGAGGATCTCGGCACGGCCGGAGTCGTCGAGGGAGCGGGCGATGATCCGGAGCTCGAAGTCGATGGTCCGGCTGCGGTTGCCCTTGCTGGCGAGGCGCGCCTCGGTCTCGATGACGTCGCCGCCCCGGACCGGCTCGAGGAACTCGACCGACGCGTAGCCGGCGAAGAGGCTCTCGTGGCCGTCCATCGCGATCGCCAGGTGGGTGCCGGCGTCGCCGAAGAGCTTCAGGCTGAACGCACCGTCGACCAGGTTGCCGGCGTAGTGCGCGTCGGAGTAGGCGACGTAGCGCTGGTGGATGACGTTCACGACGATCCTTATCGGTCAAATGATTAAGTCGTACGACTGAGTATCAGCCAACCCTCTGACCGGGTCAAGGGGTTGGCATGACGTCGTGTCAGGAAAGGTCGCGACTCGCGGAGCGGAGTCGGCCGCGCATGCCGACGCCCCACGCCAGGCCGACGACCCAGGCGGCGGCGACCAGTCCGAGCAGGAGCGTCGCGATGGGACGCGATCCGATGAGCAGTTCGAAGTTGTGCACCACCAGGACGAGGATCGCGGCGAGGCTCGCCGACGCGATACCGGGCGCGATGGTCCCCTTCCAGGCCGACACGAGACCGCGGCTGCGCCGGAAGTGCACGACCACTGCGACCGAGGTGAGGGTCAGCAGCAGGATCAGGCCGAGCGTGCCTGCGCCGCCGAGCCAGGCATAGATCTCGAGCACGGGATCGAGGCGGAAGAGTGCGAGTGCGGTGAGAGCGGCCGACACGACGAGGGAGGTGATCACCGATGCGACGTACGGCGAGCCGTGCCGCGGGTGGGCGGTGCCGAAGCGCGCGGGCAGGGCGCCCTGGCGGGCGAGCGTGAAGAGGTAGCGCGAGACGACGTTGTGGGCGGTGAGCACGCAGGCGAAGAAGCTGGTCGCGAGCAGCACCTGGATCGCGTCGTGCGCGAACGTCGAGACGTAGGTCGCCGTCAGGTCGGGCGTGAACGCCTGGGGGTCGGCCCCGGCGAGCGCCACCACATCGCCGGTGCCGGCACCGACGATGACTGCCCAGGCAGTGAAGGCGTAGAGGCCACCGATGAGCAGGACTGCGGCGTACGTCGCGCGGGGGATGGTCACGTCGGGATTGCGGGCCTCGGAGCGGAAGACGGCCGTGGCCTCGAAGCCGATGAAGCCGAAGATCGCGAACATGACGCCGGTGCCCACGGCGCCCGTGGTGAACGAGTCCCAGGTGAACGGCTTCGCCGAGAGGCCGTGCTCGCCGCCGCGCGCGACGATCGCGAGGTCGAGCACGGCGACGATGAGGACCTCGGCGACGAGGAGGGCTCCGAGGACCTTGGCGCTCATCTCGATGTTGCGGTAGCCGAGGAAGGCAATCGCGAGCAGACAGGCGCCCGACAGTGACCACCACGGAAGGTCGATGCCGGCGAGGGTCGCCAGCGCGCTCTCGGCGGCTGCGCCGAGGTAGGCGGAGACCGAGACGAGCAGCAAGCTGTAGGTGGCGATCGCCAGTGCTGCGGCGCCGAAGCCAGCGACGGTGCCCAGGCCCTTCTGGACGTAGGAGTAGAACGCGCCGGCGTCCTTGACCTCGGGTGTCATCGCCGAGAACCCGATGGTGAAGAGCATGAGGATCGCGCCCACCACGACGAAGTCGAGTGGAACGCCGAGCCCGTTGCCGACCGCCAGCATGATCGGGATCAGGCCGGCGACCACGGTCAGGGGAGCGGCCATTGCCACCACCATGAAGACGATCTGGGGCACGCCGAGCGTGCCGACCAGTCCGGCGCCCGCCTCCCTGGGCGGTGGTGCAAGAGGGGCCTGCTGCTGGGTCATGACGTCTCTCCGCTCGCTGGATCCCGGGGGATCGGGTTGTTTGAAGGAGAACCTTGTCAAATGACTGAGTCATATGACAAGGTTTTGGAAATCAAGCTTGCTCCGGGCTGAAAGGGACGACGGATGACCGAGACCACGACACTCCTCGCGAGGGAGGGCGCCGCGTTGGCCATCGCGATCGAGGACGACGCGACGCCGTTCGTCCGCCAGATCGCGCAGGCGCTGCGCCGGGCCGCCCGGACCGGGCACGCGGTCGAGGTGCTGGGCGGCGCTGCCGGCGCCGTCGCCGTCCGCTCCCACGACACGCCGCAGGCGGCGACGATCACCCTCGGGGAGGGCACGGTCGAGGTCGCGAGCGGCGTACGCGTCGTCCCCGACGCCACCGTCGTCGTCGACGTGCACGCCCGCTTCGCCTCTGTGCAGGAGGTGGAGGGCGACGGCGTTCTCGCGGCTGCGGCGCTCAGCGCCCTTCAGCCCCCGCTGCCGCACTGGCGCGAGGCCGCCGCGAGCTTCTGGAACGAGACGCGCGAGATCGCGGGGATCCCGGACGTGCTCGTGGTCGATGCCGTCGGACCGGATGGCATCGAGCACGGACGCTTCGGCGTCGGTGCCACCGAGTACCTCCTGGCCGGCCCTGCCGACCTCCTCGCCGGCATCTTCACGGGCGCCGACGACCTCCCCGCCGCCCTGGCCGCCGGAGTGCAGGTCAAGGGCACGTTGTCCCAGCTCTCCGTCATGACGGCCGCTTCCTGGAAGGTGCGTTTCGATGTCTGACCTGACCCAGCCCACGCGCGGCGCAACCGCCATCCGCCTCGAGGCGACCAACCACGAGGGCAGCCTGCTCGGCAAGAACGTGACGCCGGCGAAGTTCGCCTCCGGCAAGGACTCCGGCTTCGCCTTCGCCGACATCCTCTTCGCGATCGACCTCAACAACGAGATCGTCCTGGGCGATGCGTTCCCCGACTGGCGCGGCAACCTCTACGACATCCAGATGGTCCCGGACATGTCCACGCTCGTGGAGTGGAAGCCGGGTCTCGACTCCGTCATCGGCGACTACTGGCTCAAGGACGGCCGACCGGTCCCGATCTGTCCGCGCAACATGGTGCGCGGCCTCCTCGAGAAGCTCGCCGCTCATGGCTACACCGCGACGGCCGCCGTCGAGATCGAGGCGACCCTCTTCGAGGAGTCGGTCCATGAGGCGCGGGCCCGTGGCTACCGCGACCTGACGCCGCTCGGCGGCAGCACCGGCGCGACGTACCACCTCGCGCGGTCGAAGGACTGGATCGACTACATGGAGGCGGTCGTCGCTCGCCTCGACGAGCTCGGCATCACCTGGGAGGCGTGGACTGACGAGGCCGCTCCCGGCCAGACCGAGCTCAACCTTGCGCCGACCGACCCGCTCCGCCTCTGTGACGGCTGGGCGCGGACGCGTCAGGTGATGCGTGAGGTCGCCTTCGAGCTGGGTCACACCGTCTCGTTCATGGCCAAGCCCACCGCGGGCTTCGGCCAGGGTGCGCACATCAACCTCTCGCTCCAGAAGGACGGGGTGAACCAGTTCTTCGCGGAGGACGGTCCCTCGGCGCTGATGGAGCGGGCCGTCGCCGGGCTGCTCGCCACGATGGAGGGCGCGACCTCGGTCGTGATGCCGCAGATCACGTCGTACAGGCGCCTCGTGGACCTCACCGGCCCGCCGACCACCGTGACCTGGGGCGTCAACAACAAGACCGCTGCCGTGCGCGCGATCACCGGGCACCCGAAGTACTCGCGGCTCGAGTACCGCCTGCCGGGCTCGGACGTGAACCCCTACTTCGCCCTCGCGGTGGTGCTCGCCGGCGTGCTCGCCGGTATCGAGAAGGAGCTCGAGCCGCCCGCGCAGGTGTCCGACATGGCGTGGTGCCTGCCCGACGACGGTGTCGTGAAGCGGATCCCCGACACGATGTCCAAGGCCGGCGCCGCCCTGGATGCCGACCCGCTCCTGCGCGAGTACCTCGGCGACGAGTTCGTCGACTTCTGGGTCGCGTCCCGCCGCTGGGAGTGGATGGAGTTCCACACCAAGGGTGGCGACCCGTTCGCCGAGCTCTCCGCGTGGGAGTCAACGCGCTACTTCGAGTTCCCGTGATGGGTGCTCGCCAGGCTCCGGACCGGCGGCCCCTGATCGGCATCACCGGCCGCCGGTTCCGGCTCTCCCTCATCGACGGCGCCGATCCGAGGTACGGCGACCGGTGCATCGACACGTCGCTCTCCGACTTCGCCTCCCGTATCGCGGGTGCAGGGGGAGTGCCGGTCACCCTGTCGTACGACGCGGAGGCGACGGCTGCGTGCGAGTGGCTCTCGGGCGTCGTGATCGCAGGCGGCCAGGACGTCCACCCCGCGTGCTGGGGCGGCGACACCTCCGTCGTACGCGACATCGACCCCCGCACCAACACGCAGGTGCACGACGTGGACCGCGACGCCTACGAGATCGCCCTGGTGCGGGCCGCCCTCGAGCGCGGTATCCCCGTGCTGGGCGTCTGTCGCGGCCTCCAGGTGCTCAACGTCGCCCTCGGCGGCACCCTGGTGGCTGACCTCCCCGAGGGGCCCGTGAGCCACCTGTCGTCCGCGACCGCGCCGACTGACGGCACGGCCGACCACGTCGTGACCTTCGCGGCGGGGTCGCTCGCCCGCAGCCTCTTCGGTGAGCAGGCCCAGACCAACTCGTGGCACCACCAGGCCGTCGACGTCTGCGGCACTGGTCTGCTCGTGACCGGCCGCGCGGGCGACGGCGTCGTCGAGGCGGTGGAGCTCCCCGGAGCACCGGTCCTCGGCGTCCAGTGGCACCCGGAGTGGATGGCCAGCGACGACCCGGCGATGAGCTGGATCGTGCGAGCTGCGACCGAGCACCTGACCAGCGGCACCGATACCGAGATGCAGAGGAGCATGCAGTGACTCCGGCAGTGAAGCCCGACCAGGCGGCAGACACCCCCACCATCCCGACGCTCACGGCACTGCTCGCCCAGCGGGCGGTGGATGCTGCGGACGGGGAGTTCCTCCGCTTCGGCGACGGGTCGTGGACCTTCGCCGAAGTCGACGCCTGGACCTCACGGCTGGCGCGCCGGCTGATCGAGCTCGACGGCATCGAGCCCGGTGACCGCGTCGCGATCATGCTGCCGAACGTCGTGCACTGGCCGGTGACCTGGCTCGCCGCGCAGAAGGCCGGCGCGGTCGTCGTGCCGGTCAACTCGTCCTACCAGCGCGCGGACCTCGACTTCGTCCTGCGCGACTCGGGAGCGCGTGTGGTCGTCACCGATGAAGACCACACTGCGCTCGTCGGCAGCGTCCTCGCCGGGGAGCCGGGGCTCGAAGGGGTCCGGATCCTCGATGTCGCCGACGACGGGTCGGAAGCCTTTGCGGACCTCGCCCCCGACGTCGCCGTCGAGGCCACGACGCTTGCGAACCTGCAGTACACCTCCGGCACGACCGGCTTCCCCAAGGCATGCATGCTCACCCAGGACTACTGGGTCCGGCTGGGCTGGTTGTGCGCTGCGGCGACCGGCCTCGGTGACGACGACGTGCTGATCACCTCCCAGCCGTTCTCCTACATGGACCCGCAATGGAACGTCGCGCTCGCCCTCACCGTGGGCGCGCCGCTGGTTATGCTCCCGCGCTTCTCCGCCTCGACCTTCATCGCCGACGTACGCCGCCACCGGGCGACGTTCTTCTATGTCCTCGGCTCCATGCCGACGCTGCTCTTCAAGCAACCGCACTCGGCCGAGGACCGTGACAACGACGTCCGCATGGTCTTCTGCTCGGGCATCCCGACAGGCCTGCATGCCCAGCTCGAGGAGCGGTGGGGTGCCCCGTGGCGCGAGATCTACGGGATGACCGAGACAGGCGTCGACCTCTACACGTCGTTCGAGGAGACCACCACGGTCGGTAGCGGGAGCCTGGGCCATCCCGTGGCCAGCAAGAAGGCCCGCATCGTCGACCCCGCCGGCCACGAGGTGGCAGCAGGGGAGCCCGGCGAGCTGGTCGTCTCCGGCGTACCGATGATGAGCGGCTACTGGAACCGGCCGGAGGCCACCGCCGAGGTGCTGCGCGACGGCTGGCTCCACACGGGCGACGTCGCCGTCCGTCGCCCCGAAGGCGGCATCCAGCTGGTGGGTCGGATCAAGGACATGGTCCGTCGTGGCGGCGAGAACGTGGCCTGCGTCGAGGTCGAGGCCGTCCTCGAGCGCGACGAGCGCGTCGTCGGCGCTGCCGTCGTCGCCGAGCCCGACGCGGTGCTCGGCGAGGAGGTGAAGGCGTTCCTCCAGCTCGCCCCCGGGGTGCCGGCAGATCGCGAGACCGCGCGCAGCATCCTCGACGAGGCTGCCATCCAGCTCGCCCGCTTCAAGGTGCCGCGCTATGTCGAGTTCGTTGCTGACTTCCCACGCACGCCCTCCGAGCGGGTGGCGAAGCCCGCCCTCAAGGCGCGGGCGAAGCAGCAGCCGGGCACCACGCACGACTTCGCCGTACGGAGGGTGCAGCCATGACCGCACCCGCCACAGGCGGACACCTGGACGTCGACATCCGTGAGGGCGTCGCCGTGCTGACCCTGCGGCGCCCGGAGAAGCTCAACGCGATGGACGTCGCCACGCGCCTGCGCCTGGCAGAGGTCATCCGCGAGCTCGGCGTGGGGGAGACCGTGCGTGGCATCGTGCTCACCGGTGAGGGGCGGGCGTTCTCGGCCGGCGAGGACCTTTCCGCCCCGCCGACGACCGAGGCGGAGTTCCACGAGGCTTTCGCGAGCTTCCACGACATCACCCGCGCGATCCTCGAGACGCGCGTGCCGGTGATCGCTGCCGTCAACGGCATCGCGGTCGGCGGGGCCTCCGAGATCACCTTGTGCTGCGACGCCCGGATAGGGACGCCGGCGACCGTCTATTACCAGCCGGAGAACGGCCGCGGCATCACCATCTCCAACGCCTCGAGCTTCCTGCTCCGGCGCCTGGTGGGCAACCACGCGACCCACATCGTCCTCGGATCCCCGCGCGTCACTGCCGACGAGGCGCTCCGTATTGGCCTGGTCGACGAGCTCGTCGAGCCGGACGCCCTCGTCGACCGCGCCATCCAGACGGTCCGGGCATGGACGCCGGACGGCAACACCACCGCCCTCCACCTCACCCTGCTGCGTCCCCTCCTCGAGGAGATCGAGGCGGCCTTCGCCCGCGAGGACATCGCGGCCCAGGCGTCGTGGGACAGCGGCGTGCTCACCGCCGGCATCGCCGGCTTCTGGACAACCAAGGAGACAACAGGATGATCGAGACCACCGCGGCGGTCCTCACCGCCGTCAACAAGCCGCTCGAGCTGACCACCATCCGGGTCGACGATCCGGAACCGCACGAGGTGCGCATTGCGGTCAGCAGCGTGGGCCTGTGCCACAGCGACCTCCACTACATGACCGGCACCGTGCCCACCGAGCTTCCGGTCGTCGTCGGCCACGAGGTGGCCGGCGTCGTCGAGGCGGTGGGGTCGGAGGTGACGTCACTCCAGGTGGGTGACCGGGTCACCGGGGCGCTGACGCCTTCCTGTGGCCGCTGCGTCAACTGCGAGGCGGGGCACTCGACGCAGTGCCTCCGGCTCGACGACGTACGCCGGAGGCAGCGGCCCGCCTTCGAGACCCTGGACGGCAGGCCCATCGAGCGGCTCGCCTCAGTGGGTGCGTTCTCGCAGCACATCCTGATGCGTGACAACGCCGTGGTGAAGCTCCCCGACGACGTCCCGCTGCACGTGGGGTGCTTGCTCTCCTGCTGCATCGTGACCGGTGTCGGCGCCGTCTTCCGCGGTGCCCAGGTGCGGCCCGGCAGCACGGTCGCGGTCATCGGCTGCGGCGGTGTCGGCTCCGCGATCATTCAGGGTGCCCGGCTGGCTGGCGCCTCGGCGATCGTCGCCATCGACCTCGACGAGGACCGCCTCAAGGCGGCCCTCACCTACGGCGCCACCCACGTGATCAACGGCGGAGAGGGCGACACCGTAGAGGAGCTTCATCGCCTGCTCGGTGACGGCGTCGACTATGCGTTCGAGGCGGTCGGCTCGGCACGCACCGCACAGACGGCACTCGCCCTCGCACGCGCGACGGGCACGGCGTGCCTCGTGGGGATCGCGCCCATGGGCACGGAGCTCAGTGTGCCGGCCCTCGACTTCTTCTTCCAGGAGAAGCGCCTCATCGGCTCCTACATGGGTTCGGGGCAGGCACGCGAGGACATCGCCCAGTTCGCCCGGCTCTACCAGCAGGGCCGCCTGCTGCTGGACGAGATGGTCACGCGGGTCATCCCGTTCGCCGAGATCAACGAGGGCTTCGAGCTCATGAAGTCCGGCGACGTGACCCGCATCGTCGTCGACCTCCAGTCCTGACCGCCCACCCCCGCCCGAAGAGGTGACCTGCCATGACCAGCCCCGACAACACGTTGCCGCAGCCGGTGAACTACATCGCCGACGAGTGGAGCGACTGCGCAGTCGTCGATGATTCCTGGAACGTCGACCCCAACACCCTCGAGCCGATTCACCGAACCGTCACGACGACGCCGGACGACCTCGAGCGAGCGCTGCGGCACGCCGAGGCGTCGTACGACGTCGGCCGCTGGGACGAGGACGCGCGGCGCGAGCGAGCCGAGGTCCTGGAGCGCGTCGCGACGCTGCTCGAGGCCCGAACCGAGGAGATCGCGCGGACGGACTCGCTCACGAGTGGCACGCCGATCAGCTCCACGCGCACGGTGGCGTCGTTCCTGCCGTACCGGATCCGCGCGACGGCGTCCGACCTCGTGGCCATCCCCCGGGTCACCGCGCTGGCGGCAGGTGGACGCGACGTGCGCCGCTACAAGGTGCCGTGGGGGCCGGCAGCGATCCTCACGCCATGGAACGGGCCGAGCTTCATCCCGGCGGCGAAGGTCGTCAGCGCCATCGCGGCCGGCTGCCCGGTGATCCTGAAGCCGTCCGAGCACGCACCCGCGAGTGCGCAGATCGTCGCCGAGTGCTTCGTCGAGGCGGGGCTCCCGAGCGGGGCCCTGCAGCTGGTCCACGGCACGGGTGAGGTAGGCGCGCGGCTGACCTCCGACCCACGGGTCAAGGTCGTCTCGTTCACGGGTGGGCCAGGAGCCGGCCGCGCCATCGCGCGCGCCGGCATCGAGGACTTCAAGGTCCTGCAGCTCGAGCTCGGCGGAAACAACCCGGTGATCGTGCTCGAGGACGCCGACATCGACGTCACCGCCGACGGCATCCTCGAGGGCATGACGAAGATCAATGGCCAGTGGTGTGAGGGACCGGGCAAGGTGCTCGCGCCACGTGCTTTGGTGGAGCCGCTCGTCGAGGCGCTCACCGAGCGGCTGTCGAAGGTCGTCGTGGGGCACTCGCTGGACGAGGCATCCGAGGTGGGACCGATCTCCAACCGACCGCACTTCGCCACCCTGCAGGGTCGGATCGAGGGGCTGTGGGAGCTCGGAGCGACGATCCACCGGCCGGCGCAGCTGCCGGACCTCAGCGGCCTCTTCATGTCGCCCACCCTCGCCGTCGGCGCAGACCCGGAGAAGGCGACCGCCGAGCTGTTCGGTCCGCTGGTCTCCCTGCACCCCGTCGACTCCGAGGACGAGGCACTGCGCATCGCGAACGCGAGTCCCTCCGGTCTGGACGCCTACGTCTTCGGCGCCGACACCGACCGCGCGATCGAGGTCGGCTCGCGGATCATCGCGGGAGAGGTGCGCGTCAACGGTGCGAAGATCGCCGACCTCGGCGACGACTCGGCGCAGAGCTTCTGGGGTCCCTCAGGCATCGGTGGCCACGGCTCCGTGGAGTCCGTGCGGGTGTTCTGCGGTGACCGCGTCGTGGGGGTGGACTCGCCGGACCTGCCGATCTGACAGCACACGTGAGACGGGGTGGCGGTCCCTGCCGCCACCCCCGTCGAACGTCGTGGCGGGTTCTCAGCTGGCGGCGGGGAGCGGGGCGAGCCGGGTGGCCAGCCAGGTGTCGAAGACGGTGGTGGTGACGTCGATCTGGGCCTCGGCCGCGGCGCGGTCGCCATAGGTCAGCCAGTTGACTCCGAACCCGTCGGACAGCGTGCCGATGACGTACGCGATCTCGTCGATGGTCTCGGGCTGGACCGGGTTGCTCGCTGAGGCATCCGTGAGGGCCCGCCGGACGGAGGCGACGGCCTCGTCGAAGACAGCGATGCCACGATCCTCGTGCTGCCGGCGCGCCCAGCTGATCAGCTCGAAGGAGGCGGCGGCGAACGAGGGGGAGTCGACGTAGTACTGCATGACGCCGCGGAGGATCTCGCGGGCCGTCTCCGCGAGTGTCGAGTGGGCGTCGCTCTTCCTGATGACGTCGCTGTACGTCGTGGCGGCGTACGCGAAGACGTCGGAGAAGAGCGCCTCCTTCGAGTCGTAGCAGTAGTGGAGCATCGCCAGGTTCGCGTTCGCCTGCTCGGCGATCTTCCGCGTGGTCGCGCCGTCGATGCCGTGGGCGGCGATCACCTCTACCGCGGCGTGGATGAAGTCGTTGCGCCGCTGGGCGGCGGGGATGCGTGCCATGGGGTGCCCTCCGAGCTTGCGCGCCCTGACTTGGACGCTTGATCAAGTCAATCAAACCCTAGCAGCGGGATGGCAGGGAAGGCCGATTGCCGCACCGCTTCCAGATTTCTTAGTCAAACATCTTGATCGTATGACTAACTTCGGCTTACGGTGAGAGCCGGGTCACAGGAATGCGCCACCAGCGCACCGGACCGACTGTCCACACCGGACCGGGACGCCCGTCCCGACCGCAGAGAAATCGGAGTAGCCAGATGACCGGGATCCACCCGTCGGTAGGGCTCGAGGCCACGGCCTCGACGCGCCCCGCCCCGAGCAAGGGGCTGCTGATCGCCATCGCGGCCCTCATGATCACGCTGACGAACGCGGTCATCTTCGTGCTGCCGCCACTGTTGCCTGTGATCCAGTCGCAGTACGGCCTCGCGACCGTGGCCGAGACGACGTGGCTCTACACGGCACTGACCCTCGGCGGCGGCGCCGGCTTCATCCTGCTGCCGCGGCTCGCGGACCTGTACGGCGACCGCAACGCCTCCGTGGTCTCGGCAGCCTTCCTCACCCTCGGTGCTCTCGTGCCCGCTATCGGCGACTCGTACCCGACCTTGCTCGTGGGCTGCATCCTGATGGGCTTCGGAGGTGCCGCACAGCTCCTCCCGCTCGGCTTCCTGCGCCGCAACCTCGGTGAGGACGGCATCACCATCGGTGTCGCCGTGCTGGTCATCGCGACCGGCCTCGGCATCGTCGCCGGCATGATCGGCGGTGGCTTCATCGTGCAGACGCTGTCGCTGCGCGACTTCTTCATCATCCTGACGGGAGTCTGCGCGGTCACCACCGTCGTGGCCTTCATCGCGATCCCGCACCTCCCGCCGGCCGAGCGCGCTGGCCGCATCGGCATCCTCGGGACGGTCTGGATGATCGGCTGGGTCGCTGCCATCCTCCTCACGCTGACCCAGGGTCTCGTCTGGGGCAACGGCGCGCTGATCCCGCTCGTCCTCGGCATCGTCGGCGGCATCGCGTGGGTCCGCGCCGAGCGCCGCTCCTCCTCGGCGGTCTTCGACGTCGCCCTGATGAAGTCGCCGCTGGTCACCGCCTCGTGTATCTGCATCGCCCTCTTCGCCGCGGTGAACTCGGCGTTCCTCCTGCTCCTGTCCACCTATGTGCAGATCATCCCCGAGCTGCTCCGCCCCCACGATGCCTACGGCCTGGGCCTCAGTGCCCTGCAGACCGGCTGGCTGATGGTGCCGTTCGCGGTCACCTTCCTGATCGGCGGCGCGGCTGTCGACCGGCCCGTCTCCCAGGGCAAGGGCGTGCCGGTCTTCCTCGTCGGCGCCCTGATCAGCACCGCCGGCCTCGCCTGGCTCGCCATCGCCCACGACCACCAGTGGCAGTACCTCGTCGGTGCTGCCGTGATGGGCCTTGGCTGCAGCATCGGCTACGCGGCCGGTTTCACGATGGTCCAGCTGGCCGTGCCGGAGGAGAAGGCTGGCATGGCTGCCGGCGTGGCTGGCACGTACATGGCCGTTGGCTTCGCCTTCGGTACGGCGCTGGTCAGCGCCGCCCTCAGCGCCCAGCTGGTCCCGGTGCCGAGCCTCGGCCTCGAGGTCGCTGCCAAGGGCCTTTACGGAACCGGCTACTGGCTCGCCGCCGTCCTCTCCGTCCTCGCCGCGGTGACCGTGCTGGTCTCCCGTGCCCGCAGCCGCCGACGCCTCGTCGCCGCCTGAGTCCCTCCCACTACGAAGGAACCTGACATGAAAGAGCTTCTCTTCCTCGTCGCCGATCTGTTCATGATCTTCGCCGGCTTCCGCTACGGCTGGCGCTTCATTCGTGAGCACCACAACTATCTGCTGGGCCTGGAATGGTTCTGTGTGGCGACCTCGGGGACCAACTTCCTGGTGTGGACGCTGCTTGGCGGTCCGCTCCACGGCCCCCTTTACGAGATCGCGTTCTTCTTCGACGCCTTCTCGCGCGGGGTCGGCATCACGCTGATCGCGGTCCTGGGTCTGATGCGCGTGACCCACCGCTACGTGGCGAGCCTGCCCGTCGAGATCGGCTCCTTCGCGCTCGCCGTGGTTATCGGCGTGTACCTCGGTCAGTTCAAGGACGAACACCACCTGTACGTCGGCCCCGCCACCTTCTATGTCGTCGTGAACGCGCTGGCCACGGTGTTCTTCGTGTACTTCTCGTGGCGCCTGTGGAAGATCCGCGCGACCTCTGCCGCTGCGTTCACCGGCGTCGCAACCCTGGCGGCTGTGGTCGTCGCGTGGACGTACAACTTCTTCCCCTTCCCGGACGACGAGTACCGGACGGGGTTCTACATCTTCGCTCTGACGGTCTGGGGACTTCAGGAACTCGCGTACTTCCGCGGCTACAAGGCCCTGCACGACCACAACGTCGCTCGCGGACTTGAGCCGGCATCCGCGGCTCAGGCAGTCCACGCCTGAGCACCAGCTGCTCAACACTCCAGGAGGAACACCATGAAGACCGACAACGTCACCTACTGCACCTTCAGTGGCTGGGTCGACCCGCCCCGCGATCTCCAGCCCGCCCTCACCGGCGAGCAGGACTGCCAGGTCGTGGTGATCGGAGGCGGCATCAACGGGATGTCGACTGCGCTGCGCCTGGCGGAGCGCGGGCAGGACGTGGTCCTCCTCGAGGCGGAGTTCTGCGGACACGGCTCCAGCTCGCGCAACGCTGGTCAGCTCGCCGGCGCGCCTGGCGGTGACCTCCAGCTGCTCAACCTGCTGTCGCGCAAGAAGATGCCGGGGATGATGCGGCTGGCGGAGCACGCTGCGCGGCATGTCGAGGAGTTCATCGCGAAGCACGACATCGACTGCGAGTACGAGGCGACCGGCAACGCCTTCGCCGCCGTCTCGCGTGGCCAGATGGGACGCGTACGCCGCGTGGCGAAGATCGTCACCCGGGCCGGTGGCCACGTCCAGGTCGGCACCTCGGCCGAGCTCGGCATCCCGCGCGGCTTCGTCGGCGGCATGCGCGAGGTCATCGGCGGTCGGATGAACCCCGGGAAGTTCACGCTCGGCATGCGCCGGGTGCTGCTCGGGACGCCGTCGCGCGTCTTCGAGCAGACGAAGGTCACCGGCGTCCGCCGCGAGGCGGGCCAGGTCGTCGTCACCACGCCGCAGGGCACGGTGCGCGCGGACCACGTCGTGCTGGCGACCAACGCCTTCGCGGGGGAGTGGGACATCACCCCGAAGCACCTCTCCGTGCCGATCTACGTCATGGAGGTCGAGACCGAGCCGATCGACCCGGCGCGCATCGCCGCCCTCGGGTGGACGAGCGGCATGGGTCTGGTCACCCAGCACGCGATCATGGAGAACTACCGGCTGACCCCGCGCAACACGATCGTCTTCGGCGTACGTCGGCTGGAGCGGGGCACGAGCTATCCGCTCCCCGCCGAGAAGGTCCCGGACCGGGGCATCGTCGAGGAGCTGGCCCGGGCCTTCGAGACCCGGTTCCCCTCGCTCGCGGACGTCGCCATCGAGCGTGCCTGGGGTGGCTGGATCGCGATCACTTCGTCGTGGCTCCCGCTGGCAGGTCAGATCGGGGACGACATCCACTACTCGATCGCCTGTAATGGTCACGGCCTCGCCCAGGCGCCGTACGTCGGCACGATGATCGCCGACCACATCGTCGACGGTGTACGCCACGCGGACCTGCAGACCCTGTGGCAGGCGAAGCCGAAGTTCCCCCGGCCGATGATGATGGGCCGACCCGGCCTCCGCACCATCTGGGCCATCGACCGATTCAACGACAGCATCAACGGGAGCCGCCGCAACGCTCGACGAGGCGCGGCCGTCGTACAGGAGACGTTGCAGCACGCGTGATGCCGGAACGACGAACGCCCCCGCCGGTGACCGGCGGGGGCGTTCGCTGCGTTCTGCGATCAGATGCCGCGGAACAGGTTGATCTTGTCGAGGTGCTTGGCGCGGAGCTCCTCGTTCTTCACGCCGAGGCCCTCCTCCGGGGCGAGGGCGAGAACGCCGACCTTGCCCTGGTGCTTGTTGTGGTGCACGTCGAGCGCGGCCTGGCCGACCTCGTCGAGGGAGTAGACCTTCGACAGGGTCGGGTGGATCTTGCCCTGCGCGATGAGGCGGTTGGCCTCCCACGACTCGCGGTAGTTGGCGAAGTGCGAGGAGATGATCTTCTTGAGGTTCATCCACAGGTAGCGGTTGTCGTACTCGTGCATGTAGCCCGAGGTCGAGGCGCAGGTGGTGATGGTGCCGCCCTTGCGGGTGACGAAGACCGACGCACCGAAGGTCTCGCGGCCCGGGTGCTCGAAGACGATGTCGATGTCCTCGCCGCCGGTGAGCTCACGGATGGCCGCGCCGAAGCGCTTCCACTCGCGCGGGTCCTGCTTGGTGCCCTCCTCGTTCCAGAACTTCGGAGCGAGCTCGGAGCGGTTGATGATCATCTCCGCACCCATGTTGCGGACGATCTGGGCCTTCTCCTCGTTGGAGACGACACAGACCGGGTTGGCGCCACCGTTGAGGGCGTACTGCGTGGCGAAGCCACCGAGACCACCAGAGGCGCCCCAGATCAGGACGTTGTCGCCCTGCTTCATGCCGCCGCCGTTCTTGGAGACGAGCTGGCGGTAGGCGGTGGAGTTGACGAGGCCCGGCGAAGCGGCCTCCTCCCACGTGAGGTGCTCCGGCTTCGGCATGAGCTGGTTGGCCTTGACCATGGCGACGTCGGCGAGGCCGCCGAAGTTGGTCTCGAAGCCCCAGATGCGCTGCGAGGGGTCCATCATCGTGTCGTTGTGGCCGTCGGGGGCCTCGAGCTCGACCGAGAGGCAGTGCGCGACGACGCGGTCGCCGGCCTTCCACTTGGTGACGCCCGCGCCCACGGCGAGGACGACACCGGACAGGTCGGAGCCGACGATGTGGTACGGCAGGTTGTGACGGGCGCCGAGCGCCGACTCCTTGCCGTAGCGCTCGAGGAAGCCGAACGTCGAGACCGGCTCGAAGATCGAGGTCCAGACGGTGTTGTAGTTGATGGCCGACGCCATGACGGCGACGATCGCCTCGCCCGGGCCGAGCTCGGGCATCGGGACCTCGTCGAGGTGCAGCGACTTGCGCGGGTCCTTGTCGCGGGACTTGACGCCCTCGAACATGTCGACCTCGTCCTTGTGGACGGTGACGGCGCGGTACGACTCGGGAAGCTCGAGGTTCGCGAACTCCGCGGCCGGTGCTTCGGCCAGGATCGCGTCGAGGATGTTCTGCACTGGGTTGACTCCCTGTGATCTCAGGTACGGCGGTGTTGCCAGCGTTGATTGGGGCGAAGCATAAGCGCGCGCACGGCCTCACGGGGGAGGCTGTGCGCGACGTCTCAGACCGGCATGAAGGAGTCTTCAAGCGGTCATTTCTGCAGGTTTCCCTGCAGTGGATCAGTGGTGCGCGTTCGGGTTCGGCTCGACGAGCTCGACGAGCACGCCACCGGCGTCCTTCGGGTGGATGAAGTTGACGCGCGAGTCGGACGTGCCGCGCTTCGGCTCCGGGTACAGCAGGCGCAGGCCACGCTCGCGGAGGATCGCGGAGACGGCATCGATGTCGGTGACGCGGTAGGCGAGCTGCTGGAGGCCCGGGCCCGACTTGGCGAGGAACTTGCCGATGGTCGTGTCGGGGGAGAGGGGGGCCAGGAGCTGGATGTGGGAGCCGGTGTCGCCGACGGCGACCATGGCCTCACGGACGCCCTGCTCCTCGTTGGTCTCTTCGTGGGCGACCTTCATGCCGAACTTCTCGGTGTAGAAGGCGATCGCCTCATCGAGGTCCGGCACGGCGATGCCGACGTGGTCGATGGCGATGAACAGGTGCTCGGGAATCTCGAGGGTCATGGGGTCATCCTGCCCCAACCGCGCGGGGGAGCGCCGTTCGCGGACGTCCTGTCACGGACACCGTGACGGGGTCCACATCCCAGTCACCTGTCTCGGGGTGCCAGGCGAGGACTACGCTCGATCTGTTCACAGATTTCGCTTCAGGAGGGACTTTCATGTCCGGAACTGTCATCGTCGCGGGTGCGCGCACCCCGATCGGTCGCCTTCTTGGTGGCCTCTCGTCGCTCTCGGCTGCTGAGCTCGGCTCGGTCGCCATCAAGGGCGCTCTCGAGAAGGCCGGCGTCTCGCCGGAGCAGGTCGACTACGTGATCATGGGTCAGGTCGTCCAGGCCGGTGCCGGCCAGAACCCGGCGCGCGTCGCCGCGGTCGGCGCGGGCATCCCGATGAGCGTCCCGACCATCACCACCAACAAGGTGTGTCTCTCCGGTCTCAACGCGATCGCCCAGGCCTCGCAGATGATCATCTCCGGCGAGGCCGAGATCGTCGTCGCGGGTGGCATGGAGTCCATGACCAACGCCCCGCACGTCCTGCCGAAGTCGCGTGACGGCTTCAAGTACGGCGACACCACCCTCATCGACTCGCTGGTCAACGACGCCCTCACCGACGTCTTCACCAAGCAGGCCATGATCAACCTGACCGACGCGTGCAACGCCGCCTCGGACAAGTTCACCCGTGAGCAGATGGACGCCTTCTCGGCCCAGTCGCACCAGCGTGCGGCCGCGGCCCAGAAGAACGGCGTCTTCGACGACGAGATCGTCCCGGTCACCATCTCCTCGCGTCGCGGCGACGTCGTCGTCTCCGCCGACGAGGGCGTCCGTGGCGACACGACCGTCGAGTCGCTCGCCGGCCTGCGTCCGGTCGCCAAGGACGGCTCCATCACCGCTGGTTCTGCCTCGCAGATCTCCGACGGTGCTGCCGCTGTCGTCGTGATGAGCAAGGCGAAGGCCGAGGAGCTCGGCCTCGACTACCTCGCCGAGATCGTCTCCGTCGGCCAGACCGCCGGTCCGGACTCGACCCTCCAGCTGCAGCCCGCCTCCTCGACCGCCAAGGCGCTCGAGAAGGCCGGCCTCACCGCCGCCGACCTCGACCTGGTCGAGTTCAACGAGGCGTTCGCCGCGGTCGGCATGGCCTCCGCTGCGCAGCTCGGCATCTCCGAGGACATCGTCAACGTCAACGGTGGCGCCATCGCCCTCGGTCACCCGCTCGGCATGTCGGGCACGCGCGTCGTGCTCCACGTCGCCAACGAGCTGAAGCGCCGCGGTGGCGGCCTCGGTGCCGCTGCCCTCTGTGGCGGTGGCGGCCAGGGTGACGCGATGATCGTCCGGGTCAACGCCCAGGCGTGAACGACAGCCTGAACACCGCAACGGCCGGCCGACCCTCGGGTCGGTCGGCCGTTGCCGTTCCCCAGCTCATCGAGCAGGCGCGTGCCGGGTCGCCCCGCGCCATCGCCCGGCTGATCACGCTGGTCGAGGAGGCCTCGCCGCTGCTGCGCGAGGTCATGGCGGCGCTGGCGCCGCACACGGGCCATGCCCGGATCGTCGGCCTGACCGGATCGCCGGGCGTCGGCAAGTCGACGTCCACGTCCGCGTTGGTCACCGAGCTGCGCAAGCAGGGGCAGCGCGTCGCCGTGCTCGCGGTCGACCCCTCCTCGCCGTTCTCCGGGGGAGCGCTGCTCGGCGACCGCGTGCGCATGTCCGAGCACGCGACCGACCCCGACGTCTACATCCGCTCGATGGCCTCGCGCGGCCACCTCGGCGGCCTGTCCTGGGCGACGCCGCAGGCGCTACGCGTCCTCGATGCGGCCGGCTTCGACACGATCCTCGTGGAGACGGTAGGCGTCGGGCAGAGCGAGGTCGAGGTGGCGGGCCTCGCCGACACGACGCTGGTGCTGCTGGCACCCGGCATGGGTGACGGCATCCAGGCCGCGAAGGCCGGCATCCTGGAGATCGGCGACATCTACGTCGTCAACAAGGCCGACCGCGACGGCGCGGCCCAGGTCAGCCGCGACCTGCGCGGCATGCTCAACCTCTCGGCTGCGATCGCGGGCCCTCCCGGCACCGTGTGGAAGCGGCCGATCCTGAAGACCGTCGCCCAGCAGGGGACCGGTGTTGCCGAGGTGGTCGAGGCGATCGCGGAGCACCGTGCGTTCCTCGTGTCGACCGGCGAGCTCGCCAGGCGGCGGGTGAGGCGGGCCCGGGTGGAGGTCGAGGAGATCGCCCTGGGCGAGCTGCGGCGCCGCTGGGGCGCCGTCTCCGGCAGCGCCGAGCTCGACGTCCTCGCCGCGCGGGTGGCGACCGGGGAGCTCGACCCGTACACCGCTGCCGACGAGCTGCTGGCCTGACCGCGCGCCGGTTGGCGGCGAGCCTCCGAGCGTACGCATGGGACTGGTGTTACCAATGAGGCGTAGAAGTGTGCGCCCGGTCCGGGGCACGCATCCCGGGACGTGAGGACGACGGAGAGCATGAACCTCAAGAAGCTGATCCTGCTGGTCGGAGCGCTGTTCATCGCGTTCTGGCTGTTCCAGGACCCGCAGGGTCTTGCCGACGTCGCTTCGACGTTCGGACAGAAGGGCTGGGACGTGACCCAGCAGCTCTTCAACTCGATCATCTCGTTCGTCCAGTCGCTCTCCTCGAAGTGAGCCGGGACCGATGGGCTTCGCCCGGCGGCTGACCGATCCCGACATCGGCAAGCACCTCCTCCGCGACGAGGGCGAGGTCATCGTCGACGAGGTCGGCCACCACTGGGTGGTCTTCCTCTTCCCGGCGCTCGAGGTGCTCGGCGCGCTGGCGCTGCTCCTCGCCACGCCGTTTGTCTCGGTCGAGATCGCCTGGCTGCCCATGGTGCTGGCCGTCGTGGTGCTCCTGCATGCCGGTTGGCGTGCCCTCGAGGAGCACATGGACCGCTTCGTGGTGACGAACATGCGGGTCTTCCGCGTGCGCGGGGTCCTGGGCCAGCAGGTCGCCACCATGCCGCTGAGCCGGATCCTCGACATCACGGTGCGCAAGCCGCTCCACGGCCGCATGCTCGGCTTCGGCCACTTCGTCTTCGAGTCCGCAGCCCAGGAGCAGGGTCTCCGCGACATTCGGTACGTCGCCCGTCCCGACGCCCGCGACCTGGCCATCCAGCGTGTGGTCGCCCGCGCCGGACTGCGACCCTCGGTCAACTGAGGCTGGCGCTGTTTGGAAGGATGGGGGCATGACGCAGCAGCCGTTCTCCCGTCCTGGTGCCATCGACCTCTCCGCGCTCAAGCGGCCGGCGGCTGCCGCCGCTCCGGCCGGTGACGCTGCAGCCGGTGGCATTGCCGGTGCCTATGCCGTGACGGTCGACGAGCAGAACTTCCAGGGTGTGCTCGAGGCGTCGATGCACGCGCCCGTGGTCCTCGCCTTCTTCGCGCCGGACCGCTCGCCCGAGACCGCGGCGTACGCCGAAGACGTCGCGGCGGCGATCGAGGGCTACGAGGGCCGGTTCCTCTGCGGCCTCGTCGACGTCGACGCGAACCCTCAGCTGGCCCAGGCGATGCAGATCCCGACCGTGCCGCTGATGCTGATCCTGCTCGACGGTCGCCCGGTGACTCAGCCGATCACCGGCCTGCTCGTCCGCGAGGAGATCGACACCCTGCTCCAGACGATGTCCCAGCAGCTCACCGCGCAGGGCATCACGCAGCGCCACCAGCCGCGTTCCACCGTGGTCGAGGGCGACGAGGACGCCGTGGACCCGCGCTACGCGCCTGCCCAGGCTGCGCTCGAGGCCGGCGACATCGACGCCGCTGTCGCGGAGTACGAGAAGCTCGTCACGGGCAACCCGGCCGACGTCGAGGCAGCCGCCGGGCTGGCGATGGCGAAGGTCCTCCAGCGGACCAAGGACGTGGACCTCGGCGCCGCCCGGACCGCGGCCGCCGAGAACCCCGACGACATCGAGGCCCAGACGCTGGTCGCCGACCTCGACCTCCTCGGTGGTCACGTCGACGACGCGTTCAACCGCCTGGTCCGGCTCGTAGCCCGCACGGCCGGCGACGAGCGCGCGAAGGCCCGGGAGCACCTGATCGGCCTCTTCGCCGCGGTCGGCAACGAGGACCCGCGCGTGCTGCGTGGCCGGCAGAACCTCGCCTCCGCCCTCTTCTGACGCCGACAGGGCAGCGCTGCTGCCCTCTTGGCGGAAATTGTGTGGCATCAGCATGCGTCGGCCGGGCAGACTCCGGGCATGAGCCGCCGTGACTCGCTCCTCGCCCTGCTCGTCATGGTGATCTGGGGCGTCAACTTCCTGGCCATCGAGTGGGGACTCCAGGACGTGCCGCCGCTGCTCTTTGCCGCGATCCGGTTCGTCGCGGTGGTGCTGCCGGCGGTCTTCCTCGTGGCGCGCCCGGCGGTGCCGTGGCGGACGCTGGCCGGCATCGGTCTCTTCATGTCCGCGGGCCAGTTCGGCTTCGTGTACGCCGCGATGGAGGCGGGCCTCCCGCCGGGCATCGCCGCGCTCGTGCTGCAGGCACAGGTGGTCTTCACGATCGTCATCGCGGCCGGCGTGCTGCGTGAGCTCCCGACGCCCGTGCAGGTGCTCGGCGTCGCGGTCGCCACCGTCGGACTCGTCGTCGTTGGTGCGGGGCGCGGGGGAGAGGTGCCCCTGACCGCGCTCGTGCTCTGCCTCTGCGGTGCCCTGAGCTGGGGTGTCGGCAACACCATCGCCCGTGCCGCGAAGGCGCCCGGCGGGCTCGGCGTCACCGTCTGGTCGGCCCTCTTCGTGCCGCTGCCGCTCTTCGCGGTGTCGCTGCTCGTCGAGGGGCCGTCCGCGATCGGCGACGGCCTCGCGGCGTTCGGCTGGAAGGCGGCAGCGTCGACGGCGTTCACCGCGGGCGTCAGCTCGCTGCTCGGCTACGGGATCTTCAACTCGCTGCTCGCTCGCAACCCCGCGCACCAGGTCGTGCCCTGGGTGCTGGTCGTGCCGCCCGTCGCGATGGTGTCGGCGTGGATCGCTTTCGGCGACCAGCCCAACGCAGCCGAGGTGATGGGTGGTCTGGTGATGCTCCTGGGCGTGCTGATCGCACTCCGCCCGCCCGCACGGGTGCGGACCGTCGTGCCGGTCGAGGCGCCCGCCTAGGGCCTGCCTGACAAACCCTGCGTCAGCGCCCGGACTCGGTGTACGCCGGACCGTCGGTCACCGCGGCCAGCGCGGCGCTGATCCGCCGTGCCGTGAAGTCGGCCGCGCGCTCGGCGACCTCTTCGGGGGTGCACCAGGCGACCGAGCGGATCTCGCGCTCCTCGCGGACCACGCGGTCAAGCGTGTCCGTGGGCAGGACGCCGCCGTCGAACACCAGGCAGATCGCGTCGTCCCAGCCGCCCCACGGCGGTAGCCAGTCGGTCAGCAGGAGGTCGCCGGGCGGAATCTCGAGCCCGAGCTCTTCCTCGGCCTCGCGCACTGCCGCGAGCTGCGGCGACTCGCCGACCTCGACGACGCCACCCGGCAGGTCCCAGTCCTTCTTGTAGGTCAGCTGGCACAGCAGCACGCGCCCCTCGGGGTCGCGCACCAGCACCTGGCCGATCGCGCGCTTGCGCGGCAGGAACGAGTTGAGCAGTGTCCGGAACCCGACCGGCTCGCTCACCGGGACGTCGGTGCTGAGGCGGGCATAGAGGATCCGGTCGACGCCGTCCGCGTAGCCCCGCAGAACGCCTTCGCGGTGCAGGCCGGACCACGTGGCGACCCGCTGGGCGACCGTGTCGTCGGGGTCGACCAGGACCTCGACGCGGCCGTGCGACGACAGTGCCTGCTGGACCGCCTCGGAGACCTCGCCCACGGCGTCGAGGAAGCTGCGTTCCTGCACGTGCAGGGCCCAGCTCAGCCGGGCGATGCCGTCGGCGATGGTCTGGACGTCGGTGCCGGGCTGGGTCACGGGATCACCCTACGGGGCTGGCGGGCGCGGGTCAGCCGGCCGTCAGTCCGCGCTGTCGGCGGCGTCGCCGGCCATCTCGGCCAGCTTGCGGGAGAGCTTGCGGGTCTTGCGCTTGTCGTTCCAGCGCATGACGCCCCAGACGACGAGCAGCAGGAAGACGCCGACGCCGATGGTGATGCCGACGTACGTGCCCGTGATGACCCCGTTGCCGTCCGTCTCGAGGACGTTGCGGGCCACCTCGGAGCGATGGCTGCTGCCGAAACGGATCGCGAGCGTCGCGATGTTGGGAAGGGCCACGATCGCGGCGAAGGCGAGGATCGTCAGGCGCACGCCGAACCCGAATCCACGCAGCGCCTGGCGGGCGATGATCAGCGGGATCAGGGTGCACACGAAGCCCAGCGAGAGACCCCAGAGGGTGCCGTTGACCATGCTGCCGTCGATGCGATGGCCCAGGAAGTTCGCCCACATCTTGAAGCCGAACAGGGTGGCGATCACGAAACCGATGAGGGCACAGACGCCCAGGAAGACGAGGAGGCCGACAGCCAGTGCGAACGACCTGAGGCCGCCCTTCGCCTTGTCGCTGCCGGAAGTGCCCGCGGTGCCCGAGAGGGTGGTGTCGTCCGTCATGGGCGTCACTCTCCCTCAGGGTGCCCCTCTTGGCTACACAGACGCGCCACGGCAGCGAGCGGGATGTCAGCCCAGTCCGGGCGGTTGCGGATCTCGTACGCGCACTCGTAGACGGCCTTGTCGGCCTCGAACGCGTCAAGCAGCAGCCGCTGCTCCGGCGACAGCTCGCCGCCGGCGTACGCCGTGAGGAAGGCGCGCCGGTTGTGCTCGACCCACTCCGCCCCGCGGTAGGCGCGCTGCTCGCGGGTCTGGCTGTCGCCGTCGAGCTCGCGCTGGACCACCGCGGACACGTAGTCGAAGGAACGCAGCATGCCGGCCACGTCGCGCCACACAGGCTCGGGCAGGCGGCGCTCCGCGAGCGGCCGGGCCGGCTCGCCCTCGAAGTCGACGAGCTTCCAGCCCTTGACGGTGCGCAGCGTCTGCCCCAGGTGCAGGTCGCCGTGGATCCGCTGCGCCTGTACGCCGGCCGCGTCACCCACCGCGGCCATCAGCGGCCGCAGCCGGTCGGCGTACGCCGCCAGGGCAGGCACCGCCTCGACCGCCGCGTCGAGTCGGCCCAGCATCACGTCGGCCAGGTGCTGCGCGCCTGCGTCGGAGAGCAGCTCGGTGGGGAACTCGGCGGCGAGCGTCGCGTGGGTCTCGGCAAGTGCCTCGCCCAGGCGTGCGGCCTCGGAGGCGAAGTCGCCGCCGACCTCGTGCGCGTGCAGGTCCGCCTCGGCGAAGAGGCTCCGGACGCTGCCGGTGGCCAGCGTCCACCCGTCGCTCGCGGTGCGCAGGAACTGCTGGAGCATCGCGAGCTGGATGACCTCGCCGTCGTTCGTACGCCAGTCGACCCACCCGTGCAGGGCAGCGACGTGGCTGGAGCCCGCCCGCGTCAGCAGGTCGTGGATCTCGATGTCGGGGTTGCCGCCCTGGGTGACCTTGCGGAAGACCTTCAGCAAGGTGTCCTCGCCGAAGGCGACCGAGGAGTTCGACTGGTCGGCGGTCATCAGCGCGGGGCGCTGGCTGGTGTCGAGCTGCGTGCGGTCAGAGCGCTCGAAGTGGAGGGGACCGGTGCTGCCGGGCGAGACGAAGGCCTCGAGCCAGGCAGACATGGCGGCGCGGTCGTGCACGGCGTCGTACGCGTGGACGTCGTCCCACTGGCCGAGCCACGCATGCTCGAGGCCGTCCTGCGGTTCGCGGTGCAGCGAGACCGGCAGCTGGTAGAGCTCGCTGTCGTCGCCGGCGTCCGGGTAGTCGACCTCGGCGAGGACCACCAGTGCAGGTGGACCCTGACCCGGGACCACCGCGACGCGCGTGCTGCTGACGCGGAAGGCGCGGCCCTTGCCGGCGAACCACCGCGCCGTGGCGAGGTAGCGCTCGATGTCGATCGGAACTGGAGTGATCATGCCGTCGTCTCCCGAGTGAGGCGGAACCAGTAGAAGCCGTAGGCGCCGAGGCTGAGCGCGTAGGGCCGCTCGCCGATGGTCGGGAACGGCACGCCGCCGAGCAGCTCCACCGGCGTCCAGCCCTCCCAGCGACGCAGGTCGAGGTCGACCGGCTGGGGGAAGCGCGAGAGGTTGTTGACGCAGAGGATGACGTCGCCCTCGCCCGTCGCGTCCGTGTGCTCGCGGATGAACGAGAAGACCGTCGGGTTGGAGCCTCCGAGGTCGTGGAACGCCCCCAGCCCGAACGCCGTGTGGCCGCGGCGGGCCTGGATCATCCGGCGCGTCCAGTGCAGGAGCGAGGAGGAGTTCTCCAGCTGCGCCTCGACGTTGACGGACTGGTAGCCGAAGACGGGGTCCTGGATCGTCGGCAGGTAGAGCTTGCCGGGCGTGGCGGTGGAGAAGCCGGCGTTGCGGTCCGGCGTCCACTGCATCGGAGTGCGTACGCCGTCGCGGTCACCGAGCCAGATGTTGTCGCCCATGCCGATCTCGTCGCCGTAGTAGAGGACGGGGGAGCCCGGGAGGGAGAGCAGGAGTGCTGTGAAGAGCTCCATGCGGTTGATGTCGTTGTCGAGCAGGGGAGCGAGGCGGCGGCGGATGCCGATGTTGGCCTTCATCCGGGGGTCGGTGGCGTACTCCGACCACATGTAGTCGCGGTCCTCGTCGGTGACCATCTCGAGGGTGAGCTCGTCGTGGTTGCGCAGGAAGATGCCCCACTGGCAGCCGTCGGGGATGGCCGGCGTCTGCTCGAGGATCTCGGAGATGGGGAAGCGCGACTCGCGGCGTACGGCCATGAAGATGCGCGGCATCACGGGGAAGTGGAAGGCCATGTGGCACTCGGTGCCCACCCAGTTGCCGTCGGCATCGTGCTCGCCGCCGAAGTACTCCACGACGTCGGCCGGCCACTGGTTTGCCTCGCAGAGAAGGACGCGCCCGGGGTAGTGCTCGTCGACGTACGAGCGCACGGACCGCAGGAACTCGTGGGTCTCCTTGAGGTTCTCGCCGTTGGTGTCGGGGCGTTCGTAGAGATAGGGGACGGCGTCCAGCCGGAAGCCGTCCAGGCCCATGTCCAGCCAGAACGTGAGCGCCTCGAAGATCGCCTCGTGCACCTTCGGGTTGTCGAAGTTGAGGTCCGGCTGGTGGCTGAAGAAGCGGTGCCAGAAGTACTGCTGGCGCACCGGGTCCCAGGTCCAGTTCGAGGGCTCGGTGTCGACGAAGATGATCCGCGCGTCCTGGTAGAGCTCGTCGCTGTCGGACCAGACGTAGAAGTCGCCGTAGGGGCCGTCCGGGTCGGAGCGCGATGCCTGGAACCACGGGTGCTGGTCCGAGGTGTGGTTCATGACGAAGTCGATGATCACGCGGATGCCGCGCTCGTGCGCCTGCTCGAGGAACCAGCGGAAGTCCTCGATCGTGCCGATCTCCTCGTGGACGCCCGTGTAGTCGGCGACGTCGTAGCCACCGTCGCGCAGGGGACTGGGGAAGAACGGGGGCACCCAGAGGCAGTCGACGCCGAGCCACTGCAGGTAGTCCAGCTTCTCGGCCAGGCCGCGGAAGTCCCCTGTGCCGTTGCCGTCGGAGTCCCGGAACGAGCGGACCAGTACTTCGTAGAAGACGGCGGTGCGGAACCACTCCGGCTGTCCATCAAGCGTCATGACGAGAACGATACGCAATCGTTTGAGTGATGGCGATCACGCTTGAGGCAGAATCCGGTTTGGAGAGTTCGGGCGTATTGCGTCATGGTTCTGTCGCTGCTCCGTTTCGTGGGCGTATGGCCTGCGACTTCTCGGGAACTGAGTGGAAGGTTTGAGGATGGAAGCGCTGCTGGTGCTGCTCTGTCTGGCGGGCGTCGTCGCCCTTGCCGTCGGTATCTCCCTGCGTAACCGACAGGTGCACGCGGAGCATTGGCTCTGGAAGAAGCAGCGGCTTGCCCGCAGCCGCTTCCTGCTGACCGGTGGCAGTGCCCTCACGATGGCCAGTGCCGTCGCCTTCTTCCTCGTCTGAGGTTCGTCTGACCCGCCGCGGCATCAACCCTTCCGCGCCGGTCGCAGCGTCAGCGCCGTGACCCGCGCAACGACCATCGCGAGATAGAGCATGCCCGCGATCTGCTCGACCATCACGAACGACCGCGCGTGCGGCTTGACCGGCACGATGTCGGACAGGCCGGTGCTGGTCAGCGTCGTGACCGAGAGGAAGAGCAGGTCGATCCAGGTCCGCGGTACGTCCGCGTCGACAGCGGCCGTGAACGATCCCGGCCAGAAGACCTGCACGGCGGCATACAGGTAGGCGAAGGCCCAGGCGACGACGGTGAACGTCGCGCCGGTTGCCCAGAGCTCGTCGGTGGTGACGACGTCGTCCTGGAACATGTAGCGGATCAGCGCCCACGCCGTGTAGCCGTAGAACGCCGCGTGGGCCAGGCCTGAGGTCGCCACGATGGCGCTGTTGTCCGGCGTCACGCCCTCGAGCACGGTGAGGACTACGACCGGGATGCCGAGCACGATCGCCACCCAGGTCAGCGCCGGGGTCAGGCGCACCGCGCGGACGGCCAGGGTCAGGACGACGAGGCCGAGGAGGCCGAAGATTGCCCGTCCGACCGGCTGGTCGCCCAGGTAGGGATACGCGAGCAGGCCGATGAGCTGGACGGCGAGGAGGACCCCGCAGGGATTCCGCTTCAGGGCGCGCACGTGCTGGTCGAGGTCGCTCACGGTGGTCACCGTAGGCCAGCGCCGGTGGGGCGCGGCAGAATGCGCGGCGTACGACGGCCCGGTGTGCCGTCCCTGACGTAGAGCGATCGAGGAGTGGCAGGCACATGGGCGAGTTCGTGAATCTCGAGGTTTCCGAGGACACCCCGGGCGTCGGCGTGATCCGGCTGGACCGGCCGAAGATGAACGCGATCAGCCTCCAGGTACAGGCCGAGCTCAAGGTCGCGTGCGCCGAGGCGACCGAGCGCGACGACGTGCGCGCCGTCGTGATCTGGGGTGGCGAGCGACTGTTCGCCGCCGGCAACGACGTCGCCGAGATGGCCGAGATGTCGTACGCCGACATGGTCAAGGCCACCCGTGGCGTCAACGAGGCCGCGACCGCGATCGCGAACATCCCGAAGCCCGTCGTCGCAGCCGTGACCGGCTACGCGCTCGGCGGTGGCTGCGAGCTGACGCTGGCCGCTGACATCCGCATCGCGGCGGACAACGCGACGTTCGGTCAGCCCGAGGTCCTGCTCGGCATCATCCCGGGCGCCGGCGGCACGCAGCGCCTCCCGCGCCTGATCGGTCCCTCGAAGGCCAAGGACCTGATCTTCACCGGCCGCTTCGTGAAGGCCGACGAGGCCCTGGCCATCGGCCTGGTCGACAAGCTCGTCCCGGCGGAGCAGGTCTTCGCCGAGGCCGTCGCCTGGGCGTCGCAGTTCACCAAGGCGGCCGCCCTGGCGATCCGCGCTGCCAAGGAGTGCATCGACCGCGGTCTCGAGGTCGACATCACCACCGGCCTCGCGATCGAGCAGCAGCAGTTCGCGTCGGTCTTCGCGACCGAGGACCGCACCACCGGCATGACGTCGTTCCTCGCCAGCGGGCCCGGCAAGGCGGAGTTCTCCGGCCGCTGACGGCTGATGACGGTTGTCGGCGCCGTGCGTCGGCTACCGTCTGCACCATCTCCATCTACGAAGGGGAGGGCCCGTGGGGTTCTCGATGACGCTTCCGCAGGTGCGCACCCGTGCCGCGCAGCTGCTGTGGGTCCTGTGCGTGCTCTTCGCGCTGTTCCTGGCGCTGGGTGCACTGACGTTTGCGCTGTCCGCCAACGCCGACAACGGCCTCGTGTCGTTCGTCCGCTCGGTGGCCGGCTGGGTGGACCTCGGGGTCTTCAGCCGCGACAACGGCATCAAGCAGTTCACCGGTGACAACGCCGACGTCAAGAACGCGCTGTTCAACTGGGGCATCGGGGCGATCTTCTGGCTCGTCCTCGGTCGGGTGCTGGACCGCGTCGTCCGCCCCTGACCACCGCATCTTGTGAGGGATCGCACGGTGGACGGACATACCGTGACGCCGTGACTCACCAGTAACATCACGACCAAATCCGACTGCACAGGAGGGGCCTCAGGGCCACACCACCATGAACATTGTTGTCTGTGTGAAGCACGTGCCGGACGCCACGGCCGACCGGAAGTTCGAGAGCGACAACACCGTCGACCGCGTAGGCGTCGACGGCCTCCTCTCGGAGCTCGACGAGTACGCCGTGGAGCAGGCGCTCCAGCTGGCTGAGAAGAACGAGGGCTCCGAGGTCACCGCCCTCTGCATCGGCCCGGAGGGCGCCGCTGACGCCGTCCGCAAGGCGCTGCAGATGGGTGCCGACAAGGGCGTCCACATCGTCGACGACGCGATCGCCGGCTCTGACGCCATCGCGACCTCGCTCGTCCTCGCTGAGGCGATCAAGAAGATCGGCACCCCCGACATCGTCATCACCGGCATGGCGTCGACCGACGCGGGCACCTCGCTCGTTCCGGCCGCCCTTGCCGAGCGCCTCGGCCTGCCGCAGGTCACGTTCGCCTCGGTCGTCGAGACCCAGGGCGACCAGATCCGCGCCAAGCGTGACGGCGACGCCGCCACCGAGGTCATCGGCGCCACCCTGCCGGTCGTCCTCTCGGTCACCGACCAGACCGGCGAGCCGCGTTACCCGTCGTTCAAGGGCATCATGGCCGCCAAGAAGAAGCCGCTGGAGACCCTCGGTCTCGGCGACCTCGGTCTCGGCGCCGACCAGGTCGGCCTCTCGGTGGCGTGGACCGCCGTCGAGTCGACCGCTGCCCGCCCGCCGCGCACTGCCGGCGAGATCGTCAAGGACGAGGACGGCTCGGGCGCCAAGGCGCTCGCCGACTTCCTCGCTTCCAAGAAGTTCATCTGAGGAGTCTGAAAATGGCTGAGATTCTGGTTCTCGTCGACCACGTCGACGGTGCTGTCCGCAAGACCACCAACGAGCTCCTCACGATCGCCCGCCGCATCGGTGAGCCGTCGGCCGTCTTCATCGGCTCGGGCGCTGCCCCGGTCGAGGCGCTGGCGAAGTTCGGTGCCGAGAAGGTCTACGTCGTCGACGACGCCGAGATCAAGGGCTACCTCGTCGCCCCCAAGGCCGAGGTGCTGCAGCAGATCGCCGCGACCGCGAACCCGGGCGCGATCCTGATCTCCTCCTCCGCTGAGGGCAAGGAGATCGCGGCTCGCCTGGCGGTCAAGCTCGAGTCGGGCGTCATCACCGACGCCGTCGACGTCGACGCCAACGGTGTGACCACGCAGTCCGTCTTCGCCGGCAACTACACCGTCCAGGCGAAGGTCACCAAGGGCACCCCGATCATCACGGTCAAGCCCAACGCTGCCGCTCCGGAGGAGGTCGCCGGCGCCGGCGCCGCCGTCCCGACGGCCGTGACCATCTCCGACGCCGCTAAGACCGCCACCATCGTGGCCTCGCAGCCGCGTCAGGCGACGGGTCGCCCCGAGCTCACCGAGGCCGCCATCGTGGTCTCCGGTGGTCGTGGCACCGGCGGTGACTTCACCGCGGTCGAGGCCCTGGCCGACGAGCTCGGTGCCGCGGTCGGCGCTTCGCGTGCCGCCGTCGACTCCGGCTGGAAGCCGCACACGTTCCAGGTCGGTCAGACCGGCAAGGTCGTGTCGCCGCAGCTCTACATCGCCAACGGCATCTCCGGTGCGATCCAGCACCGCGCCGGCATGCAGACGTCGAAGACGATCGTCGCGGTCAACAAGGACGAGGAGGCGCCGATGTTCGAGCTCGTCGACTTCGGTGTCGTCGGTGACCTGCACACCGTCCTCCCGGCGCTCGTCGCCGAGATCAAGGCGCGCAAGTGATCTGAGCCCTCGGGCTCCCACGGACGCCCCGGTCACCGCAAGGTGGTCGGGGCGTTCCGCATTTCCGCCGAGACGGGCCTCGTGCAACGCCGACACGGGCCTCGTGCAACGCCGAGACGGGCCTCGTGCCCGGCACGGGCCTCGTCTCGGCATGGCACGGGCCTCGTCTCGGCGATTACGTGGCGGCGGCCGACGCGGCGTCGCGCAGGGCCGGCAGCAGCAGGTCGTACGCCGCGGGAGTGAGGTGGAAGCCGTCGTCCACGAACGCCGCGGTCCCCAGCGGCGCGAGGACGGCCGGGGTGTCGAGCACGCCACTGCCCGCAGCCGTGACCAGCGCGGCGGCCTCGTCGGCGTACTGGCGCAGGCGGGTGTCGCTCCAGTGGTCGGAGGCGCGCTGCTCGTCGCAGCCGGGCGAGGTCATCAGCAGGACGGGCGTCGCGCCGGCCCAGTCCAGGAAGGCCCCGATCGCCCCGAGGAACGCCGGCAGCGGCACGTCGCGCCAGCCTGCGTCGTTCGTGCCGATCGAGACCACCACGACGTCGTACGCCGCCGGGTCGAGGCCGTCGACCTGGTGGAAGAGGTCGGTGGCGACGGAGCCGCCGAAGGCGACGGAGACGGCGTCCGCGCCGATCGACCAGCCTCCGCGGACCGGGCGGGCGAGGTGGCTGTCTCCGGTGATCAGGACGGGCATGGCTGCACCCTACGGACGGCGCGGAAACCGGCAGGACGGCACCCGTACGATTTCCTCGTGAGCATCGAGCAGGACGTCCAGGCAGCAGCACTCCGCGCCCGCGAGGCCAGCCACGAGCTGGCGGTCGCCACGCGCGCGACGAAGGACGCGGCGCTGCTCGCGATGGCCGACGCCCTGATCGCGTACACGCCGGAGGTCCTCGCGGCCAATGCCGACGACGTCGCGCGCGCAGAGGAGGGCGGCACACCGCCCAACATCATCGACCGCCTGCGCCTCACCGAGGAGCGCATCGCGGACATGGCCGACGGCCTGCGCATGGTCGCCGGGCTGGCCGATCCGGTGGGTGAGGTGGTCCGCGGCAGCACGCTGGCCAACGGGCTCGAGTTGCGCCAGGTCCGGGTGCCGTTCGGCGTCGTGGGCATGATCTACGAGGCGCGTCCCAACGTCACCGCGGACGCCGCGGGCATCTGCCTCAAGTCGGGCAACGCCGTGCTCCTGCGTGGCTCCGGCAGCGCGGCCAGCTCCAACGCCGCGATCGTCGACGTTCTCCGCGCCGCCGTCGCCGGCGCGGGCCTGCCCGAGGACGTCATCCAGCTCGTGTCCGCGGAGAGCCACGACTCGGTCAAGGCGCTCATGCAGGCGCGCGGCCTGGTCGACGTCCTCATCCCGCGCGGTGGCGCGGGCCTGATCAACGCGGTCGTGACGGAGTCGATCGTCCCCGTGATCGAGACCGGCATCGGCATCTGTCACGTGTACATCGACGCCGCGGCCGACCTCGACAAGGCGCTCGCCATCGTCATGAACTCCAAGACCCACCGCACCTCGGTCTGCAACTCGGCCGAGTCGCTGCTCGTGCACGAGTCGATCGCCGACGAGTTCCTCCCGCGCATCATCGAGGCGCTGCAGGGTGCCGACGTCGAGATCCACGGCGACGACCGCTTCCAGGAGTACGACGGGGTCACCGGCGCGAGCGACGAGGACTACGGCACCGAGTGGCTGGCGCTGGCCATGTCGGCCCGCGTCGTGAGCGACCTCGAGGACGCGATCGCCCACATCCGCCGCTTCTCCAGCGGCCACACCGACGCGATCGTGACCGAGGACCAGCGGGCGGCCCGCCGCTTCACCGCTGCCGTCGACAGCGCCGCGGTGATGGTCAACGCGAGCACGCGCTTCACCGACGGCGGCGAGTTCGGGTTCGGTGCCGAGATCGGCATCTCGACGCAGAAGCTGCACGCCCGCGGCCCCATGGGCCTGCCCGAGATGACCAGCACGAAGTACGTCGTCACCGGCGACGGCCACATTCGCTGACAGCGGCACTTTCCACCCGGTAGCGTCCGCACCCGTGAAGGCGATCCTCGGCACCCTCGGTTACTCGGTCCTGGGTTCCGTGATCCCGCTGTTCAACGTCGAGGTCTACCTCGTCGGCATCGCCACGCTGATCCCGAGCTCCGCGATCATCCCGGTCGCGATCGCGGCGGGAGCGGGCCAGGCCGCGGGCAAGGTGGTCTGGTACCACGGCTCGCTGCGCAGCATGAGCATGCCGTGGATGCAGAAGCGGCTCGAGACGCCGAAGTTCAAGGCGCGCTACGAGCGCTGGGAGAAGGTCGTCAACGGGCACCCGCTGGCGGGGGCGGGGCTGACCTTCGCGTCGGGGCTCGTCGGCGTACCTCCGCTGCTGGTGATGGGCGTCCTCGGCGGCGCGCTGAAGATGAACCAGGTGATCTTCTTCGGCGCGATCTTCCTCGGGCGGGCGCTCCAGTCGTGGGCGATCCTCGCCGGCTTCACGTCGCTGCTCGACGTACTGCCGTTCGGCCACTGACGTCACACGGGCACTACGCCCGCCGGGGGCGGGCGACCGGTATCGTGTGCGCCATGCTGAGCACCTTCGTTCTTGCCCTGGCCGCGACCGCTGAGAAGGCGGAGGAGTCGACCAACGCGCCGTACATCATCGGCGGCCTCACGCTGGCCATCCTGATCATCTCGCTGCTGCTGGTCGTCTTCGCCATCGGTGGCGGCCGCGAGCACAGCTGATCGCATGACTGCACGCCGTCGCGTAGGCGTGATGGGTGGCACGTTCGACCCCATCCACCACGGCCACCTCGTGGCGGCGAGCGAGGTCCTCGCGTGGTTCGACCTCGACGAGGTCGTCTTCGTCCCCACGGGTGACCCGTGGCAGAAGGCGGCGCGCGCCGGCCGGGCAGTCAGCCCGGCCGAGCACCGCTACCTGATGACGGTGATCGCGACGGCGGCCAACCCGAGGTTCCGCGTGTCGCGCGTGGACATCGACCGCAACGGTCCGACGTACACGATCGACACGCTGCGCGACCTCGCAGCGGAGATGCCCGATGCGGATCTCTACTTCATCACCGGCGCGGATGCGCTGACCAACATCTTCACCTGGCGTGACGTCGAGGAGCTCTTCGGGCTCGCTCACTTCGTCGGCTGCACCAGGCCGGGCTATGAGATGGACCCGGCCGCGATCGCGAACATTCCGTCCGATCGTGTTTCCATCGTCGAGATCCCGGCGTTGGCCATCTCCTCGACCGACTGCCGCGAGCGCACCGAGCGCGGCGAGCCGATCTGGTACCTCGTGCCGGACGGCGTCGTGCAGTACGTCGCCAAGCACCGCCTCTACACATCTGCCCTCGAAGGGGACACCGCATGACTGCCCACGAAGAATCCGTCCGCCTGATCACCGTCGCCGCCCGCGCGGCCGCGGACAAGAAGGCGACCGAGATCCGGGCGTACGACGTCAGCGAGGCCGTGGGTATCACCGACGCCTACCTGCTGGCGACCGGCAACAACGAGCCGCAGGTCAAGGCGATCGTCGAGGAGATCGAGGACAAGCTCCGCGAGGACAGCAAGCTCAAGCCGATCCGTCGCGAGGGCGACAAGGAGGGCCTCTGGGTCCTGCTCGACTTCGGCGACATCGTGATCCACGTGCAGCGCTCGGAGGAGCGGGAGTACTACGCGCTCGAGCGCCTGTGGCGTGACAGCCCCCTCATCGAGCTCCCCAAGGACCTGCACGGTCCTGCCGACGCCTGATCCGGGCGTCTGACCTCTCGTGAGTGCGGAGCACATGCCGGGGGCGGCCTCCGGAGAGGTACGCCGCCTGGTGGTGCTGCGCCACGGGCGCACCGCCTGGAACGCCGAGGGGCGCGCCCAGGGCCACTCCGACGTCTCGCTCGACCGCTTCGGGCACGCGGAGGCGGCTGCGGCCGCGCCGTGGATCGCTCGTCTGTCGCCTGTTGCCCTGTGGTCCTCGGACCTGGCCCGGGCGCGCGAGACCGCGGCGTACGTGGCGAAGGAATCGGGTCTTGACCCGGTCCTCGACGACCGCCTGCGCGAGTTCGCGCTGGGGGAGCGCACCGGCCTGACGAACGCCGAGTTCGAGGCCCGCTTCCCGGAGCAGGCCGCTGCGCTGCGTGCTGGCCGCTGGGACCCGGTGCCGGGCATGGAGACCTCCGAGGAGCTGGCTCAGCGGGTGTCCGCGGCCCTCGTGGACCTCGTCGCATCGATCGAGCCGGGGGAGACCGCGGCTGTCGTGGCCCATGGTGGAGCGATCAAGGTCGGCGTCTCGGCGCTGCTCGGCTGGACCCCGGAGACCGCCCAGGCTCTGCGTCATCCGGTCAACTGCGGGTGGGCGCTGCTGGAGCACGAGGGCCCTCTCGCCGACGGCCGCTGGCGGCTGGCTGCCTGGAATCTGTCCGCCCCCGACCCCGATTTCACATCCGCGCCACCTGTTCGCTAAAGTTCTCGTCGTTGCCCGGGAGACCGGGGAGCAACCCACCTGGGGGTGTGGCGCAGCTGGTAGCGCACCTGCATGGCATGCAGGGGGTCAGGGGTTCGAGTCCCCTCACCTCCACAGGAACCACAAACAGCCTCTGATCTGCGAAAACGCGGACCAGAGGCTGTTGTGATTTGTGGCCAAAGGCGCCGCTTTTCTAGGGGTGGCAGCAGCAAGTGGCAGCAACGGGTCACGAATGACCCCCTTCCGCCAGCCTTGAGCCGAGATTTGCCAGCGCTTCACGAGCTGACGACGACGCCACCTGGCTGTAGATGTTCATCGTTACCGAGATCTGGCTGTGCCGCATGATCGCCATCGCGACGCGGGGGTGCACACCGAGCTCGACGAGCAACGATGCGCAGGTGCGTCGGGTGGAGTGAACCGGGATTACCGGGACGCCCGAGGATTCTGTGCGCTTCTTGAAGGACCGGTTGAAGTTGCGCGGGTCGATAGGAAGCCCGAACTTCGTGGTGAACACGAGGTCGGTGTCGTGCCATGCCTCACCTGCCTTGAGCTTCCAGCGGTTCGTCATCGCACGGTGGGCCTTCAGCGCGTCGATGCAGATGTCGGGGAGCGGCAGCACAGCCTCTGAAGATGCCGTCTTCGTCCGCCGTCGTGTCAGCTGACCCGAGATCCGCTGGATCTGCCACCGGATCCGAGCTTCGCCGCGCTCCAGGTCGACGTCCTCCCACGCGAGCCCGAGCAGTTCACCACGCCGGAGACCGAGGACGAGCATCAGGACGTAAGCGGCGTGGAAGGAATCCCGTGAGCTAAGTGAGGCTTCGAGAAAGGTACGCACGTCGTCCACGCTCCAGACGGTCTGCTTCTCGGAGCGTGGCACCGGCATCCGCACCATGCCCGCGACATTGCGCGTGATCATCTCCTCGCGCACAGCCTGGGCCAGACCCGCTCGAAGTACCGCCCACGCCTGACGCACAGTCCAGTCCTTTGGGAACTGCTGACAACACTTTCCGGCCGAGCAACACCGCTTCTTTTCACGCCGTTCGTCCTTGCCCTGTGCGCAGCACTGGCAGGTGATCCGGAGCTTGTTCACCCAGGTCTGCACGTCGCGCAGTGAAAGTCGGTCGAGGTGCTTCCGGCCGAGCGACGGAACGATGTACAGGCGGATGAACAGGTCGTAGTTCAGAACTGTCGTCGGAGCCAGGGTCGGGCGGACCACGTCCTCGAGCCAACCGCGAAAGTACTGCTCGACAGTTGGGCTACCGACCGCCACGGGCGCAATTGCAGATGCGGCACTGATCTTGGTCAGCTGGGTGACGACGTCAGCGCGGGTGTCGCCGCGAACGTACTTCCGCGTACGGCGGCCACCGGGCGTGGTGACCCAGACGTAGCCGCGCCAACGGCCGTCCATCTTGTAGACGGAGCCTTCGCCGTTGTGTCGCTTAGGCACAGTCCTCAGCCTCCGCGGCACGCTGGGCGACGTACTCGTCGACCCACTCCGGCAGCACCTTGCGAGAGCGACCGTCTTTGAGCGAGCGGAGGCGTCGCTCCGCGATGAGCATGCGGACCTTGGTCTCGCCGTAACCGAGCAGTTGGGCGACCTCAGTGACCGAGTACCACCGCGGTCGGAGGCCGACGTCTTCTTCGAGGGGTCGTGCCATGAGTGTTCTCCTTCGGAAGCAGGTATTGGGAAGGCGCCAGCGCGCAGAGATGTTGGACGGTCAGTCATGCCCGCGCGACCGAGACCGGATGGCGGACTCCACGGCGCGCGCCGCCTGGTCGAGCTCCAGGTATCCGCGGCCCACGTAGAGCCAGGACGACACGAGTTCGAAGCCCTCTGGGACCTCGTCGTCCGGGAGGTCACGGACGTCGGCGTTGGGATCGACGTGGGAGGCCCTCCTGAACACGCGGCGTGCACGACGAAGCTGACCGAAGGTGACGGAGTACGCGCGCGACTTCGTGATTGGGTGCCCGCGGTAGCCGAGCGTCGCGTAGTACATGGCAAGCCGCTCATACGGTCCACCTTCGCGCGCTATGCGCTGGCACGTCTCGACGATCTTCGCCGCCTGTGGAGAAGCACCGCACGAACGTGCGTGGATGGCGGATCGCACGCGCGTCGGGAGCCCGAACTCAGCGGTCGCCTTCGTCAGATACTTCGCCAGGTACGACGCAACTTGCTCTGGATGAGTGCCGTGCGACGAGCGATCGGCGTCGCGCGAGTGTTCGCTGCTGATGGTCCGCAGGTCGACCTGCTTGCCCCAGCGAAGACGCACGACCGTTCCATCTCGCAGTGGCTCCGAGTCGACCCAAACCTCCTCCGCAGCTGCCTTCGCAACGTGCTCGAGGACCTCAGCGGAGATTGGCAACTCGCAGGCCGGCCCGTCAGGCCCGAGGGGACCGTCGAGGCGCATCGGTACGTGGAAGTGGACAACCCCTCGGATCTGGAACTCGGCGACCTTCGAGTACGAGACCTTCGCGTACTTCTTGAAGTCCGTTGCGGCGATGCCGGCCGCAGCCGCGAGCAGGCGCTGGAGCCGGATGATGAACCGGCGCCACAGCTCGGGCACGTGCCACTGCCACAAGACGTGCGCGACGTAGTCATAGCAATCCCGGCACAGCGGCTCACCGTTCATGGGATCCCCCGGGAAGTGTCGACGGTTGCACCACAGGGCTCGACCGTGGCGGCAGCGCGGGTGGTCACGCCGTGGCCGGCAGGGCGCGTTCTCGCGTAGGCCATGGACCGGCCCGAACGACGGTGCCGTGAGTGTCAAGAACGTGGCCGGCCGGCTCGCAACCTCAGCCGGAATTCCCTTGCCTCCCGATAGACCGGCGACGAGTAGGTGCCAGGCATCGCCCTTGTACTCATGGCTGCACGACTCGCACTCTGCCTCGCGCCGGTTGCCGCACCGGACGTAGGTCGTGCCGTCGAGTTCCTGATCGGAGGAATAGAGAGTGGTGAGCTCGCCGGTCTTGACGTTGACGAGGGACTTCGAGCCCTTCAGACGCACCGGACGCTCGCACCCATTCGCTGCCGCCGCGGCCTTTGTGGTCGCAGCCTCCGCGGCCATGCGGAGCAGCTCACGGTCCGGAGCCGCGGTGGTCATTCGCTTGCCTCCACGGTCCGCAGGCGCCGGCGATCGGCCGGCTCTCGAAAGGTCGGAACCTCGAGGCGCTCAGGGGCCGAGTATTGCTGGGCGGTAGCCCTGATCGCCTCGTCATCGGCGTAAAAGGCGCGGACCCGCATGGGGTGGCTCAGTTCCTCGCTGGACACGTAAGCGACGCCAGGCAGAGCGCGGGGAATCTGGTGGCACAGGGCACCAGACTCAGTGGCGCCATCGCCCAGGACCATCGTCGTCTCGCTCCGATCCTTGAGTCGGAGCCCGATCGTCTGGGTAAACAGGCCGCGTGATGGCACGACTTCCTTGCGAGGGTCCTGCAGGCAAGCGAGGACCATGAATCCCGGCGCACGGCCCTGGGAGCAGAGCAGGTTGATCGCGGTGTCCGCGCGACGCTGGAGGTCGCGGTCGTTGGCGTAGGCGGTCAGAGCGGCCAGCTCGTCGATCATCACTACCTCGAGCGGGTCGTCGGCCGTCGGTGTGTGCGAGCGCACGCGGCCGGCGTACCTGACGGTGCGTTGCTGCATGAGTTGGACGAGTTGCTCGAGCAGCGCGACGGCATCCTTGGCGTTGGTGGCAACGGACGTGAAGAGTCCCTCGCCAACCAGCACTTCCATCCCTCCCTTGAGGTCGATGCCGTGGAGGCGGACCGTTCCGGTTGGGACGTGCGGCGCCAGCGCGAAGGCGGTGCTCCAGAAGACCGAGCCCTTGCCCGCACCTGAGCAACCGGCGACGAGAGTGTGCGGTCCGACAGCAATGCGCCACGGCGCCCCGTCCTCGCGGACTCCGATCGTCAGCGCGTCCAAGTCGGAAGTTTGTGAGATGTCAGCGGGGGACACGGCGGCAAGCGGGTCGCCGACAGTGAAGGCGAGGTCGAGCTCACGGGGGCCGGCTGGCTCGATGCGGAGACGACTCGCGTTCATCGCCATGCGTATCGCCTCGCTGGCGGCGACGAAGTCGGTCGCGGTCTGGCCAATGAGAGGACGCACACGCGCCGAGACGTAAGGCCAGGTCGCGGTGACCTTCATGAGCTGGGGGAGATGGAGCGCATTTCCTGATCCCCGTGCCAGGCCGGCCGATTCGCAGACCTCAGCCCAGCGGCTCCGGACTCGGCGGCAGCCGATCAGGCCGAGCACAAGGCAAAGCAACCGGTTGGGATTGGCTGTGGCTCTGACCCACAGGAGCTCGCCGGTCGACAGGGCGACCGCGAGGATGAAGGCGGGGAAGGCCGACCAAGGCCACCCCAGCCAGATCAGCGCGATTGCCACGAGGGCCAGGCCGGGTGCCGCGCGCAGGTGGCGGAGCACCCGGCCCGCGTTCACCGCCAATGCTCGCGAGAGTGTGGTGCTGGCGGCGTACATCTCATGCCCTCAGCTCGCCTGCTCAGCGACCGCGGCGCGGATGGTGCGGACCGTCGTGCGGAGCTCCTCGAAGGAATCCTGGACGCAGTCCTTGGCGACGCGGAGATCGTTCTCAACCGCCTCGTTAGGGCACCCCGCGAGGAAGCGAACTGCCCAGAGCAGTGCGTCCTCCACCTCATCGAGCCGCTTGACGACCATCCAGAGGTCATCGGCCGTACGGGCGAGACCCTGCCCGCCGAAATGACGATCCCAGCGGTCCAGTCGCTCCACGCTCATCATCGCCGGTCACCCCGCGGTACAGCTACGAGCAGTCGGACACGGTTGATCTCCGCCTCCCACGCCCAGGGTGTCGGCCGGCTGAGGAACATGTACTCGTACTCGCCAGATGTGGCCTCGGCCTGGAGCCGTGCGACCTCCTCGGGGCCCGGTACGCCGAGGGCGACCGTCACCGTCCCATCAGGCCCTTCGTGTGCGGCGATGCCGGACACATTTGCGTTGGGCCCGACGACCTCGACCGCCCGGCACACGGCAGCCGCGAGGTCGCCGAAGGCCCAGCCTTCCCAGTTCGGGGCATCCCGAGTGAACTCGACGTGCATCACGCGGCCGCCTTGTCGTTCGGGTTGCCGGCACCTGCGGGCTTGCTGGACGAGCTCGGGAGGAGAACCGACTCGGCATTCCAGTACTCGGTGATGCCGCCGGCCTTGTTGACGCGAACTTCCGCTCGCAGCGCGACGAAGCCGATCGGACTCAGGTCTCGGGGCTTCGGCTCCTCCTCGGCATCGACCGTGACCATCGCGGTTGCGGTCGATCGGCGGCCGAACACGACCTGCGTGTAAAGCACCTCGACCTGCCACAGCGGCATCCCGGTCGCTTCGTTGCGCGCCTGCGTCTCGGAGGGCCGACGGCGGCCGTCCGGCGTCTCCTCCCACTCGAAGACGGGCTCGACGATCCCAGTGGCGGTCATCGGCTGACGCTTGCTGTCGATTGCGTAGCTGGGCATTGCTTCTTCCTCTCGAAGTCCCGCCCCTCTGGCGGGTGCTCTTCAAGTGGAAGCGCGATTAGTCGGACGAACCCCGAAAAGTTTTCAGGGGTCGAGAAGCGGTTGGCCCACGGTCCAGATGACGCGCACTCGATTGAGGGAAGTGCCGCGGCATGTGCAAACGCATTGCACGGCCGTGGTGGCAGTGACGTCACCTCGCGTTGACGAAGTCGCTCGCCGAATTCTCGGGAATTCAGCGGCAGCCCGGACCGCCAAGGTTCTGCTCGGATAAGTTCTCGGCCATGGCCGTGACCACCGATGAACAGACGTACAGCTACGTCCGCCCGTCGGAGCTGACTTTCAGCGGCGGACGAGCCGACCTGTTGCTCGCGACCAGCGGCGGGCGTACCGCAGCCGGCCCGGCCACCCACCCTGTGTTCTTCGATGGCTTCCTCGGGCATGCCGAGCAAGCGGCGGCGGCTTTACTCGCGGTCGCCAAGGTCGCCCGTACTCGCTTCTATGTGCCACCCGGAATGGTTGCCGCGATCCTGCGGGCCGCCGACCCCGTCGTGACCAGCAACGGCGATCGGCTCCGATTCGAGAGCTTCTCCGCGTGCTGCGGGGTGTACGCGCGCTACGACGCCCTGCCGGGCAGCCTTGACGGCACCCTGCTCGACACCGGCACGACCAATGTTGACTTCAACCCGCCGATGCGCGATGCCCTCGCCCGCATCGGCGGTCTGGAACCGCTGCATCTCCAGGTCGGCGAGGACGTCGTGGTTCGCACTCTTGACGCTGAGGTGACCGAAAAGAAGGTTCCTTTGCCCGAACGATGGCTCAAGGGCTTCGCTGAGGTTCAGATTGCTTGCGCGACCGTCTCCCCGGCCTTCGATGTTGCGGCATCCGAGGCGCGACGCTTCATCCGGGGCCTGCCGAGCTCCGGTAGTCGCAAGCCAGTCTGGGTCGTCCCGGCCGGACGCGGGCTGCGCATCACTACGCGCCCGACTCCGGACGCGGTATCCCTGTCGGGGCTCGATCGGCTCAAGCCGCTTGAACCGCTGCTCCGCTTCGCCCGCTCCCTGCGTGCGTATGCAGCTCCGCATGACGCACAGGGTGCCACTGGTGTGTGGGAGCTCGAGCTCGACGACGCGCGCTTTGTCCTCGTCCTCAGCCCCGAGTCCAGCCGTGGGTTTTCCGGAGAAGGCGGAGTTCTCTGGGACCTCGCCGACGAGCAATCCGCCGAAGACGCGGACCTCATCAGTGCCCTTCTCACCTTTGAGCCGAGGATCGACATCTCGGGTCTTTCGGCCGAGGCAGGCCTCGCCGAGGACCGGGTCACCCGCGCGCTCAGCCGCCTCGGGGCGGCGGGCAGGGTCGGGTACGACGTCGCTGAAGGCGGCTACTTCCACCGCGAACTTCCCTACGACGCCGACAGGCTCGCCACGATGCATCCCCGCTTACGGGACGCGATCACCCTGGTCGAGACGAGCGCCGTGCGACTCGACGGCGAGACCGCCTACGTCCGAAGCGGCGACACCGAGCACGTCGTACGCCGCGTGGTCGACGGCGACCGGTGCACCTGCCCCTGGTATGCAAAGCACAAGGGAAACCGCGGCCCCTGCAAGCACGTACTGGCCGTCGACCTGGTCCGAAAGCGGGAGCGATGAGCCTGGACGCGATCCTCACTTGGCTGGTACGCGGGGACACGGACGAGGTCATGTCAGGCCTCCTCAATCTCAGCGACGCTGACCGCAAAGCGCTGGGTCCGAAGGCGCGCGGATGGCTCACCCGGGGGAACCCCACCCGGGTCTCTTCGGCCCACGCCGCTCTCGCGGTCCTCGCAACAGCGGGCGGCCACCGGCAGGCCATGGTCGCCCAGCAGGCCTTCGGGTTTGACCGCTTCCACGTGGATCACGCAGTCGCCATCCTGAAGGCCCGCAACCCCGGTTGGCTGCCCGAGTTCGTCGACTCCTTGCTCGACGACGAATTCGGGAACTGGCGACTCGCTCGTGGACTTGTCCGTGCCGGCGTGGCACCGGTGCCGGACCATCCCGAGTACTTCCGGGGCACCGTCAGGGGCGTGCCTGACTACTGGGCGAAGGAGCGTGCGCCGCTAATCGACCAGCTCGATGCCGACCCAGCGCTCGCTGGTGACCACCTGATCACGATGCTCGCAACCGAGGGGACTGGCCGGCTACTCGCCTACCACGACAAGTTCGCAGAGACCTTCTACGCACACACGCCCCGCCGCCTGCCCATGGCTGCCGCGACCTGGCGTGTGACCCTCCTGGCGTTGTCCCAGGAAGGACGGCTTGACCGCGGGAAACTGCTCGACACGGTGCTCGCGGCTCCGCTGCGTGACTGGGCAGCCATCGATCTTGGCTGGTTTGTGGTCATGCACGACGCCCTCGCGCCGACCCTTGACGAGGTCGCCGAACGTCAAGGGACCTATGCGCGGATACTCACCGCCGAACATGGACCGTCAGTGAGGGCAGCCCAGCGTGAGCTACTCAGACTGCTACCCGACACGCGCTTTGAACCAGAGCCGGTCATTGCTGCGAGCCGAGGAACCCTTGGGCGTGCCGACAAGGCAACTGTCGTCGCCCAACTGCGCCTGCTCGAGAAGATCGCCACGGCGCACCCCGAACTCTCCATCGTGGCCACGGTGCAGATCGCCATGGAGCACAGCCGGGCCGACGTACGCGATCAGGCGGCCACGATCCTGAAGCGGCTTGGAGTCGACGCAGGCAAGGCTGACGAACCGCAAGAGTTTGTCGCGGCCCAGCCCGAAGCACGCCCCCAGCCGCCGTTGTGCGGCCAGTCGAATCGGCTGACGAGCTTGCCGAAGTACTCCTTGACCTCTTCGAAGAGCTCGACGCGCTCGAGATGGAGCGCGCGATCGACGGGCTGCTGCGGTTCGCCGACCACCGCCCATCGACTGCTGACCTCCTGCTGGAACGGGCGATGAAGACTGAGTACTACGGGGAATGCCCGTATAGCGCGGTCCGCACCCTGACACTCGCCTGGCTCACGCCTCGCAAGCGCGTCCTCGACGGCGACTGGAGGGTCGTACTCGGCCAGGCAATCCTCCCCACCCAAGCGGCCCTCCCGGAATCGTTCGTCGGAGCGATCGGCCGACGCCTTTCTGGCGTCGCGCACGCTGTCCGCGAAGGAGGCCAGGGCTCGCTAGCACTTCCATCGCGGGCCGACTTCACGCTGGACGCGGATGAGCTCAACCGACGCGTTGAGCTTGCGGGCCGGTCTCGCTCGATCCTCGAACTCGAATTGACCATCGCGCTGCTAAGGATCCCGCCAAGCGCGCGATCAGGAGTCATGATCCCGCGATCGCTGCGCAAGTCCGCTGCCGTCGCCCAGGCTCAGCGGGCGAACCACCCCGGTTGGCTGCGAGAGGTCGCCTCATACCAACGCATGAGTTGGGAGCCCGAACGACGGGTCGCCACCTTCCGCGACGTGAAAGGGAGCGAAGGGCATGCCGGAGCAGGCATCTTCGCAAGATCCAGCCCCGCAGCAACGGCCGAGCCGGAGTCGGCGTACGGCGAATACGAACCGCACTTCGAGCAGACACTAGGACTCGGGGCAGCCCTTTTGCCGCACGACCACGACGTACTGGCGGCTCACGCTCACCCGTACCTCCACCGCGACCTTCGAAAGGACCGCGCGTGCTCCGTCCAGGTAATTGATGCGATCGCGCGAGCCCGGACCGTCAACGGCTCGCCGTCATCTTCTGCGCTCGTACTAGCGCTCGCGGCCAAGGATGCGCGCAGCCGAACTGCAGCCCAGGACGCCATCCTGGACCTAGCGCGCCACGGTGTACTCGACGGCAAGGAGCTCGGCCGGCAGGCAGCCCTCCTGCTTGCCGACGACATCGTCATCGGGAAACGAATCAGCGATGGCCTTGCGGAATGCACTCGCGGAAACGATGCCGCCGTTCCGCACGTGTTGCACGCCCTCCGAGAAATCGTCGCCGTGCTGCCCGGACGACGCGATGCCGGGGCATTCCTGGAAGTGGCCGCGGTCCTCGCTGAGCGGACGGGCACCACAATCGAACTACCCGTTGCGTTCCGTGAACTCGCAACGGGCAAGTCGTCATCGATGCTCGCCAAGGCCGCGCGCCGTCTCATGCGCTGAGGCCAATTCGGTGCGCCGACTCGTGCCCGCCGGTCCAAGCAGGCCAACTTCGACGAGTCTCATGGCGCCCCGCGTAGTACCCCATTGGATCGATGCCGGCCCCGCTTCGCCGGCGCGGTTTCGAGGCTGGAAACCGAACAATCCACGTGCGAGGGGATTTCGACAGATTGCGGTGCTTCTGTCACAGGTCGGTCAGGACGCCGAGATCCACTCTCGGTGGCTGGACGAAGTCGGATCGTTCACGAAGTCGGCGTTCGATGCGGCTGGCGTGGATCTGGCAGGTTCCGAGGACTTCGACGCTGCCGGGTCCGGCGCAGATCCTCGACGCTAAGCAGGGTATTGGGCGTCTCCGGTAGCTCGAAACCTCTCGTGCGATCGTGCCCTTGAGGAGGCGCAGCAGTCGCCGCGCACACTGACGAGCACAGACGCACCAGGTGTATATACACGGGCGGCTAGCCTCGCCGGCATGGGAAGCCGACTGACCGGGCTGCAGCTCGACACCCTTCAATGGATCGCTGACGGCCACGCCGACGGTGACGCTCCTAACTCGCGCAGAACCTCAGCCAGGTCACTGGCAACCCGCGGCCTAGCCACCGTGAAAGGACGCGGCCCCCGCTGGAGTGCCTCCATCACCGAGCTGGGGCGAGAGTGGCTCGCGAATGACGGGCAAGCTCCGAACCCGCCTGCACCTCCCGAGCCCGAGCGCGTCGCGGTCACCGCGACCGCCGAGCGAGTCACGTTCGCCTCGCCCAGCTACAGCACAGCGCGAGTGACCCGGACGCGACGGCGGTCGACCCCGCCGGCACCGGACCGGACGGTCGACTCACCAGCTGGCAAGCGAAGGGCCAGCCACCGTCCCCGCGGCGATGCCCTATTCACCGCAGAGAGCCCGGACCCGTGGGACGAGAAGATCCTCGTCAACGTGAAGGAGGCTGCATGGATGCTGAGCCTTCCCGAGCACGCCATCCGCCAAGCAGTCACGAATGGCGACGTTGACCGGGTCTTCATCGGCGAGGGAAAGAGCCGCTACCGGATCGTCTACGGCTCATTGCTGGCGTGGGTGAACGACATGCCTCGCGAGTCTGCGAGGCGCTGGTGGTGAACGACCCGAACGAGTGGGACGCCCCGGACCCACCGCGTCTCCTCGTATCCGCGAAGCGGGTTGCGGCTGAGCTCGACATCCCCATCTGGAAGGCGCACGAAGTCTGCTGGTGCCTCGACCGGCGCTTCTATTCACCCGGTCAGAGCCACTTCCGTGTCACCGTGGCATCCCTCGAGGCGCTCAAAGATTTGCTGAACCTCGGTCTCGACTTAGCAGGCGCCCGTGCCGTGATGTGGCAGTTCAAGACCCGGGGTGACCTGCCGCCTCCGGACCTATCACTGGAGGAAGCCAAGCGGATCTACTGGCTCGCGCGACGACGCTGGTAGGTCGACCGCTGCGCGAATGGTCGCAAGTTGCGGGAACGGTCCGGTCAGGCTCCGGTTGTCGGTGTGGCCAGATGTGAGCGTGGTCCGACGAGCGCACCCTTTTGGTGCGTTCGCCGAATCCCGCGAACACCGCTCGTCAGGCGGTTCCGTGTTCTAGGTACGTGCCTAGGTGTCCCTGGTCTGCGCGGGCGGCGGCAAGGATTCGTCGTCCGAGGCGCGGGGGAGTGACCGACGTGATCAAGCCGGCGGGCCAGTACTTGGCTTCAGACAGTTCATCGGGCGGAAGTGTCAGAGCAGACAGTTCAACGTGCGATGCATCGAAGATGAAGAGCAGTTTGTCACCCTCTTGCTCGGCCGGCGCCCAGTCCACGACGAGCAGGTTCCCAACGGGGTGGTCGACTCCGAGTTCCTCCCGGATCTCACGGATGCAAGCGGCCCGCGGAGATTCGCCAGGCTCCACGTAGCCGCCGGGGATCTCCCAGCCGTCCTTGTAGGTCGGCTTGACCAGCAGGATCTCGCCCGCGGAGTTCCGGATCAGTGCTCCGGCCGCAACACGGGGCGTCGCCATCGGGGGAGTGTCCGCGTGAGTCACGCTCCGACCCTAGGCGCAGACTGGCTAGCCGAGGTGCAGGCGGGTGGCGAGTTGCGCGAGGTCCAGGGAGGGCTTGCCCTTGACGGACCGCATCCACGTCTGCACGAGGTAGCGAGTCAAGAAGTGGTACCTGACTTGCTCGGGGGCTCGATATTCGGCATCGAGGACTGTTGCGAGAGCCTCGTCACGGCGTCCTGCAGTCGTGAGGGCGCGGGCGACCTCGAGCGAGTGCCGCGCCCTGCGCTCAATCGGAACAGATCGAGTGTCCAGGTCGGGCCCGAGCTTCAGGGCAACCGGGACGTCCCCCAGCTCCATGGCCGTCGAGACGCGATGGATCGCGACGTTCGTCGGACCGAAGGCGGTCCACAACTTGTTCTCGTCCCGCCCGAGACGACGTGCGGCGTCGCTCGCGGCGTTCAGAAAGTCTCGAGTCGTTTCGCGGTCGCCGGCTCGTGCAGAGGCCATCGCTCCTGCGAGCAGCGCAGTGCCGTACACGGACAGCATCGTGGAGCTTGGGCGGTGAAGGTGTGGCTCGAAGAAGTCGGCTGCGTCGTTCGTGATCCGCACTGCGTCGACGTACTGGCCCGTGGAGAGCAGCGAGTGCGTGATGGAGCGGAGCAGTGAGCCGATCACGACGGGGTTTCCGCTCTCGTGCGCCATCGCGATTCCGCGTTCGGATGCCGTCCAAGCCAGGTCGACCTCACCGAGCTTGGTCAGAGTGGACGCGGCGACCTGGTACGCGAGGGCGAGTCGGCCGGCAGCGATTGCCCGCTCGTCTCCTGCGTACGTCGCGACTGCTGCTCGGGCGCGCGGGATCAGCCTCACGAGGGCAGCAACGACGAAGCCGAAGCGAGCGTCTTGGTACGCCGACCAGACCTCGTCGACGTCGGTCTTGAGCTGCTGCAGATCCGTAGGATCAGCAACCGCGCTGGTCGTGCCGAGAAGGATCCGATAGTCCATCAGCACTTCCCGCAGGGCCGGCACGGTGCGCTGACCTGAGTCGGTCGTCCACTCCATCAACGATGGTTCTGCGAGAAGGTCGCCGAGGGCTATGTCGAGGCATTCTGCGACTGCTCGCAACACCGACAGACGGTCAAGTGTGATGTCGTCGTTTTCGAGCTTGCTGAGCCAGCTGACTGTCCGGCCGAGCATGCCCGCCAGGACTTCCTGGGACATTCCGCGGCGCTGGCGATACCAGGCGATTCGGCGCCCGAGAGTGAGATCCGTGGTCATCCCGCGCATGACGGCGACTCATTCCACCCAGACCAGATGAGCGGCCCACGGGGCTTTTCGTGGTTCCTTGCCGAGCAGCATCCAGCGATACCAGGCCTCTTCGGTCACGATGTCGACGAGGTCGCGGCACTCGGCGTCGATGTACCGCTCTCCCGCCGCCCGCATGTCGTAGACGAAGCCCTCGGGAGTCGACAGGATCACGCGCTTGCCCATCAGCGCGGGGACCTTGGCTGACGGCTGAGGGGTGCGCGCGGGCGGCTGGCCGAACCACGGATAGCGATTTTCAGCTGTGCTCATGGCTTGAGTCCCTTCTCACGGAGGAACGGATCCGGATTGGTGGGCTCACCGTTGTGGCGAACCTCGAAGTGGAGGTGGGGCCCGGTGGAGTTGCCGGTGCTGCCGACCTTGCCGATGAGGTCACCTGCCTGGACCTGCTGTCCTGCGCGCACCACGAATGCGGAAAGGTGGCCGTAGTAGGTCTCGATATTCCCCGCGTGGCGGATTCGGACGAGGTTGCCGTATCCGCTGACCACGCCGGCCCAGGTGACTTCGCCGGCGGCTGCCGCGCGAACCGGTGTGCCGGTCGGAGCGGCCATATCGAGGCCTGCGTGGAAACGGACCTCGCCGGTGATCGGGTGCACGCGGGAGCCAAAACCGGAGGTCAGCGTGTATCCGGTGCTGATCGGTAGCGTCCAACTTCCCACCGCCAGAGGCTCACAGGTGCTCGTCGCGCCCGACAGCTTGGTGACCACGTCGTTGGCGAGGCCCTCCCACTTCGCGTAGGCGGTGGGGAAGCCGCTCCTCTGCACCGCCTGCGCAGCCTCCCAGAGCTCCATGTCCTGCCAGCCCTTGACGGACAGCAGACCACCGTTCTTGACCGGCGACGCTGGGCCACCAAAGAAGGCACTGGCGGCACGCGCGGGATCGCGTACTTCAGAGGGAGACCCCCAACCTTGGCTCGGTCGCTGCTGGAAGAGTCCGAGGGAGTCACGGTCGCCGTAGGCGAGATTCCGAAGGCCGGACTCCTGCATGGCCGTCGCGATGGCAATGGCCTGACCCCGCGGTGGGACCTTCAACGAGACGGCCACGCCGATGATCGTCGCGGCGTTCTTGAGCTGTTCAGTATCGAGGTCGTCGACGGTCAGGCCACTCGCATCGACAGTGCAGCTCGAGACAGGAGCGAGGGCAACGTCGGAAACGCCCATTGAAGTCATCATCGCGAGGGGCAGCAGTGCTGCGGTGCTGCCGACGAGGGCGGCGCCACCGACAAGCGAGCCGACGAGGATCTTCATCGCCCCTCCGGTTCCACGGAGGCGATGCGGATGCCCGCAGGCTCCCGCACAACATCGACCAACAGCCGGACGTCCGGCAGCTCAACGGCGAAGATCGTGGAGAACGGGCTCGCTGCGTCGACCTCCACCTTCCGGACGGGGCCACGAGGGAGATTGTGCGGGTTGGCCACCTTCAGGCCACGCCAGAGCTCCTCGGTTGCGAGCGGCTGGAGCCGGAGGAGTTCGGTCGGCGTCGTTGGTGCCAGGTAGGAATCGAGGAATCGATCAAGGACGCGTCGTGCCTTAGGCCCGAGAGTGCGGTCGCCGTGAACTGGATCCTCTTCGACGGTCGTCGCTGACGGTGCCGGCAGGACTGCTTCCGCAATCGGTCCGCGCTGTTTCTCCCCAGCCCCTTGGGACGTCGCCCAGGGCGTACCGATGGCCGTCGCGAGCAACAGCCCAACAGCGACAAGACCCAGCGCAATCAGGCCCGCAATGAACCGGGCTGGACTGTGAAGGAGCCAGATCAGAGGGTTATGCGACATCGTCGTCTTCCCGTTCGCTGTCCCCGGGACGGTAGATGGCGTACACCTCGTCATCACCGTCCATGTCGGGCTCGGTCGGCATCAACGGCGGCACCTCAGCGCCTGCGCTTGCCGGACGGAAGGCGGTGCCGGACGACGCGCCCCAGCCTGATGCGTCGGACCGTCCTTCCTGCCGTGTCGATTGGGGTCCCTCCGGAGAGCTCGGCCCATCGCCGGGGTGCGGCCTGGTCGAAGACTTCGCCGAAGCCAGCGCGAGCGGCTCTGGATTGAGGCGCGGTGATGGGGTCGGCCGTGCCTCAACACGATCCGTCTCCTCGTCACTCTGGCTCTTCGCAGCCTGCTGGGCTCCGACCGCTGCTCCTGCCCCTCCGCCAAAGGCCGAGGCTGCGGCCGTGATCGCGACTTGCTTTGCGAGCGACATGGCAGAGCTGTCCGCACCTGCCGCGCGTCGGAAGTGGTCGTCGTCCGCCTTCACCATTGACGTCAGTCGCCTGAACGGACGCAACGCCATCCACATGATGAAGCTGAACAGCGGCATGAGGACCAGGCCGAGCCACGCAGGTGCGCCAGCAGGGGCGAGCAGGATCCCCAGCACCGAGATCGTCACGCCGGCGCCGATGCCGAAGACGATGGAGTTTACGACCGCCGCAGCGACGGTTCGACCAAGCCCAGTCACGATGCCGCGTGCGGTTGGGAACGCGCCGAGCGTCGCGAACGCCGGGAAGAGCATCACGGCGAGCCGGACGATCATGAAGCAGCCGAGCAGGAGCAGTGCTGACACGAGGAGGAAGGGGAGCGAGAGGAATGCGCCGAGGGCCGCCAGCATCGCGTAGCCGACCCGCGTGTCGGATCGCTTGCCGGTGAGGTACTCATACGCCGCCGGGTCCTTCTCCTCGATCTCACCGGCCAGGCGCTTCCAGGTCTCCTGCTTTGCCTCGACGAGCTTCTTGCCGGCTTCGGGATCGCGCTCGAGCAGATCCGCCTCGCGCCAGGTCAGCGCCTGCGCCGCGAAGATCTTCGGGCCATACTCACGGGCGGTCCGAGAATCCGCCGAGCCGAAGGTGCCGGCGAGCCAAGCGCGGTAGAAGATCGAGTCCACGACGTTCGATGCAACTGCGGTGCCGGGATCAACATCGGCCGAGTTACCGTCGAGCTTGGCGACGACGGTTCCCAGCGTCCTTGTCACGGTGAGGTCGGCGGCGTGGCCGGCTTCCACGGGCCAGCGGAACAGCGCGGTCGCGATCATGATGACCATCAGCGCCCAGCCGACGGCAGCAGCCGAGGTAGCGAGGGAAGCACGGTTCGCACGCCAGATCAGCAGGATGCCCAAGAGCGCGAGAACCGCCGGGATCCAGGTGGCGAAGAGGTTCTCGTGGAGTGCATCCGACACGCGAATGATCACCGGATCGAAGACGTTGAGGAACGTCGGGTTGAACGCCACCTCCGTGACGGAGCCTGTGAGTGCCGTCAGTGCCAGCGGCGCTTGCTGGACCCAGTTCGCGAACGCCGTGCCGATGACTGCGTCGGGATTTCGCATGGCATCGGGGCCACATCCGAGGTCGTAGGTGCTCCAGCGAAGGCCGGCGTAGCCGTACTGCTGGTAGATCGTGGTCGACGGGTTCGTTGTGAACGGGTCTCCCGGGGCAGGGAGCGTGTCCGGAGTGCGGCTGAAGAATCCAGCGATGCCTTGCCCTGGGATGTCAGGGGTAGGCGCGTCCTTGCAGTCATCGAGTCCGGGAATCGCATCCGCGAGGCTGAACCAGCTCGGCAGCACGAAGATGCCGAGGAGGGCGAGAAGGACAAGCGCACGCCGCACATGCCGCTTCATGCCACGGCCTCGTCGTCATCGCCATCGCCAGTGGCCGGTGCCGAGTCTCGGCCGGCGGTGGTGTTGAGCGCCTCGAGCAGCGCCGGGTTACCCGTCAGGTCAACGCGCAGCTTGTCGACGTTGCCATCGACGTCCCGCATGACGAACTCGCGGAAGCCGATGGCGCCTCGGGATGCTGAGAGGCTCGCGAGCGCGCGTTCGTATCCGATGCCCGTTGGTACTCGGAGCATCCGCAGGCCGTCGCGAGCGGCGTCCTCGTCCTCGATGCGACCGACGAACGCCGCCGACATGAAGTTCGCGACATCCATGCCGAGCACATCCGACGGGTTCTGCGATGCGGCCAGGACACAGGTGTTCCACTTGCGGGAATCGCGACCGAGGCGCGTGAACAGCGCCCGGCCGGCCGACCATTCGCCGAGGAAGTGGGTCTCGTCGAGAGCCACCAGCTTGCGGTCCTGCATGCTGCGCCCGTAAACCGCGCGGCTGGCGTACCAGGACGCAAGGTGGAGAAGCGGAACAGCGAGTTGTTCGGACGTTGACCAGTGGTCGCGGGGCACCGACTTGGGTGGAAGTACCAATCCCGGCATGGTCAGCACGGTGAGCGTCGCGCCGAGCTGCTCCGCGGGTGCATCCGCACTGGGGAAGAACAACCGCGACAGCGGCAACTCCGACATGTCGCGCAGGTAGTTCGCGACGATCCGCCCGTGGGGGTCCTCGAGATTCTCGAGGTTCTTCACGACGTCCCACAGAGAAGCTGTCCGCTCGCCACCCGTCGCCCGAATGGCGTCTGAGATGACCAGCGAGGTCTGGGGGAGAGCGTCGACTGAGGCTGGAAGGAGCATCTTCACGACGTCCATCGCCAGGAGCTTGCGGTCCTGAGCAGCGAAGACCTCCGCCTCGGACAGCGCCTCCGGCGTGCGGTAGGCGGAACGCTGAGGCGCCGCCACGACGGCGAACGGGTTGAGCGTGCCGGAAGCCGCGGTCGTCAGGTCGATGTGCTCGGAGTGCGCGGTGAGCTCAGGCAATGCAGTGAGTCGAGCCAGCGGTCCCGAAGGGTCGAGCACAACAGACGGAATGCCGCGGCGTACGGCCTCGTAGACGAGCTGCCCGAGCAGCACGCTCTTGCCCGCGCCGAGTCCGCCTACGACTGGAACGAGGCCCGACGTCTCTTTGACCTCCGTTGCGTAGTGGGTGTCGAACATGACCGCTCGACGTGAGGCGCCAGCCGTGTAGCCGACGTACGGGCCGCGACGGTCTCCGAGTCGGCTCGAGGCCGTCGGGACGCCTGCTGCGAGGTAGAGCATGGGCAGACGGCGCTTGTAGGCGCTGGTGGAGACGGGTTCGCCGGGGATGAACTCGCGAAGCAGTCCGTACTGGCCCTTCGGATGCTCGATTGTCACTCGACGCGATCGGTAGGATGTGACGACCTTGCGAGCCCGTTCCAGGCATTCCTGCTCGGTCGGAGCCGCGACAGCCACACGGAACCAACCGTGGATGCGAGTTGCGGCCACGTCGACCCCTCGCGTCATCTGGTCCTCGATCTCGCGGGCATGGCGTGCCTGGCGATCGAGCGCGAGAGGCTCGTCAAGGTCGTGTTCTGCGAAATGGCGCTGCATGTCCCGGACGACGAGCAGCTTGTGCTGGATCGCCTTGCGAGCATCGACCCCGGAGAGGACGTCGAACTGTGCGGACCATTCGACAGGGAACGGCAGCCTGTCGGTGTGTGCCAGCCACGGCTCGTGGGAGGGATCGGGTGCCTCGATCTCCTCAAGACGCCCCACCGACATGACGGCGACGTGCCGCTCGACCACACGGTTGCTGCCCCGGGACGTCAGCTTGACCGTGCGGCCGAGCGGCTGCGCGGCGTACTCCACCTGATCGGTGAAGGACGCCAGGTCCTCTCGCTCCCAGCGGGGGTCGTCGCTGGGGGAGAGGTCTGAGGGGGACGGCATGCCAAGCGCGATGGAGCGCCGAAGCAGCCACTCCATCTCCTGCGCTGTCGCGGGTCGTCCCTCAAGACCGGGAAGGGCCATGGTTTCCGTGACTCGCTCGATGTCCGGCAACAGACGAGCATGTTCGATGTACGTCGGGCGCCGCGTGATCGCGGCCATCACACGGTGGCTAGCCGGCCGAGACCGCAGCCGCACACCGAGGTAGATCTCCTTGTCGGCCATCGTCTGATGGCGGAGGTGCTGCTGCATCTCGACCATGTGGTCGGACCACGTCGGTGCACCAGGTGTGGTGAGCGGCTTCGGAGTCAACTGGTGCAGTTGTCGCGCCCACTCTGCCGTCGGGTACGGCCGGGACGTGACCCGAAGGTGCAGACGATGGCCTGACAGCCAGGACAAGCCATCGCCGAAGCCGAGCAGGAGTTGCTCGCGCTGAGTATCGGATCGAAAGGCCCAGAGTTGCGTCGGCAGCACGTACCAAGCCCATGCTTCGTCCGCGGTGAAGCAGATGTGATCGTCGATGTTGCGGAGCGCCAGCTGGCCTACGGCAGCTGCGTCACCGGGATGCCTCTTGAACATGGTTCTCCCTCACCCGCACGCGTGCCGCATTGATCAGCACGGGACGGGACTCCCTTGGTTCGCGCGGGGCAGTCAGCTCGACTCGGAGCGTCTGCCAGGCGCTGGACAGTGGACGGTCGTGATCGATCACGCCGGTCAGGCCGTAGGTGGCCAGGATCGTGAGCACCAGCTCCCAGACTGGTGGCAGGCTGACCCGCATCGGCAGGATCGCCTCGACGATCAGCACCGAGACGAAGAGCGCCACCCAGATGCCGTACGCCGAGTAGCGCGCGGCCCAGGGGAGGGTCATTCCTCGCGGGCCAAGCCAGACCGCATCGACGCGGTAGACGTCGTCGTCAGGCCGGATCAACATCGGTCACGACTGGAAGACGAAGGACGCGATGTTGTCGGCGAAGCCGTAGAACAGAGCTGCGCCGGCGATCACGATGCAACCGAGCAAGATGTTCGTGACAGTGAGCGCGTTCTGGCTCATCTGGCCCTTACGGGCCGAGGCGATGATTCCGATCCCGACGAACAGCAGGATGATCGGAATGATGTTCTTGACGCCCCACTGGACGATGCCGTCGGAGTTGAGCTGGGGTGCGGCAGCGGCCACCAGGGCAGCAACGAGCGTGTTCATGTGTGTCCTCCCGAGACTTTGATGGAAGCTCTCGGGGGAGCGGCGGTGCCGTCTCCCCGAGATGAGAGCGGTCCTGCAGCTGTGTTGCAAGAGAAGACCACCACGCCGCAGGACGATTGCGCTAGGCCCACTTGGTTTGCCTGTGGAAGACGAATCGGCCTTCCGTCACAAGTGCACCCCGACGCGCGCGAATGAACCCCGAAAAGTTTTCGGGGGTCCCGCCGCCCGGTGTCGTGTGCAAAGAGGGTTCCCGATCGAACACATGTTCGACTATGTTGGAGCTGTGCGGCATGGCTCGAACAGACGGAACCCGGCGAGCGCCGACCGCGTCTGGGCTGCATCGCTGATGGGGCAGAGCCTCAACCTGCTGGCGCGCGGAGTCCCTGCCGACGTTGCTGTCGCTCAACTGCGTGAGGCAGTTCGGCTGCGCCCGGGGTCGCCGCATCTCCGACTCGATCTCATAGCTGATGCCGTGGGGCATCACGAGGCTCGGATGCTGCTCGCTGCCTTTCACATCCCGCACAGCAGCGCTGCGATCGACCTGCTCAGACAAGTTGGCGAACTCGACGAGGAACTCATTATTCGGACCCGTGACGAGGTGCTTCGCCGCAGCGGCGACCGGCCGCCTTCAGCTCCGACTATCCACAAGCCCGGTGCTTCGGGGCGCTAAGGGCCGCGCGGCCCTGGACGCCGCCGTCATTCGAGGGGCTCGATGGCTCCTTCCGAACTGATTACCCAAACCTCGATACCGGCGGCCGCCAGTGGTGCCGCAGTCTTCGCGTGCAGGCTCCGGTACTTAGGGAAGTCCGGGAAGGCCATCACGCTGAGCCATGACGGCTGCGCGACGCGGAGCTTCATCGCCGCAAGAATTGCGTGCGAGTACCAGTGGCCGGCCTGGTTCGTAGGTGAGGTCGGCTTTGGCAGGCCCTTGTTGGGGCCCCTTGCGTAGGTCTTGGACGGATATCCCTTGACTTCAACGCCGATAGTCGTGCCGTGGCGCTCAGCGACAACGTCGACGCCATGCTCCCCCGTCGCGGTGTTGGCCGTGCGCACGATTGTCCAGCCAGTTGAGCGGAGTCGGTCGACGAGCAGGCTCTGAACGTTCTCCTCAGTATGCCAATCGGAGGCGTCATCGGCCGGCGCGAGTTTGGGTGCCCCTGCCGTTTTGGGGGCTGCCGTGCTCGCGTCGCGCCATGCCGAGAGCTCTGCCTCGGTAGCCAGTCGGAACCAGCCGGTGTCCACCCGAGTCAGGAACGGGGGGCGACCCGAGAACTGGCTTCGGTCGCCGACGTTCCACGCCGCTCCGCGAACGTGAGATCGAACCGTGCCGTCCTTGGCTTGGTCAGGAGCATGCCGTCGGAACCAACTGACGATCTCCTCCTGCTTCCAAGCTCCTCGCTGTGCCTCAGCAAACTGGCGGACGAGGTCCCACACCGATGGCTGCGCGTTCATGTGGGCATTCTGCGCCCGACTCCCGACAGGAGTAGCGCAGTCGACGCAACGCATGGCAAATCCGTTGGCGGAGACGCGTGGGATCGCGCACGCGTGTCGGGTGGTCCTGCCAAACTTCGGACGTGAGCGTGATGAGCAAGGAAACTGAGCGGGCAGAACTCCACAAGACGATCTGGAAGATCGCGAACGATCTGCGCGGAAGCGTCGACGGGTGGGACTTCAAGGCCTACGTCCTCGGCATGCTCTTCTACCGGTTCATCTCCGAGAACCTCACTGCCTACCTCAACGCCTTCGAGCACGAGGCCGGCAACGAAGGCTTCGACTACGCGAAGCTCTCCGCCGAGGAAGCCGAGCACGGCCGCCAGGAGACGGTTGCCGAGAAGGGCTTCTTCATCCTCCCGGAGGACCTGTTCGCCAACGTCCGCAAGAGCGCACGCGGCAACGAGAACCTCAACGAGAAGCTCGCCCAGGTCTTCGCTCACATCGAGGCCTCCTCGGTCGGCACCGCCTCCGAGGACGACTTCAAGGGCCTGTTCGCCGACCTCGACGTCAACAGCGCCAAGCTCGGCCCCACCGTCGCCAAGCGCAACGAGAAGCTGGTCAAGCTCCTCGACGCCATCGGCGACCTCCCGCTGGGTGGCGCGTTCGCCGACAACACCAACGACCTGTTCGGTGACGCCTACGAGTACCTGATGCAGATGTACGCCTCGTCGGCGGGCAAGTCCGGTGGCGAGTACTACACGCCGCAGGAGGTCTCCGAGCTCCTCGCGAAGATCACCGTGGCCGGCAAGACCGAGGTCAACAAGGTCTACGACCCCGCCTGTGGCTCCGGCTCGCTGCTGCTGAAGTTCGCGAAGGTCCTCGGCCCCGGCAAGGTCCGCAACGGCTACTTCGGTCAGGAGATCAACCTGACCACGTACAACCTCGCGCGCATCAACATGTTCCTGCACGACGTGCCGTACGAGAAGTTCAACATCGCCCACGGCGACACCCTCACCGACCCCGCCCACTGGGACGACGAGCCTTTCGAGGCCATCGTCTCCAACCCGCCCTACTCCATCTCGTGGCCTGGCGACGCGGACGTCACGCTCATCAATGACGAGCGCTACGCCCCGGCAGGCGTTCTCGCGCCGAAGTCCAAGGCGGACCTGGCGTTCGTCATGCACATGCTCCACTGGCTCTCGGTGGACGGCACGGCCGCCATCGTCGAGTTCCCCGGCGTGCTCTACCGCGGTGGTGCGGAGCAGAAGATCCGTGAGTACCTGGTTGCGAACAACTTCGTCGACGCAGTGATCCAGCTACCCCCGGACCTCTTCTTCGGCACGACCATCGCCACCTGCATCATCGTGCTGAAGAAGTCGAAGACGACCAGCGACATCACGTTCGTCGACGCGAGTGCCGAGTTCACGCGTCAGGGCAACAAGAACAAGCTCACCATCGACCACCAGGACCGTATCCTCGAGGGCCTGACGGGTCGGGCCGACATCGACCACTTCGTGAAGGTCGTCTCCAACGAGGATGTGCTGGAGGCCGGCGCCAAGCTCTCGGTCACCTCGTGGGTCGAGGGTGAAGACACTCGCGAAGTCGTCGACATCGTTGCGCTCAACGCCGAGCTCAAGGAGATCGTGAAGCGCCAGGCAGTGCTGCGCGAGCAGATCGATGCCATCGTCGCGGAACTGGACGGCGACCAGTGACCTCGTTCGCAGACCTCGTTTCTCAGCTTTGCCCTGCTGGGGTTGAGTTCAAGACGCTCGGCGACGTTGGCAAGTTCACCCGCGGAAATGGCCTGCAAAAGAAGGACCTCGTCGATTCGGGCGTGGGAGCGATTCACTACGGCCAGATCTTTACCCACTACGGCACGTCCGCAACGGTGACGAAGTCCTGTGTCGCCCCGGATGTTGCCAAGAAGCTGCGCAAGGCCAAGCCAGGCGATCTGGTGATTGCAACGACCAGTGAGAACGACGCTGACGTCTGCAAGGCCGTGGCCTGGCTGGGAAGTGACGAAGTCGCCGTGAGCGGCGACGCCTACGTGTACTCCCACAAGCTTGACCCGCGCTTTGTCTCCTACTTCTTCCAGTCGTCGGACTTCCAGCGTCAGAAGGCTCCGCATGTGACCGGAACCAAGGTTCGTCGCGTCAACGGAACCGACCTCGCAACTGTGAAGATTCCTGTGCCGCCCACGGCGGTTCAGGAGCGTGTGGTCGCGATTCTCGACAAAATGGAGCGGCTCAAGTCCGAGCTGGAGTTCGAGCTGGAGTTCGAGCTGGAGTGGCGTTCCCGCCAGCTGGCCTTCTACCGGGCGCATCTGCTTTCGGCGCCGCTCCACTCCGCCAAGTCGATGAAGCTCGGCGATGCGTTTTCGCTCAAGGCTGGCAAGTTCATTCAGGCGAGCAAGATCGCTTCGATCGCGGACGATGAGCATTCTGTGCCCTGCTTCGGCGGTGGCGGTCTCCGTGGCTACGTCGCCGAGAGCAACCAAACTGGTCCCCGCGCCCTTGTTGGTCGGCAGGGTGCGCTCTGCGGCAACGTGAAGTGGGCGGATGGGGACTTCTACGCGACCGAGCACGCGGTTGTTGCAACTCCGAACGAAGGCGTGGACCCGCGTTGGGGCTACCACATGCTGGTCGAGATGAACCTGAACCAGTACGCGTCGAAGTCGGCGCAGCCAGGGCTATCGGTGAAGGTCATATCCGATCTTGAGATCCTGGTGCCGCCGGTCGATGAGCAACGGCGCGTGGCGGCGGTTCTAGATGCACTGGACGAGCTCGCGAACGACATCTCCATCGGCCTTCCCACAGAGATCGAGGGCCGGCGCAAGCAGTACGAGTACTACCGCGACAAGCTCCTGACCTTCGAAGAGAAGACAGCATGAACGGCTTCGACGAACTCGGTGCACCCGGCACGGCCACGCACTTCGAACCCATCTCCGTCACCGACGAGTCCACCGTCGTCGCGACCTACATCCCCGAAGGTGGCGACGGCGACGGGCACCAGTCCGAAGCAGAGCTCGAGAACGCGTTCATCGCCCAACTCATCGCCCAGGCATACGAGCGACTCGTCATCACCAAGGCCGCAGACCTCGAGAACAACCTCCGCACCCAGCTCGAACGGCTGAACAAGATCCAGTTCACCGACGCCGAGTGGAAGAAGTTCTTCATCGAGAAGGTCGCCTCCAAGGCCGACGGCATCGTCGAGAAGACCACCAAGATCCAGGAAGACCACGTTCAGGTCCTCACCCGCGACGACGGCACCGTCAAGAACATCGCCCTTATCGACAAGACCAACATCCACAACAACGGGGTCCAGGTCGTCAACCAGTACGAGGTCGACGGCGCCGCGGCCGGTGCGAAGCGCGCCAACCGCTACGACGTCACGATCCTCGTCAACGGCCTCCCGCTCGTGCACGTCGAGCTGAAGCGCCGCGGCGTCGCCGTCAAGGAAGCGTTCAACCAGATCGACCGCTACCAGCGCGAATCGTTCTGGTCCGACTCCGGCCTCTTCGAGTACGTCCAGCTCTTCGTCATCTCCAACGGCCGGCACACGAAGTACTACGCGAACACGACCCGCGAGCGCCGCATCAAGGAAGCGACCGGCGGCAAGCGCGGCAAGAACCAGACGTCGAACACCTTCGAGTTCACGTCCTGGTGGACCGACGCCGACAACAAGCGCATCGGCGACCTCACCGCCTTCACCAAGACGTTCTTCGCCAAGCACACGCTGCTGAACATCCTGACGAAGTACTGCGTCTTCGACGTCGGCCGCACCCTGCTCGTGATGCGGCCGTACCAGATCGTCGCCTCAGAGCGGATCCTTCAGCGGATCGTCACTTCCACCAGCTACAAGCAGTACGGCACCGTCGCCGGCGGCGGCTACATCTGGCACACGACGGGCTCCGGCAAGACGCTCACCAGCTTCAAGACCGCCCAGCTCTCCTCGCGTCTGCCTGGCGTGGACAAGGTGCTGTTCGTCGTGGACCGCAAGGACCTCGACTACCAGACCATCCGCGAGTACGAGCGGTTCGAGAAGGGCGCCGTCGACGGCACCAACAACACCGCCCACCTCAAGAAGCGGCTCGAAGACCCCGACTCGAAGATCATCGTCACGACCATCCAGAAGCTCGCCCGGTTCATCGAGCAGAACAAGGGCCACGAGATCTACGCAGGCCACCTGGTCATCATCTTCGACGAATGCCACCGCTCCCAGTTCGGCGACATGGGCACCGCCATCCGCAAGGCGTTCAAGAAGTTCCACATGTTCGGATTCACCGGCACCCCGATCTTCGCCGACAATGCTGGCTCCTCAGGTGGCGCAGCCCGCACGACCGAGCAGCTCTTCGGCGACCGGCTGCACACCTACACGATCGTCGACGCCATCAACGACGGGAACGTCCTGCCGTTCAAGGTGGCGTACCAGAACACCGTGAAGGTCGCCGACCACGTCTCTGACAAGGAAGTCGAGGCCATCAACACCGAAGAAGTGTTGATGCACCCCGACCGCATCGAAGACATCACCGGCTACGTCCTCGACCACTTCGACACCAAGACCAAGCGCTCGTCGGCCTACACCGTGGGTGACAAGCGGGTTCGCGGCTTCAACTCGATGTTCGCCGTTTCCTCCATCCCCGCGGTGAAGCTCTACTACGACGAGTTCGCGAAGCAGCAGAAGCAGCGGGCCGAGCAGAATCCTGGCCACCAGCCGTTGAAGGTCGCCACGATCTTCTCCTACGCAGCCAACGAGGAAGCCGGCGGCATCCTCGGCGAGGAAGGCTTCGACACTGGCAACCTCGACGCCTCGTCGCGCGACTTCCTCGAACGCGCCATCGCTGACTACAACGCCATGTTCGGCACGTCGTACGACACGTCTGCGAAGAAGTTCGAGAACTACTACAAGGACCTCGCCCGCCGGCTCAAGGACCGCGAAGTCGACCTCGTCATCGTCGTCAACATGTTCCTCACCGGCTTCGACGCCACGACCCTGAACACCCTGTGGGTCGACAAGAACCTGCGTCAGCACGGCCTCATCCAGGCGTTCTCCCGCACTAACCGCATCCTCAACTCGGTCAAGGCCTACGGAAACATCATCTGCTTCCGCAACCTCGAGGAGAACGTCGACGACGCCCTGGCGCTCTTCGGCAACAAGGAAGCCCGCGGCATCGTCCTGCTCAAGTCCTACGACGAGTACTACTCCGCCTATGAAGGCCTCGCTAACGACCTGCTGTCGGAGTTCCCGGTCGATGAGGACCCGCTCGGTGAGGAGGCGGAGAAGCGGTTCATCAAGATGTTCGGCGCCATCCTCCGGCTGCGGAACATCCTCACCTCGTTCGACGAGTTCGAGGGCAACACGCTGCTGACGCCGCGGCAGCTTCAGGACTACCAGTCGATCTACCTGAACCTGCACGACAAGCACCGCAGCAAGGAAACCCCGGAGAAGGAGTCGATCCTCGACGACGTCGTCTTCGAGATCGAGCTCATCAAGCAGGTCGAGGTGAACATCGACTACATCCTGCTGCTGGTCCAGAAGTGGCGCGAGGCGAAGGGCAACGGCTCCGACAAGGAGATGGAGGCCCTGGTCAACATCCAGAACGCCATCGACTCCTCACCATCCCTGCGCAACAAGCGCGACTTGGTCATGGCGTTCCTCGACTCCATCACCGTCTCCGACACGACCGAGGACTGGTCAAAGTTCATCGCCGAGCGCCGCGAGAAGGAGCTCGCCGAGCTCATCGCCGAGGAGAAGCTGAAGGAATCCGAGACTCGGGCCTACGTCGCGAACGCGTTTCGCGATGGTGCGCTGTCGACGACTGGTACGGCCATCACGCAGATCCTTCCGCCTGTCTCCCGGTTCTCGGCCGGTGGCGAGCACGGAGCCCGGAAGCTGCGGGTAATCGAGAAGCTGACTGAGTTCTTCGAGCGCTATTTTGGGCTGGGATGACGTTCATGGAGCAGGACGAGTTCTTCATCGCTGGTGCGACGCCGGATGTATGGGGAACGCCATCAGAGACGTTGAACCGTGCGCTTGTCGACAGCCTCCTCCGGGGCCCGGTTGCGGAGCGGCGGGATTTCGAGACCGCTGAGTGCCTTGTCGATCTTGTGCACGATCAGTTGCGGGGCTTCGGCACAGATGGCGTGGGCCTCAGAGTGGACAACAACGAGGCGCGTGTCCTGCTGCGCGCGATGACCACCGTTCTATCGCGGATCCGGATCACTGACGTGCGCTTCCCGTTCCGAGACTTAGACACCTTTAGGACGTACTGGATCAAGCAAGGTGCCGCGGGCACTGGTGGATATCAAGCGCGCCGCGAGATCCTCCGCGAACTGTTCCAGCCCCTTGAGGATCGACTTGGCACTCTGCGGAGCAGCGGCCACTCTGAGAGTCTCGCGCCAGTCTTCGCGGTCCTGGATAACCCGGCCGCGATTCTCGATGGAGTTGAGCGCGCTCACAGGAGTCTGGATGCCGACCCGCGTCTAGCGGTTGGTATGGCTAAGGAGATGGTTGAGTCCACGTGCAAATTGGTCCTGGACAAGCTGACAGTGCCGCACGGCAAGGCCGATGACGCGACGCAGTTGGCTGTTCGAGTGCACCAGTCGCTCGGCCTCCACGCGAAAAGCCTCGACCAGCAATTGGAGAACATCCAGGGCCTGCGAAGCGTGCTCGGCGGCCTAAACAGCATCTCGCAGGGCATAGCTGAACTTCGGAATGCGGCCGGGACGGGGCATGGCCCCGCCGAGTTGCCTGCGTGGCTCCAGCCTCGGCACGCACGACTCGCGGTCGGAGCAGCGAGTGTCTGGATTCGGTTCATTCTTGAAACGCTGGAAGTTCGTCTGGCCCACATGGACAGCGAGCCGGGCGCATGAAGCAGCCGAGGCGCAGTGTCGCTCTCGAGCCGGATGGTGGGTTGTGATGGCCAAGATCGTGTACATCGACGAAACGGGATCAGCGGGTAGGGGCGCCAAGCAACAGGACCTGCTGACGGTGGTCGGCGTGCTCGCTCCTGCTGATCGAGTACGTGATTTGGACTCCGCCCTCCGCGCCATCGAAAAGACGCATTTTCAACTCATGAGGATCGCTCCACGCGAGTTTCATGGCGTGGAGATCTGGAATGGGACCGGCCAGTGGGCATCGAAGACGCCGCCCGAGCGCTTGTCGGTGCTGGAAGACGTCATCTCTCTCATCCCACAGTTCGACATTCATATCGCACATGCGAGCATCCACAAGCCGCGGCTCGCCTCGCGCTGGGGAGCAGATGGCCTCGACCGCGCGTACCTGTTGGCTCTGCAGTTCCTGCTGGAGAAGGTGGATGCGTTCGGCAGCGAGGTGAAGATCGTCGTTGCGGATGAGGCCAAAGAGCATCAGCTAACGGCAGCGAAGATGGTGGGGGATCTCAGGAACATGGGATATGGCGAGGTATCTGGTCGGGTCCTATCCACCATCGTCGACACGGTCCATTTCGTGGACTCCAAGCTCTGCGCCGGCGTTCAGCTCGCCGATGTCATCGCTTACCTCATGCAACGCACTGACCGCGGGACGGAGAATCATCCTGATGTTCAGGCAGCGCGTACGCGAATGATGGCCGTGATCCGGGACCACACCGTGACGTGGCGCGAGCCCTGGCCGCGCGCCCCTCAGTAACGCACGAGCTGCGGAGGATGGCCCCAACCCGGTCGGCGCTCGACGCACGCGGAGTTCTTGCCGGTCGCTGCTCAAAGCCATTTGCTGAAGACTTCATCGAGTCTGACGACGTCCGACGGCTGGATCACGATGATTTCGATTCCAAGTTCCTCGGCCAGGGCAACCTTGGCGGACATCTTGGCGGCGTAGTCACCCCGCGACATCATGCCGGCTGCCTCGACGTGCACACCGCCGGGCAGGAGCCAGTCAGCTCGGCGGAGTCCGGTCGGGTTGTGCGTTGCGTGATAGGGCCAAGTTGGTTCGCACTGGTGCGGAATGTGATTTTGGGAAAAAAAGTCATCAACGTGGCGTTCAAACATCGACCGACAGTGGTGTCCGTCGTTGGCGATGGAGATGATTCCTCGCGACGCGCGCCATCCGCCCTCGAGCACGCCGGCGGCTTGTAGCCACTGCATCCAATTACCGGTCGAGTGTTGCCCCTTCGCCGGAAGCACGCTCCGCAGTGCACAGGCCAATATGCGGTCCGTGACACCGTCGGCGATAGATAGTTGCAGTAGGGCCAGTGAAGGAGCCGTGCCGACTTCCTCAGCGAGACTCTTGAGGGCATGAGGCATCGCTGCTTCGCGCGCACTGGTCCAGGAGCCAGGCATCCCGTAAGCAGCGGCCAACCCGCATGGCCAGCACAACTCCTCGGTCTGCGTAAAGACCACGATGTTGAATCGGTGGGTTCCGAGGTGGAAGTCAAGGCCGCAGAGTGCGCAGCGTCTTTGTATCAGCCCGAGATCAACGTCGAACAGATCCGCCTGCGCCAAAGCGCTGACAGCCAACCAAGCTCGCATCTGATCGTTGAGCCCGAGGTCGGTCGGCCAGTGAACTACCGGCCAGCTGCTCCCCATGTGGGAGACGAGGCGGATGAACTCAGCCTGACCGGATTCCTCGATGACCCCATGCGTGACGTGCTTAAAGGTCGAGGCCGGACCTGCCCCGTTCCGGCTGACATCGTTCAGGTCACTCCAAGGAAGAGCCTCCCACCAGTCGGGGTGCGCATCGCGGAGTTCGAGCGCCAAGCGGAACGGCGCTTGCGACGGCGAATCCCGTTTGACGGAGTTGTGGGTTTCGGAGAACCCCAGGGGTAAGGGAATGGTTGGAGTCAGATCCTTGAGTTTTTCGACTTGTTCGGAGGTCAAGCAGTTCCCGTGCGCCGCCGCCTCGAGTGACCATTCTCGGCCACGTGCTACATCGCCGCCGGAGCGGCGGAGTTCCCAGGCCTCCTCGATCGCAGCCGCGACAAGCGGAGGTAGCTTTGCTGCCACGTCGGACTGCACCTGCGGAAGCGGAATCAGACGTGCCCTGCGGGTCGCTTCGAGCTTCGCCTCCTGATCCGCAAGGTACGCGACTAGCGCCGGCGCGAGCTCATAGTCGTCTTGGTGCACCCGGGACGAGGGGCGTAACGCCTTCGGCCGCCACTCGAGCGATTCGACATCTGTCGTCGCAAAGGGCCCCGGAAGGTCGCTGGGCGACACGAACTGGTCGACGGGGAAGCCGAGTTCGGCGGCGCGATGCCGCATTAGGTCGTGGAACTCTTCAGCGATCGCGACCCCAATGCGGCTCTGGAGGCGCAGGAGTCCGATCTCTCGCGCGCTGGGGTCTTCCGCATCATCACGGGCAAATACGCTCGCCGGCACAGTAAAGCGAATGAGATCCCTGCTGACCTCGAAGCGGCACGTGACGGCGGTGGGCAACGGCAACGAGGGGAGGCTTCGGCGCGGGACCTCGCCGCGTGACCTCAGCAAGCCCTCGACAGAGGGCCGACACCATCGCGGTACGTCGAGAATTCGCGGCTCGAGAAGGTACCGACCGATCTCTGTGCCATCGAGTTTGATGATCAGATTCGGGCCCATGGAGCTGCCGGGGCTTCGCCGAAGAGAGATCCTGGCGTGGTCAATGACCTCAACAATGTCGGTCGCAGCGGTCATGTTCTTGAGCGCCAGCGCCGCTAGTGCTGATCGCTCGGCAATGCCGCGGCTCGCTCGCTTGCGAAGTTGGGCCCGTCGCTTCTCGTCAATCGCCACGTGTGCTCACGCGCCCTCGGCGAGGAGACCGATCATGAACGCCGTCACGCCGACACCAGCAAACCATCCGATTACGGTTGAACCGGTGATCGCGGCCGCGATAACGCCCACGATGACAGCAGCGAAGAGAACGAAGGGCAGAGCCGCACAGCCCATTCCCACCAGAATTCCGGTCATCGAGCGCGAAATCCAGTCACCGTTCCCCATATGTCCGAAGTTATCGGTCACGCCCGACAGAAGTACGAGTTTCACGCGCTTCGAACGGCTCGCCGAGGAACCCTGACCCTTTCCAAGTCGCGCGGGCGCCCGCCGACCCACACGCCTCCATCTGGCAGAAGCCGGCGCAGTCTGGGGTGCGATTGCGGATCGTTTGGGCCTTGTTGCCCAATCGCTCGACAGGCATCCGCCCACGATCGGCCAGGTTCGAAGGACCTGTTTCCGCGAGCGCCATGCGGGCGAGTTGAGACCTCAAGTCACCGCACATCGCCCAGCTGCCTAGCGGAGTCGGGATCGGTGAGGATCCTCTTTACTCCGTTAAAGCGCCGGCTCCGCCGGCGCGGGCCACGGCTGCGGGCGGCGCTGGCGCGCCGTCCTCGCCGCGGCCCCAAGCAGTGACGACGGCGGGGGAGTAGCCGATCCAGCTCCGGCATCGCCCCAGCGGTTACCGCCTCACCCATCACCGTCGGTGGAGACGTCGTCACGATCTCCGGGGCCGCCCCGAAGCCTCACCGCCCTGCCCGGTTGCGGTCGTCAGTGGTCACCGCCGGCGCGCACCTTGCCGACCGAAGGTGGCAGCAGCAAGTGGCAGCAACGCTGCCGCGATCTGGCGCGACTCGATGGCCACCCGAGCCTCGGCTCGAGCGTGAACGACCCCCAACGAGGCTGGCGGCTCGACATGGCATGCAGGGGGTCAGGGGTTCGAGTCCCCTCACCTCCACAGGAACACAAAACAGCCTCTGATTTGCGGAAACGCGGATCAGAGGCTGTTTTGGTTTCGCCGGGCCACGCCAGTCTGGACGCAGTGCGCACACAAGAGTGCTGCAACGGGCCCGGCAGCCGGTCATCCGACCTGTACGTCGATGTCGGGGTGTGGATTGGGCCACTTGCCCGTGCGATTCCGGGCAGCTCGTGGTCTGCGCGGCAGGCTCGCATGGGGTGCCGCAGCCCGTGGCTGACGCCCTCGCCTGCTCGATGGATACGCTCCCGGCATGAGTGCTGGCGAGTTTGCGGGAGCTCCCGAAGCCGTGGCGGCAGAGCTTCGACGCACGGCCGCGGAGCTCCTGGAGGATGTCTCCTCGTACGCCGACGACATGCTGGCCTACATCCTCGAGCGGATTCCCGAGGCAGGTGCGGACGACGACCTGCGTGGGCTCACCCTCGGGTCGTGCTCGTCGAACCTCGAAGGTGCCCTGTCGATGGTCCGTCACGGCATCGACGTCAGTGCCGCGACGGCGCCGGTCACCGCTCTCGAGCATGCCCGTGCCATGGCATCGCGCGGCTACAGCGTGGACGTCATGCTGCGGTTCTACCGCATCGGCCACGCGTATTTCAGTGAGCGGATCCTGAGCGGCATCACGGAGTTCGTCGCCGATCCCCGCCTCGCGATGCAGGTGGCCGCCGATCTCCAGCGTTACGGGTTTGCCTACGCCGACCGGATCTCCAGCCAGGTCGCGGCGGAGTACGTCGCCGAGCTCGACCGCATGCAGAACCGGGCACGGGCCGCCAGGACTGATGCCGTCAGGGCGCTGATCGCGGGTCAGGCCGTCGACCTCGGGCGTCTTGAGCGCACCCTCTCGCACCGTCTGACCGGCTTCCAGACCGCCTTCGTCTGCTGGACCGACACGGAGGATGCCGACCTTGCTCGCGTGGGTGCCGCCGTCGGATCCCACTTGGGAAGCACGCACCCGCTCCTGGTGCCCGATGGCGTGCAGGCGTTGTGGGGCTGGGTGGCTACGGTGCGGGCCCCGGATCTGGAGCTCACTGCGCTGGAGCCACTGGCAGCCCGGATCCCGGCCGGGGTGCGCGTGTCGATCGGAAACACGGCTCACGGCGCCACCGGCTTTCGCGCATCGCACGCCGAGGCCCAGCGCGGCCGTCGCATCGTCGAGCTGTCCGGTCGCGACGCTCGCCTGACGGTCTACGCCGACGTTGCCCTCGTGGATGCCATGACGGGCGACCTGGACCTGGCTCGTGCGTTCGTGGCGGCAGAGCTGGGTGCGTTGGCCCAGAGGGGCCGCCGCGAGGACGAAGAGCGCCAGACGCTCCTTGCAGTCCTCGATGCTCAGGGAGGGCTGGCTGCCGCGGCCTCGCAGCTGGGACTCCACCGCAACACCGTCCTCCAGCGTCTTCGTCGGGCCGAGGAACGCCGCGGCCGTCCTGCGACCGAGCGCGTCGTGGAGCTCCATGCAGCCCTGCGACTCACCGAGGCCCTCGGCCTCGCCGTGCTCCCGCCACCCGACTGACGGCAGGTGTGCGGAGCGCACATCTCCCTGGGCGCGGCGTTGCTGGTCGAGCGCAGGTGACCATTCGTACCGTCGCGGCATGTCAGCAACCATCGAGCAGCCTGCTCCCTCCGGCGCCCGCCACGCTCTGCCCGACCCCGGGGAGCGCGTCCCGACGATCTCCTGGCCGATCGTCGCGATCTTCACGGCAGCCATCACGACCTTTGCGGCGTCCACCTGGGCGGCGTTGGCCGACAGGCTTCCCGTGCCCGCCACGATCCTGCTCAGCGGAGCGGCGATCTTTGTCCTGTTCACGGTGCTGCACGACGCTGCGCACTACTCGGTGAGCACCCACCGCTGGGTGAACGTCGCCTTCGGCCGCATCGCGATGCTCTTCGTGTCGCCGCTGATCTCGTTCCGGTCGTTCGCCTTCATCCACATCGAGCACCACCGCAACACCAATGACGGAGAGAACGACCCCGACCACTTCGTCAGCGGTGCGCCGTGGTGGCAGCTGCCGATCCGGTTCCCGCTGATGGACGTGCCGTACCTGACCTTCCTGGTGCGCAATGTACGGCGGCGTCCGCGGTCGGAGGTCGCGGAGACGATCGTCCTGATGGTCGTGACGATCGCGGTGGTCGTCGCGTGTGCGCTCACCGGCCACTTCTGGACCTTGGCCGTGCTCTACCTCATCCCGGCGCGGGTCGCCATGTTCGTGCTGGCGTGGTGGTTCGACTGGCTGCCTCACCACGACCTCGAGGACACCCAGGCGGAGAACCGCTATCGCGCCACCCGCAACCGGGTCGGGGCCGAGTGGGTCATCACGCCGCTGCTGCTGTCGCAGAACTACCACCTGGTGCACCACCTGCATCCGTCGATCCCCTTCTACCGCTACGTCGCCGCCTGGCGGCGCAACGAGGAGGCCTACCTCGAGCGCGACGCCGCCATCGGGACGGTGTTCGGCCAGCAGCTCGATGTCGCGGAGTACCAGGAGTGGAAGCGGCTCAACGGGCGCCTGGCACGGCTCCTGCCGATCCGGATCCCGAAGGGTCCTTCCCCGACGGCGGCGGCATTCCATTCCCTGCGGGTCGGCCGGGTTGCCCGGCTCACCGACGACAGCGTCCTCGTCACGCTCGACGTGCCGGACCACCTGAAGGACGCCTTCTCCTTCCAGCCCGGGCAGCACCTGACGGTGCGCGCCGACATCGACGGCCGAGCCGTACGTCGCAACTACTCGATCTGCTCCGGGGCGACCTCGGACGTCCTGGAGTTCGCCGTGAAGCACATCGCGGGTGGCGCGTTCTCGACGTACGCCGTGGAGGCACTCCGCCCGGGTGCCATGGTCGACGTGATGACTCCGACCGGGTCGTTCGGCGCCGCGCTCGATCCGTTGGCCAGCAAGAGCTACGTAGCCCTTGCAGCCGGCAGTGGCATCACGCCGATCCTGTCGATCGTGCGGACCACGCTGGCCGTCGAGTCCGAGAGCGAGTTCACGCTGTTCTACGGCAACCGTGACGCAGGCAGCACCATGTTCCGTCGTGAGCTCGACGAGCTGGAGTCCCGGTACGTCGACCGCCTCCGGATCATCCACTTCCGCTCGCGCGACCCGCGCCACCCCGAACACCTGCGCGGCCGGATCGACCGACACCGGCTGGACGGTTGGCTGCCCGACCGGGCAGATGACTGGTTCCTGTGCGGACCCGTCGGCATGGTCACCGACCTGCACCAGCTGCTGCTGGAGCGAGGCGTTGAACCGGAGCGTGTGCACGTGGAGCTCTTCCAGGGCATCGACAAGCCCCGGTCCACGGACGGTTTCCGGCCGGCAAGGGTCGACGTCACGCTGCGAGGACGTGAGCAGGCGGTGTCACTCGACGCAGGCGACACGGTCCTCGAAGCCGCTCTCAAGGCCAACCTCGACGCTCCCTACGCCTGCCTCGGTGGAGCCTGCGGCACCTGCAAGGCGAAGCTGCTCACAGGCACGGTCCACATGGACCAGAACTTCGCGCTGCCTCCCGGCGAACTCGAGGCCGGCTACGTGCTCACCTGCCAGTCCCACCCGACGAGCGACGAGGTGAGCGTGGACTACGACGCCTGACCTGGACGTCGGGGTCTCCTCAGCTCTCCAGGATGTCGCTATCCGAGACGGTGCTGCCGGTGGTTGCGGCGTACGACCGATCGATGCTGACCAGGACGTGGTCGAGGGTGGCAGCGCGGACGTCCGGGCTCGCCGAGGCGAGGGGGCCGTCGATGTTCAGGTCCGAGAAGCCGTGGACGGCGGACCAGCACGTGACTTCGGCGCCCGGACGTGCGGCGGGGGAGAGGAAGCCGACGTCGACCAGCTCGTCGAGCGCCGAGCCGAGCAGCGCGTAGGGCCCCGCGGCCGACGCCAGGGTGTCGCCACGGGACGGGGCGGTGAAGGCGGCCCGGAAGAGGCCGGGCTCCGCCACGGCGAACTCGACGTACGCGCGGCCGATCTGCGCGAGCCGACGGCGAGCGCGGAGCACCGGGTCGACCGTGTCCACAGCGGCGACACGTCGATGCATCGCATCGACGAGGCGCTGGTAGGCGTGGTCGGCGACCGCAGCCATCAGGTCGTCGCGGTTGGCGAAGTGTCCGTACGCCGCGTTGTGCGAAACGCCCACGCGGCGTGCGAGGTCGCGGATCTTGATCGCGTCCGGGCCCGACTCGCGGGTCACGGCGACAGCCTCGTCCACCAGGGCCTGGCGGAGATTGCCGTGGTGGTACGAGGCTGTCGACATGGGCGTCACGGTAGTCGAGTCGTGTGCGGTGATGCCGGTTCAGTGCCGGGCGGTGAGCTGCGCGTCATGGGCCTGCGCGGTTTCGTCCGCGAGCGGGTCGTAGCGGTCGGCCGGCAGGGCGAACCATGCCGCAGCGGCACCGACGAGGCAGATCACGCCGACGGTTACGCAGGCGAGGTTGAAGCCGTCGAGGAAGGCGGTGTCGACCAGGTCCCGCAGCGCCGGGGCCTGTGCGGCAACGGCATGGGCGTAGCCGACGGACTCGGACGCCTTGGCTGCGGTCGCCGGGTACAGGTGCTGGCCGATCAGTTCGATCAGCCGGTCGGCGTACTGAGAGGAGAAGAGCGCGCCGACGACGGCGACGCCCAGGGTCCCGCCGAGCTCCCGGGTCGCGTCGTTGACCGCGGACCCGACGCCGGCGCGGGCCGGCGGCAGGACCCGCATGATCGACTCGGTGGCCGGCGCCGTGACGAGGCCGATGCCCGTGCCGAGCAGGATCATCTGCGGAATGACGACCGTGGCGTAGGTGACGCCGACAGGGACGGTCGAGATCCAGAGGAACGCCGCACCCATGAGGGCCATGCCGGGAGCGACGATCGCCCGGGTGCCGAGGCGCGGCGCGAGCTGGCTCCCGATGACCGACGACGCGGCGATGGAGAAGGCGACGGGCAGGAAGCGCAGGCCGGTCTCGAGCGGGGTGTACTCCCGGACGAACTGGAAGAACTGCGTGATCAGGAAGATGAAGCCGAAGAGCGCGAAGAACGCGATGGTGACGGCCGCGCAGGCAGCGCTGAAGCGACGGTCGAGGAAGAGCGTCACGTCGATCATCGGGTTGCGCACGGCGCGCTCGATCTGGATGAAGACCAGGATCAGGACCGCAGCGACGCCGAAGCCGGTCAGCGTCTCGGCGCTGCCCCAGCCGCGGCCGGGGGCCTCGATGATCGTCCAGGTCAGGACGGCGAGCGCGGCGACGGACACCACGAAGCCCGGACGGTCGATGCGCGGGACGTCGGGGTCGCGCGACTCGGGGACGAACGCGAGGGTCAGGCCCAGCGCGACCACGGCGATCGGGACGAGCGCCCAGAAGATGCTGTGCCAGCTGTAGTGCGCGAGCAGGAAGCCGCCCATGACGGGGCCGACCGCGACCCCCACGCCCGACGACGCGCCCCACAGGCCGATGGCCGAGGCGCGCTCGCGACGTCCGGTGAAGGTGTTCGAGATGATCGACAGCGTCGTGGGGAAGATGAGCGCGGCGAAGACACCCATGACGACGCGTGCTGCGATGAGTGCCGCGCTCCCGTCCGCGAGTGCCGCTGCGGCGCTGCTTGCAGCAAACCCGGCAAGGCCGATCACCAGCGCGGGGCGCCGGCCGAAGCGGTCCGACAGGCTGCCCATCGCGAGCACGAGGGCGGCGAACGCCAGGTTGTAGCCGTCGACGATCCACAGCAGGTCCTTGGTGCTGGCGTCGAGCTGGTCGGCCATCGAGGGGAGGGCGACGTTGACGACCATCGTGCCGATGTTGATGGTCAGCGTGGCCAGACAGACGGTGAGGAGTACGAGCGGTTTGCGGACCATGGGAGTCCCTTCGAAATGGACAGTGTCAAGATGATGGTCAGCGATTAAATTGACACTGTCAAGATGGCGAGTCGGACGAGCGCCGAGGGCGCCTGGTCACGGCGTCGGCTCGGCCCCTTCGAGACCACGCGTCTCGAGCGACCGCACGAGGTCGGTCTCGCGGTCACGCACGGCACAGACGATGTCGACGAAGCTCGCGACGACGCGCGAACGCTCGCCCGCGTGCCAGGCGAGCGCTACGCGGGAGCCCGGCCAGTCGGTGAGGGACAGGTGGCGGACGCCAGGCATGGGCGGGGAGTAGTCGGCCAGGCCCGGCGTCGCCCCAGCGGTCACGGCCGGCGCCCATCACCGTCGGTCGAGGCGCCGTCACGATCTCCGGGGCTGCCCCGAAGTCTCACCGCCCTGCCTGGTTGCGGTCGTCAGTAGTCACGGTCGGCGTCGCATCTCAAGGCCCGTGGGTGGCAGCACGGAGTGGCAGCAACACTGTCGTTGTGCGGGTCAGTCCGCCGAGGGCTGCCGCTGGGCCGGTACGGCGATGGCGCCGGTGTGGCGCTGGACGTAGGCCACGAAGCCTTCGCCGAACGCGGTGTCCGACCAGACCGACGAACCGCTGGCGATCTCGTGCGCCAGGCGACGCAGCTGCTCGCGGCGGTCGGCTGCTGTGCCGGTCGCGTCGCACACCAGTTGTCGCGCTGCGCGAGCGCCGGCGCGGTAGTCACTGACAGTCGGTGACTGCATGACGATCCTCCTCCGAGAGTCTCGACCCCTCCAGATCGATCCGCTGCCAGTGTGCCTCGGCGGTGTGGCCCGTGTCACGCATGCACCATGCACGCGTTGCTGCAGTCAGGCCTCGGGAAGGCCTCGGCGTTCGAGGGTCTGCACCAGCTCGGTCTCCCGGTCGCGGACGGCGCAGACGGTGTCGACGAAGTGGGCGACGATGCGGGACCGCTCGCCGGCGTGCCAGCCGAGAGCGACCCGGGAGCCCGGCCAGTCCTCGATCGGGAGGTAGCGCACACCGGGCATCGGGGTGAAGGACTGGACGGCGGAGCTGGTCACCGAGATCGCCATGCCGGTCGCGACCAGGGCGACCTCCTCGGTCACGGAGCTGACCGGGTGCAGCTTCGGCGGGGGAGAGGTGCGTGCGTCGCGCAGGCTCCAGAACGCCTTGTAGACCTCGTCGGCCGTGTCGCTCAGCGTCAGCGGCTCGTCGAGGAGGTCGGCCACGGTCACCGTCGTGCGGTCAGCGAGCGGGTGGCCTGCGGAGACAGCGGCGATGCACGGGTCGATGAAGAGGTCCTCGGTCTCGATCGCCGCGGTGCCCTGCGGCAGCCGGATGAACGCCACGTCGCTGACGCCGGTCGCGAGCCCGGCGGACGGGTCGTTCGCCGGGAACTCCCGCAGGTCGAGCTCGACGTCGGGGAACGCCGACCGGAAGTCGCCCAGGATCGGCGTGGTCAGCTCGAGGGCGGCGCCGGGGCAGAAGCCGATCCGGAGCCGCCCGGACATCGCCCGGTCGGTGCGGCGTGCGGCCTCGACTGCGTCGTCGAGGCCGGTCAGCAGCTGTGCCGTCGCCTCACGAAAGGCCTCACCGGCCGGGGTCAGCGCGACCCGTCGGGTGGTCCGCTCGAAGAGCGCGACACCGAGCTCCTCCTCGAGCTCACGGATCTGTCGGCTCAGCGCCTGCTGGGTGAGGAAGACCCGCGCTGCGGCGCGGCTGAAGTGCAGCTCCTCGGCGACGACGAGGAAGCAGCGCAGCTTGCGGGTGTGGACGTCCATGAGGCCCCCACTATGCACCGTCGCGGCCCCGCCGTGGGCCGGACTGACAACGCGATCGTGTGAATGGGGAGGTCAATTGGCGCTTCCCCCGCAGGTCCCGCGAGCGGCAGGCTGGAGCCTCCGGCCGGAGTGGCCGGACATGGAGAGGGAGCTTTGATGTGGCGCAACTGGACCGGTGACCAGAGCTGCGCGCCGCAGCACCGGGCGACGCCGACGTCCGTCGACGAGGTCGCCACGACCGTTGTCGCAGCAGCCGCACGCGGTGACGTGGTCCGCGTGGTCGGTGGAGGCCACGCCTTCGGCGACAACGTCCTCACCAACGGCACCCTGATCTCGCTCGACGGCCTGACCGGCCTGCAGCACGTCGATCCGGCGACCGGCCTGGTCCGGATCGCTGCCGGCACGCGTCTGTACGAGGTCAACGAGCTGCTCGACGCCCACGGCCTGGCCCTTGCCAACCTCGGTGACATCAACGTCCAGAGCGCCGCGGGCGCCATCTCGACGGCCACCCACGGCACGGGGGCGGCGTTCGGCAACCTCGCGACGTTCGTGGAGTCGATGGAGGTCGTCACGGCCGCGGGCGACGTGCTGGAGCTGGCCGGTGATGACCTGCGGGCAGGGCGGGTCAGTGTCGGTGCGCTCGGCGTCGTGACCGCGTACACGCTGCGGACCGTGCCGGCGTTCCGCCTGAGGGAGAAGCGCGACCGCATGCCGCTCGCGACGGTGCTGCGCGACTTCGACGCGCTGGCCGACGGCAGCGACCACTTCGAGTTCTTCGTCTTTCCGTACGCCGACCGCGCGCTCACCAAGCAGCTCGAGCGCACGCAGGACCCGGCGCAGCCCGGCAGCGAACGACGTGCCTACTTCGACGAGGTGATCCTCGAGAACAAGGTGCTCGACCTGATCTGCCGGACCGGACGCCGGTTCCCCAGCCAGATCCCGCGGCTCAACCGGCTGGTCACGACGGTCGCCGGCCCGTCGGAGAAGGTCAACGTCGGACACCGCGTCTTCTCGAGCCCGCGCGAGGTGCGGTTCACCGAGTCCGAGCTGGCCTTCCCGCGCGAGGTGCTGCCCGAGGTGCTGCCGCGGATCCTGCGGGTCGCCGAGCAGCACACCGTCAACTTCCCGATCGAGGTGCGCGTCGTCGCAGCCGACACCGAGTCGATGCTCAGCCCGTCCTACGGCCGCCCGACGGCGTACGTCGCGGTGCATGCCTACCAGGGCATGGCCTGGCAGGAGTACTTCGCCGCGGTCCAGGCGATCGGTGCGGAGTACGCGGCCCGTCCGCACTGGGGCAAGCGGCACACGCTCGATGCCGCAGCGCTGAGCGAGCGCTACCCGGAATGGGACGCCTTCCAGGACGTGCGCCGCCGCCTCGATCCAGACGGCGTCTTCGCCAACGCACACATCCGGAGGATCTTCGGATGATCGACCTCGCCCGGCTGGCACCGGAGCCGACCGGCTTCGCTGCACTCGAGGAGGCCACGGCACACCTCGACGCTCCGTATGCGGTCGTCGACCTGGGGGCCTTCGCTGCCAACGCGCGCTCGCTCGTGACCCGCGCTGCGGGCAAGCCCGTGCGACTCGCCTCGAAGTCCGTGCGCTGCCGGGCCCTCACCTCGGCCGTCCTGGCCACGGACGGCTTCGCCGGCATCCTCGCGCTGACCCTGGCCGAGGCGCTCTGGCTGGCCGAGGACCACGAGGACGTCGTCGTCGGCTACCCGACGGCCGACCGCGAAGCGCTGTGCCGCCTCGCCTCCAGCCCGCAGCTCCTCGAACGGGTGACGCTGATGGTCGACGACGTCGCCCAGCTCGACCTCGTGTCGCAGTGCGCGCCGGAGGGACCGGCCCCGATCAGGGTGTGCCTCGACCTCGACGCGTCCCTGAGGCTGCTCGACGGCCGCGTCCACCTCGGCGTACGACGCTCGCCGGTGCACTCGGTCGACCAGGCCGTCGCGCTCGCTCGCGCGGTGACCGCCCGGCCGCGCTTCCGCCTGGTCGGGCTGATGGCCTACGAGGGGCAGGTCGCCGGGCTGGGGGACAGGACCGGATCGCTCGCCCGCCGGCTGCAGATCCGCGCCATCCAGTCCGCGTCGATCGCGGAGCTCGCCCGGCGACGCGGTGCCGTCGTGGACGCGGTGCGGGAGGTCGCCGACCTCGAGTTCGTCAACGGCGGCGGCACGGGGAGCATCGAGTCCACCGTCGCGGAGGACGCCGTCACGGAGGTGGCGGCCGGCTCCGGGCTCTACGTGCCGACGCTCTTCGACGGCTACCAGCGCTTCCGGCCGCTGCCGTCGGCGTACTTCGTGACCACGGTCGTACGCCGTCCCGTCGCGGGCATCGCGACCGTCTCCGGCGGCGGGTGGGTCGCGAGCGGAGTCCCGGCCGCCGATCGCCTGCCGCGGCCGGTCTGGCCGGAGGGGCTCCGGCTCACGTCGCTCGAGGGCGCCGGCGAGGCCCAGACGCCGCTGGCCGGTGCGGGCGCCGATGCGCTCGGCGTCGGCGACCGGGTCTGGTTCCGCCATGCCAAGGCCGGCGAGCTCTGCGAGCGCGTCAACGAGCTGCACCTGGTCCACGACGGGCAGCTCGTCGCGACCGTCCCCACCTACCGCGGCGAGGGTCGCGCGTTCCTGTGACGCCTCCGCGTCGTTGAACCAGAAGCACCACCACCCCCGAGGAGTACCCATGCGTCGTTCGTTCCGTGTCGCCACTGCCGTGGCCGTGGCCGGCCTCTCGCTCGCGCCGCTGTCGGCCTCGGGGCCAGCTGCCGGCGCGACCGCCAAGCGCAGCGTCATGTTCGTCGGCAACAACTGGGCAGGCACGGCGTCCATGGTCGACGCGAGCACGCTGAAGACCCTGAAGTCCGGCATCAACCTCGTGCCGGACAAGGCGCAGGAGCTTGCCGCCATCTACGCGAACCCCGCGAAGCTCGCCGAGTTCCTGCTGATCCGCTACGGCCCGGGTGAGGGGCACGACCAGTTCGTCGACGACATGTTCACCACGCCCGACGGCAAGTACCTCGCGGTCTCGCGCCCGAGCTTTGCGGACGTGGTCTGGATCGACATCGCGAAGGCGATCGCGAAGGCGCCGGGAGCGATCGTGCACGAGGAGCAGATGGACGGCTTCCGCACCGACCACATGGGCCTCTCGCCCAACGGCCAGCGCCTCCTGGTCTCCGACTCGACCTCGCGCACGGTCCACGAGTACTCGATGGTGAACCAGACCCTCGCCAACGGCACGAAGATCACGATGGGCCAGCGGCTGCGGACCTTCGAGTCGGGGGAGACGCCGCACGAGAGCAACTACTCCAAGGACGGGTCGCGGATCTTCCACGCCTCGATCGGCCGGGTCTACACCCCGGGTGACGACGTCTACGCGGGCCCGGTGAAGATCGGCCCGGTCAACGACGCGATCAAGGGCGACCGCTGGTTCGAGATCGTGCGCAACGCCGACTTCTCGATCCTGAAGCGCTGGGACATGGGCAAGGAGCTCGCCGAGGCCGGGTACCCGGGGATGAGTTCGGCGGTGCGGCCGATGGCGATCGCACCGGGGGAGCGGTTCATCTACTTCCAGGTCTCCTACTTCCACGGCATCGTCGAGTTCGACACCCAGGCTCCGGACATCGACGGCAAGGTCGGCTACAAGGCCGGCACGGTCGCCGAGCCGCGCACCGGTGCGGTGACCCGTCTGATCACCCTGCCCAACAAGGTGCCGACCATGCCGCTGGAGAACTACGTCAACGACTCTGCGCACCACGGCCTGTCGATCGACACCACGGGCAAGACGCTCTGCGCGGCCGGCACGATGGACGACTACGTCGCGATGGTCAACCGGGCCACCGGCTCCTACAAGCTGTACGACACGAGCACCACCGGCCACTCGTACGAGAAGCCGTACTGGACCACCGAGGGCCCGGGCAACCGTTGCTGGGTCTCGCTCAGTGGCGCGGACTCGGTGGCCGTCATCGACTTCGCCACGGGCAAGGAGCTCGCCTACTTCCCGGTCGGCGACCACCCGCAGCGGATCCGCCACGGGTGGGTACTGGAGTCGATCCTCGGCTGACAACGGCCGCGGTCGGGGCCCGGCGTCGCTAGGCTCCGGCCGTGGAGAGGGACGAGTTCGCAGCACTCATGCGTGAGCTCCAGTCGCTCGTCTTCAACGTCGCACTCGCCAAGCTCCCGCCCGAGGACGCGCGGGACGTCGTCTCCGAGACGTTCCTCGTGGTGTGGCAGAAGCGGGCAAGCGCGCCCGCCGATCCGTCCGAACGCCGCCGCTGGGTCTGGGGCGTCGCGCACCGGAAGATCCAGCACGCGCAGCAGCAGCGGCGGCGCAAGCACCACGACGCCCGCTTCGCGCACGACCACGCGGCGCCCGACCCGGTGGCGTACGACGACCCGGCGGCCGTCGTGACCGAGGCGGAGTCCGCGCGCCGGGCGTTCGATGCGCTGCCCGCCGGGGAACGCGAAGCGGTCATTGCCGCACTCGCGAGTGATCTCTCCGGTGCGGAGATCGCGGCACTGCTCGGGGTCACGCCCTCGGCGTTCGCCTCGCGTCTCTCCCGGGGCCGGGAGAAGATTGCCAGGTTCCTGTACGACAGCGCGCCGCTCGGAGAGGGGGAGTGATGGCCGACGACCGCATGCCCGACGTCGAGGTCCAGCGCCTCCGCGACGAGCTCGCTCCCGCACGTGCCGGTCTCGTGGCGGCTCCCGAGGACTTCGGACTCACCTTCGCCAGCCCGGACGAGCTGATCGCCCGTGCCGGCCTCGACGAGGTCGCGAAGCGCCGGCGGCGCCGCACGCGGCTGGCGGCATTCGGAGCGGGACTTGCGGCTGCTGCGACCGTGACGACTGCCGTCGTTCTGCCGCGCCTCGACGACGGTGCCCGGCCGGCCGCCGCGCTCCCGGTGCCGACGGCCACCCATTCGACGACGGACGTCACCTATGGCACAGCGCGTGACGTGCTGCTCGCCGCGGCCAGGGTCGCCGGGCCGCAGACCAAGGACATCCGCTACTGGCACGTGAAGTCGTTCCAGACCTTCGGTCACCGGCGGGAGCCGCGCGAGCTGTGGATCGGCAACGGCCGTCCGGGCGTCCTGCGCCAGGAGGGTGCCACGTGGCGGTTCCCGTCACGGTTCCCGTTCGGGGGTCGTCGAGGCGGCAACAGCTGGGCGGAGATGCTCAAGCTGCCCACGGACACCGCGAAGTTGCGTGAGCTTCTCGTGGCAGGCGGCGGGCCGGACTGGCTCGACGACCGGTGGAAGATCTTCAGCGACGCTGGCTTCCTCCTGGGTGAGGCGCCTCTTCCGCCCCGGGTGCGCAGCGCTATGTGGCGCGTCCTGGCGTCCGTCCCCGGCACACGACTGGCGAAGGCGACGGACTCGGTCGGGCGGAAGGGCTGGTCGGTCTCGCTGCGCATTCCGGTCGAGGGACTCATGACCTACATCGTGGACCCCGCGACGGGACAACTGCTCGAGCAACGAGAGAAACGCGACGGCTTCAAGCAGTGGCGGATCACCTACGTCGAGAGAGGACCGGCCGACACCGCGCCGGCACTCGGCCGCACCTGACGCATCCGCCTGGACCGCCGCGGAAGTTTTTCTGTCCGCCGACGTGAACATCGGCTCCCTCGTGTGATGAGGAGGTGAGCGCATGCGGTGTTGCCGGCCCGGGAACGGGGGTTCCGGGCGGGCACTCCGCAGCTCCGCCCGGGCAGGTCTTGCCCGGGCGCACGGACGCTGACGAGGACGGTCATGGGTGCACCATTCGAACTGACAGCACGGGAGACCCGCGCGGTCCGCGTCGCGGTGACGGTGGCGCGTTCCGCCGGTGTGGTCGGGGTGTCCGACGTGATCGCCGTCCCGGTGCAGGGGCGCTTCGTCGTCGACACGCAGGCGCTCGCGCCGATCTGTCGTTCCCTCACTCACGTGGCCCGCGAGATCCCGCCGCAGGAGACGCGGGCGCGCCTGGGCATCGCGCGCCCCGAGCTCGACGCGTTGTTCGCGCGGGTCGTCGCGCGCTGGGCGTACGTCGCGGGGCTCTGACGTGCTGTCACAGGCAATTGGTCGATAGTCCAATGGCGCCCCGCTGATTCGGTGCGCTCTTCCCTAGAGCGACGGAAAATCGTTGTGCGATCGTCTCAACATCGCCAGATTTTCCGATCACCTTGGAGGACGACATGTCCACTGCCTCGTACGACGCAGGTGCGGTCTCCGCACCTGTCTGGAAGGACAAGAAGCGCTACCTGTGGGTGCTGGGTCTCGTCATCCCGGTGATGCCGCTGATCGGGCTGGCGCTGCAGCACGAGACCGGCTGGTCGGGGTGGCTGTGGCTCACGCCGCTCATGTTCTTCGCGGTCATCCCGTCGCTGGACCTGATCGCCGGCTACGACGACACCAACCCGCCCGAGGAGATCATCGAGGCCCTCGAGAACGACCGCTACTACCGCTGGGTGACCTACCTCTACCTCCCCGTGCAGTACGCCGGCTTCGTGCTGGCCATCTGGTACCTCGCCACCGCCGACCTGAGCGTCGCCGACAAGATCGGTCTCGCCATCTCCATCGGCGTCGTGGCCGGCGTCGCGATCAACACCGCGCACGAGCTGGGGCACAAGAAGGAAAGCCACGAGCGCTGGTTCTCCAAGATCGCGCTGGCGCAGTCGTTCTACGGCCACTTCTACATCGAGCACAACCGCGGTCACCACGTCCGCGTCGCCACGCCCGACGACCCGGCCTCGAGCCGCCTCGGCGAGAGCGTCTACCGGTTCTGGCCGCGCACCGTGCTCGGGTCGCTGCGCAGCTCGTGGCACCTCGAGGCCAAGCGCTACCAGCGCAAGGGCACGCACCCGTTCCACCTCGGCAACGACGTCCTCAACGCCTGGCTGATGACCGTCGTCCTCTGGGGCGCGCTGACGCTCTGGCTCGGCGTCGGGATCCTGCCGTACCTCGCCCTGCAGGCGGTCGTCGGCTTCTCCCTGCTGGAGGTCGTCAACTACATGGAGCACTACGGCATGCTCCGCCAGATGGTCGGTACGCCGGAGCGTCAGCGCTATGAGCGGGTCGACCCGAGCCACAGCTGGAACTCCAACAACATCGCGACGAACGTGCTGCTCTACCACCTGCAGCGGCACAGCGACCACCACGCCAACCCGACCCGTCGCTACCAGACGCTGCGCGACTTCCGGGAGGCTCCGGTCCTCCCGACGGGCTACACCGGCATGATCGTCGTGGCCCTCTTCCCGCCGCTCTTCCGCCGGCTGATGGACAAGCGCGTGGTGGCGCACTACGACGGCGACATCCGTCTCGCCAACGTGCACCCGGCCAAGCGGGAGAAGCTGCTCCGCCGCTACCCGGCTCCCGCCGCGGTCAGCGTCGACGTCCTGCACGAGGACACCTCCGCGCACACGTTCGCCAACGAGGTCCTCGCGGCGCGCTGCCCTGGTTGCAGCTACACCTACGAGGTCTCCGCAGGCAACGAGCTCGAGGGCTTCGCGGCCGGTACGGCGTGGGCGGACATCCCCGACACGTGGTGCTGCCCCGACTGCGGCGTACGCGAGAAGGTCGACTTCGTTCCCGTCGAGACGGCGGGGGTGTGAGGTCATGCGCATTGACGTCGACCGCGGTCGCTGCGAGGGCCTGGGCATGTGCGAGGCGATGGCCCACGAGTTCTTCGAGGTGGGTGACGACGGGTTCGTCGTCGTCCTCGACGATGCACCGGACGAGGGTCAGCGGGCCTTCATCCGGGCGGCCATCGACTCCTGCCCGGTGTCGGCCCTCTCGCTGAGGGACTGACATGAGCCTCGTCATCGTCGGTGCCTCGCTGGCCGGCCTGCTTGCGGCGGAGTCCGCCCGCAGGACCGGCTGGGGCGGCCAGATCACGCTCATCGGCGCGGAGGAGCACCTGCCCTACGACCGGCCGCCGCTGTCGAAGGCGCAGCTCGACCAGGGCACGGCGGACGACCTGGTCCCGCTCCGCACGCAGGCCGAGCTGGACGAGCTCGGCGTGACGACGCTCCTCGGGACGCCGGCCACCGGCCTCGACACGGCCGGTCGACGGGTGATCGTCGGTGACACGTCGGTCGCGTACGACGCGCTCGTGATCGCCACCGGAGCCACGCCGTACCGGCTTCCCGGTACGGACAACATCGCCGGCGTGACGGGTCTGCGGACCCACGCCGAGGCTGTCGCCGTACGACGGGCGCTGGATGCCGGTGCGCGCACCGTCGTGATCGGTGCCGGGTTCATCGGCTCCGAGATCGCCTCGGCGGCCCGCAAGCGGGGACTGCCGGCGACGATCGTCGAGCGCCTCGACGTACCGCTGAGCAGGTCGCTCGGCCCGGAGCCCGGCGCGATCTGCGCCGACCTGCACCGCGCCGCCGGCACCGACCTGCGGCTCGGCGTCGGCGTCTCCGGTCTGGAGAGTACGGGCGGCCGGGTCACCGGCGTCGTGCTGGACGACGGCACGACCGTGCCGGCGGACCTGGTCGTCGTCGGCATCGGTGTCCGACCTGCGACGGCGTGGCTCGAGGAGAGCGCGATCGCCTCCACGACGGCGACCGCGGCGTCCTCTGTGACGCCTCGCTGGCCACCTCGGCACCGGGTGTCTGGGCAGCCGGCGACGTCGCCCACTTCCCGAACAGCCGCTTCGACGGTGACCTGATGCGCCTCGAGCACTGGACCAACGCCGCCGAGCAGGGCGCGCTGGCCGCGCGCAACGCCCTCGCCGCACCCGGCACGGAGCTCGCAGAGCTCGACACCATTCCGTACTTCTGGTCGGACTGGTACGGCCACCGGCTCCAGTTCGTCGGCACCCCGCGCGCCGACGAGGAGGTCACGGTCGGTCCGCGTGGGCCGGGCGCGATCGTCCTCTACCGTCGCGGCACCCAGCTTGCTGGCGTCCTCACGATCGACAGGCCGCGCGACATCATGAAGTTCCGCCGCCTGGTGATGGAGCCGGGCAGCTGGGACGAGGCTCTGTTCCAGGCGAACGAGCGGGTCGAGGCGACCGTCTGAACCCCCGGGCTGGCCGTCAGCGGGCCGTGCCGAAAGCCTCCAGGTAGCGCAGCGCCAGCTCGACCTCGGTCCGCCCGGATGCGAGCGGAGCCCCGAGGAGCGCTTCGGCCTGGGCCACGCGGTACCTGACCGTGTTCTTGTGCACGGTCAGGTGCCGCGCTGCTGCATCGACACTTCCCGTCGTCAGCAGCGCGTGCAACGTCTCGCGCAGGCGGGCGTTGGCTTCGGTGTCCTGGGCCAGCTCGCCGAGCGTGCGCTGCACGAACCGGTCGGCGGCGGCGCCTGCGCTCGAGATGATCGACAGCACCTCGACGTCGGCGAACAGCGTGATCGGCCGGACGGCGGGGGAGCGCAGCGAGATCCGGAGAGCCTCCTGGGCCTCGATGTGGCTGAGCCGGAAGCCGTCGGTGCCGGGCAGGGCCGTGCCCGCGGCAGCACGGATGCCGCGTTCGCCGAGCCAGGTCGAGCTGGCCAGCAGCGCCTCGCGGTGGGGAGCTGCGTTCGTGGCGAGCCAGCACCACAGGTCGCGCCCACCGGGGCTGACCAGCAGCGGGTTGCGGCTGCCGACGCTGCGGGCCAGCTGCATGGCGGCGTCTCGCAGGTCGCTCACGCGCTCGGGCGAATCCGCGCGGAGCAGCAGCGCCGTGTGGCGTGAGGACAGCGGATAGCCGCCGAGGGCGGCGGACAGCTCGCGCGGATCGGCCGTCGTGCCGGTCGCGGCGTCGAGGATGCCCCGCACCGTCACCAGCGCCTGGGCCGCTGCGCCCTGACGGAGGCGGTCCTGCTCGTCCTGGAAGATCTCGACCGACGCCACGATGGAGGCGTTGAGCCAGTCGCTGGCGCGGTTCCAGATGAAGATGATGAACCCTGCCTCGTCCCCGGTGTTGCCGGGGAAGGCGCGGGCGGCGGTGGTCAGGTAGTCCCAGACCGCCTTCTGGGCGACGCGATAGGTCTGGAAGAGCTCCGTCAGCGGACGCCCGCGCAGCGCCATGTCGGCCGCGAAGTCGGCAGCCGCCTGCACAAGCTGGACCTCGCGCGCCGGCTCCCGGAGGCTGGCCAGGAACGACAGCCAGTGGGCGCGCACGGACGTCTGCAGACTGTCGGCCAGGACCGCGTCGCCGGCGATCGCGGGGATCTCGCTGAGGGTCGGCCCGGCGATCCGCTCGACCCAGGTGTCGAGGGCAGCCGGCTCGCTCTCGGCCGTGACGAAGGCCGCGACGAGCGACTCCAGGGCGACGTCCTTGCTCATGCTCAGACCGTATCGCGCAGCGATTGGTCAGATGTACAAGACCGGGGGCGGATCTTGGCGATCGGGGCCGAGAAGGCACTCCCGGGATTGTGAAAACGTCCTGTTCTGGTTGTGGCGACCGCCACAGAGAGCAGGGAGAAGGTCACCGTGGGTGCAGCGCCCGTCGACTACGACGTCCTCGTGGTGGGATCCGGTTTCGGTGGGTCGGTGACCGCGCTGCGGCTGACCGAGAAGGGCTACCGCGTCGGCGTACTCGAGGCCGGTCGCCGGTTCGCCGACGACGACTTCGCGAAGACCAACTGGGACGTGAAGCGCTTCTACTGGGCGCCGCGCCTGGGCTGCTACGGCATCCAGCGGATCCGGGTTCTCAAGAACGTCGTCGTGCTCGCCGGTGCGGGCGTCGGCGGTGGATCGCTGGTCTACGCCAACACCCTCTACGAGCCGCAGACCGACGCGTTCTTCCAGGACCAGCAGTGGGCCGGCATCGCGGACTGGAAGCAGGAGCTGGCGCCGCACTACGACCAGGCGAAGCGGATGCTCGGCGTCACCCTCAACCCGACCGTGACCGCCGCCGACGAGGTGCTGCAGAAGGTCGCCACGAAGATGGGCGTGGGGGAGAGCTACCACGCCGCTCCGGTGGGCGTCTTCTTCGGCCGCGACGGTGCGAAGGAGCCCGGCGCCCTCGTCCCGGACCCGTTCTTCGGTGGTGAAGGGCCGGACCGCAACGGCTGCCTGGAGTGCGGCGAGTGCATGGTCGGCTGCCGCCACAACGCCAAGAACACCCTGGTGAAGAACTACCTCCACCTCGCCGAGAAGGCCGGCGCCGAGGTGCTGCCGCTGACCACGGTCACCCGGGTCGCGCCTCGACCCGAGGGTGGGTACGCCGTCGAGGTCCGCCCGACCGGACGTCGCGGACAGCGCCACCACCGCACCCTCACCGCCCAGCACGTCGTGATGGCAGCCGGCACCTGGGGCACCCAGGAGCTGCTGCACCAGATGAAGGCCTCGGGGGCGCTCCCTCACCTCTCCGACCGCCTCGGCCACCTCACGCGCACCAACTCGGAGTCGATCTGCAGCGCCAGCCTGAAGCTGAGCAAGCGCAAGGACGCCGACTTCCACCACGGCGTCGCGATCACCTCCTCGATCCACCCGGACGAGCGGACCCACATCGAGCCGGTCCGCTACGGCCAGGGCTCGAACTCGATGTCCTTCCTGCAGACGGTCATGACCAACGGCGGCGGCCGGCTGCCGCGACCGCTGCGCTGGCTGCTCGCGGTGCTGCGCCACCCGCTGAACTTCCTGGCGCTCTACCTCGGCATCAAGGACTGGTCGAACCGCACGATCATCGCGCTGGTCATGCAGACCCACGACAACTCGATCACGGTCTTCGGCAAGAAGACCTGGCGGGGTCGGCTCAAGCTCTCCTCCCGCCAGGGCCACGGCGAGCCCAACCCCACCTGGATCCCGGCCGCCAACGAGGCGACCCGGCTGATGGCCGAGGAGATCGGGGGAGCGGCGTACGGCAGCACGGGGGAGATCTTCGACATCCCGATGACGGCGCACTTCCTCGGCGGCGCGGTCATCGGCGCGACGCCGGAGGACGGCGTCATCGACGCCTACCACCGGGTCTTCGGCCACCCCGACCTGTACGTCGTCGACGGTGCCGCCATCTCGGCGAACCTCGGCGTGAACCCGTCGCTGACCATCACCGCCCAGGCCGAGCGCGCCGCATCGATGTGGCCCAACAAGGGCGAGGTCGACCAGCGCCCGGCGCCCGGCACGACGTACGTCCGCGTGCCCGCCGTGGCGCCGCGCGCTCCCGTCGTACCTCCCACGGCGCCGGCGGCGCTGCGCCTGCCGATCGTCGAGATCCGCAGCACCGACCGCGAGGTCCGTGCGTGAAGACCGACGCGAAGCCCGGGCTGACCGGGATGTCGCCGGCGAGCCAGAAGGTCGCCCGGGAAGCGCTCGAGAGCAGCGTGCCCTTCGTGGCGCTCAGCGCCATCGGCAGCTTCTACGCCTTCGTGGTCGACACGTTCCGGAAGATGTTCACGACGCGCTTCCGGTTCCGCGAGTTCGTCTCGCAGGCGTGGTTCGTGATCACGGTGTCGTTCGGGCCGGCGCTGCTGGTCTCGATCCCGTTCTGCGTGATCATCATCTTCCAGGTCAACCAGCTGCTCATCCAGATCGGCGCGGTCGACCTCGCCGGCGCCGGCGCAGCGGTCGCCGTCGTGCGTGAGATCGGCCCGATCGTCAGCGTGCTGGTCGTCGCGGGCGCGGGCGCCACGGCGATCTGTGCCGACCTCGGCTCGCGGACGATCCGCGAGGAGATCGACGCGATGAAGACCCTCGGCATCGACCCGATTCAGCGCCTCGTCGTGCCCCGCGTGGTGGCCTCGACGCTCGTTGGAGTCGCCCTCAACGGCGTGGTCACCGTGGTCGGCCTGGTCGGTGGCTACTTCTTCTCGGTCGTGCTCCAGCACGCGACGCCGGGGCTCTACGTCTCCAATCTGACGCTCCTTGTCGGCCTGCCCGACTTCCTCGCCTCCGAGCTCAAGGCCGGCGTCTTCGGCATGCTCGCCGGGCTCACCGCCTGCTACCTCGGCCTCAACGCCAAGGGCGGCCCGAAGGGCGTCGGCGACGCGGTGAACCAGACCGTCGTCTTCGCCTTCATGTTGCTCTTCGCGGCCAACAGCGTCATCTCCACCGTCTTCCTCACGATCAAGCTGGGAGCCTGAGTGAGCACCACCGAACGCACGCCGTCGGCGCTGGCCCGCGCCGCCGCTGTGCCCGGCACCCGGCTGCGTGAGCTGGGCCGGCAGCTGGCCTTCCACCTCGAGGCGTTCAGCCACTTCCCGCGGACGCTGCACCGCTACCGGGGAGAGATCGTGCGCCTGCTCGCCGAGGTCAGCCTCGGCTCGGGTGCTCTGGCGCTGATCGGCGGCACCGTCCTGGTCATCGGCTTCCTCACCGCGGCCTCCGGGATCGAGGTCGGGCTGCAGGCGTACACGTCCTTCGACAACATCGGTGTCGGCGCGTTGTCGGGCTTCTTCTCGGCGTACTTCAACACCCGTGAGGTGGCCCCGATCATCGCCGGCATCGCGCTCACCGCGACGGTCGGTGCGGGCTTCACCGCGCAGATCGGTGCGATGCGCGTCAGCGAGGAGATCGACGCCCTCGAGGTCATGGCCGTGCACCCGGTGCCGTTCCTGGTGACCACGCGGATCATCGCCGGCCTGATCGCCGTCGTCCCGCTCTTCTGCATCGCGGTGATCATGTGCTGGCTAGCGACCCGGCTCGTCGTGACCGTCGGCTACGGCCAGCCGAGCGGCAACTACCAGCACTACTTCGACACCTTCCTGATCCCCGGAGACCTCTTCCTGGCGATGGTGAAGGTGCTCGTGATGGCGCTCGTCGTCGTCTCGGTCTGCTGCTTCCACGGCTTCCACGCGAGCGGTGGTCCGGCCGGTGTCGGCAGGGCCGTCGGCGCGGCCGTGCGTACGGCGCTGATCGCCACCATGTTCGTCGACCTGATCTTCGGCATCGCCATCTGGGGCGGTCCGTCGGTCCACATCTCGGGGTGACCTCAGTGCGTCTCATCGACCGTCAGCTCCGTCTCGGAGTGACCTTCATCCTCCTGCTCGGCCTCGTGATCACGGCTGCCGTGCTCCAGTACCGCGGCGCCTTCCGCGACACCATCCCGGTCACGGTGGCGGCCGACCGCGCCGGCCTGACGATGGACACCGGTGCTCCGGTGAAGTACCGCGGCGTCCAGGTGGGCACCGTCCGCTCCATCACGGCCCGCGACGGCGACGTCGAGATCGGACTCGCCATCGACAAGGACGCCGTCGCCAAGGTGCCGCGCGGCCTGACCGCCCAGCTCGTCCCGCCGACGGCGTTCGGTGCGCGCTACGTGCAGCTCACCCCCACGGGTCACGGCACGGGCACGATCGCGCCGTCGCAGCAGATCGCCGCCGACCACGTGACCGTCGAGGTCGACGAGGCGTTCACCCACCTGACCGACGTCCTCGATGCGGCCCAGCCCGACCAGGTCAACAACGCGCTGACCGCGGTCGCGGGTGCGGTCGACCAGCGCGGCCAGCGGATCGGCATGCTCATCGACCAGTCCGACCGCTACCTGTCCTCGCTGCGGCCCTCGCTCGACACCCTGGCCTCCGACGTACGCCGCGGCGACGACGTGATCGCCGGCTACGACAAGGCGACACCCGACTTCCTGCGGGTCTTCCGCAACCTGACGCGGACGAGCGACACCCTCGTCGCGAAGCAGGGCGCCCTCCATGCCTCGACCCGCGAGCTGCGCGCCTTCAGTGACGCCACGCGACTGCTGGTCCGCGGGGCGGAGTCCGGACTGCGCTCCAGCCTGATGCTGCTCGCGCCGGTGACTGCGCTGCTCGACCGCTACTCACCCGAGCTGCCCTGCCTCGTCGGCGGCCTCGCCGGCGCCAACAAGCTCGCCGAGAACGCTGTCGGCGGCACCAACCCGGGCGTCACCACGATCACCCGGATCCAGCCCGGCGCCGAGCCGTACCGCTACCCGCGGAACCTCCCGGTCGTCGGCGATCACCGCGGCCCCGGCTGCTACGGCCTGCCGTGGGTCGACGGCGACGAAGCCCGTCAGCCGAGCCCGACGTTCGTCTCGGGTGCCAACCCGCACGCCGGACCGGCGACCACGCCGCAGCAGGACGTCTCGACCACGCTCTTCGGAGCCCTTGCAGGACTGGTGACCGGACGATGAGTGTGCGCAAGCAGGAGGCCCGCGACCTCACCAAGCTCGCGGTGTTCATGGCGTTCGCCGTGTTCGTCACCGTCTGGCTCGCGGCTGTCACCGGTGACATGCAGGCGGGGGAGAAGGCGGACTACCAGGCGCGCTTTGCTGACGTGTCCGGGCTGCAGGTCGGGGACCAGGTCCGCGTCGCCGGCGTCTCGGTCGGCCGGGTCACGGCGATCGACGTCCAGAAGGACGCGACCGTCCTGGTGGGATTCGACGTCGACCACGCGCTGCGGCTCAGCATGGCGACCTCGGCCGTCGTGCGCTACCGCAACCTGATCGGTGACCGGCTGCTCGAGCTCGACCGCGGTGCGGCGTCCGCGCCACCGCTCGCCCCCGGCGGCACGATCGCTCTCGCCCGGACCGCCCCCGCGGTCGACCTGGACGCACTGCTCAACGGCTTCAAGCCACTCTTCGCCGGGCTCGACCCGGCACAGATCAACCAGCTCTCCGGCCAGCTCGTCGACGTCCTCCAGGGGCAGCAGAGCGCGGTCGACCACCTCGTCTCGTCGGTCGGCTCCTTCACCTCGACGCTCGGCGACCGGTCGGTCCTGATCACCCAGGTGGTCACCAACCTGAACTCCGTGCTCGGCGAGGTCGCTGACCGCAAGGACGGCCTGGGCCAGCTCGTGACCCAGCTGAGCGACCTCGTCGGGGGACTGGAGAAGCAGGACAGCCAGGTCCTCGACGCCGCCGGCCAGATCAGCACGATGGCCCGCTCGGGCGCCGATCTGCTGGCCCGGTCACGCGGCGACCTCACGCCGACGCTCGACGGTCTGCGGGCCTCCGCCCACGGTCTCAACCAGCACGCCAACGCGCTCCAGGCGCTGCTCACCCAGTGGCCGAAGCACTACGCGAAGATCCAGGACACCGCCTCCTACGGCGCGTTCTTCAACTTCTTCCTGTGCGGGATCCGGCTGCAGTTCACCCGTGACGGCGGCGCGTCGTCCGGGCCGTACATCCGTAGCCAGGCGGCGAGGTGCCAGCGATGAAGAACGCCCTGCGCGGCGTGGTGGGCACGCTGCTGATCGCCGGCGTCGTCCTCTCGACGCTGACCTACCGGAACTGGCCGCTGGTGCGGAACACCGACACCCTCCGGATCGAGTTCGCCGAGGCCGGCGGCCTCAAGGAGAACGACGAGGTCGTCCTGTCCGGTGCCAGCGTCGGCAAGGTCTCCGACATCCGCCTCGACGGGGCCAGGGTCGTCGTCACCGTCAAGCTCTCCGACCACGACCTGGTGCTCGGCGACGACACCCGCGCCGACATCGTGACGGTCACGCTCCTGGGCCGTGCCGCCGTGCGGCTCGAGCCGCGGGGCCGCGGCGATCTCGCCGAGGGCTCGACCATTCCGATCAGCCGCACCGGCTCGCCGTACGACGTCACGCAGGCGCTCAGCCAGCTCACCGGCGAGGCGCAGCAGATCGACACCGACCAGCTGTCGACGGCGCTTCGTCAGGTCTCCACGACGTTCGCGGGCACGCCCACGGAGCTCGGCCCGGCGCTGAGCGGCATCCGCAAGGTCTCCTCGACGATTGCCTCCAACGACCAGGCACTCCAGGACCTGCTCGCCCACGCCAGCGACGTCACCGGGGTGCTCGCCTCGCGCGACCGCGACATCGCCCGTCTGCTCACCTCGGGCAACGACCTGCTCTCCGAGCTCGACGCCCGCCAGCAGGTGATCACCGGGCTGCTCTCGAGTGCCCGGTCGCTGTCACAGCAGCTGACCGCCGTCGCTCGCGAGAACGGCGCCGTCCTGCCGGCGACGCTGACCGAGGTCAACCGGGTCGTCGCCCTCCTCAACCGCAACAAGCAGAACCTCCAGATGACCATCACCGGCCTGCGCAACTACGCGACGGCGTTCGGTGAGGCGATCTCCAGTGGACCGTTCTTCGACGCCTACATCCAGAACCTCACCTCGCCCGGGACGCTCGCTCCCGTCATCTCAGGACTGAACAAGTGATGGCCTCCCTCTCTGCTGCCCAGCGTCGCCCGCGGCTCCTGGTCGGCATCGTGCTCGCCCTCGTCGTCGGCACGGTCCTGGTGCTCCGCTCGACCGGCGACAGCACCGTCCTCGCCCGCTTCGACACCGCACCCGGCCTGTACGCCGGCGACGACGTCCGCGTCCTCGGCGTCAAGGTCGGCACCGTGAAATCGGTGAAGTCGCGCGACGGTGGTGTCGACGTGCGGTTCACGCTCGACGGCTCCGAGAAGGTGCCCGCCTCTGCGCATGCCGCGATCGTGGCCCCGAGCCTGGTCAGTGGGCGGTTCGTCCAGCTCGCGCCGGCCTGGACCGGAGGCCCGGAGCTCGGGGACGGGGCAACGATCCCGGCTGACCGCACCGCGGTGCCGATCTCGTTCGACGAGGTCAAGAAGGAGCTCACCGACCTGAGCACCGCTCTGGGACCGCAGGCCGGGAAGCGCGGGTCGCTCAACGCGGCGATCTCGACGATCGAGGCCAACCTCGCCGACGGCAACAGCACGCAGCTGCGCGCCTCCGTGGCCGCGCTGCACGACGCGGCGGCCTCGCTGGCGTCGGGTCGATCCGACCTCTTCGCCACGATCCACGACCTCGACGTGTTCACCAAGAACCTCGCGGTCCACGACGCCGCCGTCGGTGGGTTCACCACCGAGCTCGACCATGTCTCGACGGTGCTGAGCGACAACCGCACCCAGGTCACCGGCGCCGTCCGCGACCTGCGCACCGCGCTCCATGCGTCTGCTGGCGTCCTCGGGTCCAACCAGGCCGAGCTGACGCGGGCGCTCCGGTCGACGACGACCCTCACGGGCACGGTCGCCTCCCGTGCTGACGAACTTGCCGGGGTGCTCCACGTGGCGCCGCACTCGCTGATGGGGCTCTACAACATCGTGGACCGGCAGGCGATCACCGGCCGCGCCGTCCTCGCGAACGTCGACAGCGTCGCCGCGCTGCTCTGTTCGGCCGTCCTCGGTGCCGGCGGTACGGCGGAGGCCTGCCGCACCGCCCTGCTTCCGCTCGTCAACCTGCTCGGCCTCGACCGGGCAGGCACCGCGATCCCGGGTGGCGCAGGTGCCCTGACCGGCGGGACGTCGCCCGTCTCGCCCGACACCACGAAGGCCGTCACCGGCCTCCTCGAGCAGCTCGGCGGTGGCCTGTGAGGCGCCGGGCCGCTGTCGTCGCAGCAGGCGCCATCCTGCTGGCCGGCGCGACGACGGGCTGCGACCTGCAGCCCAACTCCTACACGTTCCCCGGGCAGAAGGCAGTCGGCGACGACGGCTACACGCTCACGGTGACCTTCGACAAGGTGGAGAACCTCGTCCCCAACTCCAACGTCCAGCGGGACAACGTCACCATCGGCACGGTCACGAAGATCGCGGTCGACGACGACTGGCACGCCCGCGTGACGCTGCGGCTGGCCGACGACCAGCAGCTGCCCAAGGACTCGCGGTTCGCGATCGGGCAGAAGACGCTGCTCGGCGCGCAGTACGTCGAGGTCTCGGCGCCCGCCGCCCGCAGCGGTGCCCGGACGGCGTACCTCGCGGAGGGGGCGTCGGTGCCGCTCGCCCAGACCGGCACCTACCCCTCGACCGAGCACGTCCTCGGTGCGGCCTCGCTGCTGCTCAACAACGGCGGCCTGTCGCAGATCAGCACGATCACCGGTCAGCTGAGCACCGCACTCGACGGCCGGGTCCAGCAGACCCGTGACCTCGTCGACCAGCTCGACCAGCTCCTGGAGGTGCTCGACTCCAACCGGGGCGACATCGTCCACGCGCTCGACGCGCTGGCCTCGCTCTCGCAGGACCTGCGTGCCGACCAGGCGACGATCGGACGCGCGATCGACCGGATCACTCCCGGCCTGCGTGCCCTCAACGCCGAACGCGGCCAGCTCGTCGACGCGATCCGCGCGACCGGCCGCCTCGGTGTCGACGCCGGCCGCGTGATCGAGGTCAACGAGCGGGCGCTCCTAGCCAACCTGGCGTCGCTGCGTCCGGTGCTCGGCCGCGTCGGCGCCTCCTCCGACCAGCTCGTCGATGCGCTGAAGATCGGCTTCACCATCCCGTTCCCGGCGATGACGACGACCAACGCCATCCGGGGCGACTACGCCAACCTCTTCGCCACACTCGACCTGAGCACCTCCTCGCTCGCGCAGATGTGGCTCGGCGGGGGAGCGGCGTTCCAGTCCGGTGATCCCGTCACCGCACCGCTCGCGACGCCGCGGACCGCACCCTCCCCGACAGGTACGCCGACCGGTGTCCCGGCCCCGTCGGCCGGCGGCACCACGGCGCCTGACCCGGGCACGACATCGCCGTCGCCCAGCCCGTCGCACAGCTCGTGCCCGCTCCTGAAGATCCTGGTGGGTTGCTCATGATCCTCACGCCCCTGGTCCGGCGACAGCTGCGGATCTTCGTGGTCCTCACCGTCGCCTGCGTCGGTCTCACCACCGTCGTCTACGCACGCGTCCCGCAGATGCTCGGCATCGGTGTCTACGACGTCTCTGCGGACTTCACCGACGCGAGCGGCCTCTATCCCCGGGCGATGGTCACCTATCGCGGGGTCGAGGTCGGCACCGTGTCGGCGCTGAAGCTCGACGGCGACCGGGCCCGCGCGGTCCTGCAGCTGACGTCCGGCACGGCCATCCCCGCGGACGCCGTCGCCGAGCTGCACAGCACGTCCGCGATCGGCGAGCAGTTCGTCGACCTGGTCCCGGGCACGTCCTCGGCGGACCTCCACGACGGATCGGTGATCCCGGCCGAACGGACCCGCTCGATGCCGCAGATCACCCCGGTCCTCGACAAGCTCAACGGCCTGTTGAAGTCCGTGCCGACGGAGAAGACGCGTCGCGTCCTGAAGGAGCTCGACGAGGGCCTCGGCGGCTCCGGCGACGACCTCGGCGGCACGATCGACAGCACCAGCGAGATCGTGGCGGCCGCGAGCAAGGAGCTCGACTCGACCCGCTCGCTGATCTCGACGCTCCAGCCGGTGCTGGCCACGCAAGAGCAGCAGATGGGCCACACCCAGGCGTACGCCGCGTCGCTCGCCCGCTTCACCAGCGAGCTCGCCGCGCGCGACGGCGACCTGCGCGCCCTCCTGACCAGCAGTCCTCGCGACCTGCGCACCCTCCGCGGCGTCGTCGACGACGTCCGCCCGACGCTGCCGAAGCTGCTCCGGAACACCACGGCAGACGCCCGCCCGCTCAACACCTACCTGGCCAACCTCGAGCAGATCCTGGTCGTCTACCCGGCGACGGTCGCGCGCCTGCAGTCGACGGTGAACCCGCGCGCCCGCCAGGGCGACGTCCAGCTCGACCTGCGCGCCAACCTCGACACGCCCCGCCACTGCACGACCGGGTACGTCGGCACGGCCGCCCGCCGCTCGCCCTCCGACGGATCGGTGCGTGCGGTCGACGGCACCGCGCACTGCGCCGTGGCCCCCGCGGATCCCTCGAGCGTGCGCGGCGCCCGCAACCTGCCGTGCCCCAACAACCCGTCGCTGCGCGCCCCACTGCCCGCGGGCTGCGGACTCTTCTTCGGCAGCACCGACATCACGGGCACGGGACAGCCGGTGATGTCCGACCTGGCTGCGCTGATGCTCGGTGCCCGCGGACTCGACGGGGCACACGGCGTACCGCTGGCGGGGTCGCCGCCGGCTGACGGACAGGGCTGGCAGTCGCTGGTCCTCGGACCTCTGGGAGTGTCATGACGACCGCACTGCTCACGCGCCTGCGCCCATCCGCGTGGAGCGTCCTGATCGGGCTGGTTGCCGCTGCGGCCGTCGCCTCGGGTGTCCACAGCGGGCTGGTCCTGCGCGACCAGCACCGTGAGACGTCCGGCCGGGCTGCCGCCGTCGCCGCCGCCTCGACCGAGGTGGCCGGGCTGATCTCGGTCAGCCAGAAGACGACGGCCGCAGAGATCAACCAGCTCAAGGCCGGTGCGACCGCTGACTTCGCCTCCGAGCTGGGGGAGCAGTCGGTGGCGCTGCGCCGTGCGTTGCAGGCCCAGAAGGTCACCTCGACCGGGTCCGTCGCCTCTGCCGGCGTGGTCGCATGGGAGCCGTCCCGGGCCCGCGTCCTCGTCGCAGCGGTCGGCGAGGTCGCCAACCGGCGCTCGACGACCACCACCCCGCGTGCATACCGGCTGCGGGTCGACCTGCGCCACGTCGACGGACGCTGGCTCGTGAGCGACATGGAGTTCGTGGCATGACCGTCCTCGACGAAGAGACCCCGGCGGCGCGCTCGCTCACCCTGCCCGCACTGCGCCCGACGTTCCTGCGTCGCGGTCCTGCCGGCTCGCGGCGCGCGTGGCTCGTGGCGGCAGCGGTCCTCGTGGTCGCTGCCGTGGTCCTCGCCGTCCTGGTCCATCGGGGCCAGGCGCTCGACACGGCGCGGGCGGAGGCCGCCTCCAGTGCCCGGACCCGGATCCCCGCCCTGCTGAGCTACCGGCACGACGACCTCGGCCACGACCTGGCCCATGCCGTCGACCAGACGACCGGGTCCTTCCGATCGGACTACGAGGCCCTGGTCGCGAAGACCGTCCGTCCGACCGCGGAACGCCGCAAGGTGGACACGACCGCCACGGTGAGTGGACTCGGCGTGGTCCGGGCGAGTGCTTCGCGGGTCGTCGTCCTCGCCTTCCTGACCCAGTCCACCGCGCGGGCCGGTGGCGCACCGGTCGTCAGCGGCAGTCGCGTCGAGGTGACGATGGTCCGGGTCGGCGACCGCTGGCTCATCGGCGACCTGAAGCCGGTGTGACGTGGTGAGCGTGAAGCCCTTCGTCGTCCCCGAGCAGTCCCGCCGTGCGTGGGTCGTGACCGCACCGCACCAGCAGCCCCGCTTCGTCGGGGGAGAGCGCGCTCCCTGGGGGACGCGTCACGTCCGCGAGGACGGCGCGGCCACGACGGCGTGCGGGCTCCCGACGACGTCATGGTTCTCGTTCTGGACCCTCGGTTTCGTCGCGTACGACAAGGAGTCGTGCCCGGCCTGCGCCCAGGCGTACGCGCGGCGAACGCCGGTCAGCCGGTGATGCGCTCGGGGTGCGCGTAGACGTTCATCGACGTCCCGCGGACGAAGCCGGCGATGGTCAGCCCGACCTCCTCGGCCAGCGACACCGCGAGCGACGACGGCGCCGACACCGCGACGAGGAGCGGCACACCGGCCATCGTCGCCTTCTGAGCGAGCTCGAACGACGCCCGTCCGCTCACGCACAGCGCCACGCCGCCGAGCGGGAGCCGGTCGTGCTCGAGGGCCCAGCCGAGCACCTTGTCGACCGCGTTGTGCCGGCCGACGTCCTCGCGGATTACGAGCGGCTCGCCATCGGCCGTGAACAGGCCCGCCGCGTGCAGGCCGCCGGTGAGGTCGAAGACCTTCTGGGCGGTGCGCAGCCGATCGGGGAGCGAGGCGACCACAGACCGGTCGAACGCCGTGGCGTCGGCAGCCGGGCTGTGGCTCGTCGTCGTGACGACCGCCTCCAGCGAGGCCTTGCCACAGATGCCGCACGACGAGGTCGTGTAGGTCTGCCGCTTCATCGCGTCCAGCGCTGCGAGGTTGCCGCCGCGCACGGCGACGTCGAGGACGTTGTAGGTGTTCTCGTCGTCGTCGTTCTTGCCGGCGCAGTAGCGGATCGCGCCGATCTGGTCGCGCCGGGAGATCACGCCCTCGCTGAGCAGGAAGCCCTGGGCCAGCTCGAAGTCCGAACCCGGCGTGCGCATGGTCACCGAGAACTGCTGGCCGTTGACGCGGAGCTCCATCGGTTCCTCGACGGCCAGGCTGTCGTGGCGCTGGCTGCGCGTGTCGGCGTCGTAGCGGACGACGGAACGGCGGGCGGTCACACGTCCCACGTGGCTCTCCTGGTGAACTGTCGCGAGGGGCTCCCGCGAGGTCTCCATCGAACCGTAGTCCGGCCGCGAAGGACATCGCGGGGTCCCGGTTTTGTGTCGGCTGACGCTGGTCGTTGTCGGGCTGGACAAAGATCCAGAGGACACGGCCCCGGATGTCCTGCCACCCATGGTCGGGGTCACTGATCCGTGCCATTCTCGAAGCGTGACCAGCGAAGTGAACGACGACGCGACCCGCACCCACGACGCCCCGGCTCCGGTCCCCGGCCTGATGGCCGTGACGCCCCGCCAGGGCGGCTACGGACCGCTGACGACCAAGAAGTGGTCCCAGAAGGACTACCACCACCCGGCGGCAGGCTGGGGTGCCTCGATGTCGGTGATGAACGTGCTCACCCGCGAGCGCGAGATGATCCGCGGCACCCGCGCCATCTTCAAGATGAACCAGGAAGAGGTCGGCTACGACTGTCCTGGCTGCGCGTGGCCCGACGACCAGCACGGCCTCAAGCTGGACGTCTGCGAGAACGGCATCAAGCACACCACCTGGGAGATGACGCCCAAGCGGGTCGACGCGAACTTCTTCGCCCGTCACACCGTCACCGAGCTCGCCGCGTGGACCGACTTCGACCTCGAGGACCAGGGCCGCCTCACCCAGCCCCTGTCGTACGACGCGTCGACCGACCGCTACGTGCCGATCAGCTGGCAGGACGCCTTCGCCCTCGTCGGCGAGGAGCTGCGCAAGCTGGAGAGCGCGGACCAGGCGTCGTTCTACACCTCGGGTCGGCTGAGCAACGAGGCGACGTTCCTCTACCAGCTCTTCGCCCGCGAGCTCGGCACCAACAACCTGCCCGACTGCTCCAACATGTGCCACGAGGCGTCCGGTCGCGCGCTCACCGCGTCGATCGGCACCGGCAAGGGCACCGCGGACCTCGAGGACTGGGAGCACGCCGACGCGCTCTTCGTCCTCGGCGTCAACGTCGCCTCCAACGCGCCTCGCATGCTGACCACGCTGTCGGAGGCCTTCAAGCGCGGCGCGCAGATCGTGCACGTCAACCCGCTCCACGAGGTCGGCGCGACCCGCACGATCGTCCCGCACGACTTCGTCGACATGGCGATCTTCCGGACGACGGAGACGAGCACGCTCAACGTCCAGGTCCGCCCCGGTGGCGACCTGGCCCTGATGCGCGGCATCGCCAAGGCCGTCTTCGAGGCCGAGGCCGCGACCGGTGGCGTCATCGACCACGCCTTCCTCGCCGAGTTCACCCACGGCTTCGCGGAGTACCAGGCGCTCGTCGAGGGCACCTCGTGGGAGGAGCTGGCGCGGCAGTCCCAGCTCACCGAGGCCCAGATCCGCGAGGTCGCGGACATCTACCTCAAGGCCGACAACTCGATCATCAGCTGGTGCCTCGGCGTGACCCAGCACGAGCACGGCGTCGACACGCCGCGCGAGTTCGTCAACCTTCTCGCGCTCAAGGGCAACCTCGGTCGCCCCGGTGCTGGTCCGTCGCCCGTGCGTGGCCACAGCAATGTGCAGGGCAACCGCACCTGCGGCATCGACCACCGTCCGTCCGATGCCTTCCTCGACCGCCTCGGCGAGGTCTGCGGGATCACGCCGCCGCGCCATCACGGTCTCGACACGATCGCGACCATCGAGGGCATGCACGACGGCTCGGTCAAGGTCTTCGTCGGCATGGGCGGCAACTTCGTCATGGCGGCCCCCGACACGCCGTACACCGCGGCTGGTCTGGCCAAGACCGAGCTGACCGTCCAGGTGAGCACGAAGCTCAACCGCAGCCACCTGGTGCACGGCAAGAAGGCGCTGATCCTTCCCTGCCTGGGCCGCACGGAGCGCGACGAGCAGAAGGCCGGTCTCCAGTCGGTCTCCGTCGAGGACGCGATGAGCATGGTGCACCTCTCGAAGGGCTCGCGGAAGCCGGCGTCGCCCCACCTGCTCTCCGAGCCGGCGATCATCGCCGGCATCGCCAAGGCAGCGCTGCCCGACACGACGTCCCCGTGGGACGCCTGGGTCGAGGACTACGACCGGATCCGCGACACGATGGCCGACGTCTTCCCGGGCTTCGAGGACTTCAACACGGTGGTCCGCCAGACCAACGGCTTCCGGATCGCCCAGCCGGCCCGTGAGCGCACGTTCCTCACGCCGTCGGGGAAGATGGAGTTCTCCCACGCGCCGCTGCCGGACGTCATCCCGGCCGACGCCGAGACGCTGGTCCTGCAGACGATGCGCTCGCACGACCAGTGGAACACCACCATCTACTCCAACAACGACCGCTACCGCGGGGTGAAGAACCTCCGCGAGCTGATCTTCATGAACGCTGCGGACATGAAGGCGCGCGGCCTCAAGCAGGGCGACTTCGTCGACATCACCTCGACCTCGCGTGACGGCTCGCAGCGCCACCTGAAGCGCTACCTGGCGCTGGAGTACAACCTCCCGCAGGGGAGTGCCGCGGGCTACATGCCCGAGATGAACGTTCTCATCGGCATCGCTGACTACAGCACCCAGAGCGACCAGCCGTTGATGAAGAACGTCCAGGTCACGGTTACCCCGGCAGCGGGCTGAACCGGCCTGCAGCCAGGCCGTGGCTGGCCAGGCAGGTCGCCGCCGGGCGTGTGAAACTGACCCGGTGGTCCCTCGACCGCCGACCCGAGAGGAATGCGTTGCCGACCGACCCGTCACTCCAGCGACTCATGGACTGGGCGTTCTCCCGTATCCCTGCGCTGACGGTGAAGGCACACGACGCGATCCTCGAGCGGGTCGACGCGTACGCCCGAGAGGACCCGGTGCCGGCAGCCGAGCTGCGGCGGTCAGTGGAGGAGAACCTGCGGTTCCTCATCACCGCGATGGGCAGCGGCGACGGCGCGGAGCTCGACATGCGTACGCCCGCCGACACCGGACGTCGGCGGGCCCGCGCGGCGATGCCCCTGCCGGAGGTGCTCCGTGCCTACCGCCTCGTGTTCAGCACGCTGTGGGACGCGCTCCTCGCACACGCACGGACCTCTGCCGACCCGGCTCTGGCCGAGGCCCTCTTCTCGGCCGCAAGCCGTCTCTGGTGGCTCGCCGACGAGCATGCCGTCGCGCTGACCGAGGCCTATCGCGCGACCACCTCGGAGATGCTCGTGCGCGACCAGCGGCGACGCTCCGCCCTGGTCGAGGCGCTCTTCCTCGGCACCGGGGGTACGAGCAGCTTCTGGGAGGCAGCGAGCCTGCTCGGCCTGCCGCCGGATGCCGGGTTCGTGGTCGTTGCCGCCGAGACGACCGGACTCGCGGAGGAGAGCCTCCCCGATATCGAGCGCCTGCTGGCCGACCACGGGTTCGCCTCCGCCTGGCGGCTCATGCCCGCGATGCAGGTGGGCATCGTCGCGGTCCCCGACGGTCGCGACGTCGCGCTCGTCGAGCTCGTCACCGGAGCGTGCCGCTCCCGCACGGGCATCAGCCCGCGCTACGGCCCGATCACGGATACGCCGCGGGCACTCCAGCTGGCCCGCGCCGCGATCGCCATCCAGCCCGCCGGCCGGGTCGGCGTACACGTGTTCAGCAGCAGCCCGCTGGCCGCGCTGATGGCCTGCGACGCCGCGGCCGCGGAGCGGCTGAGCGCCGACGTCCTGGGCGCGGTCCTCGCCATGGCCGCCGAGGACCGCGACGTCCTGCTCGAGACGCTGCACGCCTACCTCGACCACCAGGCGTCGGCCGAGCTGGCCGGGCGGGCGCTCCACTGCCACGCCAACACGGTCCGCTACCGGCTCCGGCGGATCACCGAGGTCACAGGTCGGTCGCTGCAGGATCCGTACGCCGTCGCGGAGCTCGCGGCTGCGTCGTACGCCGTGCGGATGCGGCCGGACCGCAGTCGTACGACGGGCGGCAGCTGACATGGCAGGGGCGACCGGCATGGTGGCCGCCGGTCAGCGGGCCGCCGCCGACTGGGGGCACGCCGCGCGCGTGAGCCTCGGCCTCGTGCTGCCGGGTGCGGCACTGGTCCTGGCCGATCGGCCCGAGCTGATCATCTACGCGGTCTTCGGTTCGTTCGCCGGCATGTACGGCCGCGCGGACTCGCGGACCCTGCGGCTGCTGCACCAGAGCCAGGGGGCGCTGCTGCTGCTGACGGGCACGGTCGTGGGCATCACCCTGGCCCAGCTCGATGCGGACAGCACCACGATCATGGTGGCCGCCGTCGTCTTCGCGGTGCTGGGCTCCCTGCTGGCCGACTTCTTCAGCCTGCGACCCGAAGGGCCCTTCTACGGGATCTTCGCGCTCGGCGCCCTCGCGGGTATGCCGGCCGACCTCGGGTCGCCCGTCCGGCTGGTGCTGATCGCGCTCGGCTCGGCTGTGCTCGCGGTCGTGATCGGACTGGTCAGCGGTGGCCGGGGCGACCCGGTGCGCGCCCTCGTGGACACCCTGCGCGCGCAGCGGATGCGGTCACGCAGGGGTGCCGTCGTCCATGCCCTCAGGTACGCCGTCGCGGTCGCCCTCGCCGGCTCAGCGGCGCTCGCCTGCGGCCTCAACCACGTCAACTGGGCGATCGCGGGAGCGGCCGTAACGCTGGCCGCTGCCGATTCGCGCGGCCGCGTTCGCCGCGGCATTCACCGCGTGGTCGGCACGGTCGCGGGGCTCGGCGTCACCGCCCTCGTCCTGGCGCCCGGCTTCTCGCCGCGCACGCTGGCCATCGTGGTGATCTGTCTGCTCTTCCCAACGGAGCTCTTCATGGCGGTCAACTACGCCGTCGCGCTGAGTTTCTTCACCCCGATGATCATGCTCATGACCGAGCTCGCGGAGCCGATCGGCACGGGCGAGCTGCTGAAGGACCGTGCCCTGGGCACGATGATCGGCGTCCTCATCGCGCTCGTCGTGAGCTGGGCCGTGCGCGATGCGGAGTCGCGGTCAGCGACACCCGCGAGGTCGCCCGCGCCATCGGTGTGAGGCCCCGCCTCAGCCGACCTTGATGAGACGCAGCTCCCGGGCGCGGACCAGAGCCTCCAGACGGCTTGAGACCTCGAGCTTCTGGTAGATCGTCGCGAGATGCCGCTTCACCGTCGCTTCGGACAGGTGCAGCTCGGCCGCGATGGAGCGGTTCGACCCGCCCGCGGCCAGGCACGCCAGGACGGCGTTCTCGCGCGGTGTGAGAAGACCCGTGCCGCTCGCCACAGGGTGGGAGAGCTCGAGGACGGTGCCCCGCGGGAGGCTGACGGTCGCTGAGCCGCTTTGACCCGCGGCAGCGCGGACAGCGTTGATCAGCTCGTCGCGGCTCGCGCTCTTCACCAGATAGCCGGCAGCTCCGGCCTGGAGCAGCGTGCGTACGAGGTGCGCCTCGTCGTGCATCGTGAGGATGACGACGCTCGTGGCAGGGCTGGCCGCACGGATCCGCCGGGTGGTGTCGGCAGGACGTTGCGCGCCCGGGCCCACGGTGTCCGGCATGTCGAGATCGAGGAGCACGACATCTGGCTGCGTGGCGATCACCGTGGTGAGGGCGTCAGCCGCGGTCCCGGCCTGACCGACGACCTCGATGTCCCCTGCGGTGCCGAGCAGCTCGACGATTCCCTCGCGGAAGAGCTGGTGATCGTCGACCACCGCGACTCGGACGCTACTGGTCATGCGGTGCTCCTGAGGGCAGAGGGACCGTCAGGGTGACGGCGGTGCCGGACGGCGTGCTGACGATGTCGAGATCGGCGCCGATCAGGTCCGCGCGCTCCTGCATCGATGCCCGACCGGTGCCATGGGACGCAGACGTGGCATCGAAGCCGTGCCCATCGTCGATGACGGATCCGGTCAACGTCGTGCCGGCGACCGAGATGTCCACGGTCACGGTGCTGGGGGAGCCGTGCGTCGCGGCGTTGCGTACGGCCTCGCGGAGGATCAGGAAGATCTCGCTGCCGTAGTGAGGGGCGAGGTCAGCCAGCGTGGTGTTGCTGGTGTAGCGCGTCGTGATCGTCTTCGGCAGCGTGGCGAGGTGTCGGCGCAGCGCATCACCGGTTCCCGCTGGCTCCACCGCCACGCGGGTCTCGGCGGCGAGTGCCCGGACGAGGCCCATGGCGTCGTGGAGCTGCTGCCTGCCGGTCTGGATCCGGGCGCGTGCTGCGTCGATGTCGCGCTCGCTCCAGTACTCGATCATGTCGAGATTCTGCAGCCCGACCGCGATCGCGGGGCCGACGGTGTCGTGGAGCTCGCGCGACAGGCGGAGCGCCTCGTCGCGGTGAGCGGTGCCCGCCTTCTCGAGGAGGAACCCCACGTAGTTCGCTGCCGCGTCCGCCATGCGCTGCAGGATGGCCTTGTTGAGGCGGAGCGACGCCGCATGCAGGGGATCCGGCACCGCGTCCGATCTCAGATGCTCCGCGACGTCATCCAGCGAGGCGGCGAAGATCAGGTTGGCGGCCGCGAGCGACGCCGACGGATGGACGCCGGTCGACGCGCGGTCCCTGCCGATCGTCGCCGACAGCCCGGATGTCTCTGCAGACGGCGGGGGAATGAAGTCAACGGCTTCGTCGACGATGGCCAGCAGCTGCGAGCGGAGCTGCTGCTGGATCGCTTCTCCGGCGCCGAGGAGCGGGCTGTCGTCCGCCGCGAGCAGGTCGAAGTACCGGTCGGCGATCCGGTCACGGGTGATGAGCCAGGTGCTGCGCGAAGGGTTCTCGTCGGTCACGGTGCAGTGCATCCAGAAGTCGTGTCGGGCGAGCGCGAGGATGCGCCGCGCGCCGGGGTAGTCCGCAGCGTATTGACTGCGGACTCGCTTCGCAGCCGACCGTCCGTGATCGATGAGCCGAAAGGTGCAGGCCGTTGCACCCTTCGGATCGAGGTGGCGGTCCGTTCGGGTCGTTCCCTTCGCTCGCGGCTGATCCGGGGTCGATCTGCGCCTACGTTTCAGCCTGCAGGGGATCGCACCCGGACCAGACGGGGGGACCGGGCGCGAGCACCGGCCGTCAACGGAGGGATGGGACAGAGTGGCAACGAGGGAGCTCGAGCTCAGCCTGCGCGAGACGCGTGCATTAAAGGCCGCGTTCGTGGTGGCGGGGACACCGGAGCCACGCATCGACGAGGTGGCCATCAGGCCGGGCCGACGACGCCTGGTCATGGAGTCGACGTCCCTGTCACCGATCTGCCGCTCGCTCATCCACGTCGCGCGTGAGGTCCCCGACGAGGAGCTGCGTGCGCGGGTCGGCATCGCCCGCCCCGAGCTCGACGCCTTGTACACGCGCGTTGTCGCGCACTGGGCGATGGTGGCTGGCTTCTGAGGCCCGGTGCTTCAGCCAGTCAGGAAGTTGTCAGGTCCGCCGCAGCAGGCTGACCACCATGACGACAACGACGACCACCGGAGCACGGCGCGCCACCGCGGGCCAGATGCTCAACAAGGTCCCCGAGGTCACGATCTGGTTCTGGATCATCAAGATCCTCTGCACCACGGTCGGTGAGAGCTTTGCGGACTACATCAACGAGACCCTCGGCTTCGGACTCCTCAACACGATGCTGCTCTTCACCGCGATCTTCGTGGCGGTGCTGACCTGGCAGATGAAGACGCGGCGCTACGTCCCGACGCCGTACTGGCTGACGGTCGTGGTGGTCAGCGTCGCGGGCACGCTCTACACGGACATGGGCACCGACCAGCTCCACATCCCGCTGTGGAAGTCCACGGCGGTCTTCTCCGTGCTGCTCGCCGTCGTCTTCAGCATCTGGTGGCTGCGCGAGCGGTCGCTCTCGATCCACAGCATCGACACCCGCTCGCGCGAGTCCTGGTACTGGCTGACCGTCCTGGTCACCTTCGCCCTCGGTACGGCGACCGGCGACTGGACCCTCCAGCTGACGAGCTGGGCGCCGGCCCAGTCGGTCTTCCTGCCGCTCGGCCTGATCGTCGGCATCGCGGCGCTCTGGAAGTTCGGCGCCAACCCGGTGCTCTCGTTCTGGCTCGCCTACATCCTGACCCGCCCGCTCGGCGCCAACATCGGCGACTGGCTGGCCTCGCCGAAGAACGCGACGCCGCCGGAGCCGGTCGGCCTGGGCCTCGGCACGCTGATCACGTCGCTGATCTTCCTGGGTGCCATCACGGCCACCGTCATCTACCTGAGCATCAGCCGCAGCGACGTCATCGAGACGTACGACGCGACGCACGTCCCGGTCGTCACGACCAACCGGACGAAGGAGAAGATCGGTCTGGTCGGGTTCATCGCGCTCGCCGTTGCCACCGTCGGGATCATGACCTGGGCGCACAACCAGCCGCACTCGACCTGCGACCCGACGGGTGCCAGCGAGACCATGCCGGCGTGCCCGAAGGCCGCGATGACTCCGGCCGAGACCAAGGCCGCCGTGGCGAAGTACCAGGGTCTGGCCCGCAAGGCGATCGCCCAGGACAAGGCCGGTGACACCGCCGGTTCGCACGCCACCGTGCAGACGATGCGGGACGACTGGGACGCCGACGCCCCGGCCCTCACACCGGTCAACGGGACGACCTGGCACGCGCTCGACGACCAGATGGACGCGGTCCTCAAGACCTACGCCATCGACCACGGCTCGATCCAGCCGGCTCCTGCTGCCGAGCAGGAGAAGGCGCTGCAGGTGCTGCTCTCCGACTTCACGTCGCAGAGCTTCTGACCTCGCCGAGGCATCGCGAGGAAAGGCAGGAGGCCGGTCCCGCACGGGGCCGGCCTCCTGCTGTGTCGTGACCTCCGTCACGTACGGGCGTTACCTCTGACAACGCGTCCAACACACGTCTCGGAGGCAGTGCGACATGACCGGGTTCCGCTCGACGATGCTCAAGGTCGTCACCTTCGCCGTGATCTGCGCAGTCTTCTTCGTGATGCTCTACAACACGATGGCGAACGTCGTCGAGGGCGACCGCCGGACCTGGACCGCGGACTTCACCTCCGCGTCGGGGCTGCGTCCCGGCGACGACGTCCGGGTCGCGGGCGTGAAGGTCGGTCGGGTCGAGAGCATCAAGGTCGTGCAGGGCAACGTCGCCCAGGTCACCTTCCAGCTCGTCAGTGACCAGAAGATCTATGCCTCGACGCTGCTGAAGCTCCGCTACCAGAACCTTCTCGGGCAGCGGTACCTGTCGCTGACCGCCGGCGCCGAGCGCGGCCCGGAGCTGTCGCCCGACCGCACGCTGGGCACCGGCATGACCGACCCGGGCTTCGACCTGACGGCGCTCTTCAACGGCTTCAAGCCGCTCTTCGACACGCTGCAGCCGCAGGACGTCAACCAGTTCGCGCAGAACATCATCGACGTCCTGCAGGGTCAGGGACCGGCGGTCGAGTCGCTGCTCCAGTCGACAGCGACGACGGCCCGGACCCTGGCCGCACGCGACCAGGCATTCAGCGAGGTACTCGACAACCTCACGCCGGTCCTGAAGAACCTCGCCGCGCACTCCGACGACCTCGACGCCACCGTGCAGCAGCTGCGGGTGCTGATGTCCGGCCTGGCGAAGGAGCGCGGCACCTTCGCGACGTCGGTCGACACTCTCGGACCGTTGCTGGACTCCACCTCCGGCCTGCTCCGGCAGATCCGCCCGGACCTGCGCGCCGACGTGCAGCAGCTGCGTACGACGAGCGGGACCCTGGCCCGCAACCGCGGCGACGTGGTCGAGGGGGTGCGTGCCCTCGGATCGATCACGAGCAACCTTGCGCAGTTCATGTCGTACTACTCGGCCGCCAACATCTACTTCTGCAACATCGGCTTCATCGTGAATGCGCCCGACGGTCGGCCGCTCAACAAGACCTCGTGGGTCGGCGGCCCGGGTGGTCCGTACTCGGAGGTCTGCCGGCCGCACTGAGCGCCGCGAGAACTGGGCGCCGTTTAAGAACGGGGCGCCGCTAGATTGGTGGGGTGGATCGGGAAGCGCAGTGGACCCCGCCCGCGGACGCCTGGGAGACCAGTCGCCTCGGTGCCTTCGCCCGGCTCGCGCAGGAGCGCTCGGGCCTCGATCTGGTCGGCGACTACGCCGCCCTGTGGCGGTGGTCGGTCGACGACCTCGACGCCTTCTGGTCGACGGCCTGGGAGTTCTTCGGCCTGCCCACGCTGGCGACCGCCCAGCCGATCCTCGCCGAGGAGCGGATGCCCGGCGCGTCCTGGTTCCCCGGTGTGCGGCTCAACTTCGCCGGGGAGGTCTTCCGCGGCCGGGATCCGGAGGCAGAGGCGCTGGTCGAGCTGGCCGAGGACGGCACCTCGACCTCGCTGACCTGGGCCGAACTCTCACGTCGCGTCGCCGCGGTCGCCGCCGGCCTGCGCGACCTCGGCGTGGGGGAGGGCGACCGGGTCGTCGGCTACCTGCCCAACCGCTCCGAGGCCGTGGTCGCGTTGCTGGCGACGGCGAGCGTCGGCGCGGTGTGGGCCGTCTGCGGCCTCGACTACGCGCCGGCGGCGGCCGAGGCGCGCCTGGGCCAGCTCGCGCCGACGGTGCTGATCGGTGCGACGTCCCAGCTCCTCGGAGGTCGGGTCCGGGACACCGGGGACGCGCTGGCTGCCCTGGCGGCATCGATGCCGGGCGTCTCGACGGTGGTCGTCGGCGATGCCGCAGCCGTCCCGGGCGGACTCCCGTGGGACGACCTGGTCAGCGCGCCGGGTGCCTGCCTCGAGCCGGTCGACATCGCCTTCGACCACCCGCTGTGGGTGCTCTTCTCCTCCGGCACGACGGGCCGCCCGAAGGGCATCGTGCACGGCCACGGCGGCACCACGCTCGAGCAGCTGAAGATGGCCGCACTCCACCTCGACCTCGGACCGGGCTCGCGCTTCCTCTGGTACACCTCGCCCAGCTGGATGATGTGGAACGTGCAGGTCGGCGCCCTGCTTGCCGGGGCGACGGTCATCCTCGTCGAGGGCAGCCCCGCCCATCCGCGCGCCGACGAGCTGTGGCGGCACGCCGCGGACCAGCGCGTGACGGTGCTCGGCACCTCTCCGGCGTACGTCGGGGCGTGTCTGAAGGCGGGCGCGGACCTGGGTGCGCTCGAGCTGGGTGCGCTCCGGACGGTGGGGATCACCGGGTCGACGTTCTCCCCGCAGGCGCACGAGCGGCTCGCCGCGCAGCTAGGCGACCGGGTGCAGATCGGTTCGCTCAGCGGCGGGACGGACGTCGCGACGGCCGTCGTCGGGTGCGCTCCGGTGCTCCCGGTCTGGCCGGGCGAGCTCTCGGCGCCCTGGCTCGGCGCGCCCGTGGACGTGTGGTCGGACGCGGGGGAGCCGGTGCGTGGCGTGCAGGGCGAGCTGGTGCTCACCCGGCCGATGCCGTCGATGCCGGTCTCGTTCTGGGACGACCCGGACGGCTCGCGGTTGCGCGCGGCGTACTTCGAGTACTTCCCGGGCGTTTGGCGCCACGGCGACGCGATGACGCTGACCGACCACGGGTCGGTGGTCATCCACGGCCGGTCGGATGCGACGCTCAACCGCAAGGGTGTCCGCATCGGCAGCGGTGACCTGTACGCCGTCGTGGAGTCGCTCCCGGAGGTGGCCGAGGCGATGGTGATCGGGCTCGAGGAGGGTGACGACTACTGGATGCCGCTCTTCGTGGTGACCGCCGAGGGTCGCTCGCTCGACGAGCCGATGGCCGAGCGGATCCGGAGCGCGATCGCCACCGGTCTCTCGCCGCGCCACGTCCCCGATGAGCTGATCCAGGTCGAGGCGATCCCGCACACGCGGACCGGCAAGAAGCTCGAGGTGCCGGTGAAGCGGATCCTCGGTGGCCGTCGCCCCGGGGACGTCGCCGACCCCAACAGCGTCGACCGACCCGACCTCCTCACCTGGTACGCCGACCTGGCAGTACGGCGGGCGGCTGGCCGCCGCTGACATGGCAGCTCCCCATGCCTGCAAGGGGAAACCTGTGACGCGACGTCACGGAGATCACACCGCCAGGAACTGACTGGTACGTCGCGTAGCGGATACCTTCTGCGAGGCCGTGGACAACGGCCATCGGTTTGTACAACTGCAGGAGGTCCGGGTGTCCCTCACCCTGGAAGCAACGACGGCCGCACCGGTCGGTGGCGCAGCAGCGAGCGAGATCTTCATCGCCGTCGGCATCGCAGCGGTCTACTTCGGGATCACCGGCTGGGTGCTCCTCCGTGAGCGCACGGGCCACCCGACGCTGATCGGCCGCGGTGCCGGCTGGCTCGGCGACAAGGTCGGCCTGCCGGTTTGGGCGGTCATCCCGGCGTTCGGCCTGCTTCCGGTCTGGCTGCTGGCCGGCTTCGGCGTCTACTGGGACGTCCCGATCCACATGCAGAAGGGCCGCGACGCGGGCCCGCTGGCCAACCCGAGCCACTACCCGATCTTCCTGGTGCTGCTCTTCCTCGCCTGCATGGGCATCGGCATCATGGCCCTCGCCCGCACCCCGCTGCCGAAGCACACGCTCAAGCTGGCGCCCGGCTGGAAGGTGCCGTTCAGCGCGGTGCTGCTGACCATCGCCGGCTTCATCGCGGTCTGTGGCTTCCCGGCTGACGACGCCTGGCACCGGATGTTCGGCCAGGACGTCACCGAGTGGGGCCCCACGCACGTGATGATGATCGGCGGCGCGATCTGCTCGCCGTTCTGCCTGCCGCTGCTCTTCGCGGAGGCCCGTCAGGTCGGCGCCCGGTTCCTGTCCGGCGCCAAGGGCCGCTGGCTCTTCGGCTACGCCTTCTCGATCTGCATGCTGCCGTTCGCGTTCCTCATGGAGTTCGACCTCGGCCTGCCCCAGTTCCCGGCATCGACAGAGTTCATCATCTTCGGCTTCCTGATGACCTGGGTGACGGTCGCGACGCGCATCTGGTTCGGCCGCGGCGGCGCGCTCTACACGCTCTTCTGGTGGTGGTTCGCGCACGTCTTCCTCGTGCTGATCATCATGCCGCTGCCCGGCATCCTCACCATCCGCTTCCTCTCCGCCATCCCGGTCGCCGTCATCGTCGAGCTCGTCGCGCTGGCCTTCGGCGTACGCCGGGGCGGCGCGCGTCTGCTGCCCTTCGCGGTCGTCTCCGGCCTGCTCGCGGGCTCGGTGGGCCTCTACCTCGAGTGGCTGTGGGCCGAGAAGTTCATGACCATCAAGATCAACGGCGACGCGCTGCCGTTCCTGCTCGCCGTGGGCACGATCGCCTCCGTGGGCGGTGGCCTCTTCGCCCTGTGGCACGTCCGGCGCACGCTCGACGTCGCCGGTGACGACCAGATGGAGGCGGCCGGCTTCACGATCGCCCCGACGTACCGCCGCTTCGGTCTTGCGGGCTTCGGCATCTTCGTCGTCCTGATGGCGATCTTCTCCCAGCCGAAGGCAGGGGAGCCGGTCCCGGTGAAGGTCACCTTCGACCACGTCACCGCCGGCCAGAAGGAGTGCCCTGGCACGGCTGAACGCTGCGAGGGCTACGTGACCGTCACGTTCCAGGGCAAGGACCGGGCCAAGGACGCTGTCTGGTTCACGGGCTACGCCTGGCAGGGCTGGCGCAAGGGCCTCGACGCAGCCGACGTTCCGAAGGACCCGATCGAGGGTGTGCCTGGTGTGGTCCGCACGACGATGGTCCCGACCGGCAAGCCCGGTCAGTACCGCACGGCTGACCCGATGCCGATGTACGGCGGCTGGAAGTCGATGATCCGCTTCCACCAGGCGCCGCGGACGATGATGACCTGGGTGCTTTACATGCCCGACGACCCTGCGCTGAAGAGCGCGCGCGGTCGGATGATCCACACGACCGACGGCCAGGTCGTCAGCAGCTCGTTCGAGCCCAAGATGCTCCAGCGCGAGCGCAAGGACAACATCCCGGACTCGGTCTACGGCATCGCCAACAACGTGGTGCTGAGCAGCTGGCTGCTGATCCTGCTGCTGTTCGGCTGGTGCTACAACCGCGCGGCGGGCCAGCGTCGCGGCGGCAAGCGCTCCGCCTGACGGTGGGGGCGGTTAGGGTCGCCGGATGAAGGCACGTCTGGTCCTCGCCCTCGCTGTTCTGGGTCTCGTCGGTGGCGTGGCCAGCGGCTGCGGTGCCGAGGACACCACCCCGGCGCCCGCGACGCAGAAGGCGCTGGCCGCGGTCGCCGTCGACGACCTCGGCATCACGCCGTCGTCGTACGGGCTGGCGCCGGACTGGTACCACCCCGGGCCGCTCAAGGTGGAGCTCCGCTGGCATCCCGGCGGGAGCCACGACACACACCGGTTGGCGCTCGACGCCCGCCCCGACCAGGACCCGCCCGGCTGCCCACCCCGGTCGGCCCCCGGCCATTGTGAGTACGTCGAGGCAGGCACGGCGACAGCGGTGCTCCGCTGGGAGGAGGAGGCACCCGAGGAGGATCCGGGCTTCGTCAGCCTCGACTGGTGGCGCAAGGGGGAGCGGCACACTGCGTCGTACTCCGGCGAGCAGATCACCGGTGACCCGCGCACCCAGAAGAACCTCCCCGTCTCCGTCGATGACCTGCTGCACCTGCTCGCCGACAAGCGCTTCGGGACAACGAGCACGCGCGCCATGGTCGACGCCGATCTGGCGAAGTGGCCGAAGGACACCAGCGAGGGAGACATGGTCCCGGCGACCGCGGCGACGGTCGCGCGCCGTGTGCAGGACGCTGGTGCGGCCACGCCCCGGAGCGGTGCCCCGGCCGACGTGTCGATGTGGGGCGCGGGTGCGGTCGGGGTCGTCCTCGAGTACCCCGGTCGTGAGCTGACGGTGGTGCAGGTGCCGGTCTCGGCGCCGCGTCGCCCGCAGTTCCTCGCTGCCTGGCACACCAGCAATCTGAGGGATGACCCCGCCGTGGAAGTCGGCTGGAAGACGGGTGCCGCCAAGGCGATCTGGCGTGACGAGGCGGGCGGCGTCTGGGTCGTCGCCTCCGTCCGCGACGCCAGGATCACCCGGGATCCGCGTCCGCGCTGGGTCCGACCCGGCCGTCCGGGCCACGACGTGCAGGCGATCGCGGGCTGGCACTCGTCGTTCTCGACGTACGAGCTGACGGCAGAGGCGAGCCAGACGCCGTCGTGGTTCCGCGACTGACCCTCACCCGGCCGGCAGCAGCACGGTCACGCGCATGCGCTCCCCGTGCTCGCACGGGACCTCCGCGGCCGTCCCGTACGACGCGTGCTCGCCGTCGCAGCACAACCGCAGCTCACCTCCGGCCGCGCTGACCACGTGCTCGACGAGCGCCAGGCCGAGCCCCGAGCCACGGCGTCCCCGGGCCTCGGGAGCGCGCGTGAACCGACCGGTCACGGCCCCGAGCATCTCGGCCGTCAGACCGGCGCCGGCGTCCTCGACGGAGAGCCGGACGTGGTCGCCGATCGTGTCGACCGCGACAGTGATCGGCGGAGCACCGTGCAAGGCCGCGTTGTCGAGCAGGTTGGTGAGGAGACGTCGCAGGGCGCGCTCGTCGAGGCCGGCGGCCGTGGCGGGCGCGGCGGCGTCCACCTGCACGCCGCGTCGCTGCGCAGCGACCTCGCGCGTGACCGCGGCGACGTCGACCGGGTCGAGGGATCCGGCCGGGGTGGCCTGCTCGAGGAGGTCCTCGCTGAGCTGGGCGAGCCGTTCGACGTCGGCCCCCAGCTCGTCCAGGGCCCGCTCGTAGGCCTCGCGGTCGCGGGGCCGGCTGCGGGTCATCTGGATCCGTGCCTTGAGCAGCGTCAGCGGCGTGCGCAGCTCGTGGCTGGCGTCCTGGACGAAGCGGCGTTCGCGCTCGAGGGCCTGTTCCTGTGCGGTCAGCATGGCGTTGAGCGTGTGGCCCAGCCGGGTCACCTCGTCGTCCCGTCCGGTCGGGACATCGAGCCGGAGGCCTTGTTGGCCCTCGGCGATCTCCGCGGCGCGGGCGCGGTAGCGCTCGACCGGCCGCAGGGCGGAGCGGGCGAGCAGGCCTCCGATCAGCGTGGTCACAGCGAGGGAGCCAAGGCCCGCCAGCAGCAGTTGGACGAACAGCTCGCGGAGTGCCTCGTCGCGGTGCTTGCGGCGTACGGCGACCAGCAGCACGGGTCCCTCAGGGCTCAGCCGATAGACGCGGACCCGCATCGCCGGGGAGTCGCCACCGGGCAGGATCGAGCCGATGTCGAACGTCCGCGCGCCGCTCGCCGGCAGGTGCGAGCCGCCGATCAGCGAGAGCACCGGCGCGGCACCGCCGGCGTCGTCGACGATCGGTACGGCGCTGGGCGTCAGGCCTGGGCGCAGCACCTGCCAGTCCGCGCCGGTCGCAGCGGCCTCGGCGCGGTCGAGCACGCGGCCGTCCGCGTCGACGAGGGGGCGGATTGCGCTCGTGGCCTGCTCGAGCTCGACGTCGAGACCGCGGTCGAGCGCGTCCTCCACCCGCTCGTAGACGAAGGCACCGGCCGCGGCGAGCAGGACGAACATCGCGGCTGTGAAGCCAGCGACGAGCCGGAGGTGCAGGGGGAGTCGCCTCATGACGGCAGCTCCGCGCGGAAACCAGCACCCCGCACCGTCGTGATCGTGTCGGTGCCGAAGGGCTTGTCGATCTTGGCGCGGATCCGGGCCAGGTGGACGTCCATGACGTTGCTCGCGATGTCGGTCTCGCCGTCCCACACCCGGTCGAAGAGGTCATAGCGCGAGACCACCTTGCCGGCGTTCGCGAGGAGCACGCGGAGGATGTCGAACTCGCGCACGGAGAGCTCGATCGGGGTGTCGCCCCGGCTGACCGAACGACCCTCTACGTCGAGCACGAGGTCGCCGACCCGGATCACCTCCGGCTCCGCGATCGTGCTCCGGCGGTGCAGCGCACGAAGGCGCGCGAGGAGCTCGCCGAGGTCGAACGGCTTGGCGAGATAGTCATCCGCACCGCCGTCCAGCCCGTCGATCCGGTCGGCGACAGCGCCCCGCGCGGTGAGCAGCAGGACCGGCGTCGTCACCCCGAGCTCACGCAGGCGCCGGCAGACCGTGACGCCGTCCATCCCGGGCAGCATCCAGTCGAGCAGCAGAACGTCGTAGGCGAGGCCGCCGGGGAGGGCCCGGCCGAACGCCGCGCGCCCGTCCGCGACGAGCTCGGCCTCCCAGCCCGCCTCGGTCAGCGCCTCCACGAGAAGGGGGCCGAGGCGCGGGTCGTCCTCCGCGATCAGGATCTGCATGGGGCCACTCTGCCGGGTTCGCGGGCTGTTCATGCTCCTGACAGGTGGCGGTTCCTACGTTCGGCTACATGACCACGACGTCCGCCCACTTCTCCGGCTCCGTCACTCGGCCCGCGACCCACCCCGCGGGCACCCCGCAGCGCGCCGTCGTGGTGGTCCCCACCTACAACGAGATCGACTCGCTGCCGGTCCTGCTGGCGGGGATCGAGGGGGTCCGGTCGGTGATGCCCGTGGGCGTCACGCTCGACGTGCTCGTCGTCGACGACGGCAGCCCCGACGGCACCGCCGACCTAGTGCGCAACCACCCGGCGTACGGCGTCTGGCTCGGGTTGCTCCCACGCACGGCGAAGGACGGCCTCGGTGCGGCGTACCGCGCGGGCTTCGCGCGTGCCCTCGAGGACGGCTACGACCTCGTGGTCCAGATGGATGCCGACGGATCGCACCCCGTGGACGCGCTGCCGGCGATGGTCAGCGGCCTCGCCACCAACGATCTCGTCATCGGCTCGCGCTACGTCCGCGGCGGCCGCACGGAGAACTGGCCGCTGCGCCGGAAGGTGCTGTCCGCGGGCGCCAACACGTACGCACGCTCCATGCTCTGGCTGCGTACGCGGGACTCCACTGCGGGGTTCCGCGCCTGGCGGGCCGACGCGCTGCGGACCGCTGGTGTCCTGCACAGCGACGCGGACGGATACGGCTTCCAGGTCGAGAACACGTGGCGGTCCGAGCGCGCCGGGCTGAGCGTCGCCGAGCACCCGATCACCTTCGTGGAGCGGGTCGCGGGCGCGTCGAAGATGAGCCCCGGCGTTGCCGGCGAGGCGGTCGCGCTGATCGCCCGCTGGAGGTTGGCGGAGATCGTCGGGTGGCTCCACCGCCACCTGCTAGTGATCGGGATCGTCCTGCTCGCCGGCCTGCTGCGGGCCCCGTTCGTGCACCATTCGCTGTCCCCGGACGAGGCGGGCTTCCTCACGGTGGCTGGCCAGTGGCACCCCGGGACCTCGCTGTACGGCGACTACTGGGTTGATCGTCCGCCGCTGCTGCTCATGCTGTTCCGGGCCGCCGAGCTGAGCGGCGGCGTGGTGCCGCTGCGGGTGCTGGGCATGGTTGCGGTGATGGCCGCCGTCGCGCTGGCCGGTGTGCTCGGCCGTCAGCTGAGCTCGCGGCGTGCCGCCGCGGCCGTGACGGCGACGACGGCACTCCTGCTGCTCGACGCCCCGTTGTTCGGCGCGCAGCACGTCAACGGTGAGTTGCTCGCCGTCCCCTTCGTGCTGGCCGGCCTCTGCTGCCTCGTGTCGGCGACCCGCACCGGCGCGCCGCTGCGTTGGTGGGTCGGTGCAGGCGTTGCCGCCATGGCGGCCGGGCTGGTCAAGCAGAACGTGCTCGACGTCTTCGTCGTCGCAGGCGTCACCCTGGTGTGGCTCGCTGCTCGTGGTCAGCGCGGCACTGCCCTGCGGGCGGGTGCTGCCTTCGCCGCCGGTGCAGGCGGCCTGCTGGCGATCGTTCTCGGCTTCGCGTGGCTGCACGGCACCTCGCCGCTGGGTGTCTGGGACGCCGTCGTCACGTTCCGCATCCAGGCCGCTTCGGTGATCGCCGCCGAGGCCTCGCCGAATACGGCGCAGCGTGCGCACACGCTGGCCCTCGCGTGGTTGTGGAGCGGTGTGCCGCTGCTCCTGGTGCTCGCGGCGCTCCGACGTACGGGACGCGCGCGCGTGGGCAGCTTCCCCGTGGGCTGGGTCGCGGCCGCGCTGTTCGCGTGGGAGGCGTTCGGCGTGGTCGCCGGTGGCAGCTACTGGCTGCACTACCTGATCGGCAGCGTTCCCGGCACGGTGTTCCTCGTCGCTCGCGGACTCTCCGGTGCCCGGCGAGCGCACCTCTCGGCGTACCTCGCGGTGCTGGCGGTCATGGCGGCGTCCGTGGTCGTGACCACGACCGCCCTCGTGCATCGCGAGGCGAACAACCAGTCGGAGACGGAGGAGGTCTCTGCGTGGCTCGCCGGGCACGACCGGCCGGGCGACACCGGTGTCGTCGCCTACGGACAGTCGCAGATCCTCCGGGACGCGGGTCTGCGCAGCCCGTACAGCGAGCTGTGGAGTCTTCCGGTCCGGGTCCGTGATGCCCAGCTGGCAGGTCTGACGACGGTGCTGTCCGGACCTGACCGGCCGACCTGGGTCATCGCCGGCGCACACCCGCTGCGATCGTGGGGAATCGATGCCTCTCTCGCGGAGCCCGTCCTGCGCGACGGCTACGTCGAGGTCGAGCGGATCGGGGACTGGCGCATCTTCCGGCTGCGTGATCTCGGCGACGCGGTCGGTGGGCCGGTCTGAGTCAGCGCCGCGTGACCGTCGTGGCGGACCGCAGCGCGCGGGGAATTTCGGCCGCCTCGTCGACGACTGCGAGGAGCGCGGCACGCTCCTCTGGCGAGGCAGGCGTGGCCAGCTCGACGCTGTAGGTGATGCCCGTCGACCGCCACTCCTCGTCGAACGCACCGTCGGCCGTCACGGCGACTCCGTCGAGCGTGATGTCGCGCGACCTGGCCTCGCGGAAGGTGTCGTTGAGGACGCACAACGCGACCGCGAGGTGGAGCGCCTGTGCGCCGTTGCTCACCGGCGTCGTGGCGACGCCTGCGTCGGTCCAGACGTGGGGGAGAACGACGCCGCCGTCGGCGCGGCGCAGCGAGCCGGCCGAGACACGTACGCCGAACGGCGAGAGGTCCATCTCCTGATGATGCACCTCAGCGGGTCGGTCGCACCCTGACGGTCGGGCTCGGCGTGCCGACGCCGACATCGTTGGTGGCGCGGACCCGGAACCGGTAGGGCGTGCCGGGCGTGAGGTACTTGATGGTGACCGAGCGCGTCGAGACGCCGACCGTGCGGACGGTGACCCAGCGGGCATCGGAGGCCCGGTAGCGCTGGACGACGAATCCCGTTGGCCGCCCGTAGGACGCCGTGACCGTGCCCGACGTCCAGGAGATCAGCGCTGACTTCGAGCGGGCCGTGCCCTTCACCGACGCGATCGGGGGCGGGACGGCGTCTGGTCGTGCGTAGACGACGGGGGACAGGGCGCCCTGACCGGCAGCGTTCACTGCGCGAACGGCGACGGCGTACAGCCGGCCGTTGACCAGACCGGTGAGCGTGGTGGTGGTGCCGGGCACGCTCTTCGACGTCCAGCTCGATCCGTCGGCTGTCCAGAGCACGGTGTAGGAGCTCACGGGGCCGTCGGGGGCGGTCCACGCGACGGCGAGCGTCTGGTTGCCGCGCGTCGCGGTGACGCCCGTGGGCGCTGCCGGCGTCACTGCGTTGCCGTCACCGGCAACGGTGACGGTGTCGCTCGCCGAGGAGCTGGTGTCGGAGCCGGTCACCGTGACGTGCGTGGTGTAGCTGCCTCCGCGGGCGTAGGAGTGGCTGCGGTCCGTGCCCGACTGATAGGGCGAGGAGACGGTGTGGTGTTCCGGGGAGGTGCCGTCACCCCAGTCGATCGTGACGTCGAGGTCCTCGCTGTGCGGGCTGGAGGTCTCGATCGCGACATCGGCGGTGTCGGGGGCATCGGAGGTCGCATCGATGGTGAGGGGGATGGTCACGGGGTCGACCCGGACCGCCCGCTTGCCGGTGGTGAATGCGTGGCTGGCGCCGGACGGGTCCTGCCAGGTCACCTCGTTGTACAGGTCGTAGTCACCGGCCTCGACGTCGCCGACGGGCCACCGCATCCGCCAGTTGCCGTCGGCGTCGGGGGCGTCGATGTAGCGGGACTGGAGATAGCCGTCGAGTGGTCCTCCACAGCAGGCGGTGCTGAGCAGGACCACCCGGATCCGGGTGACGGTCTCGGTCGGGGCGCTGGCCGGTCGGAACTCGATCGGCACCTCACCCATCAGCACGCTCTCGCCGTCGGTCGGCTGGAGCTGCTCGACCGGGTTGGCGTCGCGCAGGGTCAGCGTCACCGGCGATCCGTCGGTGGTGTTGCCGTAGGCATCGGTAAAGCGCGAGTGCACCGTGTAGGCACCCGGGGGGAGGGCGTGGTCGTCGACGCTGCCGTTCCAGGTGAAGGTGTGCTTCGGCTGCCGCGGCAGGACCTGCTCGGGCAGGACCGTGGTGCCGGCAGCATCGGTCACCCAGGCGACGCCGTCGACGAGTGAGTTGTCGGAGACGGTGTACTCGAGGTTCTTCGTCTCGTACGCCGTCGCGCGGGAGCGGTACGCCGTCACGTCGGCGGGAGCGACCACCGTCGGCGCTCCGCCGTCGACGACCGTGATCGTGATCGGCGGCGGCACGTAGGGCCGGTAGTTGATCGGCGTCCATCGCGAGATGTTCGGCGCGATCGTGTGCTCACCGGCCGGGAGGGCGCTCGCGTCGACGAGGGTGTGGCAGGTGCCGTCGTCCCCGACGGACCCGTCCCACTGCCACTTGTAGTACTTCGTCGACATCGCGCTGCAGTCGCGGAGCTGGACTCCTTCGGGCGGCGTGGCCACGAAGTCGAGGACGTTCGTGGTGCCGGTCGGGACGACCTGCATCGTGGCCGGTGGCACCGCCTCCAGGGTGATCTGCGCGGAGGTGGGAGTGGCGTGGCCGCTGTTGTCGGTCAGCGTCGTGGTGACCGTGTAGGTGCCGCCCGGCACCCACGCGCCGTTGCTGGTGCCGTCCCAGGTGATTCCCCAGCTGCCGGCGATGCCGGTCTGTGCGGAGCGGGCGGTGTGCGTGGGCGTCGCGGTGTGGACCAGGGTGCCGTCGCTGTTGCGGATCTCGAACGGCGTCGCCGTGACGCTGCTCGAGTCGGGGTCGGTGTACGCGAAGGAGATCGGCGCCCAGTGGTAGGTGTCGGGCGAGCGCATCCACAGCGTGACTGCGGTCGGTGCATTCGGGGTCGGCGCCGCGGTGTCGTCCGCCTGGGCGGGTGCGATGCCCGTCATGGCGAGCAGCGTGCCGAGCGTGCCGCCGGCCATGGTGCGAATGAGTCGGTTCACCTGTGTTTCCCCCTGTGTGGTGCGCATTCCGAGGTTAGGTGACGAAACGGACAGTGTCAGCGGAAGTCGCGCGACCTCGGCGATGCGCGCACCATCAGCTGCTCACAGCGGTCGGCGACGAGGTTGAGGACGCCGTCCTGCGTGTGCTGCAGGATCCCGCGTACGACGAGGGCGGCCGAGGTCCGCGCGACGCGGCGGTAGCGGGCCCAGGCGCCGGGGGAGACCACCACGTTGAGCAGGCCGGTCTCGTCCTCGAGGTTGAGGAAGGTGACCCCGCCCGCGGTGCCCGGTCGCTGGCGGTGCGTGACCAGGCCGGCGACCTCGATGCGCCGCCCCGACTCGATGGCGCCGACCCGGTCGATCGGCACGACGCCGCGGCTGTCGAGGCCTGCCCGCAGGTGGCGCAGCGGGTGGTCGCCGGGGGAGAGGCCGGTCGTGGCGAGGTCCTGCACGAGCTGCTCGGCCTCGGTCAGCATCGGCAGCAGCGGTGGCTGGTAGGAGAGCCCGCCCAGGTCGAGCTGGCCGGGAGCGAGCGCCGAGGCCTCGCGGGAGGTCCAGAGGTCCTGGCGGCGGTGCTCCGAGAAGGCGCCCGCCATCGCCAGCGCCTCGAGCTGGGTCGTGGTCAGGTCGACGCGGCGGGCGAGATCCGCCTGGTCGCGGAACGGGCCATCGGCGGCACGCGACGCCACGATCCGCTCCGCCACCTCCGTGCCGATCTGCTGGACGTCGGCCAGCCCGAGCCGCACGCCCCAGCCGAGGTCGCGGTGGTGGCTGGTCGTGGTGTCCGGCGCGTGCCGGTCGAACTCTCCGACGGGTGGCTGCTCGAAGCTCAGGCAGGCGTCGAGGCCGGCCGGTCCGGCGTACGACGGAAGGCGCTCGAGCCCGGCGTGCACGCCGGAGAGGTCGAGCGAGGGGCCCAGCACCGTCACCCCGTGGCGCCGGGCATCGGCAGAGAGCGACTGGGGCGAGTAGAAGCCCATCGGCTGTGCGCGCAGCAGCGAGGCCAGGAACGCCGCCGGGTAGTGCAGCTTCATCCACGAGCTCGCGTAGACAAGCACCGAGAACGAGATCGAGTGCGACTCGGCGAAACCGAAGTTGGCGAAGGCCTGGATCTTCTCGTAGATCTCGGTGGCCTTCTCCTCGCTGAGGCCGTTGTCGCGCATGCCGGCGAAGAGCCGGTCCTTGAGTGCCTCGATGCGGACCACCCCGCGCTTGGAGCCCATCGCCCGGCGCAGCATGTCGGCGTCGGCGTGGTCGCAGCCGCCGACCGCGACGGCCATCTGCATCAGCTGCTCCTGGAAGAGCGGGATGCCGAGGGTCCGCTCGAGGACGGGCTCGAGCAGGGGGTGGTCGTACTCCCACGGCTCACCGGCACGACGTCGCAGGTAGGGGTGGACCGCGCCGCCCTGGATCGGGCCGGGGCGGATCAGGGCGACCTCGATGACCAGGTCGTAGAAGCAGCGTGGCTTGAGCCGGGGGAGCGTGCCCATCTGGGCGCGTGACTCGACCTGGAAGACGCCGATCGAGTCGGCGCGGCAGAGCATGTCGTAGACACCCTGCTCCTCGCGCGGCAGCGTCTCGATCGTCCACTTCTCCCCGAGGTGCTGCTCCACAAGATCGAAGGAGTACTGCAGGGCGGCGAGCATGCCGAGGCCGAGCAGGTCGAACTTCACCAGCCCCATCCACGCGCAGTCGTCCTTGTCCCACTGGAGGACCGTGCGCTTCTCCATGCGGGCCGGCTCGATCGGGCAGACCTCGCCGATCGGGCGGTCGGTCAGCACCATGCCGCCGGAGTGGATGCCGAGGTGGCGGGGGAAGGTGAGCACCTCCTGCGCCATCTCGACGACCTGCCGGGGGATCGAGGCGTCGTCGACCGCGACGGAGCCCCAGGAGTCGATCGACTTCGACCAGGCGTCCTGCTGGCCCGGCGAGAAACCCAGCGCCTTGGCCATGTCGCGCACCGCGTTCTTCGGGCGATAGGTGATCACGTTGGCGACCTGCGCGGCGTTGCGGCGGCCGTACTTGCCGTAGACGTACTGGATCACCTCCTCGCGCCGGTCGGAGTCGAAGTCGACGTCGATGTCGGGCTCCTCGTCGCGCAGGTGCGAGAGGAACCGCTCGAACGGCAGCCCGTAGAAGATCGAGTCGACCGAGGTGATCTCGAGGACGAAGCAGAGCGCGGAGTTGGCCGCCGAGCCGCGCCCCTGGCAGAGGATCCCGCGCCCGCGGGCGTACTGCACGATGTCGTGGACGATCAGGAAGTAGCCGGGGAAGTCCTTGAGCTCGATGACGTCGAGCTCCTTCTCCAGCCGGGCCCGTACGTCGTCGCCGTAGCCGGGGTAGCGCTTCTCCGCGCCGGCCCAGGCGAGCTCGCGCAGCCGCTCCATCGGGGTCTGGCCGCCGGGCAGGTCGAGCTTCGGGAGGCCGGGCTTGGCGGCACGCAGCGGGAAGGCGAGGTCGTCGGCGATCTCCGCCGTGCGCTCGACCGCGCCCGGGTAGCGGCGGAACCGGTGCGCCATCTCGTCACCGCTGCGCAGGTGCGCCCCGTCGCCGCCGGGCAGCCAGCCGTCGAGGTCGTCCAGGCTCCGTCGGGCGCGCACGGCGGCCAGCGCCGTCGCGAGGGGGTGCCGCGACGGCTGGGCGTAGTGGGCGCCGGTGGTCGCGACCGTGGGCAGACCGAGCCGGGCGGCGATGCGGGCCAGGGCGTCGTTGTGCAGGGAGTCCAGCGGCTGCCCGTGGTCGAGCAGCTCGACCGCCACGCCGTCACGACCGAAGAGCTCCCGCAACCGGGCCAGCTCGCGCTCCGCGGCCATCTCGCCCGTCGTGGCGTCGACGGCAGAGGTGAGGGCACGCCGGACGGCTCCCTTGCGGCAGGCGGTGAGTGCCATGACCTGTCCGTGCGTCGACGAGGCCAGGGCAGCCAGGTCGTAGACGGGCCGCCCCTTCTCCGCGCCCATCGCGAGGTGCGCGTCGGTGAGCGCACCCGCCAGCCGGTGGTAGCCCTCCTGTCCGCGCCCGAGCAGGACGAGGTGGTCGCCGACCGGGTCAGCCACGCCCTGTTGCGGAGCAGGCAGACCGAGGGAGACCTCGACGCCGTAGATCGTCTGCAGGGCGGGGTACGCCTCGGCGGCCTCGGCGAAGCGGACCACGCCGTACATCCCGTCGTGGTCGGTGAGTGCGAGCCCGTGCAGCCCCAGCCGCGCTGCCTCGATGACCAGCTCCTCCGGGGAGGAGGCGCCGTCGAGGAAGCTGTAGTGCGAGTGCGCATGCAGCTCGGCGTAGCGGGTCGTCGACACCACCTGCTCGACCGCCGGCGCGCGGAACGGCTGTCGCTTGCGTGAGACCGGTGCTTCGTCGCGCCCGTTGACGGGCGGCTTGGATGGGCGACCACTGTGGATCCGCTCCATCTCCTTCCAGGAGATCGGCGGGTTGCTCCAGCCCATGTCAGCCGGCTCGCTCAGTCATAACGGCCCTCGGCCGACCACGGCTCCTCGTCGTCGGTGCCGAGCTGCTCGTAGAGCAGGAGCCAGGCCTGGTCGTGGTCGTCGACAAGCTGCACGCGGTCGACGCGGCGGGTCTCGGACGGGTCCCACCAGCGTTGCCGGATCGGCCAGGGGCCGGCCCAGGCGGTCACGCGCCGGGGGCCGCCGCCGGTCGGGTCGAGGGCGCCGGGGTCGAGCCAGACCGGGGCACCGGAGAGGTCACCCCGACTGCCGATGCGCACGATCGACCGGACCTCATCCAGCAGGCGCACCGGCACCGGCTCGTCGTAGACCAGGGTCGGTGCGAGCCCGGGCAGGCTGCCCGGCCAGGGCTGGTCGGCCTTGCGGATGGTGGCTGACGGGGCGGCCTCGCCCCACGGTCGCAGCTGGGTGCGCTCGGCGAGCAGCCGACCGCCACCGATGGCCGCGGTCAGCACGCCGTCGTGGCCGAGGCGACCCTGCAGGCGGGTGGCGGTGTGGTGAATCCGGTCGGCCGGACCGTCACGCCACAACCCACCCGCATGGGCGGCGGCATCGTCGAGGGCGAGCGGAGCGATCTCGACCCGGATGACGGCACCCTGGCGGGTCGTCGGCGCCGCCAGCGCCGTGGAGGCGGCTCCCTGGAGCTGCCACCGGATCCGGTCGACGACCTCGGTCGAGCTGAAGTGCCGCGGGTGGGTCCAGACCTGGTCGCTGTGGGCGCGGCCCGTGGTGGTGTCGTCGTCGGTGAAGACAGAGACGAGGACCTGCGAGCAGACCAGCTGGCGCGTGGTCAGGGTGGCGATGAACTCCTCGGCCATCGTGCGACACCCGAACGCGACCTGGTCGATCCGCTCGAGGCCGGGCTCGAAGACGACGTGACGGGTCAGGTCGGACGGGGCTGCTGCGGCACGCACCGGCGCGACCTCACGTCCGCGAGCCAGGTCGTGGGCCTGCATGCCGGGCACCCCGAACCGGGCCCGCACCGAGGATCCGGGGAGGGCCGCGAAGTCGCCCAGCGTGGTCAGCCCGAGACGCTTCAGCAGGGTCACCAGCTCGGGGCCGGCTCCCGGGAGGTCTGCCAGGACGTCGAGCGGCATCGCGGCGAGGAACGCCCGCGACGCACCAGCCGGCACGACCCGCAGCGGTGCGGCGGCGGTCGTCGTCTGCGCTGCCAGCTCGGCGGCGTGGATGCCGTCGGCGATGCCGATGCGGACGTCGACCAGCCCGGCGACACCGCGCACCTGGTCGGCCAGCGCCCGGGCCGCGACCTCCTCGCCCCCGTAGTAGCGGGCAGCGCCGGCGACGTGCACGGCGACCAGGCCGGGACGGCGTACGTCGATGCCGGGGATGACCTCGTCGACGGCGCGGACCACCGGCTCGAAGGCACGCGCGTCGCGCAGCGGATCGTGGGGGAGCAGGGTGATGCCGGGGCACCGCGCCTGCGCCTCGCGCAGGCGCAGCCCGACGGTCACGCCCTCGACGTCGGCGGCAGCCGAGCGGGCCACGACCCGGCCCTTGTCCATCAGGGCCAGGGCGACGTCGGGGTCGAGCCCGTGCTCGGTGCGGGTGGCCAGCAGCGACCAGTCCGGGCACCACAGGGCCAGGGCGCGCTGGATCCCGCCGGGCGTCACGAGACCTCCAGGTGATGGCGCGTGGTGCGACCGGTGCGCTGGCTGACCTGGATGGCGAGCCGACGCTGCAGCAGGCACCCGTGGCCGTCGCCGAGCCCGCGCCAGCCGGCGGGGGAGGCGTGCAAGGTGGCCTGCATCGCCGGCCAGGTGGACGGAGGCTGCTCGGTGAGGAGCAGGGTGCAGCCGCGCTCGCGCAGTCGTGCGGTGAGTCGGGAGGCCTCGGTCGGGACGAGCCGGACCGGCCGGGCCAGCACCACCGGGACGATCTCGGCCAGCGCCGCGACCGCGGTCGCCCACTGGTCGCCCGGCGCCGGCACGAAGAGCGTCCGGTCGAGGTCGAGCCCCATCCGGGTGGCCACCTCGAGGCCGAGCCCCGGCAGCCCGACGACAGCGCTCCACGCCCCCTGGGAGCAGGCCTCGGCGAGCAGCATCAGGGCCAGCGTCAGCGACCCCGTCGCGGCATACGTCGCCCCGGCGCGCAGACCGGTCGGGAACGCCGATCGCAGCGCCTCGGGCACCCCGAAACCGATCACGTCCCCGGGGGACTCGGCCCCCTCGAGGCGCCGGATCCGGGCACGCAACGCGGCCAGGTCGGGGACCGGGGAGGCGCCCGGCTCGGGGGCCAGGTCGAGGGCTGCTGTCACACCTCCATGTTCGAACAAACGTTCGAACATGTCAATCGGAAGGAGGCGAGGTGTGGAGGGCTGACGAATGCGCCCATTCCTCAGCGGAAGGGCGTGTGAGCCCGTTAGATTTTGTCCGACTTCGGGTGATTTCAAGGGGGGTGGATGCATGACCGTTGCGCGCGTCGGCGACCGCCGCACGCACCTGGCGCAGTCGGCGCTGGAGGTGCTCAGTGAGACCGGCTACGCCAACACCGGCGTCCGCGACATCGCCCAGCGCTCGTCGTACTCGCACGGGGTCCTGCACTACTACTTCAAGGACAAGTCGGCGCTCATCCTCGAAGCTGTCCGGCTCTTCAAGACCGGCTGCGTCGAGCGCTACGACGCGGCGATCGACGGTGTCACCACCGCGGCCGGGGTGCTCGCGGCCTTCGAGGAGCGGCTGGTCGACTCGCTCGTGACCGACGGCCGCCTGCACCGCCTCTGGTACGACGTCCGCACGCAGGGCTGGTTCGGCTCCGTCGACGGTGCCGCGCTCGCCGAGATCGATGCCCTCATCGAGGCGATGGTGGTCCGCGTCCTCGACACCTACGCCCGCCTGTCCGGCCTGCGGCTCCGCGTCGAGGCGGCGACGGCGTACGCGCTGGTCGACGGGCTCTTCCAGCGCGCGCTGCAGGAACACTTCCAGGGCGACGAGAACGCCCCGCGTGCCCTGGTCGCCCGCGTACGCGAGGCAATGCCGCTCCTGGTCGGCTGAACGTCGCGCCGGCCGGTCGGTGCTGCGCACTAGAGTCCGCGGCATGCCCACCGTCCTCATCACCGGCGCCTCGCGCGGCATCGGTCGCACCACGTCCCTCCGTCTCGCCGCTGCCGGCTGGGACGTCCTCGCCGGCGTGCGCCGTGAGGAGGACGGCGCCGAGCTCGTCGCCCTCGATGCACGCATCACCCCGGTGCTCCTCGACATCACCGACGCGGAGCAGATCGCCCGTGTGGCCGCGGAGGTGACCACGCTCGACGCGCTGGTCAACAACGCCGGTGTCGCGAAGATCGGTCCGCTCGAGGGGCTGTCCGTCGCGACCCTGCGCGAGCAGATGGAGATCAACCTGATCGGCCAGCTCGCGGTGACCCAGGCCCTGCTCCCGCAGCTGCGCGCCTCCCGTGGCCGGATCGTCTTCACCTCCTCGCTGAGCGGCCGCGTCGCCACCCCGCTGACCGGCGCCTACAACGCCTCGAAGTTTGCGCTCGAAGGTGCTGCCGACGCGCTGCGCATGGAGCTGCGTCCGTGGGGGATCCGCGTCTCCCTGGTCGAGCCCGCGCAGGTGTCGACCGACATCTGGCACAACGCCGACGCCGACCTGGACGAGGTCATCGCCGGCATGTCGCCCGCCGCGCAGGAGCTCTACCGCCCCCACTTGGCCGGCTTCCGGAAGATGATCCCGCTCTCGCAGAAGCTCGCCGTTCCGGCGGACAAGGTCGCCCGTGCGATCGAGAAGGCGATCACCTCGCGCAGCCCCCGCGCCCGGTACGTCGTCGGCTTCGGCCCGAAGGCCCAGGTCGCCCTCAGCGGCACGACGCCCACGCCCGTGCTGGACGCCGTCCTGCGCAAGGCGACCGGCGTACCCGCGAAGGCCTGACGCAGACCGACAGAGAGACGGGGCCGCCTCCTTGGGGGAGGCGGCCCCGCCGTCGTTGCTGCAGCTGTTCAGCAGCCCAGGTGCAGCCTGGTGTTGCCGAAGTTGATCCTCGGCCCGGCCGCCGGCCGGAGGACCGCCACGCTCAGTGCGGAGAGGTCCATCGAACCGGTGCTGCCGTCACCACAGGTGCCCTTCTGCTGGTGGTTGACCTGGATCGAGAAGGCGTTGTCGACGACCTGGAGGACCGGGTCGAGCGCCTTGCGGACGGGGATCGTGATGAGTCCCGTCTTGATGTCGTCGACCGCCAGGGCGAAGACCTGGTGGCCGGCGTCGCTGAGCACGAAGTCCCGCAGCGGGGCGACGAGCTTCGTGACGATCGGGTTGGCCACCACGATGGCCGCTGCGAGCGTCGTGCAGAGCAGCCCGCTGGTGGTCCCGACACCGGTGCACGTCGGGGCGGTGGGCTGGCCCATCAGGTTGACGCTCCACTTCGCCGTCGCGCTCTGGCCCGATAGCGGGTTGAGCGTCGCGGTGAGGTCGACGGTCACGCTGGCGAGGGCACCGTCCACCGCCTTCATCACGACGGTGTAGACCTCCTCCATCAGGTCGTGGACCGTCTCGGCGATCATCGGGTAGATCTCGTCATCGACCAGCTCGGTGTTCGGCTTCTGCGCGTTGAGACCCGTCGGGTCACCCGGGCGGTTGACCTCCGGTGCGAGCAGCGGGCCGTCGACCGTCTCCTCGCCGTGCAGGGCCTGGTCGAGGTGCACCGTGACCTTGCCGGTCGAGAAGTCGACCGTGAGGACGTGGTTCTTCGTGGTCAGCGGCTGGGCCACGATCGCCTTGAAGATCTGGTCCTGCATGTTCGACCGGACCCGTGCCGTGACCTTGGTGCCGCCCGGGAGGGCGTTGGTCAGGTTGGTCAGGCTGAGCAGCGGGTTCAGGGTCTTCTCGACCGCGCGGTCGATCTGCCCGGCACCGTCGTAGATCGTCGGAGCCGCGCCCTGGACGAGCGGCGAGTGCAGGAACAGATCTGCCTGGCCGACGCGGTAGCGACCGAGGCCGCCGACGCCGTCGGGGTCGAGGATCTTGCCCTTGACGGCCTGCAGTTCCGATCCGCTGACGCCGACCTTCAGGAGGAGCTGGTCGACGGCCTGGTCGGTGAGTCCGCTGATGCCCGCCTTGCGCACGATGGACAGCAGGTCGATCGATGCCGGGTTCGACGTGGAGCCGTTGACGTTGTCCAGCGACACCGCTCCGTCAGCACCCGCCAGACCAGTGACGGCACGTGCGTCCTCGGGGGTGGTTGCGGTCGACTCCGAGAGCAGGGTCGCCAGCTGGCCGAAGTCGATGAACTGGTTCAGCGGGACGTCGGCACCACCCAGGTTGACCGTGCGGTTGCCGAGTACGCCGACGTTGGCGCCGCCGCGGTTGGGTCCCGGGTTGCCCGGCGACGTCGCCTCGGAGTAGCCCGCGTCCGCGAGGCTGCGCGGACCCGAGGCGATCTCGACGATGTTCGCCGACGCCTCCGGCGTACAGGCGTCGACCTTGCTGCCGGCGTTGCCGAGGTTGATCGTCGCGACGTGCTGCGAGCGCAGGATCGCCAGGCTCAGCGCGGAGATGCGGAGCCTGCTCACGCCGGTGCTGCCGTCGGGCAGGTGGCAGGCGTCCGACTCCTGGTGGTTTACCTGCAGCGAGACGACCTTGGCGAGGACGTCGAAGAACGGGGCCAGCGCGTTGCGGACGGGGATCGTGATGAGTCCCGTCTTGATGTCGTCGACCGCCAGGGCGAAGACCTGGTGGCCGGCGTCGCTGAGCACGAAGTCCCGCAGCGGGGCGACGAGCTTCGTGACGATCGGGTTGGCCACCACGATGGCCGCTGCGAGCGTCGTGCAGAGCAGCCCGCTGGTGGTCCCGACACCGGTGCACGTCGGGGCGGTGGGCTGGCCCATCAGGTTGACGCTCCACTTCGCCGTCGCGCTCTGGCCCGATAGCGGGTTGAGCGTCGCGGTGAGGTCGACGGTCACGCTGGCGAGGGCACCGTCCACCGCCTTCATCACGACGGTGTAGACCTCCTCCATCAGGTCGTGGACCGTCTCGGCGATCATCGGGTAGATCTCGTCATCGACCAGCTCGGTGTTCGGCTTCTGCGCGTTGAGACCCGTCGGGTCACCCGGGCGGTTGACCTCCGGTGCGAGCAGCGGGCCGTCGACCGTCTCCTCGCCGTGCAGGGCCTGGTCGAGGTGC